>NZ_JAYEZO010000002.1:636968-1273937 GCF_037031285.1 Halobellus sp. LT62
CTTGATGGACGAGCCGGCGTCGGCGCTCGACCCCGTGGCGACGTCCCAGATCGAAGATCTCATCGAGGAACTCGCCGAGGAGTACACGGTCGTCATCGTGACGCACAACATGCAGCAGGCGGCGCGGATCTCCGATCAGACCGCCGTGTTCCTGACCGGCGGCGAACTCGTCGAGTTCGACGACACCCAGAAGATCTTCGAGAACCCCGAGAGCCAGCGCGTCGAAGACTACATCACCGGGAAGTTTGGGTGATTCGTCGGTGAGACACGCTCGCACACGCCGATGGAACCGTCGACCGCATCGCCGCGTCGGGGTCGCCCCCGCGACAGTATTAACCCGATTCACGTGATTCGCTAACTATGCCCAGACAAGAGTACCAAGAGTCCCTCTCGAACCTCCGCGAGGACGTCCTCTACATGAGCGAGGTCGTCGCCGAGCGGCTTCGACTCGGACTCGACGCGCTCGAACAGAAGGACCGATCGACGGCCAAGGAAGTCGTCTCCGGCGACGACGAGGTCAATCAGATGTATCTCGACTTGGAGGGCGAGTGCGTCGACCTCATCGCGCTCCAACAGCCCGTCGCCTCCGACCTCCGCTTCATTGCAGCGTCGTTCAAGATCATCACCGACCTCGAACGCATCGGAGATCTCGCGGTGAACCTCGCGCAGTACGCGATGGACGCCGAGCGCGATATCTTCCCCGAGGTCGACGTCCAACAGATCGGCGCGGAGACGCTCGAAATGCTCGAGGCGGCGATGGCCGCCTACGCGAACGAAGATACGGACGCGTGCCACGCGGTCGCTGAGCGCGACGACGACCTCGACGCGATGTGCGAGGCGGCGAGTTCGATCGTCGTCCGCGACCTCATCGAACGGGACCCCTTCGGCGAACAGAACGCCGACGCGGAGGCGTACCTGCAGGACATCTCCAGACTCCTTCTCACGGTGCGGGACCTCGAACGCGTCGGCGACCACGCGGTCAACATCGCCGCGCGGTCGCTGTACATGATCGAGGACGACGCGAGTCTGCTGTACTGACGCGCCCGTTTCGTCGGGGCGCTCGTATCGCTTGGACGCTCGTTTCACCCGGCCGATAGCCTCGGCGGCACGCTCAGAAGATGTTCGCCTGCCGGTAGACCGAAATTCCCGATCCGGTGAGTTCGTATGGTTTCGTCGCCCGCGAGTGGTTCGCGTCCCTGATCTTTTGAATCTCGATGGCGAGTCGGGTCTCCCGGAAGTCACTCTCGCGGACGTACTGCATGACGAACACGGCGTCGGCGAGGTACTCGACGATCCCGAACCGCGAGGCGTAGGGGTTGTCCTCGCTGGCCTCGGAGGTGAGAAGCGTCGTGATCCCGGCTCGTTTCAGCGCGCGCGCGAACCCGAACACTTGGCTCCGCCGCTTGGGCGTTCGTTGGTACATCATCTCTAACAGCGACACGGAGTCTAAGACCAGCCGATCCGCACCGAACTCCTCGATGAGATCGGGCAGGTCGTTCTGGATGCTGTCGAGGCTGTTGGCCATCTCGACGGGGTCGATATCGACGATGGCCAACTGGCCGTCGTCGACGTACGACTCGAAGTCCCACCCCTTCTCGCTCGCCGTCGCGAGGATCCGCTCGTGGCTCTCTTCGAGCGTGATGTAGACGGCGGCGTCTCCCCGTTCGAGCCCGTGGTTCAGAAACTGGAGCCCGAACGTCGTTTTGCCCGTCCCGGCCGATCCGATCGCGACCATCAACGACCGCCGCGGGACGCCGCCGAGGATCATCTTGTCGAGCCCCTCGATGCCGATATCCAAGCGGTCGAGGTCGGACTCGAACGACTCCTCGTCGAAGGCGTCTTCGTCGAAGCCGCCTCGGTCCTCGCCGAATTCACCCTGTCTCTCGGAAAACCCACTTCGCCCCTCGTCGAACCCGCCGAAGTCGGGTGCATCGGAATCGACGCCACCACCGGTCGGCGGTGGACCGGACCCAGTTTCGCCGGAGAAGTCGCCACCCTCCGGCTCGGGAGCGTTGCCGAGCGCCGTCGCGAAATCCTGCTCGAACGGGCCCTCGTCGTCCTCCCGTCCGTCGTCACCGCCCGGGCTCTCTACACCGCGTTTCTCCGCAGCGTTGTTCTCCGGGCTGTCACCGCGCTTTTCGGGGCCGTCCACACGGTCACCGACGTCGTGGGTGCCGGTTGGTTCCTCGCTCCCGACGCCGTCAGCGTGTTCCTCGCCATCGACGCCGTCAGCGTGTTCCTCGCCATCGACGCCGTCCGATCGCTCTTCGGATTCAGCGTGCTCTTCGGACTCGTCAGTGCTCTCGTCGGCGTCGTCCCCACCGATCGCGCGTTCGAACCAGTCGTCTTCGTCGCTCACGATCGTCTCCCCGCAGGTAACGCGACACGACGCGGTCGATACAGACGTTCGATGCGCTCGTGGCTCCGATCCATCGCGGTCGTTCGCACGTCGACCGGCGCGGCTATCAATGTTGCCCGTGGCTCCGCCGCTGAGGGACAGCACGTCGAGCGCGTCGACGAGCGCCTCGCCGCTGGATCGGGCGGGACGTGACGGAGCCCTTTTTTGACGTCGCGTCGAACGCTCCGACGGAGATGAAGGTGGCCATCGTCGCGCAGTGGGGAAACGACCGGACGGCCGCGCTGGCCGGCGAGATCCGAGAACGGCTGGTCGAGGCGGACGTCACGGTGTGGATCGACGCGGCGACGGCCGCCGAACTGGGCGTCCCCGGCCACGACATCGACACGTTCGACGCCGCCGACCTCGTCGTGAGCATCGGCGGCGACGGCACGTTCCTCTTCGCCGCCCACGGCGCGGGAGCGACGCCGATCCTCGGTGTCAACCTCGGCGAAGTCGGCTTTCTCAACGCCGTCAGACCCGACGACGCGGTCGACGCGGTGTTGGCCGAGGTACGACGGTTTCGCGAGGAGGGCGAGCTTCCGACGCGGTCGATGCCGCGCCTCGCCGCGAGCGGCGACGGGTGGACGCTTCCGCCGGCCGTCAACGAGATCGTGGTGCAGGGCGCACACCGCGGGCACGGCGGCGGGGCGTCAATCGACGTCGCCGTCGACGGGTCGCCGTACGCGAGCGGCCACGCCGACGGCGTGTTGATTTCGACGCCGACCGGAAGCACCGCGTACAATCTCAGCGAGGACGGCCCCCTCATCCACCCCGGCGTCTCTGGTATCGTCATCACCGGAATGGCGGCGGTCGACGGAATGCCGCCGCTGGTCGTCGATCGGGATGCCACGGTTTCGGTCGCCGTTTCGGACACCGACGAGGCCGTCGTCGTCGTCGACGGGCGGATTCGCGAGCGGATGGAGCCACCGACAAACGTGACCATCGAAACCGCGGAGCAACCGGTCCTGATGGCGGGTCCGGCCTCCGATTTCTTCGAGGCGCTCGGTAAACTGCGGTAACGAACGGTTTCGAGTCCGTCCAGCGGAACCGTCGTGTTGTGCGCGACTTTCACGCTCTATCGGAAAAACCACGCTAAACGTTGACAAACGACCCGCCGACCGGATAGCAACCCACATTAACCCCGAAGCCGAATCGCTCGAATATGACTCAGTCGTACGTGATCATCGGCGACGGTGTCGCGGGGAGTTCCGCCGCCGAGACCCTCCGTGAGGAGGAGCCCGACGCCGACATCACCGTCATCACGGACGAGGGTGAGGCCCTCTACAATCGGATTCTGATCAAGGAGTTCGCCAAGGGGAAGCTCCCGGAAGCGCCGATCTCGATTCACGACGAATCGTGGTACGACGAGCGGGACATCGATCTCCGACTCAACACGCTCGTCGTCGACGTCGACGTCGACGGGCACACCGTCGAAACTCACGAGGGCGAGGCGATCGGGTGGGACAAGCTCCTCCTCTCGATGGGCGGCACGCCGACACAGCTACCGGTCGACAACTCCGACGCCGAGGGCGTCCATCACTTCTGGACGTTCCAAGACGCCCGCGCGATCAAGTCCCACATCGAGGAGGCCGACAGCTCCGTCGTCGTCGGCGCGGGCCTGCTCGGCATCGACCTCGCGGCGATCACCGCCGCCCAAGACGTCGAGGGGAAGTACCTGATGCGTGGGAACCGCTGGTGGCGCTACGCGCTCTCGAAGGAAGGGGCGGATATCATCCACAACGCGCTCAGCGAGCGCGACGTCGAACCCGTGTTCGAGTCGGGCGTCGATCACTTCGTGACCGACGACGACGGTCGCGTGACGACCGCGGTCGACCCCAACGGCGTGGAGTACGACGCCGACTTCGTCGGCATCGCGATCGGTCTCAACTTCAACACCGAGATCCTGCAGGACACGCCGATCGAGACGGACACGGGCATAATCGTCGACGAGTACATGCGGACGAACCACGACGACGTCTTCGCGGCGGGCGATATCACCGAGTTCGACGACCTCATCCTCGGCGAACGCGCCCAGAACGGCGCGTGGGGCTCCGCGAAGGAGCAGGGATCGATCGCCGCGCAGAACATGGTCGAGTACGGTTCCGCGGAGTTCGAGTGGGTCTCCTCGTACTCGATCACGCACTTCGACTTCCCGTTCCTCTCCTTCGGTCACCCGACGCTCGGCGACGACGAGGCCGAGGCGAAGTACTCCGACACCGAGTGGCGACGGCTCGCGTTCAAAGACGGCCGCATCGTCGGCGGCGTCCTCATCGGCGATCTCTCCCCGCAGACCAAATACAAGCAGCTGATGCGCGAGCGCCGCGCCGTCGCCGACCAGAAGGACGTGCTGATGCAGCAGAACTTCGAGATCGACGACCTCGAACTCGAAGAGAAGGCCGCAGAGTAACGCCGTCGACGCGTCCGTATTTTTTCGATCCGCACTCGTTCTGTCGTTCCGCCGTCCACCGATTCCCCGACGATTGTCCCCAATCTTTATGGCAATTCGTGTTGTTTGGTACCGTATGTCACGATCGGTCCGAGATCCGGGGCATCTCGAGGGCCCGTCGGTCCTCGTGGAGTGCGACCCGACCGAACTGAGCGCGGGTGACCGCGTCCGCGACGTCGACCAGCTCTCCGAAGAGAACTGTCGAGCGTTTCTCACCGCGATCGACGGTTCGACGTGGGCGGTCGGTTCGAGCGATCTCGCGACCGGTGACGTGATCAAATACACCGCCTACTACCGCGTGGAGTAGGCTCCGGGCCGGAGCGAACACGTCCGTCTTTTCGGGACCGATGCAGTTTTCGGCGGCTAGCCGATATGATCGGGTATGAGCGACGAGTCCTCGTCTTCAGGCGGCCCGGGCGGCGACGGAGATATGACGCTGGCGTTCGAGCTATCGGCGCTGCAGGCGCTCGCTGACCCGAACGCGGTGTTCAACGACGCCCGGCAGTGGACCGAGTACGTCGGCGTCCTGAGTGACAAACCCACCTACGTCGTCACCAACTTCACGCGGAAACACCGCATTCGACAAGACTTCTTCTCCGGTCCCCGCGGCGTCCAAGACAGCCTCGAGAACGTCAAACGGCAGTTCGACACCGAGCGGCACGTCTTCGTCGGGACGACCGAGGAAGACGAGGCCATCGCCGAGGCAGCGGGTTGGGAGTATCTCCCGCTCGAAGGGGCCGCGGAGGCCGCCGGATGGGCAGTCGCGGGCGGTACGGACTCGGAGGACCACTTCGCCTCCAGCGGCCGCGACGACTGGCCCTGACCGACCGCAGCCATCGCAGAAACGCGTTCCGACGCCGTCCCGTCGGCACGATACCGTGCCCGTGGCGAGCGGTCCCGCTCGCCGCTCAGTCTTCGGCTAACGAAAGCGTTAATCGAACTCCGTCCCTCCCGAGTGACAATGAGTCACCAGCTTCCCGACGTGCAGGCGAGCGAGCCGGACGTCACGGTCGGGCTGAGTCAGGTCGGTGTCACAGGCGTCGACAAACTCGTCAAGCTCGCCCGCGACGGCAAGCGCCCGCTGATTCTGACGGCGGAGTTCGAGGTGTTCGTGGACCTGCCCAGCGGCCGCAAGGGCATCGATATGAGCCGGAATATGCAGGTCATCGACGAGACGCTCGAATCCGCCGTCGCCGAGCCCGCCTACCGCGTCGAGGACCTCTGCGGCGACGTCGCCGACCGCCTGCTCGAAAAGCACGAGTACACCTCGACCGCGGAGGTTCGGATGACCGCGGACTTCGTCGTCCGCGAGGACACGCCCGCGAGCGAACTCCCGACCCAGAGCACGATCAAGATCGTCGCCAGCGCGACGGCCACCGAGGAGGGAACCCGCGAGGAGATCGGTGCGGAGGTCGTCGGGATGACGGTCTGTCCGTGCTCGCAGGGGATGTCGGCCTCGCGCGCCCGCGACGTGCTGCGCGATCTCGCGGTCGACGACGAGACGATCGAGGAGTTCTTAGAGCAAGTGCCACAGCCGGGCCACTCCCAGCGCGGCCACGCGACGCTGACGATCACGACCGAGGGGTCGCCCGACGTCGATCTGATGGACATCGTCGAGGTCGCCCGCGACTCGATGTCGGCGCGGATCTACAACCTCGCGAAGCGCCCCGACGAGGACTATATGACCTACCACGCGCACGCGGACGCGAAGTTCGTCGAAGACTGCGTCCGCTCGATGGCCGAGCAGGTCCTCGACGAGTTCGACCACCTCGCCGACGACGCGGTCGTCCACATGAAGCAGTCGAACGACGAGTCGATCCACCAGCACAACGCCCACGCCGAGCGCGAGGTCACGCTCGAACAGCTCCGGGCGGAACTGAACGGCGAACACTGACGCGATTCTCGACGACTGCGGAACGGTTTTCGACGACTAGTAGGTAATTCCCGACAACTGCGAAAACGAGCGCGTTCGTGACTACTCTTCGTTCGCGAGCGCCGACAGCGACAGCGGCTCTGCGGCCTCCCATCGCGGATCGAACAGCGATCGAACGTCGGCGGCGAACTCCGGGTCTTTCAGGTCGATCATCGCGAACGCCTGCCCGGGGTCCAGCGGGTTCGGCACCTCGATACAGACTTCGACGTCGTCGATGAGCTCGAACGTCCCCGAGAGCTCCGGCGCGGTCCGGACCGAAAAGGACGGGTGATCCGCGAGCGTGTCGGAGTACCGCTCGCCGACGCTCGGCGGGAGCGACGAGACCAGTTCCGGCGACATCAACACGGAGACGTCGACACCGCGCTCTAACGCGGATGCGAGCTCCTCGGTCACCCGCTCGCCGACCGCGCCGAGGTCGAACTGCGGAGAGACGTCGCCGGAGACGACGACGAGTGAGTCGTCCGCGGCAGCGAGTCGCTCGACGAGGAGTTCGATCCACTCGTCGGTGCCGACCGCGGCGGTCCAAAACTGGCTTTGGACCGGCTCGGCGGTCTCTAACTCCGTGTTGAGTTCGTCGACGACGCTCTCGTACTGGTCGGCCTTTTCCGCTAACTCACGTCGTTTGCTCTCTAACAGCCGATCGAGCGCCGTGTCGGGTTCGACGGCGACGTACTTCTTCGGACGGCTCGCCGCCTGACTCCTGACGAGGCTGTGCTGTTCGAGGCTGTTCAGCACGTCGTAGATCCGTCCCATCGGGACGTCGCTCGCCCGAGACAACTCTTTGGCGGTTGTCGGACCCGTTCTGAGCAACGACCGGTACGCGCGCGTTTCGTACTCCGACAGCCCGAGATCCCTGAGGCTCGCCATACCTCACGCTCCGCTCCCACAAATAAAAACGAATCGGCGGTTTACGGTTCGCTGCGTCGTCGGAACGCGATCACTCGCCGCTCGTGAGCGCCGCGACCGACTCCATCAACTCGTCGGGCGTCGTCGACTCGCGACGCTCGTCGCCGCGGGACGCGACCGCGACGCCGTCGGCGACATCTGGTGCGTCGGGCACGACGACGGCCTCGTGGTCGGCGACGCGGAGCGCTGCCCGATGAAGGTCGCTTCCTGCGCCCCGGCCGACGGCGACGACCAGATCCGGGCGCGTGAGCCGCGCCGCCACCGAGCCGTAGCCGGCGACCTGGATTCCGATCCGGTCCCACGCGCCCGCGAACGCCGCGGTCCCCGCGTGCGCCGCGTCGACGTATCGCGACGGGGTCGCGTGGCCGTCACCGACATCTCCGCTCGGATCGTCCTCGACCGTACCGAGGACGGCGGCGAGGTCGAGCAGCGCCTCCGCCATCTCGACGCCCCCGTCGAGCGGCCGGAGCGGTTCGTCGAGGAGGCCGACGCCCTCGTCCGGCCCGTCGCGGAACGCTCCCTCGGATTCCTGCAGTTCGTCGATCGCGCGGTCCGCAACGAACCGCGCGACATCCAGTGGTGTCCGTTCGGTGGCGAGCGCGTCCGGTCCGAGGACCTGTCGCGCCCGCGTGAACGCGGCGACGACGCGGGCGTGGTCTTCGAGCAGGAGTCGCGGTTCGCCCGAATCCGTGTGAGCGACCGTCCCGTCGTCGGCGACGTGCTCCGCGTCGAGTTCTTCGAGGACGCGCGTGGCGTACTCCCGCGCCGTGTCGTCGTCGGTGTAGGCTGCCAGCGTCAAGAGCGCGTCCGCGAGAAGCGCGTTGCCGCCAGCGTAGGCCGTGAGATCGCGGCGCGGGCCGAGATCCGAGGCGGTACCGATGTCGTCGCGTTCGACGTCCGCGCTTTCCACCGGCGCGACGCTGCCGCCGAAGGCCGCGCCGTTCCAGAGGCGGTCGATCAGGAACTCTTGCGTTCCGAACGCGGGGTCGAGCAGCGACTCGTCGCCGGTGTAGAGGTAGCCGTTCGCGAACGCGCGAACGAGCGCGGCGTTGGCGTCGAGGACCTTCTCGGTGTGCGGGTCGGTCCAGTCGCGGCCCTCCGCGTACCGGTAGAATCCACCCTCGTCGGCGTCGTAGAGCGACTCGCCGATCACGCCGAGCGTTTCGACCGCCCGCCCGCGGGCGCGCTTGAGCGCGAACTCGATCGTCCGCGGCAGGGGGAACTTCGCGTCGGTGCCCCACCCGGCGAATCGCGGGTCCCACTTCTCGTCGAGTTGGCCCGCCAGATGTGATTCGATCCGCTCGTCGACGGGACCCGCGGGGGTCGACTTCCCCGCGAGCGCCCGCGGGATCCGGCCGGCGTCGTCGCCGCGGTCGGTCCAGACATCGCGGACGGAGTCGAGCACCTGTCGCATCCCGTCGGGCGCGAGGTACGTCGCGCCGGTGATGACCTTCCCCGACGGCGTACAGAACACCGTCGATGGAAAGCCGCCCATATTGTACCGCTCGCGGACGCGCGGGTGGCGGTCGACGTCGACGCGGATCGGCACGAATCCGTCGTTGACGTTCGCGGCGATCCGCGGTTCACCGTAGGTCTCGGCGTCCATCTCGTGACAGCTGTCGCACCACGTCGCGGTGAGCGCGAGAAGGACTGGGCGGTCGGCCGCGCGGGCCTCCTCGAAGGGCGCGGGGCCCCACTCGCGCCACTCGACGTGCGTCCTGTCGTCGGTCATACCTGCGCTCGGATGCGACCGCGGGTAAGCCCTTCGAGGCATCGCGATCGCTGACGACTTCGCTCGATGGCAGATCGAGTTTGGATACGCGATTGCAACTTCACGACTGCTAAGGTGGGAGTCCCGTGAGTGGAACGAACCGGACGTCGATGGACGCTTCGCGTCCATCGGGACGTCACCACTGCGGACCCGAGCACACCTCGAACACTATCGCTGCGACACAAGGGCTATGAACGGCGGTCCCAAACGGGGGCGTATGCGAACGCGCTGGGTCATCGCCATTCTGCTCGCGATCCCGCTCGCCGACACGTTGCTGTTGCTGCCGGTCGCGCAGGCGATCGGCTTCGTGCCGACTGTCCTCCTCGTCATCCTCACCGGACTGCTCGGGATGCTCCTCGTCCGCGCGGAGGGCCGACACACGCTGGCGAAGATCCAGCGGAAGGCCGCGACGGGCGAGGCTCCGACGAACGAACTGCTCGACGGTGGCCTGTTGATCGCCGCCGGAGCGTTCCTCCTGACACCCGGAATCGTCACCGACGTCCTCGGATTCGCGCTCGCGCTGCCGGTGACCCGATATCCGATTCGGGAACTGCTGAAGCGCTACGTCGTCCGCCCCTATCTGGACCGCCAGACCGGCGGCTTCGTCACCGGCAACGTGTGGGTCGGTGGCTTCCCGAACGACGGCGACGACGTGGTCAATCTTGACCCCGAAGAGTACGGTCGCTCCGGCGACGACAATACCTGACTGCGGGCCGTTTCTGAGCCGAATTACGGGGGGTCGAACCCCGTCACTGCGTGTCCAACTGCGGTCGAAAGGAAACCCTTAAACTACTCATCGAACAACGGATAGATGCGCTCACCTGGGCCAATAGCTCAGTCAGGTTGAGCGCTCGGCTGATAACCGGGAGGTCCGCGGTTCAAATCCGCGTTGGCCCATATCGATCCATCCCCGCGATGGGTCGGGTGATTTGGGGCCGTACAACTCCCCAGCCACCCAACTTCGACGTTCTAACAAATCTGAGACGGTAGTCTCTCGTCTTGTACCAGAACGTTCCTTACCACCCCTCCGCGCAGTCGGGCGGTTAGTCTTAGCCGAAAGCAGAAATGAGAGAATTCGCCGGAGGTGGCTCCGGTGAGGTTCAAACGCCTCGGTACGGGGTTCGTTCGGTACAATTGTCGGAGCTGTCGAGACGGATGTGTCGCCCAGCGTAAACAATCCCGCGCGCGCTATCGGGAATGCAAAACCTGCCATTCGGTCCCCGTTCCTGATCGAGGTGATCCCGTCGATCAGCTCCATCCCGCGCTCGTCTGGGCAGCCCATTCACTGCTCTATGATTTCGACCTTCCACCGCAAGCGGCGGAGCGGCCCCTTCCCACGGGGGCCCGGAGCCGCGCAAGCCGCCGACCGGCGGGAGGCGGCAAACGAGCGGCTGGGCGGCACGGTGCGGACTCCACTGACCAAACTGAGCTTCCCTCGCGTGGATGAGCGCGGGGGCCTCGACTTCGGGTGAATGTAACACATCACCCTTACGTGAGTACCTTCTTCGCGAACTCGAAGAGGAAGGACTCCTTGGTCGAGGCCAACTGCTCGACGGATCATATACTGAACGCGATCGCGACCGTGCGCGACTTCTACAGCTCGTCGCTGAACACCCTGAGGGAATCCTCCGCTCTAAACTCGTCCACGTAGGTCTGTACGGACTCAGACTCTACGGCAAAGATCCGTGGCGTAACACAGTCGGATTCGCCGATCTCGACTGGAACACCGCTGAGGAGCGCCACGATGCCGCCCTCGATCGCATTGCTGAACGTAAATTAGCTGAGGAGCAGCTTGACGGGAGCAATTCCGAATACCAATTTGCATACCGATTCACGAAAGCCGCTGAAACTGCCGGATTCGTACAGCTCGAAAGCGGCGGCTCCTCGACCCGGGTCATCCCAACCCTGCGGCTTCTTGACTTGATTTCATCAGGCATTAGTGAAACAGAGACCCCCAACGACGGCACGCTTTCAGACCGCCATTTCGTCCGTCGCGTCCTCTCCTCGGTCGAATCCCATCTTTCAGATGCTCAGAAATCGGCTGCCGCTGAGGGTCTGCTTCGTTACATTCGGCGTATCGACGATTTCAGACTGGCCTTCGATGTCCACGTTCGTTCTCGGAAGGGTACCGAAACGCGTCGGATGACCAAACAGTACAAGACGCGCTTCAATTCCGAAGATCGCCACGGGCGCTCTTTCGCACGGCTACAGGATGCGCTTGACGCGCGCGCCGAACCGGGAGCGACTGCGGCATTTTCAACGCTAACGACCGATCCGAAGCAGCACGACTCACTGCTCGATTCCATACAAAATATCAATCCGAACTTTCACCGGCTCCGGCAGTACTTTTCAGCTGATCCCTCGACGAAGGCCGACACTCGCGAAATGGGTGTCACTGGCTGGCGTCCGGATCTTGACGGCAAGGTGACTGGCCGCCCTCGGCAGACGCTCGACTACGTGAAGGTCCTCGAATACGCGTCGGGTGGCCTTCCTCACCTCCACACGCTGCATTTCAACCCGCCACGTCGCGAGAGCGATGGAATGCCGTGGCTGATCGACAAAGGAGAGCTGTCTCAGAAGTGGTCAGACTATGGGCAGGGCTCGATCGTCGACGTGCGTCCGCTGGTCTACCGCGACGACCTCCGCCCAGCTGGTGATCCTGACAACCCCGATGACAACGGTATACTCGACCTCGTACCGTTTACTGGCTCCTCGCTCGACGAAGAGGGAGCGTGGCAGGTTGTCCACGAGTTCACAGAGGAGACGATCCTCAACTGGTACCGACGAGAACACGATCTCGACGGCGTGCGGTTCAACTCCGCTGATGGTTGGGTCGACTGGTACCGCTACGGGGATAACGATCTCTCTCGCGAAGAGGCTGCGGAACGAGCTGGTCAACACGATCTCGTCGATATGGAAGGTGACGATGAGATCATCTTTCAGAAAACCGCCGGTTCCTACCTTGGAAAGTACTTGAGTGCAACCTACGGTGCGCTCGCTGACGTCGCTGAATCCTTTGATGATCGAGAAACGCTCACCTCTGGAGAGGATGATTCGAAAGAAGCCGTCTGGAAACTGGCGCTCTACTGGGCCACAGATAAACAATTCTGGTCGACGTCGCGCGGAATCGAGAAATCGATCGATCCGGAACCACCGGAAATCGAAGGTGAGGCTCGCGAAGCTGCTGAATGGGCCTCTCAGGATACAGTAATCGAGCTATCGCGGGAGTATGCTGAAACGTGGGTTCACGAGCCAGATCTGGATGATCTCCTCGAATCCGGGCGTGCCCAAGCGACGCTTCGAGAACTCTCTACAGATTACTGGGTATCGATTGACTACCTCGGCGCGTATGCCTACTGGGATATGCCAGCTTCGACCTCACAGGCTGCTTCTCTCGAAGTTTTAGAGGACAATATGCACGACCCTGATGAAACCTTGGTTTCGATTGAAACTGATCGACCGCCACCAATTGTGGAGATTTGGGGAGAGTCTTAGGCTGCGTTAGATACTCTGGCTAGGCTGGTCACTGGTTAGACTCTCAATCTTTCCTACGTCTCCGTTTCAATACTCGAAAACGACGATTGAATGTTAGGACTGCTTTCAGCCTAACGATGATCACTGTATTGTTTATAGGATATCCTGTTTCTCAAGATGCTTTTTATGAAATGACGGCACAAAGTTTGGATTAGACCTAAGAAAGTCTTGAGGCTCCTCAACATCCAGTGGAATTTGGAGGTCAACTGCCACTGATCGATCGACCCCTGCGGACATTAATTTAAGCTCTGCAATATTCATAGATCCCATCTCAAGCATACTATCCAGTTGGAGCATCCAGCTTGGTGTTTCGTCTTCCTTTATATCTTCCAAAATAGTAATTAAAATCCCGAAGTACTTCACCAATCTAAAGCAAATATCTTGATCTACTATACTCATTGTTTCTCGAATAGATCGGTCTATGGATTCATCATCCGGAGTTGATTTATGATTACGTCTGCTTTCGATCAGATCTCCATAAGAGCTACCCTCAAGCCATTGAGTTGCATTGACGACTATTGGTTCTAGTACTGGACATTCTGTTTCAATATTTTCTGGTGTTATATCATACTCTTTATCCCTTGAGAATTTGAACACCCGATTCAGATTCCTTGTAACACTTAGCAAGTTGGAATATAGATTCTGGTAGCGGTTTTCAATAATCCAATCTCCTACATTATTATCAACCAAGTGATATAGTTGATCAAGTTTTACTGGATCAACAGTTGGATTCTTTCTTAGATACTTGTTAGGGAGGTTGACTTCTTCCAGTACCTCCTCAAGTGATGATTGGATTTTCTTAATGTTCTCATCTTGCATACCTTTATTCTCTAAGAAAGACCTCACAGATTTGTCCTCTTTGAGATATCTTCCCCGCAAGAGAATGGCTGTGTACTTGACCCCAATGTCTTCGACCGAAGTCAGATCTTTTGATTCAATTGCTGAAATTAACTCTTCTACCTTGCTAACTGCTTGATTTGTGGCTGGTTCAACTTCTTTTTCACCAGCTCCAGACAGCTTTTCATCTGCCCATTCATCATTTTGCGTTTCGATGCAGTAAATGGCCCCGTAGAGTTTGGTATCGACTCTACCAACTCGCCCAATTAGGTTATTGAACTCGAAATCCGATAGATCTTCACTCCCTTTCTTAGCTCCGACCAAAAAGATCTTTTCAGCGGGAAGGTTCACACCCTGCATCAATGTTGGTGTAGTAACAATTGTATGTAGATCTCCTGTCTCGCTGTAGATCTCCTCGATTTCTTCACGGGCAAACTTGGGAACATTTCCGTGATGAAATGCAACTCCCCTCTCAAGACATTCGATTAACGAATAGTCCTTGTGAATCGCTTTGGTTAAGAAAGATTTCAGCTCTTCTAAATCCGGAGATAGTGGTTGCTTTTCCTTCGAATTCGCTATACGCTTTGCACGCTTTTCAGCGTAGTTCTTCTTTCCAGAATATACCAATGTTTTGCTGTTCTTGGCGAATTCCTCAAGAATCGTTGGAAGTGATTCTGTCTTATTTGTATCCACCTGGGTATAACTCAGATCTTCTGGTTCTGGAATATCAATTCGACGAATTTCACCAGAAGGTGAGTGAACTTTCGCAGAAATGTCTGTATTGCGTCCAGGCCTAAACTGAAGACTAACTTTCAGTTGCAATACTGGTGTGAATGCGCTCTGAACTTCTGCCACCTCGTTATTCGTGAGCGCTTCTAATGTTTCTCCTGGGTTATCTAGATAAGGACCAGCAGCGACAATCTGGGAATCTGGATAATACTGATTCAACAGTTCGACTACTCCCTCGAATAGCACTCCTCGCTCATCGTCCTCTATGTTTTGTACTTCGTCGAAAAAGACTAAATCTGGCTCAATTTCAGTACGGATATCTGGATCCACGATTCTCCGGCACCTCTCTGGTGTCACGACAAGGAATAGATCTTTTTCAATATCTTCCGTAGCATTTTCATCGGTTTGATCAAAGTACATTCCCGGTCTAACTGTCACCCCCTCTAACTGGGAAAGATCTCGACTGACTTCGGAAATTAATGCTCTCGTTGGAACTACATAGATCGCTTGGAATTGTTCTTCTTCACTAACTTTTTTCTCAATATATTGCTGTAGAATAAACGACTTACCAGAGGACGTTGGGCCAGAAATCGCAACATTACGACCTGCAATCAAATGCTTATATATATCATTTTGAAATTTTGAAAGGATAGGTCCTGATTCAAGTTCATACTCATCTCGCGTACTCACTAACTCTGCACCGAGAACAGAGTCAACTGACCTAACAAGTTGTTGTTCAAAAGTAAGCTCAGTTTCTGTAGCATCTATGTTATTGAATGCGGGTAAGTTACCTAACCTTGCTAATATTATATACAGATACCTTCTATATGCCTCCTCTTGAGCCTCATTGACGTCATTTTTTGTTGATCGAATATAACTCAGAACACCAAAAGCAAGTGCCTTTCTCCGGTGGTCCTCGTTTCCGCTAGAAGCTAATACTGAAGCGATCCAAGCGCATTTATTCACTTCTTCTTCGTCAACAGATCTAACTGGAGTTTCAGCAAATTCATCCAGCCCAAATCCGTGACTACGTACGTCCAGATCATCTCGTACCAGCTCGACAACTAGCTCATCTAGACACTGATTAAAGAAATCTAATTGAGCAGCAGCCTCATACGTTGACATTAGTTACCTCCTGGACTATTGAACACAGCATTTTGCCATTCAGATTTGAAATTAGTCGTGTCCTCTATAGGGAACAAAAAGAAAATCATCCAATATTTCTGCATTTCCGGATGTTCTTCCTCAATTTTTTCTTTCACATATGCTTTTAGATCAGAATCAGAAACACGGGTAGCGATGCGTTCTATCAACTCCTCCTCATCATCACACTCCATTTGAAATTCCGCCAAATTATCATCTTCATATCCAATAAATACCGGATGTATTTCCCGATGTTGTGTAGTCTCTGGTGAAAGTGTTTCTGCTATCCGCCGTACTTCTTCTTCATTCAAATCCTCACTTAGAGTCCTTGAAGCAACGTCAAGTTCGAATCCCTTCTTACTGTGTCCTTCAGGGCCGTGAAACCGTTCCGTATCCTCAATTGCTTCTGTAATCGCTGTAGACCGTTGTGTCTTGAACTTTGCCTCACCAAATGCGAGGGCGTCTTTTCCTCGAAATTCCCCAAAAAATAGTCCATCTGATCCCTTGACTGCTTGTACCGGATCTTGTTTTAATGAGACTTTGTGGCAGACCATAGGCATATTCAATATTGCATCGACCAGTACGAACAGAATTAATTCACCGACGATTCCGACATTGTCATCATCTTCTTTTTCGCTTATGAACTCAGGAGCATCCCACCCTGGCCAGTCTCTATCATCCCTTTCTGATTGTGAGAATACGAACCGAGGCAGTTGATTTCTTAAGAATTGGATGAATCCACTTTGGTTCAAAGTACCAGCTGATGGCTTGATACAATATGAATCAACTTTCAGCGTGCCACCCTCCCAAGATTCAACTTCATAAATATATTTCAGAAGTTCACTGTCGTCAATCACCGTGTGTCTCGACCATGAAAATTCAATTGCTTCGGACATATGTGAGAATACTTGACGGGATGATACCTCCGAACACGTCCACCCTAATAATGTTTTTTCACAAACTGGTTTGCTGCGAATGAGTCTCCATTACTTTCTACCTAAATACAGAATGGCTTTTATGAAATCTTATCACTTTCACCCGGCTGTCGGCGCTGCTACCTTCGAAGGTCCTCTATCTGTATTTGCAGATGTCGACTGAAACCCCAAGTTTCGACGAAATGGAAGTCGTCGACGCACCGAACCAATCCGGTGACGACGACGCAGAATGGATCGAACTTGACGCAGGCGAGTCCGTCGTGGGCGAGCTGCGCAAGCGTCAAGAATCGCAGAAATATCCCAACGATGTCCTCGAAATCGCGCGCGGCCTCGGCGACGTCGTGGTGATGTTCTCGAACAACCAGATCGACCGCACACTCGACTCCCTCGCCGACAAACACGGTTCCGCTGAGGGGCTTGTCCTTGGGTTCAAGAAAACCGAAGAGATCCGGACGTTCACGCCTGACGGAGCTGACGAAGAGGTCGAGTTCAACATTTGGGAAGTCCGGCAGATGAGCGGGTGATCTCTGATGACATCCAGATCATCCTACAGCTCGTCGTTCTCCGGTGCGATCTCGGAGTACGCGAACCTCCGAACGCTCCCGGCGATCTTCTCCGTCGCGTTCGTCGCCACCTCGCTGTATCAGTTCGGCGGCGTCACGGAGATCACACTCGTCTGGCTCTCGAACTACTCGCTCACGGCTGAACACGCTGCCCTCGCGGGCATCGCCGTGTACGCTGCCGCGTTTATGTCCTCGGAGACGAAGCGCTTCGAGCACTACGAAACGTGGGAGCAGGTGAGCCTCGGCCTCGTGCCAGTTCTCACCCTCGGCTACCAGTACACCTCACAGATTCCCGATCTCCTGAACTCGATCGGTGATCCGCTCGGCGCACAGCTCGCGTTCTTCGCGACCCTGTTCGGCTGGTTCGTAGCCGTTCGCTGAGGTTCCTCTAATGTCACACGTTTTTCACGAGATTGACCGGCTAGTGGTACTGTCCGCAGCGGCTGCGACTGCGTTCGCAGCTGTCTCGAAACTCGTCACAGAGGGCGGTCTATGAGCCGCGCATCTGCGGCTGTCTCGGTCGTCCTCGGCGCTGGCTTCTCGACGCTCGCCGCTGTCATCACTGATCTCACGGTCTACGATGGCTCCGGAACGCTGATCGTCTCCGTTCCGCTGGCGCTCGGTATGATTTATGCTGTCGACGAGCTCGTTCGTCACCGCGACGGCGACGAGCTGCCCGACGGCCTCACCGATCAAGAGATCCGCGACCTTGGTGGTGATCCCGATGCGTAAGCGCATCTTCGCGATCTTCGCCGCGTTCCTCGTGGTCTCCTCGGGAATTGCCGCGCCTGCTGCTGCTACAACTGAACAGGAGGCTGGCGAAGCCGCCTGCGGTGGCCTCGACTACCTCCTCGGCGTTACCTTCGCCAACACCCTCACCGGCTCTGACTACAGCGTCTGCCAGTCTCCGAATGATGAAATCGAGGAGATGAAAGAGTCGGACGGAAATCAGACCAAGTTAGATATTTACGAATCGGTCGTAGCTCAGCAGGAAAATTCAGACCACTACATCACTTCGACAAATAATCACCTCGAAGACTCTGAATCTGTCGCATGGATGAAGATGCAGGTGGCTGTTGCTGAGGCGTATAAGAATGGATCTTCCGAGTCTGTCGCAAGGGTAAAGGCAAAGGAAGCAATTGACGACTATTATTCTGTCCGCCAAGAGAATCTAGTTAGACAATGGAACACTCATTTAGCAAATATTGAGTATCTACATGAAACTGCTGAAAATGAGTCTGCTGTTCCTAATGATTTCATTAGGAATTACTACCCCGGTGATGACCGTGTATACTTGCCTGACTTCTACAATAATTCTGTAACAACGCTGGACGGAACTGAGGTTAATGCTACTGAATTCCGTCTTGAATACCCTGATGAAACTACTAAGGGTGCGTGGGTTCCAACTGGAGCCTCGGGTATAACTCAAGGCGATTTCGGAGATCCATATACTGAATTTGATATGGTTCTTTGGGTTGAACCCCCAACTGAATCGTATGAGCATAAAGAAGCATTTGCTCCGTGGGATTATATCGGCGCTTGGAATGAAATAGAGACCAATTCGGAATCTCTCCGTGACGAGTCAGAAACGTTCGTCAATGCGACGTATTCAGACTTCGAGAGCGGCGAGATCAACGCCTCAGACGTGATCTCGGCGAACACCGCGATGTTCGAGTACGGAACTGAGTACGACTCGAACGATTCGCTGTACAATACCGTCGGTGCGCTCTCTCTGATGGGGTTCGACACGCCCAATATGTCGTCGTCAGGGACGATGGATGTCGCCTACAACGGCAGCTCCTACACCGGCATTGTGCTCGCCCACGAAGCTCCGAACGGCTCGTGGAACACCAACACCACCTATGATTCCGCGAACATCGAGGGTCCGGTGTTTATGGCGACTGTCGAAGGTAAAAAGATCGACTTCGCAGAAGGCGAGAATTTCACAATCGAACAGATGCGTAACCGCGATGGTCAGAACACCACGACTGTCGACACCACCAAGTACGTCTACAAGACGTCGAACACGTCTGAACTGCTGGAAATGCAGCAGCAGCTAACCGATCTCCGTGCAGAGATCGAAGCCCGCGAACCTGACGGCGGCGGTGGCTCTGATGGCTCTGGTCTCGGTCAGAACACCATCATCGCCGTCGCTGCACTCGCTGGGGCAGCCCTGCTGCTCGGGAGGGGCAACCAGTAGAATGTACTGGCTCCTGACTTCACTCCTACCAATCAGGCAGATCGCCGCGATCGCGCTGATCGTCCTCGGCCTCGAAGCCGCTGGCGTCGACGTGATCGCGACCGGCCTCGATCTCCTCGGCGATGCCCTCGGCATCCCGAGCTGGTCGTGGTCCGCGATCTTCCCGTGGTAGTGAACTAACTTCTTACCCCTACCCACTTCGACATGAACCACAAACCCGTACTCATAGCTGTAGTATTGCTCGCGCTGCTCGTCGCGCCACCAGCGGCGGCACAAGCGATCGACCAACCGAACAACTCGACGGCCACACCCCAAAGTCAGGACAACTCCACCGCGATCCTCGCGCTCGACGGGCGTACGGATCTCGTCGAGAAATCCTACGATCGAGACGCTGGCGTGCTCACGCTGACGTTCGAGTCTCAACGCTACGCCCCAGTCCAACTGCTCGTCATCGAGGACACGGATGCCTCGACCGGCTCCGCGTCGTTCCAAACCGCGAACCTGAATCCCGGTGAACGGACGGAGGTACAGATCGAAGCGCCCCCGAACTCTCGGGTCTGGATCTCGACGGATCTCTCACGAGAGAACGGCGAACTCCACTTCGTCAAAACGACGGAAGGCTCGGCGCTGCTCTCTGGCCCGTGGTCGGGCGCTGACGTCCGCGACGCTGGCGCGGCCTCCGCGGCGGGCGTCGCGCTGATGGTCCTGTACAGGCTCGTGCTTGAACGCTCTGCGGTCAACAAAGACGGGGAGCGTGTCGCGTAATGACTGAACAATCCGATTCACAGAACGATCCCAAAGAGACCACGGCTGAGGAGACGCGCACGGGTCACTCAGACCGCCCTGACGACCCACGATGGTTTCGGGCGCTCGTCTGGCTCGTCGTCCGTGGGAAGTACCTCCTCGGCGGTGTTGCACTGGTCGCGGTCGCCGTCCTGCTCGTGACCGGAACGGATGTTCCTCGAACCGTCAAAGTCGGCGGAATCGCGTTCATCATTTCGACGTTCACCCTCGGAAGATGGACCGCTGGCCGCGCTGCTGATCTGTTCGACGGCCCCGGCTGGGTCTGGCTCGTCGACGTCGACTTACTCGATCTCGACGGTGCCGGAATCTACCGCTGGCCTCGCCCCCGCTGGAAAGAGGTCGACGTCGTCGACGGGCAACTCTACTGGTCCAGTCCGTCGCTCGCGTTCGGGAAGAACGTAAATCTCGACGAGAACACAGTCAGCGGCGTCTGGCCCGGAACACTCGACGATCGAGAGCTGATGACTGCGCTGTCGAAGGTCCACGAGCTGCGGAACGTCCTCGAAGAAGACGCCCAGCGCGGGTTCGCGATCGAGACTCAAGTGTTCTCGATCGTCCGATCTGCCACGAGGCAAGCGGTCCTCTCCGTGGTCCAGACCTTCGAGAAGTCGACCCTTCCGGATCGAGGCGAGTCGATCAATCGCGCGATCGACGACGCCATTGAACAGTTCGATCTCGACCGCCACGTGCAGGGTCGCAACGATGACCCGCTCGACGACTTCGAGGACAAGATCGAATCAGCTGCGGACGCATCTGCCTCGAAGCAAACGGAGGCCGCTGCCGATGACTGACGTCGACGAACGCCTACTTACGGCTGCAAAGCTCTTCGAGCAAGCGCGTGGTCGGATGGACAACGAAGCTGGCCTACTCTCACACGCTGGGCTTCCGCTTTCTCAAGAGGATCACGACGTCCTCTCATTCCTCCACGACGAACCGATCAGTGAGGAGCTTGGCGCGTTCGAGGAGACGCAGCTCGGCCAAGTCGTTGACGCACACCTTCGAACGGAGAGCGCCACCAAAGCGGTCAAACAGGGCGACGGCGAAGCGATGTCGTATCTCGTCGGGATTACTGAACAGGATCTCGACGCCAGCGCCCTCACACTCCCGGCTTCAATCCTCGACGAACTCGATCGCGACGGCGCATTAACGACGGTGCTCGCTGCTGGTGATCCGAACACGGGGAAGACTAATTCCGCGTGGCTCCTCGTCGAACTCGGTCGGACGCTCTGGGATGATCTACTCGTCCTGAGCAACGCCCGCGCGGGGATCGTCGACGAACGGGTGACGACCTGCCACGATCTCGCGCTGTCCCTGCTGGAGAACCGCGACGTTCCGAAAGCAGTCGTGATCGATGAGGGCTCGACCCACTTCGACGCACGGACAAACTCCCGCGACGTCGCGACCCAGTGGTCGCCGCTGCTCAAGCGGATGAGCAAACTCGGCGTTGAGCTTGTCATCGTGATCGGTCACACGGGGAAGGACGTCGATCCGGAGATGAAGCGGCTCACGTCGCTGGCGTTCTACAAGACGGAACCGAAAACGATCGACTTCTACCGTGAGTGGCCCGCGAACTCGGATCGACCGACAGATCAATTGTTCGGTGGCTCGGTCGAATCACTCGAAGCGACATCGGTAGCGTACGATCCCGACGAACCGGCTCCGTGGAGTTGGAACCTCCGCTCGAACCTGTTCGATCTCGACCTCTCTTGGCCCGCGCTCTTAGCAGAGCTTCAAGATCGTGGCCCAACCGAGTGAGGCCCACTCTCCTCCGGGGCGGTTCCTCGTGACTGCGGTCGCGGGCAAGCGTGACCGGAGCGAAACGCAACGGACCCAGCGTATGCCCGGAACGGCGGTAGCCGCACGCCCGGAACGTGGCCGTACCGTCGAGTGGAGGGATTTTTGAAGTACTCCCTATTCATTCGTAGGTACTTTGGTATCTCACCTCAAGTCCTGTGCTATCTGGGCTTTCACTGCCATTTTACAAGCTTTCAGCCAAGCTTTTTCAGACTTTTCAGGGAGAATTCCAATATCGTCTCCTTTGGGTACAGTTTCATTGTTTAGGACCCGTTGTGCTGATATCTTCTGAGGATTATCCCAACCAGCATCTGCCAAGTAGACTATTACCTCTTCATTCCTCGAGTCATAGAGAAAGAACGACTGATCCCCGTGTATACCTTCAAAATAGCTTACGTAGGAATATTTTCCATAGTCGATCTCAGGTGGTTCTCCACACTCTTCTACGTGGATGTTTTTTATCGTACAGATTTCTTCTCCGGTCATTGATGGTCTCGATATGTTGTAGTAATTACTTAATGGATTGGTAAAAGAGATTTATCGTACTATGGTTGAACTGAATGGTTTGTCGAGTCGGGAGTTGGAACTACTGAAAGATTTCATTACACAAACTCACGATTCAGAGCTTGATAGCGTAGCAACTGTTCTTACTACTCAAGAATCAACATTTGAGGGGTCCTTTGGCTCCGGTTTACCTGACCTTTTGTACTACCTTTCGGATACAGTCTCGAATACCGACCGTCAAGTAATGCGATTAAACGAAATGCGCAAAAACATTCAGGAAATCGTCGAGGGTTCCCTTCCTGAGCGAGATCTGCCAGAGGACGCAAAGATCAGCTCTAAGGAACTTCACTGGTTAGCGATTAACTCTGAACTGATCTCATTTTATAGCCAAGTAGGTGTATTGATAGAGGAATTTTCAACTGAACTTATTCTGAATGATGTGGTTGATTCTAACCGTAGAAGTAATCGGGTTGAACGGGATATAGCTAATAAATCTCAGTCGCAGCGTGAGTGGTTATTGTTTGTAACCGGAGTCATTGACAGTGGAGAAAAAGATCAACTTCGGGACACATATCGGAAAAGAAACAAGCTGGTTCATAATGCCGATGTGACCGAAATAATTGAAGATGTTGATGAAATAAATTCAGAGATTTCAAGCGCTTGGGACACTGTAAATTACCTTCATAGGAAATTGTATGGTGTCGAAATGAGGTTTCGAATCAGTGAGACACTTATCGGCAATGACTTCCCAGACTAATTTTTCAAAATTTAGGCCCTGTTGACATCCTTGTTCCTATAAAATATTCTCGATGAACAGGCGTCACATTTCGCTCACCCACCTGCCCCCCTACCCATATGACCTTCTATATGGGTGGTCGCTAGTGGATTGCGCGGCCCCTCCTTGCGGGGGGTCGCGCAACTCTACTCTGACGACGATTAGTATTTCCTCATAGGCCACCTTCTAAGGTGCCCAGCATCGAGATCGCCGCGCAGATACGCCAATCCTTCTGAGGTGATTTCATACATATCGCTGTAGATCGGAGCAATCAGTTCTCTTCGAGTTAGCTCCTCACATCTTTCCCGGACGTGTGCTCGTGAAACCTTCAATTTACTAAATCGAGAATCGGATACCATTGTTCGAGGGCTTGCCCATCCTTCCTCGGAAAGATGTTCTAGTATACGTTCATCGACCTGCTGCATCCAATTTGCCGATTTTCTAGCTTTCATTTATGCCATCGTAGACCCACGTTCTTCATTCGATTCCGACAGGTCACCAGCGTCTAGATTACCTTCGAGATATTCCTCACCAGAATCTGTGAGTACATACACGCCATTCTCCAGTTCTTGGAGCAGCCCGTGACTTGCAAGCTTCTTCAGCCTGCGTGAGACTTGAGATCGGGAGACTCGGATGTATCTATGGTTAGCGAGCTTGGTCGCAGATCCTGAATCTTCCTCGCGAATTATCTCCAGTATTCGGTCATCCCAGAGAGTCATCCAAGCGGCAGATTTCCGCATTCAATTGTGTGTATACAGCCACACCGGTTTAATTATACCACATTGAGTACAGAAGAACTAAATAGCCAAATAATTCCAATCCGTGCATTTATGCACAATGGGGGTATAGGTGGATCTGCGAAGCCACTGGGTAGGATACTGATGACTCTGGCCGGCTGGTAGAAGCCGGGACCGTGCTAGGACACGGCCCCGATAAGGTGGCTTCGTTCCTCGTGATGAGTGAAGCCAGCAATACGGGCAAAGCCCGCACGGATTCGAAGGCGCTACAGTTTGAAAACAACTCTGATCAGTCCGACGACGACCCAGCAACGCAGCTGGTGGTTGAAGAACACCTACACGTCACTGTCGATTACAGTGGCAATCCCGTCGGCCTCTATCGAGACTCAGAACCGGCGATGATCGCGGCGAACTCTGAGAACGAAAACCGGGTCGCTGGCGTCTGGATGGACGTACCGCTACTCGTGGAGGATACCGATGAGTGACGATCTCCGAGACGTCGCTCCGAGCGTCGCAAAGGACATTTACCTACAACAGCGTTGGGATGATCTCAGCGACGCGACGCGGCAAAGTCACGGCTATCGAATCCAGGCGTTCGTCGACTGGCTCGACGAGCAGGGCATTTCGAGTATGGCCGAAGTTGACGGGCTGACGATCCACAATTACCGTGTCGATCGTCGAGAGAATGACGATCTGAAAAAGGTCTCTCTCCAGGGCCAGATCTCGACCATTCGGCAGTTCCTTCGCGTGCTCGCGTCAGTCGAAGCCGCTGATCCTGATGTCGCAGAGAAAATCCTCCTCCCTACAGTCCGGAAGGGAGAGGATGTCAACGAGGAGCTGCTTGAAACTGCTCGCGCGCGTACGCTTCTCGAATATCTCAATCGGTACAAGTACGCATCTCGGGAGCACGTCGAACTCCTCTTGATGTGGAGACTGTCGGCTCGTCGAGGCGGGATCCGTGCGCTCGATCTCCGTGATTTCGACGATGATGACGACTCTCCGGTCCTCAAGTTCCGGCACCGTCCGGAGTCGGATACGCCGCTGAAGAACGGGAAGTGGTCGGAACGGGACTGTCTGGTGAAGAGCGAGAAACTGGCGCAGGTCCTTCGTGATTACATCGACGGTCCTCGGAGGAGGACCTTCGACGACTACGACCGTGCTCCGCTGCTGACGACGCAGTACGGACGGGTGGCTCTGGGTACGATCAAGCAGGATATGTACCGGATCACTCGCCCATGCAAGTACGGCGTGGAGTGTCCGCACGATCGCGACCCGGAGGAGTGTGACGCGGCGCGACACGATGGCGCGAGTACCTGCCCCTCGTCCCGATCTCCCCACAAGGTTCGGACGGGTTCGCTTACTGCTCACCTCGATGCTGGCACGCCGAAGGCAGTATTGAGTGATCGAGCTGACGCGACGGAAGACACACTTGACCGACATTATGATCAGGCGTCGAAGCGCGAGCAAATGCTTCGTCGAAAGGACTTCATTGCGGAGGATCTATGATCAAAAATCGCATTACTGCTTGGGGGTCGAATCGGAATCGCACTAATCAGACTCCGCGTTGGCCCATATCGATCCATCCCCGCGATGGGTCGGGTGATTTGGGGCCGTACAACTCCCCAGCCACCCAACTTCGTGCGATAACCATACTCGCGAGCCGCCGCTATACTCGAAACAGACGTGAAGTTTTCACAAAGATTCGAGACGGGCCTACTCAGGATGAACTCCCCCTTCGACAGTCAGATGTCCGTCCCCTCGAGGACGGATCCGATAACCGTTTCCTGTGCCTTTCGTAGCCGATAGTGCATCGTCGGCCCCGAGATATCGAAGGTTTCGGAGATCTCTTCGAGGGTGCTCTCGCGGGGCCACGCGTAGTATCCGCGAGCGTAGGTCGCTTTCAACGCAGACCGTTGTTTCTCCGTGAGCTGTTCTGTGACGCGGTTTCGCAACTCGGCCGCCGTTCGCGCCGGCCGATCGACGTGGCGTTTGCTGACTAACTCTATCGATGGAGCGACCGACTGCAGGTCGGCGTAGAGTGTGCTGATGTCGACTTCGGACGGTAACTCCGCGCGGATCGAGATGTCGCCGTCAGCCGCGCGTGCATCTCGTATCGACCCGCCGTAATCCGTGAGGATGTCCAGTGGGACCTGACACTCCTCGTTCAGATGGGCCTCTAGCATCGCCCGTTTCGCTGTCGTTCCGTCTCGAACGATGCGACAGGTGGTGATCAACGGATCCGCGGCTAATCGGTCACACACTGTGGCCGGGTCGCCTCCGTCGACCGTCACGTAATAGATCATCTCGCCCCTCTGCCCGGCGATACGCCGTTCCAGCGTGAGCTCGCAGTCCAGATCTTCCGAGACGGTTCCGAACACGAACTCGGAATCCGGAATCCGGAACGACAGCGAAACGAGTGTGGCCGCGCTCAGAGAGCACTGGCTGTGGACTCGCTGGATCGCCAGGGCGATGCTTCGCCCGAGATCGGCGAGAACGTCCTGCTCCGTCTCGCTGATCGTGTGCGTCGGCGGCGCATAGACCACGAGCGCCCCGTATGTCAGGTCTGCCTTCGCGAGTGGGATCGCTGCGAGCGTCTGGTGGTCGTGGGCCAGTGCCGTCTCGCGTCTCACCGCCGGGAACGACTCCGACGTACTGACGTCGTCGACGACCTGCACCGTGCCGGTCTGAATCGCTTTCTGGGCGGGACCAGCCGGAGGCTCCGAGATGTCCTCGAAATACGAATCCTCGACACCGACTGCGGTCCGCACGTCGATGGTGACCTCGCCGGTCGGCGTTTCCGCCTTCCCGGCGATCCAAGCCGCTTGGTAGAGATTCGTTTCCGTCAGTTTCGCGCAGACTTCGGCTTCGATCTCCTTTCGGGTCTTGGTGTCCTGAAGCGCCTGTATGGTTTTCCGCACGATGTCGTTGACCCGCTGTAACTGTGCGAGCCTGTCGTGCTGTCGTTCGAGCGTCATCTCGTGTTCAATGCGCTCTGTGATGTCGCGGAAGACCCAGAGGCGACCGTAATGGGTCCCGTCATAGCCGATAACCGGTGCCGAGTATCGGTCCAACCATCGACCGTCGGTCAGTTCGATCGTATCCCGGCTTTGTTCCGTGGGATTGGCGTGCAGCCGTTCGACTCCCCGCATAAACTCATCCGGCTCGGCGAGCCGGTCACGGACCTGTTCGAGCAGTTGCTCCCCCGATTGCGCGGATACCGTCTCGGCCGACAGGTCCCAGATGTCCAGAAACCGATTGTTGTGATAGCGGACCGAGCGGTCGGTATCGACGAGCAGCAGGCCGTCGATCGTCGTTTCCGTTTGCGCCTCCAGAAGAGCCGTCTGATAGGCGAGTTCCCGCTCGTGCTCGACGCGCTCTGTGACGTCTGTCGCGATGCCGATGATCCGCTCGAGCTCTCCGTCCGTCTGCACCCCGACGGCCTCGTCGTGGATCCATCTGACGCTCCCGTCCGGTCGCACGATGCGATACTCCGTTTCGTAGGCATCGGGTTGGGTCCGCTGGTCGGCCAGTGCCCGCGAAACACGATCGCGGTCTTCCGGATGGATCGCTTCGACGAACGACGTCGGCTCCTCCCGGAGCGATTCGGTCGGCCGTCCCCAGACCGCTTCGTAGGAGTCGCTGACGAATTCGATCTCGTCTTTATCCGGAGTGCTCATCCAGACGACGTCTGAGAGGTTCTCCTTGAGGTGCCGGAGTTTCTGCGTTCGCTCTCGTCGCCCGAGTTCGTAACTGATCCAGTCGCCGAGGAGTTCGACGAGAGTCACCTCCCACTCGGTGAACGCTGCGTCACGTGGTTCCGTACTGTAGAAGCAAAACGTGCCATACGGCTTCCCGTCGACGGTCACGGGGGCCCCCAGATACGCGGCGATCCCCCAAGTCGGATCGGCGAGCGCGGGAGCTTGGGCCGCGACGTCGTCGAGCACGAGCGGGTCACCGGTGTCGAAGACGTGCTTGCAGTTCGGAAGCTCCTCGACCGGAACCGTCTCACCGGCCTCGAGATCCTCCCCAGTCGCGGCGGCAACCGCCTCGAACACGTAGTCTGATCCGTCGATGTGAGAGAACGTCGCGTACGTCGTCCCGATCGCTTGGCGCACGACTTCCAGAAGCGCCGTGATCTTTTGGTCGAACGATTCGCCGTTCCGCGTCGTGATCTCGTAGGCGGACCGAAACGTCGTCTCACGCGTTCGACGTTCTGTGATGTCGGTGTGGCTCACCGTCAGATATCGCTCGTCCTCGTGAATAGACGACTGCACCCGCATCCGGAACCATCGCGTGCGATCGGCCGCCTTGCTGGGATACTCGAACTCGAACTGATCGCGGTCGCCATCGAGCGTCGCGGCGATGCCGGCGGTAGCTCGCGCCGCGTCTTCGACTGCGACGCCGTCTGCGTCCTCGAGATGTGCCACGCCATCGCCCCCGAGCGTCTCCCGAAGCTGATGCTGTCGAGCGAACTCTTCCCACGGACGGTTCGTGGCCACCGTATTCCCGTCGGCGTCGAGAACGGCCACACTGGACGATAGCGTATCGAAAACGGATCGAAACAGAGCTGATTCCGATCGTTGTTCCGAGCCAGTACTCATACCCTCCTTCCGTAGTCGGATGACTTAGCGTATTGGATTTAGATATCTAGAACCCGTTCCATCTGCCGTGTGAGCTGACCAACGGGAGAATAATGCGGCCACAGAGGATCTACGCCGAAGATATGTGTTACCGCTGTGAGTCTATGGCTAGCGGTTTTTAGATATGTAGAGAACGAGTTTACCCGTCCAGTCAATCGAGAGAACAGGCACGGAAGAACGAAACCTCTCCGGTGGGGTATCGGCTTCCCGTTACCAAACACAAGATCACACCAATGGCAACATGCAACTCGCAATCGAACCACAGGCAGGTCAACGAGACGATACCACTCGATCAGATCTACGAGCTACTCGCAGACTGGTCGCGACGGTCCGCACTCTACTGTCTGTACCTGAATGAGAATCCCGTCAAACTCTCTGCTGTAGCACAGCAGATCGCGACGTGGAACCACCCCCACAGCGACTACCGCGAGCGTCGGGAGCGTGTGTACACCCAGCTCTATCACTGCCACGTTCCGAAGCTGTGTGACGCCGACATAATCCGCTACGATCCAGCGGAAGACAGCGTTTCGCTGGCCGAAAACGCCCGTGAGATCCGTCCCTATATCGAACGGGCAGCCGAGGACGAACTGAATACGAACGAGCGATACGGACTCTGAAGCGATGAACCAACCGTCACAACAGGAGCGAGCCGAGAGCGGATCACCACCGATGGACCGAGGAAACGACAGAGAAATCACGATTCAGTCCATCGAGGCGAGCGATCGGAGGAGAGCGTAATGAGTCGAGACGGCGTTTCTGTGGAAACCCACATCGTCGAGGCCCACGTCTCTCTCCGCCGAGCAAAGGCGGCGGTACCCGAAGACCGCCCCGAACTGGAGACGACCCTTGCGCGATGCCTCGAAGAAACGCTGGCGGCACGTGAACTTGCGACGACGGATCGGTCCTCTGTGCCCCAGAGGTCGAAAGCGCAGGAGGAGGGATTCTCGAACTGATACTGTCGGATACAACTGCGTCAGAGTATTCGCCACTTTGGGCGGCGACATCCTTCGCAGATTTGGGTCCGAGAGGAAGTACCGTATCGTTTCAGACCCGGGTCGTTGCGAAACGAGGCCACCATAGTAGCGTTTGCAAGTCTTTACTCACTCGATCGCACGACTGCGTGCGATCTGATGAGCAATCAGTTGCAAACGCTACTATACTTTCACTCCGGACGGCTCGCTTACAAGTCCATAAGCCGATTACGACCAGTCGATGATCACGGACACGCGCGCCCTGCAGACGCAGTTCGTCCCGCAGGAACTTCAACACCGGGACGCGAAGGTTCACCGTCTCGAAGACGCGTTAGAGCCGATCACGAGCGGGCATCCC
This sequence comes from Halobellus sp. LT62, assembly GCF_037031285.1. Classification (NCBI taxonomy): domain Archaea; kingdom Methanobacteriati; phylum Methanobacteriota; class Halobacteria; order Halobacteriales; family Haloferacaceae; genus Halobellus; species Halobellus salinisoli. The sequence goes on from NZ_JAYEZO010000002.1 coordinate 666,947, forward strand.
GGGGAGGACGTCCTCATAACCGGCCCCTCCGGCGTCGGGAAGACGACCCTCGCGAAGTTCGTCGTCAAAGAACTCGAAACGCAGACGTTCGGAATGCGGTGGGGTTACGTGAACTGTCTCAGTCGTTCCACCCGCTCGCAGGCGCTCTGGAAGCTCGCTCGCGACGCCAATGTCGGAAAGGATCTCCGACCGGAGGGACACGCCCCGGTGCTGTTCCGCGACCGCCTCGCCGACCTCGACGAGCAGTTCGTCGCGATCGTCGACGAGGCCGATGCGCTCCGAGAGCCGACGGCGCTGTTCGATCTCTACGAACTGCCGCACGTGACGCTGCTTCTCGTCTGCGTCGACGAGCACGGGTTCCTCTCTGAGGCCGATTCGCGGCTCCGCTCGCGACTGCACGGCGTCGAAAAGCTCCATCTCGATCGCTACGACATCGAGGAGTTGACGGCGATTCTCGACAACCGCGTCGAGTATGGACTCGCGCCCGATACCGTGGCGGCGGACGTCACGTCGACCATCGCTGACATCGCCGCGGGTGACGCCCGATACGGGATCATACTGCTCCGGAAGGCCGTCCGATACGCGATGGACGCGGGCGATTCGACAGTCACCCCCGAGCACGCACACGCCGTCGAGGACGACGCGCAGGTGGAGATCCGACAGCGATACATCTCCGAGTTCGGCACGGACTTACGGTTGCTCTATGAGATCGTCGCGGAACACGCGCCGATCGGCGTCGAGAAGCTGAAAGCGCGCTACGAAGCGCAGGCCGCCGATCCAGTCGCTGATTCAACCCGCCGAACGTATCTGAAACGCCTTCGGCAGTACGACGTGATCGAAAAGCAGGGTCGGGGGCGCGGAGCCGCCTACTCGGTTTCCGAACCGATCGATTGACCCCCCGACGAACGGTTCCGTTGGATTTCCGTCACTGAGCTCATTTCAATGAAAAGAGGCTGAAACGCACAGTATCGAAGGTCTCACAACTTCGACGCCGTTTCCGTCACGCCGCGCTGTAGCGGTTTATTTCGTACGACTGTAGACGTTCGTATGTCCCCCTCTTCGCACTTCGATCCCGACGTACTGACCCGCGAATTCGTGTTCTCACTCGGTCACCACGACGCAGCGTTCGGGAACTCGGCACCCGAAAGAGTCGTGGTGTCCACGCGAGAATCCCACGGTTCGATAGACGTGACAGTCCGCTCGGCCGTGTCTCGGTGGCATATCCGGTTTCGATCGACCCCGGAGGCCGATAGCCTACAGCCCGTAGACGTGTTTCGAGACACTGCGTTGATCGCGTCGAACGACGTTCCGACCGCGCGCGACGTGACCGAGCTCGATCCGTGGCTCCTGTTCGTGATAGACTGCGCCGTCGATGCGACGGACTGCGGAAATAGTGCGAAAACGTCCGAAAACGGCGTCTTCTCGCGGCTTACCGACGGGGAGTCGCGCGCTCGATTCGCCCGATGCGTGCGGACGCTCCTTCGACTCGCTAGGCTCCTCGGACTCGAATCTGTGACCTCGAAGACGTACTCTCGACTCTCACGTCTCTGGGACGTGCCGTGCGCGCGTCGGATCGAGGGGTTGTATACGGTATCGGCCGCGGTTTCGGTGCTCCGAGTGCTTCGTCTCTTCGTCGCTCTCGTCGCTCTCGTCGCGATCGCACTCGGGATTGTCGGTGTCGTCCATCCGAAGCGCCTGCCTGTGCGTTGGTCACCGACCGCCGCCGAGAATCCCCGAAGGACCGATTTCGAGGCGCTCCTCTGTCGACTCTGGGGGCTCTTTGCGATATTCGCCGGCACCTACCTGTTGTACGGATGGATCTTCTCCAATCCATCCGCGTGAATCGATTCGTCAGTGGGTGTATCGTAGCGTCTGCAACTGACCGCTCATCCGATCGAACGCTGTCGTACGATCGAGTGGTGAGGACGTGCAAACGCTACGATACTAGTCTCGGTCTTATTCGCGTCGCGTCCGACAAGGTGAGGTTGCTGCGGCCGCAAGCCCACGGCAATGACCGACGACACCCGACGCGAGCACGGAACCGACGGCGGGCTCTTCGAGCTGACCCGCGATAAACTCCTCGTGGCCGCGCTGCTCTTCGTCGGCATCGCGGGCTCCGGCGTCGCACGTCGACTGCTCGGCGAACTCGGCTACGACGGTCTCGGTGCGGTCGTCTTCGTACTCGGCTACGGCGGGATGATACTCACGATCTGGTACGCGTGGATCCGGCCGATGGAGATCACTGGCCCCAACTGATCCGGACGCGACGCTGACCGAGCGCTCGCCACGTCCACGAAGAACGGAACTTTAATACTCGATTCGCGCCGAACCACCGCATAAGGATGCTCCCCCTACAGCTCGTCGACAGTTTTCTGCTCGATTATCACGTCGGGCACGCGCTCCTGCTCGTTTTCGTGTTAGCAACAGTGGGTGTGCTCCCCCTGAAATCCCAGAAGGTACTGGCGATCAACACCATCACGTTCGGCGCGATCTTCGCGCTGACGCCACAGTCGCTCGTGCCGATTCAGTTCCTGTTCTTGGGCCTCGCGCTTCTCGTCATCGGCCCGCTCCTGTACACCACCGCGAGCAAGTGAACGGCCCGATCACTACGTTTGCGCGCGGATACCCGATTCACCAGAGAAGTCGAGAGCGCGACGTTTAACCGCCGGCGTCGACAACGACGGGTATGGCACAACCGCAGGTTCCGGGTGACGGCGGTGAGACACTCGAGTTACCGTGCGGCGAGACCCGGTCGGTCCGGTCGTTCGATCTGGGGATGCGAGAGTTCGAGTGCGCCTGCGGGGAGCGACACGCGATCGTGATGGACGCCCATCCCCCCGAGCGATTCCTCCCCGAGTTCCTCGTCTCGGTGCTCCAAGAGGCAGTCGAGACGACGAGCGAGGAGATGCCGGAGTTCGGCACCGCGCACCTCCTCGGCATCGTCCTCGAAGAGTTCCCTCAACAGGTCGCCTCCGCCGACGTGAGCGACGACGGCGACGTCGGCGCGGGAATCCTCTGGGTGACCGACTTCGACTCGCGGCGGCTCCACGAGATCATCGTCGAGCTCGTCGTCGAGCTGATGGAGCACGCCGTCAGCCACGCCGACGACGAGTCGGCGGTCTCGGCGTTCGAAACGCAGATGCTGGATTTCGACGTTCGCGAGTTCGTCGCGGAGTACCGCGCCGAGCGAGACCTCTCCGAGGACGACGTGTACGCGTGAGACGTTGTCTGACGTCCGTCGCACTGAAACATAAGCGCCGCCGCCGCGTACTCGTGGTATGATCGCGACCCGGCCACCCGGGTTCGAGCACCTCCTCGACGTCCTCGCCGACGCCGACGGGCCGCTCACCGCACGGGAGATCTGCGACCGACTCCACGAGCGCGACGTCGACGACTTCGAGACGCCGTATCGGGTCGCGACCGTCCTCGGACAGGTCGTCGAACGCGGCGGTCCGATCGTCGTCGTCGACGGGAGCCCGTACCGCTACCGACTCGCCGCGCCCGAGGGCGGGCACTAACGCTTCGGGCGCGAGCATTACGCCTCCGATGCAAGCACTAGCGCATCTGACGCGGACACTGACGTCTCTGATACGAGCACTGACGCTCCGGGTTGTGGCCTTCTGACGCTCTGGGTCGCCACCGTCCGCCGTTCGCTACGAATTTCGAAATCGACTTTCGCATCTCGTAGTATTTCGCCGGGCTTATTACGATGTACGGACTTCGTCTCACTGATGACTGACGAGGACATCGCGACAGACGGTGGTGCAGCGTCCGAAGACCGGACGATACTGCTCATCGGTAGCGGACCCATTCAGATCGGACAGGCAGCCGAGTTCGACTACTCCGGCGCGCAGGCCTGCCGAGCGCTCCAAGAGGAGGGGGCGCGAGTCGTCCTCGTCAACTCGAACCCCGCGACGATTATGACCGATCCCGAGATGGCCGACCGGGTCTACATCGAGCCCATCACGCCCGAGGCGATTTCGGAGATCATCCGCGATGAAGAGCCCGACGGCGTCATCGCCGGGCTGGGCGGACAGACCGGCCTGAACGTCACCGCCGAACTCGCAGAGCAGGGAATTCTCGAAGAGTACGACGTCGAAATTATGGGAACGCCGCTGGACACCATCTACGCCACGGAGGATCGCGACCTCTTCCGCCAGCGGATGGAAAAGATCGGCCAGCCCGTCCCGTCGTCGACGACGATTTCGCTCGACGAAGGCGAGGAGGTCCAGAGCCTGACGGAGGACGATCTCCGCGACCGCGTCGACGACGCCGTCGATTCCGTCGGCGGTCTTCCCGTCATCGCACGCACAACGTACACGCTCGGCGGCTCCGGCTCCGGCGTCGTCGACGAGAAGGATGAACTGTACGAGCGCGTCCGCAAGGGGCTGCGTCTCTCGCGCAACAGCGAGGTACTCATCACCGAGTCGATCTCCGGCTGGGTCGAACTGGAGTACGAGGTGATGCGCGACGCCGACAACTCCTGTATCATCATCTGCAATATGGAGAACATCGACCCGATGGGCATCCACACCGGCGAGTCCATCGTGGTCACGCCCTCGCAGGTCATCCCCGACGAGGGCCACCAAGAGATGCGCGACGCCGCGCTCGAAGTGATCCGCGAACTCGGCATTCAGGGCGGCTGTAACATCCAGTTCGCGTGGCGCGACGACGGCACGCCCGGCGGGGAGTACCGCGTCGTCGAGGTGAACCCGCGCGTCTCCCGCTCCTCCGCGCTCGCCTCGAAGGCGACCGGGTACCCGATCGCTCGCGTGACCGCGAAGGTCGCGCTCGGCAAGCGCCTCCACGAGATCGAAAACGAGATCACCGGCGAGACGACCGCGGCGTTCGAGCCCGCGATCGACTACGTGGTCACCAAGATCCCGCGGTGGCCCAAGGACAAGTTCGACGACGTCGACTTCACGCTCTCGACGGCGATGAAGTCGACCGGCGAGGCGATGGCCATCGGGCGGACCTTCGAGGAGTCGATGCTGAAGGCGATCCGCTCGACGGAGTACGAGCCCGCGACCGACGTCGAAGACGTCGCCGACGAGGTGCTCGAAACGGAGCTTCTCGCGCGGCCGACGCCCGACCGCACCTACGCCATCTTCGAGGCGTTCGACCGCGGCTACTCCGTCGACGACGTGCAGGAACTGACCGGCATCAAAGAGTGGTACCTCGAACGCTACCAGCGCGTCTCCCGTGCGATGGACGCCGCCCAAGAGGGTGACTTCACCACCGCCGCGACCGCCGGCGTGACGAACGCCGAGATCGCGACCTCGACCGGCAACGCGGTCGGCGAGGTCGAGACGGCGGTCCCCGGCCGGACGTACAAGCAGGTCGACACCTGCGCCGGCGAGTTCGCCGCGCAGACGCCGTATTATTACTCCTCGCGCAAGCCCGAGTTCTACAAGGGCCCCTACGAGGGTGACGCCGCCGCGGGCGAGCTCCGCGTCGACCGCGACGTCGAGAGCGTGGTCGTCGTCGGCGGCGGCCCGATCCGTATCGGCCAGGGCGTCGAGTTCGACTATTGCTCGGTTCACGCGGTGCAGGCGCTGCGCGAGATGGGCATCGACGCCCACGTCGTGAACAACAACCCCGAGACGGTCTCGACGGACTACGACACCTCCGACGGCCTCTTCTTCGAGCCCATTACTGCAGAAGAAGTCGCCGACGTGATCGAGGCGGCCGACGCCGACGGCGTAATGGTCCAGTTCGGCGGGCAGACCTCCGTCAACATCGGCCACCCGCTCAAATCCGAGATCGACCGCCGCGGCCTCGACTGTGAGGTCCTCGGGACGAGCGTCGACGCGATGGACCTCGCGGAGGACCGCGACCGCTTCAACCGCCTGATGGACGACCTCGGCATCCTCCAGCCGGAGGGCGGCTCCGCGACCAGCGAGGAAGAGGCGCTCGAACTGGCGAACGACCTCGGCTACCCCGTGCTCGTCCGCCCCTCCTACGTCCTCGGCGGTCGCGCGATGGAGGTCGTCCACTCCGACGCGGAGCTGAAGGAGTACATCGAGGAGGCGGTTCGCGTCTCCCCCGATAAGCCGATCCTCATCGATCAGTTCCTCGCGGACGCGATCGAACTGGACGTCGACGCCGTCTCCGACGGCGAGCGCGCGATCATCGGCGGCGTGATGGAGCACGTCGAGAGCGCGGGCGTCCACTCGGGTGACTCCGCGTGTATGATCCCGCCGCGCTCGCTCGACGCCGACACGCTCGAACGCGTGCGCGAGGTCACCGAGGACATCGCGACCGCGCTCGACACGGTCGGGCTGATGAACGTCCAGCTCGCGGTCAAGGATGGGGACGTCTACGTCCTCGAAGCCAACCCGCGCTCCTCGCGGACCGTCCCGTTCGTCTCGAAGGCGACGGGCGTGCCGATCGCGAAGCTCGCGGCGAAGGTGATGGCCGGCGAGACGCTCGACGACCTCGCGGTCGAAGAGCAGATCCCCGAGGACATAAGCGTCAAGGAGGTCGTCCTGCCGTTCGACCGCCTGCCGGGCTCGGATCCGCGCCTCGGCCCCGAGATGAAGTCGACGGGTGAAGTGATGGGGACGGCCTCGACGTTCGGGAAAGCCTACGACAAGGCTCAAGACGCCACGGGGAAGGCGATTCCGGAATCCGGCACCGCGTGGGTCGACCTCTCCGCCGACGAGTTCCCCGACCCGGACACGGAAGACGGGCAGGCGCTGACCGCCGGCTTCGACGCGCACTTCGATCTCGTGGAGTTCGACGACGAGGAAGACCTCGTCTCGGCGATCCGCGCCGGCGAGATCGACCTCGTGGTCTCTCGCGACCGCGACGCGCTGGAGATCTGCGTCGAAGAGGAGATCACGTACTTCTCGACGACCGCCTCCGCGTTCGCCGCGCTGGAAGCGCTCGACGCGAAGGACGACCCGATCGACGTCGAAGCGGTCTCGGACCGCCCGCGCCGCGTCCAGCAGTGGGGCGCGCCCTCGGACGACTAGCTCCGCGAACTCCCTTCTGACTGCGTTTTCTCTGCCGATTTCTCGCCAGCCGAGGGTTTATATCCGAACCCGCGGCCAGACGCGCCGTGAGCTAACGACAGCCCCGCGTCGCTTTGCGGTTGCTCGGCACTTCGACGCGGGGACAAAGACGACGCCGAGACGGGGACGTCGTCAACGGCGGTGTGCCGACTGTTCGCCAACGAGATAGCCGCGGCGCTGCGATGGTGACCTGTCTCAGCGAGTCGACGGCTGACCACAGAACCGCTTGGGTGGGAGTCCGCGAGTGGAACGAGCGGGAGGTCGATGGACGCGGAGCGTCCATCGGAAATGGAAGGGGCCGCGCGCTCGTCAGCTGAGACGACGTAAGCACTGCAGGAGCGAACGGAGTGAGCGACGAAGCGCGCAGCGAGTCGCAAGCAGCGAGGGATCCGGATCCCTCTGGCAGTCGGCGCTTAGCGCCGCCGACGACGAGCGCGCGGGGGCTTCCGAAGTGTCCATAGTCGTGACGTCGGCGTCGACGGACTTCGCTGAAAAGCATCAGTCGTAAACGCGTGTCATTCAAGTTCCGTCGGTCCTAGGAGCCGATAATGAAGCTCCGTCAGAACATCCGCCACTTCGCGGCGAAGAAGGCGCTGACGATGCCGGTCGTCGGCGACATCGCGACGGACAAACTCGTCGACCTCCACGTCCGCGTGTTCGGCGAGAAGGCCGACCCCGAGCACCGCGAGGAGCGCGAGCCACATATGGCGACGTTCTTCGAGTTGACGTTCGACACGTACGTCCGCGCGCTCGAAGAGGGATACACCGAGGCGGCCGCGCGCGAGATCACGCACGTACAAGCGAACTTCGACTTCTACAACCACGGCTGGACGGAGATGATGGAGTTCCCGGTCGAGGAGCTCGAAGCGCACTACGAGCGCTACGAGGAGTTCTTCGAGCGCTACGACATCGACATCGCGAACCCGCTCGGCGATTTCCGCACGAAGGACGTCCCGGACGCGCCCTCGACGCCCGAGCGGCTGGACGATCCGGGACACCCGCACGCGGAGGGCGGCTTCGCCGACGACGTCTACGTCGAAGACGAGAACGGAGAGCTCCGCGTCGGCGGCCGCGAGGAACCCGACGACGTCGACGTCGGCGTCGCGCCCGGCTTACAGGACGTCGAAGGCGACGCCGAGACCGACGAGTCGGAAGCCTGAATCACTGGTCCGCGACCGGCACGCTACGGCTCCGCCCCGCCCGCGAGCGACGCGTCGATCCGGTCGGCGACCTCGTAGCCCGCGACGATGCCGCCGTTGAGCGACCGTTCGGGATACTGCGCCGCCGAGGCCATCCCGGCGTAGTAGACGCCCTCGCCGACGTCTTCGTCGAGGTGGTACGGCACGACGAGATTCCGGTAGCCGCACTCGTAGATCGGCGCGGCGCGGGGGTTGCGCGCGACGCGGAACTGGGTGATCGAAGCGCGGTCGAAGTCGGGGAACATCGACTCGATCTCCGCGAACCACGTCTCTCGAACCTCGTCGTCGTCCATCCGCCAGAGCTCCTCCTCGGCATCTTGGACGTACGACGCGACGTAGAGGAGGTGGTCGCCGCCGTAGCGCTCGCGTTCGATAAAGTTGGTGTGCTCGATGAGTGCGCCGAACGGCGCGTCGTGCGCGACGTTCAGCCAGTAGGTGTCCAAAAGCGATTCGTCCATCGTGGCGAGTCCGCAGATCGCCCCTTGGAAGTCGATCTCGCAGGAATAGCCCGTCAGCGACTCCAGTACGTTCGGCATCGTCGCGACGACGGCGACGTCGACGTCGTGGGTGGTTTCGCCGGCGTCGTCCCCGTCGTCGCCTCCGCCGACGGTCAGCGACCGCACCCGGCCGTCTTCGACCGTGAGGTCCGTCACGAACGCCCCCGTCGTGATGTTCTCGCGGCCGACCGCGTCGACGAGCGCGTCCAGCAGGACGCCGAAGCCACCGTCGAAGTAGCCGAGGATCTCCCCGCGCAGGAGGTCGCGCTCGCCGCGGAAGCGGACGCGGCCGAGGAACCACGCCGCGGAGATGTCGCCCTTCCGATCGCCGTATTTCCCGTCGAGAAGGGGATCGACGAAGTTCTCGTAGACGCTTTCGGTCGTGTGCTCCTCGACGAATTCTCTTACTGTTACGTGCTCGTACTCCGCGAGGTCGTCGTAGGCGTCGAAGTCGGGAACGAGGCCGCGGACGTCGATCCCCTGCGTGAGCATTCCCAAGCGGAACTTGTCGTAGAGACTCATATGCGGGTACGCGAGGATCTCCCACGGGGTGTCGAGCGGGTGGACCACGCCGTCGACGTAGTAGCCGTTGGTGCCGACGCGCCACTCGATTCGGTCGCCGAGTCCCAACTCCTCGGCGAGTTCGACGATCGTCTGCTCGGATTTCGAGAGGTGATGATAGAACTGTTCGATGTCGTCGCCGGCGGTCTCGTACGTGGCCGCGAGCCCCCCGAGTCGGTCTGCGGCCTCGAACACCTGTACGTCGTGCCCGCGCTGCTGCAATCGATAGGCGGCCGCGAGTCCCGCGATCCCGCCGCCGACGACGCCGATCATACGCGCCCTACACGACTTGCGGGAATAGTGCTTCTGTTCCTGTTCGGACGATCCCCGCGCACCCTTACTGCTCCCTCGTTCGCTACCTTTTTACCGCCGTTGGGCAATCTGACGCGTATGCAGACGGTCAGGGCCCCGGCGACGAGCGCGAATCTCGGCAGCGGATTCGACGTGTTCGGCGTCGCCCTCGATCGTCCCGCCGACGTCGTCCGCGTCGAAAAGGCCGAGCGGACGACGATCGAGATGACCGGCGTCGGGAGCCAGTACATCCCCGAAGACCCCGAGAAGAACGTCGTGGGCGCGGTCGCGGAGGCGCTGGACGCGCCGGCACACATCGAGATCGACAAGGGCGTCCGTCCGTCCTCCGGACTCGGCTCGTCGGCGGCGAGTTCCGCGGCGGCGGCGGTCGCGCTGAACGCGCTCTACGACCGCGGGCTCTCCCGGGAGGAGCTCGTCCCGATCGCCGCGGAGGGCGAGGCAGTCGTCTCCGGCGAGGCCCACGCCGACAACGTCGCGCCGGCCCTCCTCGGCGGCTTCACGGTCGCCCGCGGCGACGCGGTCACGACTGTCGACGCCTCGATACCGCTCGTCGCCTGTCTCCCGGAGATCGCCGTCTCGACCCGCGACGCGCGAGATGTCGTCCCCGAATCGGCGTCGATGGAAGATGTCGTCCACACCGTCGGGTCGGCGGCGACGCTCGCGATCGGGATGTGCCGGAACGACCCCGAACTCGTCGGCGTCGGAATGGACGAACGCGTCGTCACGCCCGCCCGCGCGGAACTCATCACCGGCTACGACGCGGTCCGCGAGGCCGCGTTCGACGCCGGAGCGACGGGTGTCACCGTCTCCGGCGCGGGACCCTCGATCCTCGCGCCCTGCGGGGAGTCGGACCGGCGGCACGTCGCCGCCGCGATGGTCGACGCCTTCGCCGACGCGGGCGTCGAATCGCGCGCGTACCAGACGCGCGTGAGCCGCGGCGCGACGCTGTACGAGTAGTCGGACTGCGGAATCCCGCGGCTCGAAGCACCGAGCGCGTCGGAACAAACCGCGAAAATATGGTTTCTGACCGAGCCGTCGCGTCCCGGAGTTAGACGCCGCGACCCTGCAGCTTCTCCTCTTCGGGCAGGCTCGTGTTGGCCTCGCCTTTCATCCCCGCGCCGAGGTTCGAGGCGATCGCCGCGAGCTCGTCGGGGTCGTCCCAGTTGTTGACGGCCTCGACGATCGCTCGGCCCATCGCCGGGGGGTTCTCCGCGCCGAAGATCCCGGAGCCGACGAAGATGCCGTCGCACTCGTGGTGCATCATCAGCGCCGCGTCGGCGGGCGTCGCGATGCCGCCCGCCGCGAAGTTCACGACCGGCAGCCGCCCCATTTCGGCGGTCTCGTGGACGAGCTCCGCGGGCGCTTCGTGCTCGCGGGCCCACTTCTCGCGCTCCTCGTGGGTCTTGCCCTCGAGTTCGCGGATCGCGCCCTTGATGTTGCGCTGGTGGTGAACGGCTTGGTTCACGTCGCCGGTGCCCGCCTCGCCCTTCGTCCGGATCATCGCCGCGCCCTCGTCGATACGGCGGAGCGCCTCGCCGAGGTTGCGTGCGCCGCAGACAAACGGCGCGGTGAACTCGCGCTTGTCGATGTGATAGCGCTCGTCGGCGGGGGTGAGCACCTCGCTCTCGTCGATCATATCGACGCCGACCGACTGGAGGATCTCGGCCTCCTTCGTGTGACCGATCCGGGATTTTCCCATCACCGGAATCGAGACGGATTCGACGATTTCTTTGACGTCCGCGGGATCGGCCATCCGCGCGACGCCGCCGCGCTTGCGAATGTCCGCGGGGACAGCTTCCAGCGCCATCACCGCGACTGCACCGGCCTCTTCGGCGATTTTCGCCTGCTCGGCGTCGACGACGTCCATAATGACGCCGCCCTTCTGCATCTGTGCGAACCCGCGCTTGACGAGGTCGGTCCCGCGGCGGAGTTCGGAGAGATCGGTCGCTTCGGACATACTGGTGAATTGCGGTCGGATGCACTTAAACCGTTTAGTCACGGCCGCGTCGGCGGTTCGGGCGTCGCTTGCTCGGGCTGTCCACGCGTCGCCACGGAACCGATGTCGCTTCTCCGCTCGTCGCGCTCGGATCACGAACCGGCACCACTTTTTCGTCTGCATCCGAGCGTCGGGTATGGCATCGTCTCGCGCGCCGTCGACGCTCGGCGCACTCGTCTCAGGCGACGGACTGCCGGAGCCCGAGAACCTGCCGCGGTGGCTCGCGCCGCTGCCGACGTGGGTGGAGAACGCCGGCCTCCGGCTCGTCTGGGCCGTCGTCGCGATCAACCTCCTCGGCACGGCGTTCGGCTTCTGGTATTACGGCTTTCACCCGCTGCCGCTTTCAGATCCGCTCATCACGTGGCAGTTCGCCGCCGAGCCGATCGTGATGTGGCCGCTCGTCCCCGACAGCCCGATGGCGACGCTCTTTATCGCATTGGCCTTCGCGAGTTGGAAGCTCGGACGGACGAACGAGTACCTCGCGGCGCTCGCGTTCTTCGGCTGCTGGAAGCTCGGCCTCTGGACGCCCTACGTGCTCGCGGTGTTCTCGGACGCCTTCCTCCGGACGACGTGGCTGCCGCTCTACGTCTTCCTCTTCGTGAGCCATCTCGCGATGGTCGTGCAGGCGTTCGTCCTCCACCGGATCGCCGATTTCCCCGTCCGCGCCGTCGCCGTCGCGCTCGCGTGGTACGCGCTCAACGACCTCGTCGACTACTTCGTCCCGATCGTCGGTGATCCCCATCACACGTCGCTGCCGCTCGCCGATTCGACGGTCGTCGACGTCGGCGGCGGGACGACGGTACTTCTACTGGCTGCGGTCGGAGCGGTGCTTCTCACCTTTGCGGCGACCTTCTTCGCGCTCTCGACGCGCGTGAAGAAGTTGGAGCTTCGGCTGCGGACGGATTGATCGGACTGGAGTTGTGACTTTAGGCGGACTGTCAAATGGCCGCTGCGGGCGGATCGATCGAACGGCGACTGCGGACGGATCGGCCGTCGGGTCCGACCCGCCACACCGACTACCCACGCTTTTCCCGCCGCCGCCCCACCTACTACGCGATGAGTGATCTCTTCGACGCCATCGCCGACCTGCCGCTGTCGATCGAATCAATCGACCGAACGCGGCGCGAGCGCGATACTTCGAGCGGTTTCGTCCGGGCGACGACCACGGTTCACCTCTCGGGGCCGGTTCTCGGGGACGCGGACGCGAGAGACGAACCGCACGTCGGCCGCGGCGAGGACGTCACCTACGACACTGAGGACCACGACGCCCTCGCGGACGCGCCGCCGTTCGATCTCGCGGGCGAGTACACGTTCGCCGAATTCTCCGCGCATCTCGACGACGTCGAGCTGTTTCCGACGAAACCGCCGGAGCGCGAGGCGTCGCGTCACTACCGCCGCTGGGCGGTCGAGTCGGCGGCGCTCGACCTCGCACTCCGGCAGAACGGTCTCTCGCTCGGCGAGGCCGTCGATCGAATCCCGGACCCGATCCGCTTCGTCGTCTCGACGCGGTTGGGCGATCCGCCGACGACGGAGCGCGTAGCGGCGATTCTCGACGCGTACCCCGACACCGAGTTCAAACTGGACCCCACGTCCGAGTGGAGCGAGGCCCTCGTCGAAGACGTCGCGGCGACCGACGCCGTTCGGATTCTGGACCTGAAGGGACTCTACGAGGGAACGGAAGTCGATGCCGAACCCGATCCCGACCTCTACGCGCGCCTCCTCCGCGCGTTCGGTGACGCCGTGATCGAGGACCCGGCGCTGACGGAGGAGACGCGCCCGCTGTTCGACGGCGAGGAGGGGCGCGTCTCGTGGGACTACCCGATCACGGGCGTCGAATCGGTCGAGGCGCTGCCGTTCGAGCCCGAGTGGTTGAACATCAAACCCTCCCGGTTCGGCACCGTCGAGTCGCTCTTCGAGACGATCGAGTGGGCCGAGGCGCGCGACGTCAGCCTGTACGGCGGCGGCCAGTTCGAGTTGGGCGTCGGTCGCGACCAGATCCAATTGCTCGCCTCGCTGTTCTACCCCGACGGGCCGAACGACGTCGCACCCGGCGACTACAACGACCCGGACGTCGTTTCCGGGTTACCGACCAGTCCGCTCGACGCGCCCGAAAACGGGGTCGGACTGGACTGGGCGTAGTTCCCGGACGCGCCCGGCCACGTCCTGTCGGGAGTCGAACCCTACCGCGGCTAGCGTGTCTATACTAACGACAACGTCGACCATACGGAACCGTATGGCGAACGTACAACGGGCCGCGGCGGAGTACGAGATCCGTCGCTACTGTCCCCGAGACCGGGCCGGATTCCTGTCGCTGTACGAGTCGGTCTGGGGACGACCGAAGGGGCGCGCGTGGTTCGACTGGCGCTTCGAGTCGAACCCCTACGCCGACCGCGTCGAAATCATCGTCGCCGAACACCGCGGGACGGTCGTCGGCGCGGAACCGCTACTCGCGTTCCCGCTCGCCACCGACGAGGGATCGATCACGGCCAGACAGCCGGTCGACTGGATCGTCCATCCCGATCACAGACGCAGGGGCCTCTTCACGCGGATGACCGAGGAGTTGCTCTCGACGGCGGCCGAGCGGACGCCGCTGCTTTTCAACTTTCCGAGCGCTCTCCTCCGACCGGGACTCGAAAAGTTCGACTGGACGGAGCTGGGCTCTGTGCCGACGAGGTATCGGCTTCACAACCTGACCCGCTTCGCGCCGGAGGACGGGGGGCTCGTGCCGCGGGCGATCGGCGTCGCCGCCCGGGCCGGCTCCCCGGCGCTTCGGACCTGCCTCGGCGCAGTCGAACGGGCGACCTCGCGATCGACAGCCGTCGACGTCGACCGGGTAGACAGGGTCGACGTCCCGGCGGTCCGCGCGGTCTACCGCGACACCCGCCCGGACGCGATTCACGTGCCCCGCGAGGAGCCGTTTCTCGCGTGGCGGTTCTCGAACCCTCGGTGGGAGACGACGACCTACGTGGCCCGGGAGGGCGAGCGACCGGTCGCGACGATCGTCGCCGCGACGGAACGGGTCGACGACTCGGTGCTCACACGAATTCTCGACGTCCAGCCGATGGGGGGCGACGGAGAGCGGGCGGCAGCGTTCGAAGCCGCGCTCTGCGCCCTCGTGAGTGATCACACGGCCTCGGACTGTCTCGAAGCGGCCGCGACGCCCTTCCCGGAGGTCTTGCGCCGCCACGGGTTCCTGAGCGACGCCGGATTCCCGCTCGCTCACGTGTCGACGCCGACGACGCACGCCGTCCGTCCGCTCACCTCGGACGTCGACAACGCGCTCGGGTGCGACGTCCTCGACGCCGAGGAGTGGATTCTCGCCATGGGCGACCGCGACGTCGCCTGATATCGTGACAACGCCCGGCGCAGCGGACCTCTCTCCTGATCCGTTTCGCCTCGTTTACGCGTCCTCGAACCCGTCCTCGAAGACGAACGTGCCGTTTCGCTGGACGGTCTCGCCGTCGACTTCGATCACCGAATCCTCGCTCATATCGACGATCATATCGACGTGCTCGGCGCTCTCGTTGCGCTCGTTGCCCTCGCCGACGGTCTCCGGGTACGCCGACCCGACGGCCATATGGACGGTATCGCCCATCTTCTCGTCGAAGAGCATATTGTACGTGAACCGGTCGATCGCGCGGTTCATCCCGATTCCGAGTTCGCCGAGGTAGCGCGCGCCCTCGTCGGTCGCGAAGATCCCATCGAGGACTTCCTCGTTTCGCCCCGCGCTGTAGGACTCGACGCGACCGTCCTCGAATCGCACGCGGACGTCCTCGATCTCGCGTCCCTGCCGGTACAGCGGCATATCGAAGTACACCTCGCCGTCGACCTCGTCTCGCACGGGCGCGGTGAACACCTCGCCGCCCGGGAGGTTCTTCTCGCCGAAGTCGTTCAGCGTCTCGTTCCCCGCGAGACTCATCGTCACGTCCGTCTCCTCGCCCGAACGGATGCGGATTTCGTCGGCGTCGTCGAGGATCTCGACCATCCGCTGTTGGTGCTCGCGCTGGGCGTCCCAATCGAGGCTGACGGCGTCCCAGACGAAGTCTTCGTAGGCCTCTGTGCTCATCCCAGCGAGCTGGGCGTTGCCGCTTGTGGGAAACTGCGTGAGACACCACGTCTTCGAGAGCCGCTCTTGGAGCACTGGCTGCATCGCCCGGCGGTACGCCGCGTTGCGCTCGGGGTCGACGTCGGCGGTCTCGGTCGCGTTGACGTCGCCGCGGACGGCGATGTAGGCGTCCATCTCCTCGTACATCGCGAGCAGGTGCTCGGGCGTCTCGAAGTCGCCCTCGCGGTTCCGAAGGAACGCGCGGGTCGCTCGGGAGTCACTGTTGATCGACACCGGGTGTGCGCCGCGCTCTGCGCACTCCTCGTGGAGCGCGACCACCAGATCTTCGGCGGCGGCCGGCGCGCTGATCACGACGCGGTCGCCGGCGTCGATTCCCGTCGAATGGTCGGCGACGATCCGTGCGTGTTCGCGGATTCGCGGGTCCATACTCGAAGATCGGCGGTGCGGACCAAACGCCTTTCGCCACGCCGACTGCTGATTTCTGTCGCGGGGGCGGTACTCGAACCTTGATATGTAGGGCGGTTCGCTTTATGACTCCAGTGCGTTCTTCCGAGAGAGGCACCCTATGATGACCAACCACCCTGATCACCAGCCCGTCGACGACGCCGACGGCGACTCACTCGTCGATTCGGAAACCGCCGTGTACACTCGTGACCCCGACGAGACTCCTTCCACGAGCGTTATCGAGGCAGTCGCCGAAGCGACCGGAACCGACGCCATGGCCCTCCCACCGCTCTACGATTCGATCGACACGGACGCGATCGACGATCTCCTCGGCGGACGCTCGGAGCCACGCACCGCCGGGCACGTCTGCATCACGTTCCGATTCGCCGACTGCGACGTCGCCGTCTACGCCGACGGGCGGACGATCGTCTCGGAATCGACATCCGAATATCGGTAATCGCCACTGACGCTTCGGTCGGCGGAGTGCCGACTGCGCTCTGGGCGTTGATGAACTCTGGCCGTCGGTGCGCTCTCTCAGTCCGACGCCTACTGCGACCCCGCGAACAACGTGGTCAGGAGCTTGCGCTCGGCGGCGTGGATGTGCTCCGAGAACGTGGCCGACGTGATCCCGAGTTTTTCGGCGACCGCTTGACCGGTGGTCTCTCGCGGCCAGTCGTAGTACCCGGCATCGAATGCGGCCTCGATGACCTGTCGCTGTCTGTCGGTCAGGACGTCGTGGAGAATCTGCTGATACCCCGACCGGGTAAACATCGGCGAAACGCCGTCTTTCTCCCGCTTGCTCGCCAGTTCGACGTCCGGATGCGTCGCGAGGAAGGCGTCGATGATCGGCCTCGGATCGTACTGCGCTGGGATCTCAGCGACGATTCGCCCCTCGCCGTCCTCGCCGCGAACGGTGCGTGGGAGCGCGCCCAGTTCGGCGAGGTGGTACGCCGGGCAGTCCCCGGAGACGGTGAACTCGAAGAGGCCGCCGTCCTCGTAGGTACTGAGTAACGCAACATCGGCCGTCTCGTGCTCCGAAGCAAGCGCAGTGATGCGCTCTGGGTCGACTCCCGTCACGTTAAAGAACTCCGCGTACCGGCCGTCACCGCGATCGATCATCTCGGCGAGCTCGAAGGTACACGATTCGGCCTCCGAGAGCCGGACGAACGGGTATCGAGCGCTTCGGAGGGAGAATTCGACTTCCAGCACGGAGTCGTCCCGCTCGCGGTGGGCTTTCTTGGACATCGCTGCTCCCCTGGTACTACCTCGTTTTCGGCTATGAAGGTTTGGTGCGAGGAAGATTTGGTGCGAGCGGCTCCAATCGTCGCCGACGCCACCGGCGGACTACTTCGACCAGTCGCGCTCGCCGGCGTGAACGGCGGTTTCGAGCCAGTTCTCTTCGGGCGGGAGCGGACACGAGAACGCCTCGCTGAACGCGCAAAATGGCGTGTACGCGAGGTTGAAGTCGACGACGACGCTCTCATCGTCGGCGAGACCTCCGTCGGGGTGCAGCTCCAGATAGCGACCACCGCGGTATGTCTCCTGCCCGGTCGTCTTGTCGCGGAACGGGACGAAGATCGGTTCGTCGGCATCCTCGGGGCGCTGTTTGTACCCGTGGAGCCGACGCTGTTGATCGTCGTCGTCGAACGCGAACTCGAAGGTGACGACGCGAACGTACCGGAGCTCCTCGCCGGTGTTCGTCTCCATCGGAACGGGTTCGGGATCATCGTGTTTCGTGACGCCCGCCTCGACGCGGTAGGCGGGGTCCGGTTCGAAGTAGTCTAAGCCGTCGAACCCCTCTCTATCCGCCGGCGGTATCGGCGACTGCGAGTGCGAGCCGAAGAAGTCGTCTTTCTCTCGGCGGTTCGCGCGGAGCGTCTCGACGTAGTCGTCGTCGGCTTCGGTCATACTCGGTCAATTCACGCCGCGCCGTAACGTTTGACGGTTCGCGCCGGTGCGGTTTGATGGGTCGCACCGCACGGTTTGACACTCCGCCTCGGCACGTCCGCTTCTGCGGACTGCCTACGGAACGGCGTCGCCGCCGCGGTTCCCGTAGCCGTGTCCCAGCAGGAGTGCGACGACGTTCGCTCCGAGGAGCGCGAGAAAGACGGTCGGTTCGCTCCCTTCGAGCCCGCCGAGGAGCAGCGGCACGTACAGGAAGGGGAGGGTGACCGCCGTCCAGAACGCGACGAACCGGAGCGGGGCGGCGAGGGCGGTTATCGAGGGCGCGACGGTCGACGACGCTGTGAGTCGTTCGCGAGCGCTGGCGACGCGCTCGGAGCCGAAGAGGTCATGTAAGTTCGACATAACGGGGGGATTCTCCATATTGGACTCACGGCGGTATCCCTCATATAGCCGCCCGAGCGTTGGCGTCGATTCACGTCCGTTCACGGCGTCGAAACGGCGTTAGGCACCTGATTTCGACGCGATTAACGGCGTCGATATCGTTTATCGCGCCCGCTAACGCTTTTTCACGTTTATTGTCATATATTCGACTATATCGGACGCACACGACGTCGCAACCGTCTCGTCTGTCGACGCGTGATGTGCTCCCATCCGTCGAAGCGACGTGCAGTCCAGCGGCTTTTTGTGGTGCGGGGATAAGTCCTCAATGTCTATGACAGACGACGACGTCCCGACGGCGCGGTCGGTCGACAGCAACCTCTTTATCACGGTTTCGGGACCGCCGGGCTGCGGCGCGACGACCCTCTGTGATGGGCTGTCGGCCGCGCTCGACTGCGGGTACGTCTCCGGTGGGGACATCTTCCGCGAGCTCGCCGACGATCGGGATATGTCCCTGTCGCAGCTCATCGCGAAAACCGACGAGACCGACGAGATCGACCGCGCGCTGGACCGTCGCCTCCGAACGATCGCCGAAAAGTGGGGCGCGGCGAACAAGCCGTTCATCCTCGAATCCCGGCTGGCGGGCTGGCTCGCCGGCAACCGCGCGGACCTCCGGATCTGGCTCGACGCTCCCGAGGAAGTGCGCGTCTCGCGAACGCGGGACCGCGAGGAGATGGAAGCGGAGATGCGCGTCCGCGAGGTCAGCGAGGCCGGCCGGTACAAGTCGTATTACGACGTCGACGTCTCCGATCAGTCGTTCTACGACCTCTCGGTCAACACCGCACGCTGGAGCCCCGCGGCGACCTTGGAGATGATCCTCACCGCCATCGAGGAGTACGATCCGGAGGTCGACGAGGGCGCGTTCCGGACGAAAGACATCGAGCTTTAACGGCCAGTTACCGAGCGATGGGGCCCGTGCTACGGTCGCGACACCATCTTCCGGAGCCGCGGCACCTCCGCGCGGATCGCCCGGCGCTTGAGGAGGAGAAAGCCGACGAAGATGACGACGAAGCCGACGACGGTGAAGGCGGTCGGCACCTCGTCGAGGACGACCCAGCCCGCGAGCGCCGCGAAGACCGGCGCGACGTAGGAGACGAGATTTATTTCTATCGCGCCCAGCCGATCGAGCAGATCGAAGTAGATGAGGAAGCCGAGCGCGCTCGCGACGAGGGAGAGATACGCCAGCGCCGCCACCGACTCGACCGTCCAGACGGCGTCGGCCATCGACTCGCCCATCCCGGCGCTCACGCCGTGCATAATGAGCGCGCCGCCGATCATCGACCACGCCTCCATCGTCTCGATCGGGATATCGGCGTCGACGCGGCGGGTGAGCACAGAGCCGAGTGCGAACGCCGCCGCCGCGCCGAAGATCAGGAGCTTCGCGACCGCGCCGCCCGTCAAGAGGTTGTTCGGATCGGGGTTCGAGAGGATCACC
Organism: Halobellus sp. LT62; assembly: GCF_037031285.1. Classification (NCBI taxonomy): domain Archaea; kingdom Methanobacteriati; phylum Methanobacteriota; class Halobacteria; order Halobacteriales; family Haloferacaceae; genus Halobellus; species Halobellus salinisoli. The sequence goes on from NZ_JAYEZO010000002.1 coordinate 686,816, forward strand.
ACGCCGACGAGGCCCAGCAGTAGCCCGGCGACCCCGACGGCCGTGAGCCGCTCGTCGGGGAGAAACAGACGCGCGAATCCGCTCGTCAGGACGGGGCTGAGGCTCACGATGACCGCCGCCGCCGCCGAGGTGACGGCCGGGTCGGTCTCGCCGATGAAAAGCAGCGTGTGATAGCCGGCGATGAGCAGCGTCGCGCCGATGGCGACGACGGTCCACTGCGCTCGGGTCCGCGGGAGCGGGTCGTCGGTGGCGTAGAACGCGTACGCGAGCATCAGCACGCCCGCGATGTCGTAGCGGAGCGCGGCGAAGAGCACCGGCGGGATGTACGCCAGTCCGGCCTTGATGGCCATGAAGGCCGACCCCCACGCCGCGGCGAGGAGGGCGAATAAGAGGAGATTTCGGTACCGAGTCACAGCGAAACTGTCGCGGCGGTCGTCCTGAACGTTTCGTTACGACGACGCGTTCGGTGGGCGACTCGAGCGCTTCAGACGCTCGCTCTCGCGATGCTCACTCGGCGTCGCCCGCTCGCCGCTGGTCACGAACCGCTCGGATGACGTCCTGCCGGGCGACGATCCCGACGAGTTCCCCGCCGTCGACGACCGGCAACCGGTTGATGTCGCGCTCCTCGTCGGCGAGGAGGTCGAGGATCTCGTCCAGCGACGCGTCGGGTGCGACGGTGACGACGTCGGCGGTCATCACCTTCCGAATCGGTTTGCTCGTGTTCCGCAGCAGGTCGATCCCGAGGTCGAGGTCGTCCCACGAGACGTCGACCGCGTAGGTGAGCGTCTCGAGGAACGGCGGGAAGCCGACCGGGATCCACAGCGTCCGGTCTTTCGTCTGGAACAGTTCGACGAGGTCGTGTTGGGTGACGATCCCGACCACCCCGCCGCCGTCGTCGACGACGGGAAAGCCGTTGAAGTCCGCGCGGGCGAGGCGACCGAGCACCTCGCTCACGTCGTCGTCGGGAGAGACGGTCTCGACGTCCGTCGTCATCAGATCACGCGCTGTCAGCGATGTGATATTCGCCATAGCCGACCTTCGTCGTCCGGCGGCCTAACGATTGTGGCGATGTAACTCGATAGCGTTCCGACAGACTGCGGCACCCTCGGCTGAGATATCTTTATGATCGTCCGCCGATTAGCGATGGTATGGCCGCTCACGGCCGTCCGACCCTCCGTGACCTGTTCGACGACTCGCCGACCCCACACATCGCGCACCCGCCGCGCACTCATCACCGACACTTCTACGTCGCGACCGACGGGTCCTATCGCCGGAACGGCGGCGACGGCGGCCTCGGCGTCGTCATCGAGACGCGGGGCGGAACGCGCGTCGCGCGGGTCTCGCTTCCCGACGTCCCCCCGAACAACAACGTCGCGGAGTACCGCGCGCTGCACCTCGGTCTCGACGTGCTCGCGGCCCGGGCACCGAAACACGCGCGCGTCGGCGTCCTCGTCGACCACGACGATCTCGCGGCCGCGATCAACGGCGAGGTGTTGGTCGACGCGAGTGGGGACACCGGCTGGCGACCGGGTGACGGGCCCCGGATTCCCGCCGGTAGCGAGTCACACTGGCGCGGTATCCGGGCGCGCATCGCGGGGTTCGCCGAACTGCGGGCGGCGCGGATCGACAGTCGGGACAACCCCGCGCACCCGCTCGCGAACGCGCCGGAGGCCTACGCCCACGTGAACCGCAGTGCGGACCGCTGCATTCTCCCGGATCCGACCGACGGCGTCGACAACGTGACCGGCCCGACGGGTGCGGACGCCGAGAGCGCCGATCCGCAGTTCCCGCCGCCGTCGCGGTTCGAGGGTCGCGCGAGCGATTAGCGGATACGACCGCAAAGCGAAAGCGAAACGATCGAAACCGAGCGGACTCTCACTCTTGGGCGTCGACGACGGCGACCCCCGCGAGGTTGACGATGTCCTTCACTTCGTCGCCGCGCTGGAGGACGTGCACGGGTTTGTCCATCCCGACGAGCATCGGGCCGATGGCCTCCGCGCCGCCGAGGCGCTGCAGCAGCTTGTAGCCGATGTTGCCCGCTTCGAGGTTCGGGAAGACGAGGACGTTCGCGGGCTCGTCGAGCTGTGAGAACTCGTAGGTGCCTTCGAGGATGTCCTCGACGACGGCGGTGTCGGCCTGCATCTCGCCGTCGACCGGGAAATCGACCTCGCTGTCGCCGTGGAGCGTCGAGACGGCGTCGCGGATCTTGCGCGTCCCCGCGTTGTCGACACTGCCGAAGTTCGAGTACGACAGCATCGCCGCGCGCGGTTCGACGTTGAACCGGCGTGCGAGTTCGGCGGTGTGTTTGGTGATCTCCGCGAGCACGTCGGAGTCGGGATCGAGGTTGACCGTCGTGTCGGCCGCGAAGATGATGCGATTCTTGAACGTCAGCAGGTAGACCCCGGCCGCGTAATCGGCCTCGGGCGCGGTGCCGATGATCGATAGTGGCGGGCGCAGTGCCGAAGGGTAGTGGTGCGTCAGCCCCGTCAGCATCGCGTCGGCGTCGCCCTGCTCGACCATCACGCTGGCGAAGAAGTTGCTGTCGCCGCGGATCAGCTCGTGGGCCTCGTTCTTCGTGATGCCCTCGCGCTGTCGCAGCTCGTAGAGGCGATCGGCGTAGTGGTCCCAATCGCCGCTGCGCGGGTCGACGATCTCGGGGTCGAAATCCAGCCCGAGCGATTCGGCCGTCCGCTGGATCTTCTTCGCGTTCCCGACGAGAACCGGGTTGGCGATCCCCTGCTCTTGCATCTGGTAGGCCGCGCGGATGATCTTCTCGTCGCCGCCCTCCGAGAGCGCGACCCGTTTGGGATCGGACTTCGCCTTGTTGAGGACGACGCGCATCATCTCGCGGGACTTCCCGAGTCGGGCCTCCAGCCGTTCCTCGTAGGCGTCGGGGTCGACCTCGGTGCGCGCACAGCCCGAGTCCATCGCCGCCTCGGCGACGGCGGGCGCGACGGTGAAGAGCACCCGCGGGTCGAGCGGCTTCGGGATGACGTAGTCGGGGCCGAACTGCAGCGGCTGGTCGCCGTAGGCCTTCACGACCGCGTCGGGGACGTCCTGTCGCGCGAGATCGGCGAGCGCCTCAGCCGCCGCGCGCTTCATCTCCTCGTTGATCTCCGTCGCGCGCACGTCGAGCGCGCCGCGGAAGATGAACGGGAACCCGAGGACGTTGTTCACCTGATTCGGGTAATCGGATCGCCCGGTCGCCATGATGACCGTGTCGTCGCGTGCGGCCTTCGCGTCCTCGTAGGTGATCTCGGGATCGGGGTTGGCCATCGCGAAGACGATCGGGTTCTCGGCCATCGACGCGACCATCTCTTGGGAGACGATCCCGCCGACGGAGAGGCCGACGAACACGTCTGCGCCTTCGAGCGCGTCTTCGAGCGTGTCGTCGTCGGTGTCGGCGGCGAACTCCGCTTTGAACTCGTTGAGGTCCTCGCGGTCGGTGCCGATGACGCCCGAGGAGTCGCACATTACGATGTTCTCGCGCTCGACGCCCAGCGAAGTGTAGAAGCGGGCGGTCGCGATCGCGGAGGCCCCGGCACCGGAGAAGACGACGTCGAGGTCCGAAAGTTCCTTGTCGACGACGTCGGCCGCGTTCAACAGCGCCGCGCCGGAGATGATCGCCGTGCCGTGCTGATCGTCGTGGAAGACGGGGATGTCGACCTCCGACCGCAACCGTGACTCGATCTCGAAGCACTCGGGCGCTTTGATGTCCTCGAGGTTGATGCCGCCGAAGGTCGGCTCCATCGCGCGCACGGTGTCGACGATCTCGTCGGGGTCCTCCAGATCGAGTTCGATGTCGAAGACGTCGATGTCGGCGAAGCGCTTGAACAGGACACCCTTCCCCTCCATCACTGGTTTCGACGCCTGCGCGCCGATGTTACCCAGTCCGAGCACGGCGCTGCCGTTCGAGACGACGCCGACGAGGTTCCCCTTCGCCGTGTACTCGTATGCGCGCGCGGGATCGGCGTCGATGTCGCGGCACGGCGCGGCGACCCCGGGAGAGTACGCGAGTGACAGGTCGCGCTGGGTGTTCGTCGGCTTCGTCGTCGAGATCTCGATCTTGCCGGGCGGCTCCTCGCGGTGATACTCTCTCGCGTCGTCGTCTAGTCCCATAGCGGCGGCTTCCTCACCGGCACAAAAAAAGCTATCTGTCGAATCCTCATTCGACAGACGACGAACTAGCGTTCGACGTTGAAACTATAGTAGCGTCCGACGTCGACTCTTCGGATCGATCTACGCACGGAACGGTCGTCTAGTCCCAACGAGTTACCTCCGAAAGAGCGATTCAAGTAGCTCCGCCCCCGACGTGCGCGTATGGACGCGCGTCTCCGACGGTTCGTCGGCGTTTCCGCCGCGCTCACGGGTATTCTGATGGTGCTCGGCGTGTACACGGCCTCGACGGGTGCAGGACTGACTTGCGCCGGTCGCTGGCCGTTCTGCGACGGCTTTCTGGGGCTGTTTCCCGCGAACTGGAGCAGCTTCATCGAGTGGTTCCACCGGCTCGTCGCGATGATCACCGGCTTCGTCGTCCTCGGTACGACCGTCTCCGCGTGGCGGCGGGATGCGGACCGGCGCGTCCGGCTCGCGCTCGCCGGCGCGACGATCCTCCTGCCCTCCCAGATCATCCTCGGCGCGCTCACCGTGACGACCTACGAGTGGGCGATCCTGCTCGCACACTTCGGAACGGCGGCGATCATCTTCACCGGCGTCGCACTGGCGTTCGCGTGGGCGTACGAGCCCGCGAGCGGAACCGACACGATCGATCGGATCCGCCGCCCGCTCGTCGTCGCGTCCGTTCTGCTACCCGTGATGCTCGTGTTAGCGCCTCACGCCTTTGTCACGTTCGGGCCCGAGGTCCAAGCGACGTACTACTCCGCCGGGCTCACAACGTACGCCGCGCTGCTCGTGGCGGCGGTGTGGATTGCGCCGGCCGCAGGAACCGCCGGCACCCGACCGCGCCGACTGATCCGTCGACTGAGCTCAGTCGCCGCGGTCGCGGTCGTCTCGCTGTTGGTCGTCGGCCGATTGGTATATGGCGGGACGCTCCAGTACGTCTCGATCGGCGGCACGGTCGTCGTACTCGGCCTCGTGGCCGCGGTATGGGTCGCCGCACGCAGTGACGGTGTGGCGGCTGACGCCGGGACGGCTTTCGGGAGCGACTGACGCCCGGCCGGCTTCTGAGAGCGATTGACGCGCGCCGCGTCCGGAAGCGATTGACGCGTCTGTGGGCTCCGCGGTGCCGCGTTAGGGAGAGCCAAACCGGCCTCCGAGGCCCGTATGCGACGTGTGACGGGTGGAAAGACGCAAATCGAAACGACACGTTGTTATATGGCTCTCTATTACGGGGCGATGTTATGGACAGACGGACCTACGTGAAGACCGGCGCTGGCGTGCTCGCTGGCGGTCTGCTCGCCGGATGTACTGGCGGCGGAGACGGCGATCAGACTGCGGAACCGACGACCGAGAGCGGCGATTCCGGCACCGAGTCGACGGAGACCGAAGCAGCGACGACCGAATCGGTCGTTCCCTCGAACGTCGTCATCGGCTCGGACATCCCGTACCGTCCGTTCGAGTATGAGACGACCTCGGGCGAGCTCACCGGGTTCGACGTCGACATCGCGGCGGCGATCTTCGAGGAGCAACTCGGCGTCGACTACGAGTTCAAGCCGACCAGTTTCGACTCGATCATCCCCTCGCTCAACAACAACAACTTCCGGATCATCATGTCCGCGATGACGATCAACGACACGCGGGCCGAGGAAGTGGACTTCTCCGACCCGTACTTCACGGCCTACCAGACCGTCATCGTCCGCGACGACGGCGAGATCTCCTCGAAGGAGGACCTCCGCGGTAACCCGGTCGGCGTCCAGAAGGGGACGACGGGAGCCGGCGCGGCCGAGGAACTGCGAGAGGAGTTCGACGGCGAACTCGACATCAAGAGCTACGACCAGATCAACGGCGCGTTCCAAGCGCTGATCAACGGCCAAGTCAACGCCGTCATCAACGACAACACGGTCAACGCGGGATTCGCCGAGGACCGCGACGACGTCGTCTTCCTCGAAGGCGACGGTGCCGCCGCCGAGAGCGACCAAGAAGCGCCGCCGTACCTCACGCTGACGATCGAAAACTACGGTATCGCCTTCCGACAGGACGACGACGAGTTCCGCAAACGCGTCAACGAGGCGCTCGCCGCCATCAGAGAGGACGGCACGTACGACGAGATCTACTCGGAGTACTTCGCCGGATAATATAACTCGGTTCCGTCCCACAACTTCGCAACTATGGCTGATTCATACTCCGGTGCATCGCCCGAAGCCAACGCAGCCGCTGACGGGCTCTTCGACGATCAGACGCTGAAGTACCTCGGCGTCGGCCTGTCGAGTCTCGTCGCGCTCGGGATCGCGCTGCTCGTGCTGTACATTCTGGCCGTTCAGGTCGATTACGCGCTCATCCCCACGGTCCTGCCGCAGTTCATCGACGCCTACGTATTGGTGCTCGGCATCGTCGTCACGGCCAGCGTGCTGTCGGTGACCTCGGGAATCTTCGTCGGCCTCGCGCGCGTCTCGAAGACGTCGATCACGAGCGGGATCTCGGCGGCCTACGTGCAGTTCTTTCGCGGGACGCCACTGCTGTTTCAGATCTTCGTCGTCTACTTCGGCATCCCGACGCTGTGGCCCGGAACGTTTCCGATCTCGAACTGGGGCATCCCGACGGCGATCATCGCGCTGACGCTGAATCACGCGGCCTACGTCGGCGAGGCGGTCCGGGGCGGAATCGGCGCGGTCCACGACGGCCAGATGGAAGCCGCTCGTTCGCTCGGGATGGGCTACGTCCAAGCGATGCGGGAGGTCGTCATCCCGCAGGCGTGGCGCAACGCCTTGGCGGCGGTCGGCAACGACCAGATCATCTTGGTGAAGGACACCTCGCTTCTGACCGTCATCGCGGTGCCGGAGCTCATCCAGCAGTTCCGCGACGTCAACAGCGCCACGTTCGACCCGTGGACGCCGCTGGTGCTCGTCGCCATCGCGTACCTCTCGATCACGATTCCGATGGGCCGACTCGTGGAGTACCTCGAAGACCGCGCGGACTGGGGCGGTGATTCACAATGACCGACGCGACGCAAACCGACGGCGACGGAGAAACTGCCGGCGACGGGCGAACCGACGAACACGCGCTGCTCGAATTCGACCACGTGGACAAGTACTTCGGCGAGACGCACGTCCTCAAGGACGTCTCGCTCGACATCGAAGATGGCGAGGTGTGCGTCGTCGTCGGTCCCTCCGGTTCGGGCAAATCGACGCTGCTGCGGTGTGCGAATCGGCTCGAAGAGATCCAGAACGGTGAGATTCGGCTGGACGGCCGATCCATTTCGGACCCCGACGCCGACATCAACCGGCTCCGTCAGCGCATCGGGATGGTCTTTCAGTCGTTCAACCTCTTCCCGCACAAGACGGCGCTGGAGAACGTGACGCTCGCGCCGCGGAAGGTCCGGGGAATCCCCGATGCAGAGGCCCAAGATCGCGCCGAAGAACTCCTCGACGACGTCGGCCTGCTCGATCAGGCCGACTCCTACCCGAATCAGCTCTCCGGCGGCCAACAACAGCGCGTCGCCATCGCTCGCGCGCTCGCGATGGACCCGAAAGTGATGCTCTTCGACGAGGTCACGAGCGCGCTGGACCCCGAACTGGTCGGGGAAGTGCTCGAAGTGATGCGCGGACTCGCGGCCGACGGGATGACGATGATGGTCGTCACCCACGAGATGGGCTTCGCCCGCGAGGTGGGCGACCGCATCGTCCTGATGGACGAGGGCCGGCTCGTCGAGAGCGGCGATCCCGAGTCGTTCTTCGACCATCCCGAAACCGAGCGCGGCGAGCAGTTCCTCTCGAAAATCCTCTGAGCTGCGGCGCTATCGCGTTCGGTTCCGTTCGTCGTTCCCGACAAAGCACTTACCAACCGTCCGCGTAGCCCCGCCCGTGACAAACGTCCCCGGGATGGGCTTCGTCGTGCTGCTCGCGATGATCGCGGCGCTCGTCGTCCTCCCCCTCTTGGCCGCGGTGGGCCTGCTCGTCGCCCGAGCAACCGGAATACGGATCGAGTGGACGCTGGTGGGAACGAACGCCCTCGCGATCGTCTGCGGCGTCGCGATCGCGGTCGCCAGCCCGCTCGGGCTCGACGAGTTCACGGTCGGCGCGCTCGTCGGCCTCGCCAAATTCACGGCGGGCGTGCTCGTCGCGGGGCTGTTCTTCGCGACGGTGTTCGAGGGAATACCTATCGCGACTGGGGCCGCGCTGACGGTCGTGTTCCGCGACGTGTCGTGGTCCAGCGCGCTTCAGTACGCGACCGCGGGATACGCCCTCGGCGGGATCGGCGGCGCGCTCGCGGGACTGGTACTCACGAACGCCGCCGAAGCGGCGGCGCTCGGTGCGCTACTGGCAGTTCCCGGCGCGCTCGGGAGCGTCCTTCTGGTGATCGCTCTCTCGAAGTTCCGAGGGGAACGAAGCGTATCGACTCCTTAAACGTCGCCCTCGCGTTTCGCCGCGATCTCACATAAAGTCCGAGAGCCCGGACTGACCGTCGTCCGCTTCGTCTTCGCCCTCGATATCCGCCGCCGACTCGTCGTCTCGGTCCAACACGTCGGCGTCGAGGGTCTGTTGGTCCTCGCTGTCGTCCTCACCGTCGTCGCTCTCGGTACCGGCGGCGTCCGCCGCGTCGACCCGTTCTCGCCCGACGAACGCGTCGCCCGCGTGCGCTTCAACCGCCTCGGAACGGAGTTCGCCGGCGTCCTCGACGATCGATTGGACCTTATTGGTCGTCTCGCCGCTGCCGGTGACGTAGGAGACGGCCGCCTCGTCGAGGTCGTACCACGCGGCCATCGCGACGGTCAGCTTCCGGGGCTTGCAGTGGTGCGTCATCGCCGAGAGAAACGGCAGGACGTCGAGACGCGCGGTCGTCATCGAGAAGCCGCCGGACTCGGCGATCGAGCGGACGACGTCGTCGCGGGTGCTGTCCCGCGTCGAGCGGTAGGGCGCGCCGCCGTACTGCGTCCAGCCGCCGCGAGTGCGATCGCGCGCGGCCGCGACGCCGCCCGCGAGGTTGTCAGTCGCGTAGCGCCACCACGAGTAGTCGAAATCCGTCGAATACACCCGACTCGTCCAGACCTCGGCGTTCGAGAGGAACTCGTAGGCGCGGACGAGCTCCTCGCCCTCGTACACCAACGACACCTTGTCCTCGACCCACTGGAGCAGGTCGTCGGGCGTCTCGTCGACGTCGTAGGCGGTCCGCAGCGCTTCCTCGGCTGACTTCTCCTTCAACACGGCGTCGAGGAACTCGAAGAGGCCAACCGCGCGGTTTCGCGACCCGGTCGTCACGTCTTCGAGCGTCACCTTCTGGCGGCCCTCGGTGGTCGCTTGGAGGTCTTTCACCGCGGCGCGAAGGTCGCCGCTGTTCGCCTCGGCGATGCGTTCGAGCGCCTCCTCGTCGAACTCGACTCCCTCCTTTCGGAGGATGTCCCGCAGGACGGGGACGATCGAGCGCGCGGAGACGTCGCGGAACTCGATCTCGCGGGCGGCGTTGCGCAGCCCGTTCGACATGTCGTAGTACTCGTTGGCGATCAGGACGATCGGCTGGCTGGCCTCCTTCAAGAGACTCGTGACCGCGCGCTTGCCGCCGCGATCGTACTGGTAGTGGATGTTGTCCGCCTCGTCCATAATGACGAGTTGGCGACCGCCGCCGTTGCCGCCGAGCGACCCCGCGAGCGTCGCGTTGCGCGAGGCGCGCCCCGCGAAGCGCTCGATGGCGTCGGCGGTCCGCTCGTCGGAGGCGTTGAGTTCGACGACTTCCCAGCCCATATCGTTCGCCAGTGCGTGCGCCGCGGAGGTCTTGCCGACCCCCGGCGCGCCGTGGAGGACGACCGGCTCGCGGTGCTCAGACCACGTCTCCGCCCACTCCTTCAGGGCGTCGCGGGCCTTGTTGTTACCGCGGACCTCCGAGAGGGTGGAGGGACGATACCGTTCGGTCCAGTCGGTCATTGTCGGGTGAAAGAGCGAGGCCCGTTTAGCTTCTGCGGGTCTCCAGTCGGTCCTGTTTAGTTAGGAACGAACTGGTCGAGATTGATACAGAGAAGGTGACGGAAGCCCCCGCGCTCTCGACTCCCAGAACTCGCTGCGGTCCTCGGCGCTCGCGGTGCTCGCGCCTGCGGTCCTTACGTCGTTCGGGTTCGTCGAGAGCGCGGCCCCTTCCAATCCCACCCATTGGCGGTTTTTTGGCCTGCCATCGCTTAACTAAACACGACCCTCCAGTCGCTGCGTGCGGTGACCGAAGCTGCCACCCCTCCCCCTGCTGCTCGGCTACCACTTCGTTGCGCATACTCGCATTTGTTCTACTTGAGCGACAGTTTAACCGTTCACAGCGCAAACGACGAGTATGACCGACGACGAGAGCGCCGTCGTGCTCGACGACGAAGAAATCGACGAACTGCTCGGGACCGGCGGCGTCGGGGTATTGGCGCTCGCCGACGAGAGCGATCCGTACGCGATTCCCGTGTCCTACGGTTACGACGCCGACCAGCAGGCGCTGTATCTCCGACTCGGCTTCGGGGACGACTCCGAGAAGGAGCGGTACCTCGAACGGTCGGATCGGGCAGCCCTCGTCGTAACTACCGAGGGTGTCGAGGGCTGGGCGTCCGTCGTCGCCCGCGGTCCCCTATCAGAGATTCCGGAGGCGACGATCGACGGGACGGTCGTCGAGGCGATCCGCTCGATCGACATCCCGTTCGTGACGATCTACGAGGACGCGCCGCGGGAACTGGAGTACCGCCTGTACCGACTCGATCCCGACGAACTCACCGGCCGCCAAGAGAAACCGCGAGTCGGCGTCGAATGACAGAGGTCTGAAGCGCTTCGGGAGTAACCAGAAAATACCTATGTGGGCGTGCCGACCTCGCAACGATGTCACGCCCTGAATCGACGACGTCGCGCGGTGGAATCGCACCGAACGGCCGAACGCTCGGTACCGCGACCGTGGCCGGGGTGCTCTCGTATCTCGTCACCTACGCGCTCACCTACGCGATGACCGGGCAGCAGATCGCGAACTCGCTGGCGGCGCGCGTCCTCGAACTCGCGACCGGCGATCCTGGCACGTGGAAACTCGTCGGCTGGGTGTTCTACAGCGCCCACTACGTCACCAGCGAGATCCCCGGCCTGTTCGGATCGACGTCCGTGAACCTCATCAGTCGCGGCGACGCGTTCTCGCCGGCGCTCTTCGTCCTCCCGCCGGTCATCCTCTTGATCGCGGGCGCGCTCGTCGCAGTCGCGGCGCGCGCGGAATCGCCGCTCTCGGGTGCGGTCGGTGGCGCGTCGGTCGCGTTGGGGTATCTCCCGCTCGCGATCGCCGGCGCGCTCGCGTTCTCGATCTCTGTCGGCGACTCGAACGCGGGGCCGACGCTCGTGACTGCCGTGCTGTTAGCGGGGATCGTCTACCCGCTGGTGTTCGGCGGCGTCGGCGGCGCGCTCGGATCGCTCGCATCGAATCGCTGACCGGTCGAATGCCGGTTTTTCCCCGCTTTCCCTCTGTCGTCCGACTACAGTTCTCTGGCGACCATCTCTCCCCAGTGCTCGAAACCGTACCGGCCGTAGAACGCCCGTGCCCGGTCGTTCTCGCAGTCGACGTCGAGCACTAGCCGATCGAGCGGCAGGTCCTGCGACCGGGCGCACGCGAGGACCGCGTCCATCAGGTCGTCGGCGACGCCGGTCCCTCGGTAGTCGGGCGCGACGAAGACCTCGTTGAGGACTGCGGCGTCCCAGACGAACGCCAGCGATTCGGGAAGGACGAAGGCGTAGCCGACGAGGTCGACGTCGGGCGCTCGATCGTCGATCGGTGTCGTCTCCGCTCCCGCCCCGTCGACGGCGACGATCACGCACCCGGGGTCGTCCTCGACACAGCGGTCGACCCAGTCGAGCCACCGCTCGCGGTACCCCGACGTTAGCTTCTCCTCGTAGACTGTGCCTTTCTCGTCGCCGCCGGTCTTCGCGCCGATTCCCAACTCGAAGCCGCGTTTGAGCCCCCAGAGCCCATCGGTGTCGCTCTGTGTGTCGAACGGGCGGACTATAACCGCCGAATCCGTCGAGCGTTCGGTCATCGATCGGTCTCCGGGCGCAGTCGACAAGAGCGCTGGTATCTCGTGCGGGCGACGATTCCGCCCGAGGAGGCGGACACTCCCGCTCCGATATCGGCGTTCGTCGAACCCCTTCTTCGATACGCTTTTGCGGCCACCTCACCCAGATGGGACAGAAATGGACCGAGAGAGCCCGGTTGCCGGGGGCGTTCGAGTATGACGACGGTGCCGAGAGAGGATCTCGCGCGGCGAATCGCCGGAGAAATCACGTTGAGTGACGATCCCGGCGCGACGCTCCGGAAGTGGCGAACCGACTTCGACGTCTCTCAGACCGCACTCGCCGAGCAGCTGGACGTTTCCTCCTCCGTGATCTCCGATTACGAGAGCGGCCGCCGCGAGAGCCCCGGTATCGGCGTCGTCCGTCGGATGGTCGAAGCGCTTCTCGACATCGACGAGTCGCGCGGCGGCGGCCGGATCCGCCAATACGCCCGCGTCATCTCGGCGGGCTTCGAGAGCGACATCGTCCAAGACCTCCGCGAGTACCCCACGTCGATCCCGCTGGAGACGCTCTACGAAGCGATGGACGCGACCGAACTCGTCCGCGGCGATCAGGACCGGATCAGCGGTCACACGGTCATCAACAGCATCGAGGCGATCACGCGGCTCTCTTCGGAGGAGTTCTACCGCCTCTACGGCCAGTCGACGTCGCGCGCGCTGGTGTTCACGGGCGTCACCCGCGGGGAGTCACCGCTGGTGGCGATGCGCGTCGTCAACCCCACGCCGAACGCCGTCATCCTCCACGGCCTCACCGAGGAAGACCTCTGGGAGCACGCCCCGGCGCTCGCGACGATCGACGGCTTCTCGCTGGCGATCTCGAATCGAGACTTAGACGAGATGTTGGAAGACCTCCGGCGACTGCCGTAAGTTGTTCGACGTCGGGGCATCTCTCTCTTTCCTCAACCTCTCTTCTACCTCTCTTCCCACTCGCTCGCTCAGCAGGGTGAGACCTCGGTCCCGTCGAGACGCCGCGTTTCGTTCTCGCTCACGAGATATTTCGCCTCCGACCCGACATCCGCTTCCGTTTCTGCCGTCGAGTACCAGAACGGTTGGCTCACGTCGACGTACACGCCGGCTGACGTCTGATTGATCACCGCGGCTTCTCGCTCGACGCCGGTGTAGGACTCCAGCCCCCAGTCTTCGACGCAAGAGGCGTTCTCGAACTGATCGATGACGTGCGCCTCCTCGGCGGCGAGCGCCCGCTCTTTCGCCTCGTTTGTCGTTATCGAGGATCCGCCGAGACAGCCAGCCGTTAGCAGCATCGCTACGAGGGCGAAGTGTACGGGTTTTCGGGCGTGGAGGGCCATTATGCCAGACTCTGGACCGTTGAGTAAATGCCTTCTGTCGGTTGCTAGATCACAGCCTCGTCGTGTACCTACGGCCTACTCGATGTACTCGTAGCGCCGCTCGTTCATCCGGCCCCAGCCCGTGAAGACGAACTCCGCTGCGGGTTGCGTGAACTCCTCGACCTCGACTTCCTTCTCGTGGTTGTGCACGTCGTGGACGAGTTCGTACTCGTCGTACGAGAGGTCGTACCGGCCGTCGAGTTGGTCGTCGACGTCGACCGCGTCGACGGCTTCTCGCCAGCCGTCTTGGACGGTCTCGGCGTGGATCTCCGCCTGTGCGCCGGAACCGTACGAGCCGACGAGCAGCTTCTCGCCCGCGAGGTCGACGTCCGCCTCGGCGGCCGCTTTCAGCGCCGACAGCCGCGCGACGTGCACGGAGCCGGTGTACCAGTTGCCGACCTGCCCGGCGATCTGGATCGTCGGCTCGATCGCCCGCTCGTACCACTCGCGGTAGCGACGCGTACCCTTCAGTTCGTCCATATACGCGCGGATCGCCTCCTCGTAGTCCTCCCGCGAATCGAAGTCGTCCTCGCGGGGTTGCATCCCGATGTCGTCGGCGAGGATGTCCTCGATCTCGGTGTCGCGCGTGATGTGACGGTAGCCCAGCAACGCGGCCTTGCGGACCATTCCCGGGTACGGCGTGTGGAACGGGAAGTAGACGAAGTCGTCGGGGTGGGTGTCACCCGCGACGGACTCGTAGTCTTCGAGGGCCTCGCGCATCCGCGCGAGGTACACTTGGATCGAGCGCTTGCCGTCGACGCTCGGGAACTGTTGATTGGGCTTCAGAAAGTCGGTCTCGTCGGCGCTGCCGTACCCCTGCTCCGTCGAGAGCGCGACAATATCGGGGTCCTCGTCGATGAGCATCGCGACCGCACCGGCACCTTGGGTCGCCTCGCCGGGGTCACCGCGCTCGTACAGCGCGGTGTCGGTCGCGACCACGAGCGCCGCGCGCCCGCGGTTGCGACCCGCGCGGATCCAGTTGTACGCGTCGTCGATGACTTGCGTTCCGGAGAGACAGGCGAACTTCCGCTCGCCCTTGTTCGCGTGGTGGAAGTCGCCGTCGTAGATTTGCTCTAAACAGCCGGCGATATAGGTGGAAACGGGTTTGGAGTTGTCGAAGGCGGACTCGGTCGCGACGTCGATGCGGCCGATGTCGTCCGGCGTGAGGCCCTTTCGGTCCAGCAGGCGCTTGGCGGCGTTCGCGCCCATCGTAACGATGTCTTCGTAGACGTCCGGCAGCGAGGAGTTCTCGATGCCGATTCCTTTCGTGTACTTCTCGGGGTCTTCGCCCTTCACCGGTGCGAACGTGTCGGCGAGATCCAGCCGGAGCTTTCCGGTCCGGAACTCGATGGCGTCGATGCCGACGGCTGTCATACCTGCGGTATCCCGCGTCGGGTTTATGTCTTTGTCGATGGCTCGCTCGACGATCGTCTACACCCCCGATCGCCGTCGGCTGTCATCCCGGCAGTGCCCCAAAACACCCCATCACTCATCTGCGCCGGAATCGACGACAGCCGCGGGGGCCCCACACCCGAGGCGCGTCAGGACTGTTCGAAGTAGAACGTCTTTCGCGTTCCGTCGGACGCTTCGAGGATCACGTACAGCTCCGCGGTCGACGTCGACGAGTCGGGAGCGTACTGGAGCGTTTCGAGCGTGCCTCTAGCGACGTTGTCCCCGTTGCCGTCCTTGAGCCCTCTGAACTCGACTGCTGGCGTGTCACCCGGGATGATGGTCGCGTTGACGTCGAGCGGATGGGTCGTCCCATCAGCGACGTACGGTCCGCTGTCGGCCTCGCCGTTTCCGAGGCCGAGTTCCAGTTGGTTGCCCGCGTCGAGCGTGTCCACGAGCGTCCCGCCGACGCCGAACTCAACCACCTCGACGTCCGTGCTACCGACGTTCTCGATGCCGAATCTGAACCGTCCATCGTTGCTGCTCTGGATCGTCCCGTTCCCGCCGAAGGACAGCTGATCGGCGCTTCCCGTCCCGTCGCCGTCGCCACCGCCGCCTCCGCCGCCTCCACCGCCACCGCCGGCCTGCACGTCGAGGTCGTACTGGACGTTCTCGACCCTGTCGCCGTCGAAGTCGCCGCCCCCCACGTCGTATGCGGGGTCGCTCGAGCCGACGCGGGAGGTAACCTTCACCGAGTCGTCGCCGGCCGTGCTCGGCGCGGTGTACTCGTATCGGTATCGACCGGGCTCGACGACGACGCCGTCGGAGACGGTCCCGCGGATCGCCCCTGCCTCGACCGACGTCCCGATCGGGTTGTTGTACTTGTCTCGGGACTCGACGGTGAAGGGGTACGCCCGATCGGTGAACGGGCTCGCGGGCGGGTCCTCGACGCTCGTCAGGTACGCGGGTTCGGTTCCCGTGACGTTCGCGCCGACGCCCACCTTCGAGAGTTTGAGCTGATAGGTCGTCCCCGGCTCGAAGAACAGTTCGACGCCGTCGGGTCGGTCGGCCACCCGGTAGACGTACGCGTCGTTCGCCGAGTCCGCGCTCGGATCGTACGCGCCGCTTCGATCGAGGAGGTCGCGCCAGTCGTCGGCCCCGAGTCGAGAGGGGACGTACACCGAGACGTTCTCGCCCGCGTCGGTGACGCTGACCGTTCGGGTCGAGACGCTCACCGCCCGAGGGTCGACCGACAACGTGGTGCTACCGCCGCGAGAGAGTTCTCCGGAGAGCGCGACGAGCGAGATGCGCTTGCCGGCGACGAGCGGCTGGCCCGTCTGCGTGACGTTCCCGCCGTCGAAGCGGTTGTACACGATGCCGTTCTCGTAGACGGTCGTCGGCGCGGCGACGTAGTTCGCGTAACTGGGGCGGTACGAGAGCGTCCGCGTCTCGTAGGTGCGCGTCGTCCCGTTCCAGAAGTCGGCCGTCTCGGGGGAGTCAACCCCCGGAGTGGTCGTGTCGTCGGCCGTCGCGTTCCGCACCTCGATCGATCCCAACGCGTTCGTCGATAGCGTTCCGCCCGGTGGCGCGGGGTTGACGGCAACGGTCCGTGTGGGGTAGCGCGTCCCGAGTTCGATTCCGACGGGTGCGCCCGATCCCGTCGCGGCGACGCCCAAAATCGCGTTCCGCAGTTCGACGAGATCCGACTGAACCTGCTGGTTGTGCTGGAACTCCACCTGCCGGTTCTCCGCGGGGACGACGGTGGCTTGATACAGCGACAGCGAGACGACGAGAAAGCCGAGGAGGAGCACCGCCCCGATCTGGACGGTCACGCCCCTGTCGTCGCCTCGGAGCATCATACTCCGGATTCCGCAGGTCCCGGATAAAAACGTGCCGCCGTGGGGTGTCGAACCGGGGCCGGTGGAGGGGTGTCGGTTCCGCGCGCGCCGGAGGTTCGCGGTTCGATCGCACCCGTCTGAATCCGTCGGCCCGCTGCGCCTGCTCGCTCGGCGGGCGCATCACGGCGAGGGTTTCTCAGTCCTCTTCCTCGACGACTTCGGGGTCGCTCATCGCGCTCTGGAGGCTGTCGAGGCCGTTGACCCACTCGGAGACGAGGCCGTATTCGAGCTCCTCGGCGACGGTCATATCGAGCTCGTCGCCGGCGATGATGCGCGTCCCGGCCTGCACGAGGTAGCCCAGCGCCGCGTCCATATCCTCGTCTCGCTCGGCCGCGGCGGCGGCTTCCACGTACTCTTCGAGGGGCGCTTCCTCGGCCGCGCCCGCGACGATGTACTCCTCGGCCGCGTAAAAGACGCAGACGAGGCTCGTCTGAACGCCGTCGATGAGCATCGCCTTGTCCGCTCTCGCGTCCTCGTCTTCGATATCGAGTTCGGGCTCCGAGAGGACGATCGTCCGGACGCGTTCGAGCTCCTCGATCGCCTCCTCGTCGCCGAGTCTGCTCTCCTCGTACGCGGAGACGATCTTCGCGACCGCGATGGCGGCGTCGTCCTGCAGGTTCAAAAGCAATCGCGCGGAGTCTTCGTTCTCGGGGTCGAGCTCCTCTTCCTCGACGCGCGCGAGCCAGTTCTGCCAGCGGTCTTCGGTGTAGTAGGTCTCCTCGGCCTCGGTCATACACCACCATTCCCGCCGGGATTCAAATGCCTTTCTTGTCGGTAGCCACGTGACGGATGCCACCGGATGCCGCACCGAACGCGAATCTGGACCGTTTCCACGCGTCCGCGACGCCCTCGACCGCCCCGATCACCGCGACAGCGTCGCTCGCGTGTCGATACCGTAGACTCGCTCCGGCGTGTCGACGTGCGCGCGCTCGACCGCGTCGTCTCGGCCCTCGTCAAGTAACCACCGCACGCGACGCGGCACGGTCTTCGGTCCGAGCACCGCGCCTGGTCGGTCCGGGTCGTCGACGAAGTCCGTTTCCATCAGGAACGGCTCGCCCGCGTCGGCCGCGGTGAGCAACCAGTCTTTCTCGCTCATCACGCTCGGCGTCGGCCCCGCGAGCGTCCCGCCCGCGTAGTGCTTGACGACCCGGTGCGCCGGCAGTCCGCGGTCCTCCGCCCACTTGGCCACCTCGCGGAGGTCGTCGGTCGCCTCGGTGTGCAACTGGACGGCGCAGTCGAGTTCGGCACCCAACTCGAAGGCGTGTTTCATCACGTCGTTGGAGGCGTCCCACACCGCGTCGGTCACTTCGTAGTGCGGGCGACCGGATTTCAGCGCGAGCGCGTCGTCCCCGCGAACGAACTCGGCCGCGCAGTCGAGTCCCGCCTTCATCAACTCGCTCGCTTCCGCGGGCGAGAATCCGCGGTCGTCGACGAGTCGGGAGACGAGTCCGGGGTGGACGCCGAGGACGGGCCACGCGCGGCCGGGGAGGGGCCCGTTCGCCTCGCTGACCACCTCGCAGGTCGTCTCGAAGACCGGGCGAAAGTCCGCTCCGGAATCGGGTTCGACCCCGAGGAGCCACGAGGGCTTGTTCACCACGAGGAGGTGCGTGCCGCCGAGGCGAACGAAGTCGTCGACGGCGTCGATTCCCCTGCCGTGTTCGGGATCGAGGTGGAGGTGGTTGTCGAGCACCGGCGTACCGAGGTCTTCCATAGGCGCTGTGACGTGCGCGACGCAAAAAGTCCGCCCGCTTTCAGCGCGGTCGTCTCCGGCTCACTCGGTGGGAGTCGATTCAGCGGTTCGCGCTTGACTCAACCGCCCGTGCCCTACTATTCGTCGTAGCCGACGAGCGTGGGACCGTCATCGTCGCGCTCCTCGATCGTGATCTCCTCGGTCGCCGCGTTCCGCAACG
Organism: Halobellus sp. LT62; assembly: GCF_037031285.1. NCBI lineage: Archaea > Methanobacteriati > Methanobacteriota > Halobacteria > Halobacteriales > Haloferacaceae > Halobellus > Halobellus salinisoli. Next base: position 705,534 of record NZ_JAYEZO010000002.1, read on the forward strand.
CGTCCGAGCGACCGAACTCGCCGGGCGCGATCGCGAACGTTCGGCAGCCGTAGGCGTTCGCGGTCTCGATCGCGGGCTTGAAATCCGTGTCGCGGGAGGCGATGGCGATGACGTCCGCGCGGTCTTCGATCGCGAACTGGGTCACGTCGATCGCTAGACGGACGTCGACGTCACCGCTCGTGACGACGACCTCGAACCCCCGCGCCTCCGCGGCCTGAATCAGCCCCGGGGTCGCGTGCTCGTCGAGGTACAGTCGGAGCGCCGTGATCTGTCCCGCGGTCGCGCCCGCCTCGCGGACGTCGTCGAGATCGACGTCGAACTCGTCGCGGAGGACGTTCGGCCCGTCGACGAAGAGCGCGACGCGCCGCTCTCCGTCGTGGCCGCCGTCCGCGACGAACTGGCGTCCCTGTGGATCCATACCCCCACTCATTCGGGCGAGGGCATAACGCCGACGAATCAGGTTTGCGGGTTAGTGGCCCGACGGGATACTCGTTGAGCAATGGTGAAATTTCATATCGCACTATATAATTTATTAGTTCTCGAAACGATCCGGGTTCACGCCCGACATACCAAAACATTTCTTGCCGTAACCCCACGCTCCGAGTATGGCCCTTCGGAAGCCGCCGCTGTACGACGTGTACGCCGCGGACGCGAGTTTCACCGACTTCGGCGGGTGGGAGATGCCCGTCGAATTCGACTCGATCCGGGCGGAACACGCGGCCGTTCGGGAATCAGTCGGCATCTTCGACGTGTCGCATATGGGCGAGATCGTCGTGCGTGGATCCGACGGGACCGCGTTGATGCAGCGGCTCACGTCGAACGACGTGACCCGTCTCTCGCCGGGGGAGTCGCAGTACTCGACGATCACCGACGAGTCGGGGATCATCATCGACGATACGATCGTCTACCGGCTCCCCGGCGAGGGGGACGCGGAGTACCTCTTCGTCCCGAACGCCGGCCACGACGAGGAGATTCATCGACGTTGGGTCGACCACCGCGACGAATGGGGGCTCGACGCCGACGTCGACAACGAGACCGAGGCGTGGGCGATGGTAGCGGTACAAGGGCCAGACGCGGAATCGACCGTCGCGAAAACGACCGAGACCGACGTCGCGTCGCTGTCGAAAGGTGACGTGGTCGACGCCGACGTCGCAGGGGCGGACTCGCTGGTCGCCCGAACGGGCTACACCGGCGAAGACGGCTTCGAGATCCTCTGTTCCACCGAGGACGCCGAAGCCGTCTGGACCGCCTTCGCGGACGACTGCACGCCCTGCGGGCTCGGATCGCGGGACACGCTCCGGACCGAGATGGGCTATCTCCTCTCGGGACAGGACTTCGACTCCGAGGACGAACCGCGAACGCCATACGAGGCCGGTATCGGCTGGACCGTCGCGCTCGACACCGAATTCGTCGGTCGCGACGCGCTGGCGGAGATCGAAGCCGAGGGCGTTGCGGAGACCTTCGTCGGCCTCGTCCTTCGCGAGCGCGGAATCGCCCGCCACGGGTACGACATCGTCGCCGACGGCGAGGTCGTCGGGCACGTGACGAGTGGGACGATGAGCCCCACGCTGGGCGAGGCGATCGCCCTCGGCTACGTACCGACGTCGCTTTCGGAACCCGGAACGGAGCTTTCGGTCGTCGTTCGCGACCGAGAGAAGCGCGCTGAAATCGTTTCTACACCATTCATCGAGGACCACTAATGTTCGAAGTACCAGAAGACCGCAAGTACCTGGAATCGCACGAGTACGCAACCACCGACGGCGAGACCGCGACGATCGGCATCACCGACTTCGCGCAGGACGAACTGGGCGACGTCGTGTTCGTCGAACTGCCGGAGGTCGGCGACGAGATCACACAGCACGAGGAGTTCGGCGTGGTCGAGTCGATCAAGGCCGTTTCGGACCTCTACGCGCCGATTTCGGGGACGGTCACCGCCGTCAACGAGGCGCTGTTCGATCAGCCCGAGTTGGTCAACGAAGACCCATACGGCGAGGGTTGGTTGCTCGAAGTCGAGGTCGCCGACGCGTCGGAGTTCGACGACCTCCTCGGGCCCGAGGAGTACCGCGAGCAAACCGAGTGAGTGGCCGTGAACGGGAACGCCGCTTCGCCGGTAAACCGAGTCGAAACCGTTCGATCGAGGGGAGCGATACATGACTGATACGTCCAGACACGAACACAGCGACGGAAGTCCGTACGCGCCGCACACACCCGACCAGACCGAGGAGATGCTCGCGGCCGTCGGCGTCGAGAGCGAAGCAGACCTCTTCGACGTCCCGGCGGAAGTGCGGTTCGACGGCGACCTCGGAATCGAATCACGGAGCGAGCGCGAACTCCGCGCGGAGCTGTCGGAGACCTTCGCGAAGAATCAGAACATAACGGAGTTCCTCGGTCGCGATCACCACTCGCACTACGTGCCGTCGCTGGTCGACGACCTCTCGCGGCGCTCGGAGTTTCTGACCTCCTACACCCAGTACCAACCGGAGATCACGCAGGGGTTCCTGCAGGCGCTGTTCGAGTACCAGTCGCTGCTCGTCGAGCTCACGGGGCTCCCGGTCGCGAACTGTTCGATGTACGACGCCGCGACGGGGCTCGGCGAGGCCGCTCGTCTCGCCGGACGCGTCCGGCAGGCGTCGGGAACGACGGTGTTGATCCCCGAAATCCTCCACGAGAACAAGCGCGGAGTATTGGAGAACTACATCGACGGCACCGACTTGGAGATCAGAACGTACCCGATGGACGACGGCAACGTCGATCTCGACGCGCTCGCGGATCTCGCCGGCGAGGAGACGGTGATGGTCTACGCGGAGAACCCCACCGTCCGCGGCACGATCGAGGAGCGCCTGACCGAAATCGGCGAGATCGCCGACGAGGCCGACGCGCTGTTCTGTCTCGGGACCGACGTCGTCGCGCTCGGCCTGCTCGAAGTGCCAGAACGCGTCGGTGCGGACGTCGTCGTCGGCGAGGCCGACGCGCTCGGCCTTCCGACGGCCTACGGGATGGGGCTCGGCATCTTCGCCACCCGCGAGACGTTCCTCAGACAGGTTCCCGGACGGCTCGTCGGCGCGAGCGAGGACGCCGCCGGCAAGCGAGCGTTCACGCTGACGCTGCAGACGCGCGAACAGCACATCCGGAAGGAGCGCGCGACGTCGAACATCTGTACGAATCAGGCGTGGGTGGCGCTGCGGACCGCGATGCACATCGCGTATCTCGGGCCCGACGGGCTCGTCGATCTCGCGGGGCAGTGCGTCCGCGAGGCCGAGTCGCTTTCTGACTCTCTGAGCGACCTGCGCGGCGTCAAAGCGCCCGTTCACGACCGACACCACTTCCGAGAGTTCCTCGCGCGAACCGACCAGCCAGCCCCGGCGATCGCGCGGGATCTCGAAGCGAGCGGCTTCGCCGTCCACGTCGTCGACGACCACCTGCTGCAGGTGTGCGTAACCGATGTGAACGCCGCTGAGACCGAGGCCCTCGTCGAGGCGTTCGAGGAGGCACTATGAACTACGATCAAGCGCGCTACGGCGACGAGGACCGATACGAACCGCTGCTCTCCGAGAAGGATACGACGAGCGTCGACGTAGTCGGACGCAGTCCGACAAGCAACCAGAACTCTTCAAGTTCTGGTGACGTCGGCGAGACGTCGCCGCTGCCGGACGATCTGACCCGCGACAGCCTCGAACTGCCGGGGCTCTCAGAGCCCGAGCTAGCCCGCCACTACACGCGACTCTCGCAGATGAACTGGAGCGTCGAGAGCGGGCCGTACCCGCTCGGATCGTGTACGATGAAGTACAACCCCTCGTTCACCGAGGACGTCGCGGCCGATCCGAAGGGTGCCGTCCACCCCGACCGCTCGGACGGAACGATCCAAGGGACGCTCGAACTCCTCTACGACCTGCAGGACTACCTCGCCCGAATCGGAGGAATGGACGCGGTGACGCTGCAGCCGCCCGCCGGGGCCGCCGGCGAGTTCACAGGCATCCTCGTCGCGAAGGCGTATCACGAGGCCAACGATGACGAGGAGCGCTCAGAGGTAATCGTGCCCGCATCGGCGCACGGGACGAACTTCGCGAGCGCCGCGATGGCCGGCTACGACGTCGTCGAGTTGCCTTCCGGCGAGGACGGCCGCGTCGACCTCGATGCTCTCGATGCCGCTGTCTCCGAGGAGACCGCGGCGCTGATGCTGACGAATCCCAACACCGTCGGCGTGTTCGAGCGCGACATCGAGGAGATCGCCGACATCGTCCACGACGCCGGCGGACTGCTCTACTACGACGGCGCGAACCTCAACGCGCTGCTCGGACAGGCTCGCCCCGGCGACATGGGCTTCGACGTGATGCACTACAACGTCCACAAAACCTTTGCGACGCCGCACGGCGGCGGCGGGCCGGGAGCCGGCCCCGTCGGCGTCACCGAGGAGCTCGCCGAGTTCCTCCCCAGCCCGCAGGTCCGCGAGCGCGAGGGCCACTACGAGCTGTACGAGCCCGATCGGAGCATCGGGAAAGTCCACGGCTATCAGGGTAACTGGCTCGTGTTGGTGAAGGCGTACGCCTACATCGCTCGGCTCGGCGATTCGGGACTGAAAGACGCCTCCGCGAAGGCCGTGCTGAACGCGAACTACCTCGCCTCACAGATCGATTACGAGATCCCGTACGGACCGTTCCACCACGAGTTCGCGGCGACGGCGGGCGATCGCGACGCCGCGGACGTCGCAAAGAGAATGCTCGATTACGGCGTCCACCCGCCGACGACGAAGTGGCCCGAACTCGTCCCCGAGGCGATGCTCACCGAGCCGACGGAGGCTGAGAGCCTCGATTCGCTGAACGACCTCGCGGCCGCCTTCGATAGCGCGATGGCTGATTCGGACGAGGAACTCGAATCCGCGCCCTCGAAGACGACTGCGGGCCGGATCGATCAGGCGACCGCCGCGCGAAACCCGCGGCTCTCGTGGCGCGCGCTGGGTGAGGAAGAATAACGTTCCGTCTGCGACTTATGCTTTTGCGGTGCTGATTCCGTTGATCTCGATGAAGCCGTAGCCGCACTCGTTGCAGCGCCACTTCGTCTTCGTGCCGAGGTGGATCGTCATCGACGCTGTCTTCCAGAAGCCGTCGTGTCCGCACTCGGGGCACTCGTCGTCGCGTTCGAGGCTCATACGCGAGCACTTCGCGTGGAGCGTGTTGAAGATACTGATTTGGGAGACCGACAGCCTTTGATATATCTTATACCGCGATATCAATACTATCTGCATTGCGACGAGAGCGAATAGGATCGTGAATCGGCTGCGCTTTCCGGTCGCCGCTACACTTTTGTTGAATAATTGCGATTTTTCTATATGAGCTCGTTTACCGATGGCGTCGCGATCGTCACGGGCGGCGGATCTGGAATCGGCGAGACGACGGCGATAGAATTCGCCGAGCGCGGGGCCAGCGTCGTCGTCGCCGATGTCGACGTCGAGGGCGGCGAGGCGACCGTCGAGACGATCGAGGAGGCCGGCGGTGACGCCCGGTTCGTCGAGACCGACGTCACCGATCCCGACGCGGCGAGAGGGATGGTCGACGTCGCGGTCGACGAATTCGGTGGGCTCGATTACGCGTTCAACAACGCCGGTGTCGGCGGCGCACAGACGCCCATCACCGACTACGACCCTGAGGATTGGCAGGCCGTCATCGACGTGAATTTGCTCGGCGTGTTCAACTGCCTGAAACCCGAAATCGAACAGATGCAGGAACAGGAAAGCGGTGCGATCGTCAACAACTCCTCGATACTGGGGCACGTCGGCTTCGAGTCCGCATCGGGCTACGTCGCGGCGAAGCACGGTATCTTGGGGTTGACGAAGACCGCCGCCTTGGAGAACGGTGAGACCGGGGTCCGTATCAACGCCGTCTGTCCGGGATTCATCGAGACGCCGCTGTTGGAGGAAGGCGGAATCACGTCCGATCCGGAGCTGCGGAAACAGATCGAGAGCCGCCACGCGATGAACCGACTCGGCACGCCACAAGAGATCGCCGACGCGGTTTGTTGGCTCTGCTCTGCGGAGGCGTCGTTCGTCACCGGCGAGGCGCTCGGCGTCGAGGGCGGCTATCTGAGTCAGTGATCGTCCGCGTTTCTCGTCTTCGCGATTCCACGCGTCGGCGCAGCCTACTCTGTGTTCACCGTTGGCCGTTCAGTGTTCCCCGTTGGCCGCTTCTCTGAGTTCGATCGCCCGCTCCGTGGCGATTTCGAGGTCGGGGACCGGCGTCGGCTTGTTGTCGTCGTCGATCGCGACGTAGATGAAATGCGACTCCGTCGTGAGTTCGGTCTCGCCGGAGAGCGGGTCTTCGCTGAAGACCCGGAGGTAGACGCTCACGCTCGTCGTGCCCGCGTCGTAGACGTAGGACTTGATCAACGCCGCGTTGCCGCGGGGGATGGGCCGGTGAAAGTCGACGCTCTCCATATTCGCCGTGACGACCGTCTCGCCCGCAAAGCGCATCGCGGACATCGCGCCGACCTCGTCCATCCACTTGACGACGTTGCCGCCGTGGGCAGTGTCGTTGTTGTTAGTGTCGTTGGGCTGGACGAGCACGCGGTTCTCGATGTACGTCTCTTCGAGCGAAATCATTACCTGACGTTCCGCGAGGCCCGTAATTGATCTGTCGTCTCGAAATGGCCGCCGCTGCCGACTGCCGACTGCTGACTGGATGCCGATCGTCACGCCGGGACGCTTACGGTTCTCGACCGCCCTTGTTCACTCGTGGACGAAGACGGACTCGTCATCGGACTCACCGCGGTACTCGCCGGGACGACGGTGCTGTTCGTCGTCCTCGGATTCGCGTACCAGCCGCTGCTGTTGCTGTTCGCGACGATATTCGGGGCGGCGACGTACTCCCTGTGGTACCACGCGAGCGGACGGCTCGGCGAGCGGGTGGAGCGGACGGCCGCGAGCACCCGACGCGGTCGTCGACAGCGCGCCAACGCGGCGGGGCGCGGTCCGCGGGAGTTCCAAGGCTTCGGTCCCGGGCGACGTGCGTCGGCCGAGGGTCGGCGTCGACAGCGAGGCCGGACGGCCGGCGGCCAAGGACGCGCCGACCGATCGCGACGAGAACCGAACGAACCGACGCTCGCGGAGGCGTACCGGACGCTCGGCGTGGACGCCGACGCCGACGACGCGGCGGTGAAAGCGGCCTACCGCGAACGAGTGAAGACGACGCACCCCGACACTGACGATGGCGACGAAGAGCAGTTCAAGCGCGTGAACCGCGCGTACGAACGGATCCGAGAGTGACATCCTCCCGGATCTGAACACGATGCCTCCGCGACCCGAACCGTCGCCGCGGCGTCTCTACGAGTACTGTGACACGGTTACACACACCACGAAAAGGGTTTTAGCGGGTCGTTCCCTACCCGCGGCTATGAGCGCTGATCGGGCCGTTCTGGAATCGGCCCTCGAGCGCGGCGAGGAGGAGGGCGGCAACGTCGAGTTCAAAGAGCGGCTCTCGCGAGAGCTCCACCTCGCCGACGGCCGCTTGGAGAGTCTGGCGGCGCAACTGCGCCACCGCGTGCTCTCCGGCGACGGAACGGCGACCTACGTCGTCGGCGTCACCGACGACGGCGGGATCGCCGGCATCGAGCCCGACGAGTTCTCCGAGTCGATGGACGTCCTCTCAATTCTCGCAGAGGAGGCTGGCGCACACATCGAAGACGCCGAGACGTGGGGCGTCGGCGACGGCGGCGACCGCGGACTCGTCGGCGTGGCGACCGTCCAAGAGGGTGCGATGCTCGACGTCGACGAGGACCACATCGTCGTCGGGACCGCCGGTCACGTCGATCACGGGAAATCGACGCTCGTCGGCTCGCTCGTCACCGGCACCGCCGACGACGGGCAGGGCCAGACGCGCGGTTTCCTCGACGTCCAGCCCCACGAGGTCGAACGCGGGCTCTCAGCGGACCTCTCCTACGCGGTCTACGGATTCACCGAGGAGGGACCGGTCCACATGGACAACCCGCACCGCAAATCCGACCGCGCGCGCGTCGTCGAGGAGTCCGAGCGGCTGGTCTCGTTCGTCGACACGGTCGGTCACGAGCCGTGGCTGCGGACGACGATCCGCGGGCTCGTGGGGCAGCGCCTCGATTACGGCCTGCTCGTCGTCGCCGCCGACGACGGGCCGACGAAGACGACGCGAGAGCACCTCGGCATCCTGCTCGCGATGGAGTTGCCGACGCTCGTCGCGATCACGAAGGCCGACGCGGTCGAGGCGGATCGGCTCGCCGCCGTCGAGCGCGAGGTCGAGCGGCTGCTCCGGGACGTCGGGCGGACGCCGCTGCGGGTCGATCGCCACGGCGTCGACGCCGCCGTCGAGGAGATAAGCGATTCCGTCGTCCCGGTGCTCACGACTAGCGCGGTCACGATGGACGGCCTCGGCGACCTCGATTCGATGTTCGAACGGCTTCCGAAGACGACGCGAGAGTCCGGCGCGGACTTCCGGATGTACATCGATCGGAGCTACTCGGTGACGGGCGTCGGCGCGGTCGCCTCCGGCACCGTCAACGCCGGAAGCGTCGAGGCGGGCGACGAACTCCTGTTGGGGCCGATGCCCGACGGGGACTTCCGCGAGGTCGAGGTCCGCTCGATCGAGATGCACCACCACCGGGTCGATCGGGCGAAGGCGGGGCGGATCGTCGGCATCGCGCTGAAGGGCGTCAGCGAGGCGGAGATCGAGCGCGGGATGGCGCTGCTCTCTCCGGCGGCCGACCCCGACGCGGTCCGCTCCTTCGAGGCGGAAGTAATGGTGTTGAATCACCCGACGCGGATCCGCGAGGGGTACGAGCCCGTCGTCCACCTCGAAACGGTGAGCGAGGCGGTCGTGTTCAAGCCCGAGGGCGGTCAGTTGCTCCCCGGTGACACCGGGACTGCGGAGGTCGAGTTCAAGTTCCGGCCGTACTTCGTCGAGGAGGGCCAGCGGTTCGTCTTCCGCGAGGGGCAGTCGAAGGGTGTCGGCACCGTCGTCGACGTCGGCGACGAGATACACTGATTGGAACGACGCCGCGACGTTGAAGTCCGCTCGGGTCCGACGGTCCGGTAATGGTATCTACGGCCGCGTTCGCGCTCGTCGCTCTTTTGGGGGGCGTACAGCTTCTCGAGACGGTCCTCGACCGGCTGAACCTCCGGTACGGCGCTCGCGCCGTCCGCGAGGCCGACGAGTGGGTCCGCTCTGCGCTCGACGTCGACGACCCCGAGGAGATGCTGGCGTATCAGCGCTCGAAAACGGTTCTCTCCAACCTACAGTCGTGGCTCGGCGTCCTCGTCGTGCTGGCGGTCGTGGTGTCCGGTCTCTACGGCGACATCGCGACTGCGCTGTCCGAGACCGGACTGCCGAGCGTCGCACAGGGCGTCTTGCTCCTCGCCGCTGCCGTGGTGGCAGGCCGACTGTTCTCCGTTCCCTTCGACCTCTACGAGACGTTCGTCATCGAGGAGCGCTTCGGGTTCAACAACCAGACGCCGCTCCTGTGGCTGCGGGACCTCCTCGTCGGAACGGTCGTCGCGCTCGTCATCGGCGGTGTCGTCGCCGGCGCTGTGCTCCTCGCCGTCGAGTCGCTTCCCGCGCTCTGGCCGGTCGTCGGCTGGGCGCTCGTGGTCGGCTTCTCGCTCCTGATGATGGTCGTCTACCCGCGCGTCATCGCGCCGCTTTTCAACGACTTCGAGCCGATCGAATCCGGCGAGCTCAGGGAGGCCGTCGACGACGTCTTCGAGCGCGCGGGCTTCACCTGCGAGCAGGTATATGAGATGGACGCCAGCCGTCGATCCTCGCACTCGAACGCGTACTTCGTCGGCTTTGGAAAAACGAAGCGCGTCGTCCTCTTCGACACGCTCGTCGAGCAGATGGATCGGGAGGCGATTCAGGCCGTGTTAGCCCACGAACTCGCCCACTGGAAGCGAAACCACATCTGGAAGCAACTGGCCGCTTCGGCCGTCCAGATGGCGGTCGTCTTCGCGTTCCTCTGGTGGGTGACGACCTCTCAGTGGGTGTACGCGGCGTTCGGCCTGCCCGCGGAGACGTACGCCGCGCTGGGGCTCGGACTGCTGTACGCCGGGCCGCTGCTCTCGCTTTCCGCGCCGCTGACGAACCAACTGTCACTCGCGCACGAGCGCGAGGCGGACGACTTCGCCGCGGGGACGATGGGCGAGATCGCGTCGATGACGCGCGCCTTAGAGACACTCGCCGGCGAGAATCTCTCGAATCCGTTCCCGCATCCGGCGTACGCCGCGTTCCATATGACGCACCCGCCGATCCCCGAGCGCATTCGTCGGCTGCGAGAGCAACACGATGGCGATGGTGCAGATCCCGATGTCGATGTGCCGCCGTCGGCGACGTAGCGAATGTCTCTCGCCGATCGCCCCGCTATTCGACCCGCACGTAGCCGCCGTCACGCTCGTCGGCGAGGTCAAGCAGAATCGCCCACCCGAGGATGCGCTCGACGCGCTCGCGCCAGATATCCCGCCAGTCGCCGGCGGCGCGGTGGGTCTCCCAGACGGGGACGCGTTCCTCGAATTCCTCGAACACCTCGTCGACGGTGCGGGGTTCGTCGCTCGCGAGGCTGTCGAGCACTTCGCGCGCGCCGTAGACGCGGTCTCGAAACGCCTTTCTGATCCCCTTCGGCGTCGGCTCCGTCGACTCCCGAACGAAGCCCGAGGGGGTTTCTTCGGCGAGTTCGAGCGCGCGAAGGAAGGTGAGCCACGTTCGCGCGACGTCGCGACTGGGGAAGTCGAGCCGGTGCATCAGACGCGCGCAGCAGTCGTCTTCCGTGCCGGGAACGAGCGGGACTGCGCGCTGGGCGTCGGCGACGAACTCGAGCGAGTCCGGCGGTTCGGGGAGGAGTTTGAAGCGCATCGTGCTCATCACCCGCTACGATCGGTAGCCGAAGGAGTCCGCCAGCAGTTCCTCGCTTTTCTCGCCGAGGACGTACGTCGGGCCGTCGACGACGTCGACAGTCACCTTCGCGGGCGCGAAGATCGTCTCGGGGACCTCATAGAAGTCCCAATCGGCGTCGTCGAAGATCTGCTCGAACGGCGTGCCGTACTCCTCACGGGCGCTCGACGGCACCTGATCGAACTCCTCGAAGTCCTCGGCGACGGTGAGATGCACTTCGCCGCCGTAGGCGACGGCGTCGTTCGTGCGGGCCATCGCGACGCTCTCGTCGTAGCTGACCGGCGCGATCGGCGCGGAGCCGAACGCCGACTGGACGTTGCGGACGTCGTAGCCGAGCTCGAAGAGTCGGAAACACGCGAGTTCGGCCGCACGGGCCGCTCCCGTGACGCTCCCGACGGTCGAGCCCGTCGCGTACGCGGGGAGGAAGACGGCGCTGGGTTCGACGCCGGCCTGTTCGGCGACGTGCTCGGCGATCTGATCGCCCGGGAGGTCGATGCTCTCGACGGAGAGGACCGTGAGGTCGAACTCGTCGAAGTACTCCATCGCGTGGAACTCGTCCTCCTCGGCGACGAGCGCGCGGGCGGGACCGGAGCCGAGGCCGTCGAACGGCGGCTCGGCGAAGGTGAGCTCCCAGCCCGCCTTCTGCGAGCCCAGTAGCGAGAGCGCGGGGTGATCGGTCTGCAGTTCGACGTATGGGGTGGGCGCGCCCGCGACGTCGTCCATCCGGGTTTGGACGGTCGAGAGGCCCGCCGTCTGGATCTCCGCGAGCAGCATTCCGGCCTCGACGCCACCTGGCGAGTCGACGCCGAAGTCGAGGACGGTCGCCCCCGACTCCAGTTCGTGTGGTACGACGCGGAGCTCCTCCGCGAAGTCGATGGCCTCGTCGACGAGTTCGATGGCCATCCGGTTGATCGAATCCATACGCGGTGGTTGGGCGTGATGAGGTAAAGACGTTGGTTGTGTGTCGGTGAGATTGCGCCGTCGGATCTACAAAGGGCCAAGGCGAATGCCCGGGGCTTGACCCCGAGGTCGGGTGACTCCGACTACAACCTCAGCTTACCGCATCGAATCGGTCTGGTACCCGTCGAAACCCACATTTCTCGGGGGATACGACCCCGTCTCCGCTCGCTGCGTTGTGACGTAACGTCGGCTTACGCGATCGTGAGCGGGACCGGGGGTGTCCTCCACGGGTGAACTGCGTCCATTACAAATACGCTCTCGGTGGTGTCGTATCCTATGGCACGCACGATGCCACACACAGCACAGGAATGGGTCGCGTGGTTGAGTCCCGGGATGATGATCCTCGTCGGTGCGATCCTGTTTTTCATCCCCGCGCCGCCGACCTCGCTGGTCGGAATCGCACTGATCATCGTCGGAGGAGTCCTCTGGCTCGTCGACTACTTCGGCGGCGACGAACCCGACGAGCGCGAGACGATGGGAGGCGGGATGGAAGGCGAAGACATCGAAGCCGAGTAGGCGGAGCCGCGCGGTCGGTCAGCCCGCAGTCACTCATTCCTCGGAATTCGCGAGGTTGTCGAGGAGGCGGTCGCCGAACAGGAGCACGAAGAGCGCGCCGACGAGGTCGAACACGAGGTCGAGGATGGTGTCCCGCTTGCTGTAGACGACGAGGATCGGTTCGACGCCGAGGCGCTTTGCGACCGCGTGGATCGCGTACTCGACCGCCTCCCAGAGGAGGCCGCAGCCGAGGACGACGCCGAGGACCCGCGGGCGGGGATCTCGCCCGCGACGCTCGGACGCCGCGAAGGTGATCCCGCCGAGAACGCTCGCGGAGAGCGCGTGCGTGAGGTGATCCCACCACGGCACGTCGTCGTACGGGCCGAGCATCCCCACCGCGTGGGCGATCATCGCGGTATCCACGTACGCGCGCTGCCACGGCCTGCACTCGACGTCGCCGACGCGCTCGGCGACCGCGGGGAGGTACGTCCCGGCGAGCGCGAGGAGCGCGTTCGCGACCGCGCCGGGGTTTCGATCGCGGACGCCGACGAGGAACACCGCGAGGAGGACCTCCCTGCTCCGGCGATCGATGTCTCCGTTTGTGGGTGGCCACACGGGTTTGTCACTGGCTCCTACGGGACGGAGGATCGCGGCCGGAAAAATAGGTTGCGTTCGTTCGGTGGTACTGTTTAGTTAGGGGGAAAATAGACGAGAGTACGACATCGACCACGTCTTCACGTTCGACCACGCCGACTTCCACACGCTCGGGTTCACCGTCGTCCCCACCGACGTCGAGATCGCGTGACTCGCCACGAACGGATCAACGCTACTGTCGGCCTGTGGGTCGAGTTCGTTGACGAGCGCGGACGCAAGCGGCCGGTCCTTCACGGCGGGAGCGAGACCGTCGATTTTTCCAGTAGTATCTCTCGGGATTCTGTGGACGATCGAAACCCCGCGTCGGCGTGGCGACGAATATTGGCTAGACAAAATTTATATCCTATTGCACATATTCAGATAGTGTCTGATATGAAGAAACGAGATATAAAAATCTGCATCGACGCCTATCCGACCACGGAGGGTACTATCTTTCGTATTCGGGCTGCAGACGAGATACTCCGGTTGTTGGCCGATGCACACGAGACGGAGTTCACGATTCCAGACCTCGTCAACGCAACCGAGGTCAGCCGATCAACGGTCTGGCGGGCTGTCGAGCTCTTAGATGACATCGGCGCGCTACAGATCCGGGAGACTCCACAGCGAAACTACGTCTCGATCGATCCGACTCGACTGCAGAAAGACGATCCGATACTCGCGATCGAGCAATCGGAGTTCCACGCGCCGCTCCGCGCGTTTGTCGAACGGGCCCAAACGGCACTCATCGATATGTCCGATGTCGATGCAGTGCTCGGAATCACTGTCTTCGGAAGTGTCGCTCGCGGTGAGGCAGACCGTCAAAGCGATATCGACGTGTTCGTCGTCGTCGAGGGGGACCGAACGAGCGCCCGGCGAGCGATCGCGGACGTCTGTGCCGAGCTCCGCACGGAGCGCTTCGACGGGGATCGGTTCGAATTCGAGCCGTACGTCGAGTCGGTGAACAGTGCGCGCCGGGCCGGATCAAAGCTCCGCGAAATCCTGACCGAGGGAGTAACCGTGTACGGGGGCCCGAAGTACCACACCCTCCGAAAAGAGGTGTTGGCAGATGAGTAGTACGGAGGTCGATCACCTCATCGCGGAGGTGCAAGCCGCATTCGACCGACGACCGGAAGCGATCGAACCCGAACTCGACGTCGGGGACGCTGCGCTGCTTCAACTGCGGAAAGCGTGCCGATTGCTCGCCGGTGCCGGAGCACTTCGCGATGCGCGCTACGACACGCTCGTGATCGAAGCGTCCTTCGTGGCGATCGAACGGACAGTCGAGTTCCGACTGCTGGAACGCGGGACGATGCACCCAGACGATCTCCCGGGCACCCACCCGGGAGTCTACCGCGAAGCCGCGGCCGTCGGTATCTTCAGCGAATCGACCACCGAAGACCTCGCTGATCTCTGGCGAGAACACCGGGCAAAGACGTACTATCAGGACGGGCTCGCCTCAGGGGCCCGTGCCGAAGCGCTGTACGCACTGGCCAGCGAAATACACGCCTACATCGGTGGACGGTCTCGACAGGGCTACGAGTGTGTCTGCGGAAACTGACCCGTCGGCACCGCGTACGTTCACCGCCGTTCTCAGCGTGGCTCGTCGATCTCGGTGTCGTCGCGGTGGATCAACTCGTCTGTCGTCAACGACCACTCGGACGACGGACCGACGACGAACGCCCGCACGCGGGCCCGCGAACGAACAATATTCACCCCTGACGTCGCCCGCGATTCTTCCCGCCAACGCCCTCGATCATCCCCGGAATCGCCGCTATTCAGTGTGTGAACAATTCTCACAGAATTCGGGCTTTTAGCGCACTCTCGCGGCCGATTAGCGTCTGACGACTACACAAAGTATTTACCGGACGTGGTACTTGGTTGTCCCGTACCCCTACCCATGGTGGCATCAGCGAGTACTGCGGACCACCCGATCGGCCTTTGGGCCGAGTTCCGGTGCGCGTAAAACTGCTGTCGCCGAACGTGGTAACACAACAAACTATGACAGGAAATACAAACAAGTCCCGCGCGGTGTTCCTCGCGGTGCTGATGGTTCTCAGCGTCTTCGCTGGAACCGTGGCATTCACGGGGAGCGCGGCTGCGGATGCGGAATACGCCGGTGGTGCTGTTGAATATAACAACAGTACTGACTGGATCATTGAGGTACCGATTGAAGATGGCGCAGTCGACCCTGCTGATGTCGACCAAGACAATATCACTCTCCTTGACGGTGGTGAAGATATTAACGACGAATCTGTCGACAATATTTACACCACCAACAACAACGGAACCGTCGTCCTCACCCTGAGTGAGAGGGTTTCGTCTAATGATCTGGAGGTTGAATTCGACGATACTTTCAGTTCGAGCCTTGAGGGAACCTACTCGGTCGCCTTCGCGGCTGAGTCGTACGATCTCACGTCGCTCGGTGGCGACAATAACACGTATCAGGGAACCACCGTCGCCTTCTACAATGACTCCAACGAGGAAGACTTCGAAATCGAAGGTGACGACACCAACTACTTCCAGAGCTATGGTACCGGTACGAACAGCAGCGTCTTCTACGTTGACACCGGTGACCTCGAACTGGACACCTACGATCTGAACGGTGAAGCGAACCTCACCGTTCGCGACCTCGGACTTAGTGTTGAGGTCGACGACGTGAACGTCACAACCGAAGAAACCATCGATGGGACTGTTGAGGCCAGTGCTTCCAACAGACCGGTTACCATCGAGTTGCTCGATAGCAACGATGAAGAAGTCGCAAACCAGACAACCACCCTCAGCGGTCAAGGTAACTACGACTTCAGCTTCTCCGCGGTTAGCGAAACTGGCGATTACACCGTCGAAGTGACTGACGACAACTCCGGTGTCACTACCGAGTCGTCAACGATCACCGTCAGCGAGGCTGCTGATGATGATGCCGACTTCGTCGAGAACACGATCACCGATCAGCGCGGTGACGTCGCCGAGGTCTCTGTCGAAATGGACAGTACTGACACGGCAACTGTCACACTCGGTACGTCTAGTCAAGGTGTCGTCTCCAACGTGACCGTCGAAGACGGTGACAACGATGGAGAGGTCACTTTCTTCGTGAACACGTACCAGCTCCAGCAGACGGAAACGACTAGCGGCACGCTGGGCGAGAGTGACGGTTATAACATCTACAGTGTCGACTCTGACAGCGATGATGAGATCGTCGCATCTGATCTCACCACCAACGTCTCGAATCTGATCGACGCTGGTGAGTACGACCTCGAAATCACCGCGGGCGATAGCGCCACGGCCGATTCGACGGGCGTCGGAACGCTTATCCTCGAAGAACGCGACACAACCGAGTTCCGTACGTGGACCGCACCTGACGGTGCTTCCATCTCGGACCTCGAAGACGTTAGTGAAGCAGTCGAAGACGGTGAGCTGACGCAGTCCTCTGAGATCGCCAACGGCGATGTCGTTGTTCACGAGCTGCAGGCCTCCGGATTCGAGGGTGCCCTCGGTGCGCAGTCTAACGAGGACGTTACTGATACGTTCTTCAACAACGTTGGACCGAGCAACGGCATCTACAATCTCCAAGTTGAGCAGACCGATGCTGGTGCAAACCAAGAGCCGTGGTCGGTCAATGTTGGCTCTGATAACACGACTGTCGTCGCTGACGGGGACAACGACACGTACTACGTGTTGTTCGACACCGACAACGTCAACCTGACTGGCGAAGACGCTCCGAGTAGCGGTATCCCGGACGACGAGAGCCTAACGGCCAACTTCACGGTCTACGACAACTCGTCGACTGACTTCCTCGCGGACGATGCCGACGAGGATCAGTCGACGACCGTTGATTACGATGTTGTCGAACCCACGCTCTCGGTGAGCGCACCGTACAACGTCACGAACGCGGCCGAACAGGATGTGGGCGGTACGACCTCGCTCGCACCCGGCACGGAACTCAGCCTCCGCGTGCGCAGCACGGACGGCACGAGCCCGAGCTTCCTGAAGACGGCCTCCCCCGTCGTGCAGCCTGACGGCACGTGGAGCGCGTCGCTCGACTTCAGTGAGCAGAGCGTCGGCGACACCTACGAGATCGTCATCAACGACGGTTCCGGTGGCGCTGAGGAAGTGACCGAAGACGGCGAAGTCGTCGAATCTGTCGGCACGGTAACGGACGAGCCGACGACGGAAGAGCCGACGACGGAAGAGCCGACGACGGAAGAGCCGACGACGGAAGAGCCGACGACGGAAGAGCCGACGACGGAAGAGCCTACTGAGGGCGACTCCGACGGAGACTCCGACACGTCCACGCCCGGCTTCGGTGTCGTCGTTGCGCTGACGGCACTCCTCGCCGCGGCACTTCTCGCTACGCGTCGCAACTAAGCGACTGAATCACCGGACCTAGTCCGGCTTTCGACTTCCCATTTCTTTCGACGCGCTACGCTCTGAGCGACGGTGTTAGCGCGGAATGCGTCCTCAAACGCAGATTTGATCAGTGTAGATTCAGCAGAAATCGATTCACTGCGAAATTCCACGAAGAAAAATATTTACTCCTCCGGTTAGCTGGTTGTAGTATCCCTACAAGGGGGGCCTAACCTAGCGCAAAATGGGGACCGTCCATAGTGCTGGGTGGGGAAATACTACTATGACAGATAATACGACGAAGCACCGTGCGGTGTTCCTCGCGGTGCTAATGGTTCTGAGCGTTGTCGCCGGAACTGTAGCATTCTCGGGGAGCGTCGCGGCGGTCAACGATCCGCGGACGGACGGCGGCAGTATCACGAATACGACCGTCACTGAATCGAGCACCAACACGCATTCGGTCCAGCTCAATGCGACGCTCAATACGTCGAACAGCTCTTACGTGAATTACAACCTCTCGTTCCCCAATTCGGCGGATTTCGATCTTTCGGGTGCTGACAACAGCACGGTTCAGGTCAACGACGGGACCAACGTCGCCATCGAAAATACGGCGATCGACGACGGGAACAACAATTTCACCGTTAACGTATCGACGAGTGGCGGTGGGCTCGACGATGAGCAGATCAACCTCACGTTCGATCTGACAGGGGTGACCGCTCCCTCCGTTTCGAGCGATCAGAACTACCCCGTCGCGTTCGCGCTCGACAACGGAACGGACGGAACAGTCGAAAGTTCCACAACCATCGGGACGCTGACGGTCGAAGACACGGCCGCTGGTGAACCGGAACTGAGTAGTGCAGTCCATTACGTCGACACCGGTGACGAAGGTGCGGGTGTCGAACTCGTGTTCAGCGAGCCTGTCAACATTCCCAACAGCGACGACGTCACGCTCTACGACGACGGGAGTGAGGTCACGGGCACGTCGCTCTCGCCTGCACCGGGCAGCACGGCCAGCCGCTACTTCCTCAACACGAGCGGAGCGGTCGTGACCGGCAACGTTGAGGTTAGTCTCTCCGGTGACATCGAGGACGCCGATAACAACGCGCTCACGAACTCCGGCAACAACTCGGTCACTGTCGCGCCGGTCACAGTGCAGGAGAACGACGACAAGAGCACCTACAGGGGCGGCAACACAGCGATCGTCAGCGACGGAACCGACGACTCGGTCGAAATCGAAGGCCCTGACGGGTTCTACTTCGACGGATCGACCGGCGCGAACAGCGAGGTGTTCGTGTTCAACACGAGCGGCCAAGCGCTCGGTGACTACGAAGTCAGTATCGACGGCAGTACCATCGGAGACACGCAGTTCACGCTGTATGAACTCGGACTCGAACTGACCGTCGACGACACCGAAGTCACGACAGCCGACACGATCGAGGGAACTGTCACGGCCCGCGATTCCAACCGCGACGTGACGCTCGAACTGCTCGACAGTAGCGGCGACACCGTCGAGGGATCGACCACCAGCGCGACCCTCAGCGGACAGGGCGAGTACGACTTCAGCTTCGATACGTCCAGTTCGGGACTCGGTCTCGACGCAGACAACTACACCGTCCGCGTGATTGACGACTTCTCCGGCGTCGAGGCCGAATCCGACGAAATCGTCGTCACCGAAGCTGACGACGAGGACGCCGCGTTCGCAGAGAACGTCATCTCCGATCAGCGCGGTGACGTCGTCGAATACACCGTCGAGATGCAGCAGACGAGCACGGCGACGGTCACACTCGGCAGCGAATCTCAAGGTATCGTCTCCAATGTGACCGTCGAAGACGGTGACGGCGACGACGAGGTGACGCTGTACCTCAATACGACTGCGCTCTCAGACGCCGAAGCGACCTACGCCGACGGCGGGAACGTCTACTCGCTTGACGCCGACAGCGACGACGAGATCGTCACTGCCGATGTCGGCACCAACGTCTCGAATCTGATTGACGCGGGCGAGTATGATCTCGAAGTTAGACCCGGTGAGGACGAGACCGCGTCGTCGACTGACGTCGCGACGCTCGCTCTCGAAGCACGCGGAACGACCGGAATCAGCACGTGGACGCTCCCAGCTGACGCTACTCCCTCGGATCTCGAAGACATCAACGAGGCCATCGAGGACGGAGAGCTGACACAGACGTCCGAGATTGCTAACGGCGACAAGGTCGTCCACGCGGTCGAGAGCACCGGCCTCGAAGGTCTGCTCGACGCACAGAACAACGAAGGAATCACCGAGACCTTCCTCGATAAGAGCGCAGCGGGTACCGTCTACAATTTCTCGATCGAACAGACGAGTCCCGGTGCGAACCAAGAGGCGTGGGCACTCAACCTCACGGAGCAGAACACGACCGTCGTCGCCGACGGTGACAACGACACGTACT
The DNA here is from genome assembly GCF_037031285.1 of Halobellus sp. LT62. Classification (NCBI taxonomy): domain Archaea; kingdom Methanobacteriati; phylum Methanobacteriota; class Halobacteria; order Halobacteriales; family Haloferacaceae; genus Halobellus; species Halobellus salinisoli. Next base: position 725,284 of record NZ_JAYEZO010000002.1, read on the forward strand.
ACGTGATCGTCGACACCGGCGAGGAACTGACGTACGACGGGGAATCGATCCCGGACGACGAGGGCCTGACCGCGAACTTCACAGTCTTCAACAACGACAAAGACTACACCGCTGAGGATCTCGACAGCGACGAAAACGAAGAGACACTCGTCGACTACGAGATCGTCGAACCCACGCTCTCAGTCACCGAACCGTACAATGTCACGAACGCGGCCGAACAGGATGTGGGCGGTGCGAGCTCCCTTGCACCCGGCACAGAACTAACTCTTCGAGTGAGCAGCACGGACGGCACGAGCCCGAGCTTCTTGAAGACGGCAGCGCCTGTCGTGCAGCCTGACGGCACGTGGAGCGCGTCGCTCGACTTCAGTGAGCAGAGCGTCGGCGACACCTACGAGATCGTCATCAACGACGGTTCCGGTGGCGCTGAGGAAGTGACCGAAGACGGCGAAGTCGTCGAAGCCGTCGAGACGCCGACGGCAACGGACGAACCGACGGACGAGCCAACCGACGAGCCGACAGATGAGCCGACGGATGAGCCAACCGACGAACCGACGGACGAGCCTACTGAGGGCGACTCCGATGGCGACTCCGACACGTCCACGCCCGGCTTCGGTGTCGTCGTTGCGCTGACGGCACTCCTCGCCGCTGCGCTCTTGGCAACCCGTCGCAACTAAACTAAGCGACTGAATCACCGGACCTAGTCCGGTCCTTTCGACTTCATTTCTTTCGACACGCTACAACAAAGAGCGGCAGCGCTGATGCCGCAAACCCGTCGATGAAGCACCCGCTACGCTGGATTTCGAGAATTGATAGAGTCGTGGCCCGCGGACTCCCTATTCCGAATCGTCGTCGGACTCCTCGCGCCCTTCGATGATCTCTCTCGCGACGTCCGCGACGTGCCGTCGGTGCGCGGCCGACGTCCCGACGCTCTGAGCCGCGTCGAGCTGGTCGTTGACGATGGCGTTCTGCTGTGGGCCCCACGTCTCCGGCGGTTCCGACTCGATGTATAGTAGCATTTGCAACTGATCTCTCATCTGATCGCACGCAGTCGTGCGATCGAGTGAGTGGAGACTTGCAAATGCTACTATATTCGACCCAGCGCTTGATCGCCTCGATGCACTGCTCGCGGTTTCGTTCGTGCTTCGCAGCCAAGCGCTCACGCGCGTTTGAGTTGCTCATATTCCGCCTCGACGTCGAGTCGCGTTACCAACGAGTCGAGTGGATGGTCATAAGAATATGTGCAAAATGGAAACCACTGTTAGAAGTGCCCGGGGTGGGCTCCGAACCCACGATCTCCGCATGTCCCAGGTCCGAGGCTCGGCGGGCCCCGTGGGGAGCGGGCGGAGGCTTCCAAGGCGTACCGCACCGAATCTCAGGAAACCCTATGAGTGCGGCGCTATGTCCAGCTAAGCCACCCGGGCTCATCTCCTCGTTGGCCGATGACGTTCTTAAACCTTCGCAAGTCAGACGACGGCGCGGCCGTCGACGGATCCACGCGGTACCGCACACGACGACGAACTCACGCGCCTTCGGCGTCCGCTTCCGCCTCTGCTTCCGCCTCCGCCTCGACGGTCGCCTCACTACCGATCGACGCCGCTGTCGTTCGCACCGTCCGTACGCTCACCCGCCTCGTCGCCGTAGCGATCACAGTACCACTCGTAGGCGGTCGGTCCGACCAAGAGCGCGGCGGTCGCGCCGGCGGCGACGACCACGCGGAGGTCGAACACGTCCAGTACGTCGCTCGCGACGAGCGACTCCGCGGACGCGCCCGCGAGCACGCCCGCGACGACCCACGGGATCTCGCCGATCGCCGTTCCGAGGAGGAACGTCGAGAGCCGAACGCCCGCGATGCCGGCGGCGACGCTCACGACGTCCGAGGGCGCGGGTACGAGGCGGCTGGCGACGACGCTCCGGACGCCGCCCGTGTGATCGACGAACGCCTCGCCCGCGTCGGCGAGCTCTCCTACCCGCCCGTAGCGCCGCGCGAGCAGAAACGGCGGGACGCTGGTCAGCGTGACGAGCGCGAGCGCGAGGGGGAACCCCGCGAGGCCGAGGCCGTAGCCGAGCAGGACGGCCAAAAGCGTCGTCGGCCACGCGAGGAGCGGCCGCACGGCTGCGAGCGCGATGGAGGCGAAGATGAGGCGCACTGGATCGGCGACCAGCCACGCGGCGCGCGCGAGCACTACGTCCGGCGAGGCGACGACCGCGACCGCGACGACGGCGGCGATCGTCCCCCCGAGCGCGACGCGCACGCGCAGGCGGGAGCGGTCCATCGTCTCCCCGTCGCCGCCCCGCGGGCATAACAGTTATTTTGTCGCTGTGGCTCCGAGAGAGGGTCAGACCGTGGCCGACGACGAACAGCGAGATCTCGCGGCGTTCGACGAGGACGGTAGCGAACGCGACGCCGAGATCGACGGCGAACGAGACTCTGAGAGCGACTGCACTGTCCCTGGAGCCGACAGCGACCCGGCCATCCCGAGCGAGGGCACACCCGTCGCTGAACTCGATCAGCGCGAACGCGTCGAACTCGGCGTCGACCTCCTCGCGCATATCGAAACCGAGTCGCTCTCGCTTTCGGACGCCGTCGACAGAATCGAGTCGGTGACGACGAACCCCTCGCTCACGAGAGAAATTCTCGATACCGCGGAAATGCGGGGAATCATCGAACGCGAAGAGGGACGCCTTCGGACGCGACGCGGCGGGACCTACGTCAGATTCGAGCAACAGGTCGTCGAGCGCGACGGCGACTTCGAGTGTCGGCGCTGCGGAGCGAGCCTCTCGACGGGGCACTTCGTCCGGTTCGAGGCGGGTGAACTCGGCCCGTTCGGCCCCTCGTGCGTGCGGAAGATTCTCGGACGGGAGTGAGGGATAGTAGCGTTTGCAACTGATTATCCATCTGATCGCACGACAGCGTGCGATCGAGTGGGTGCAGACTCGCAAACGCTACTATAGCTACCGCCCGCGACGGAGTTCTTCGATGAGCTGTTCGACCAACTCGCGCTGGGCCCGCAGTTCGGCGTTCTGCCGCTCGACCGTCTCTCGGAGCTCGGAGAGCGCTTCGAGCATCTGCTCGTCGGCCGTCGGAGCGGCCGCCTCGAAGCCCGAACCCGCGAATCCGGGATCGGGGGATTTCGACTCGCCTTCGCCGGTCGCCTGCGTCCGTTCGAGCGCGTCTGCCGTCTCGGACCCGTCGTCGATCGGTTCAGTCAACTCCGATTCCGGCGGTTCAGCGCCCGAAGCGGACGGGTCGACACTTGCGTCAGTGGCATCGGCGTCGACGCCGGAGTCGCGCTGGGGGCTTCCGCCGCGAGTCTGTACCGGTTCGGGATCCGCGCCCGCGTCCGCCGGTCCGTCTTCGGGGGGCCGCTCGACCTGTTGGGCGAGCGCGTCGACGTCCTGTCTCGTCGGTTCCTCCGACGGCGACGCTTCGGCCTCACGCGTCGCGTTCGACGGCAACTGCTCGGGCTCGTCGGGATCGGCGATCAACGGATCGGGGCCGTCGCCGAAAGTGACTTCCTTGCTCTCTGTGTCGTCTGCGGTCTCTGCGTCGGCCTCGTCATCGTCGGGCTCTGCGGCGGCCCGAAGCTCCTCGATCGAGTCGACGTCCCAGTAGGCGAGAAGCGTCGTCTCCAGGGCGGCGCGAACCGCGCGCGCGTCGTCGTTGGGCGCTTTGAACCGCTCCTGCCGGCCGTTGACCGTCAGGACGACCGACGTGGCGACGCTGCCGTCCTCGAACGTGAGGTCGGTGACGTCCCCGAAGTGATACGACTCGAAGTCCTCGTCCCACAGGTTCGACCCGATGTGGCGCACGACGCGCTCGCCCGCGATGGCGACCGTGAGATCGCTGAAGCGGAAGAGCCGCTCCATCGGTTCGTCGGGTTCGAGAACCGCGTTGGCCTTGAGCACGCCCTCGACGATCGGGTGGAGGGCGCGTTCGAATCGCTTCGCGGGAAGCGAGATGGTCTGTTCGCCGTCGAGACCGTAATCGAGCGTCACCTTCGCCTTGCGGCGGCCCTCCGAGACCGTGATTCGTTCTGCCTCGTGGGAGTACTCCTCGACGGACTCATCGGAGAGCAAGCCTTCCGCGCGATAAAGCAGCGTCCGCGTCGGCGTCACGTACAGTTCGTCCTCGCCGCCGAGGTCGACTCGTGCGACCACGTCCTCGTCGGCGAGGTCGGTCTGGACGATCTCCGGTTGGCTCATAGATCCGTCCACCGCCCGTTTCGTCATAAATCCGTGGGTCTTTCCGGCGGTCATCGCCGATCGTACCCACGCGATCGGTGGTCTATCTTGTCGCCGTGGGTGCAACGGATTTGCACGGCCGATACTATCGTAGCATTTGCAAATCTTCACTCACACGATCGCACGCTGTCGTGCGATCGGATGAACAATCAGTTACAAATGCTACGATAGTCGCGTGCGACGAAGGTCTCTCACGCCCCGTTCGGTACCCGGTATTTATTCGAACGGGGGCGCAATGAGCGGTCGAGATCTTCGAATGCGGGAACTTCGAGACATCAGAGGGTTGCATCCACGGAACCTGACGCAGCGACAGCGGTTGCTAGTGATCTTCGTCACCGGACTCGCTGCCGTCGTCCTCTTTTACACGGTCATCTACAACTGGGGGATGGAGACGCTCGAAAACCGGCCGCAGTCGATCTTCCGGTCGTTTCAGACGGTCGTCGAGACGATGACGACGACGGGATACGGCGCGGACTCGCCGTGGACGACCCCGGTGATGAATGTGTTGATGGTGACGATCCAACTGACCGGCGTCGTCATCGGATTCGTCACGCTCCGCGTGCTCGTGATCCCGCTGTTCGAGCGGACGCCGTTGAACCTCGACGACCGCCTCACGTCCAAGAACGACCACGTGGTCATCGCGGAGTACCGCCGTGACACGTACGTTCTCCTCGACGAACTCGAAGAGTTAGACGTCGAGTACGTCCTCATCGAATCCGACGAGGAGGAGGCGAAACGCCTCTCCGACGACGGATACCAGGCGATCAACGGCGATCCCGAGGAGCGGGCCGACCTCGACCGTGCGTCGATCGAACGGGCGTCGCTTCTCATCACCGACGCCGGCGATCGGACGGCGAGCATCGTCCTGACCGCACTGGAGGCGAACGAGGACCTCCGGGTGATCAGCTTCACCGAATCAACGCGACGAAAGGCGGCGCTCGCGGAAGTCGGCGTCGACCGGAGCGTCGCCCCCCACGCGCTGATCGGCGAGCGGCTGGCCGAAAAGGCGACGACGCCGGTCGCCGTCGGTGCGTCGCCGGAACCCGGCGACGTCGACATCCGAGAGATACTCGTCCGTCGGGACAGCCCGCTCCACGGCGTCCGCGTTCGCGATTCGCCGATCGCCACGCATCCGAACCTCACGCTCGTCGCGGGGTGGTTCGACGGCGAGCTGCGGCTGCCGCCGTCGCCCGATGAGCCCCTGACGCCGAACACCGTCTTGGTCGTCGCCGGTCCCGGCGGGGAGATCGACGAGATGGCCACCGAGATCTCGGGGATCCGCGCGCGACGCCTCGTGGCACCCTCCCGGGTGATCGTCGCCGGCCTCGGCGAGGGGGGCATCGCGGCCGTCTCGACGCTCCCCGACGACGTGGCAGTGACGACCGTCGACGAGTCCGCCGAACGGGATCCGGACTACGTCGGCGACGTGAGCGAACCCGAGACCCTTCGAGCGGCCGGTATCGAGGAGGCCTCGGCGCTGATCGTCACCGTCAGCGACGATTCGATCGCGCTGTTGACGATCGCTATCGCCCGGTCGCTCTCCGACGATGTCGAGATCCTCGCGCGCGTCACCGAAGCGGCGAAGACGAGAGCGGCGTTCAGAGCCGGCGCGGACTACGTCCTCTCCACGCAGCGAGTGTCCGCCCGACTCGTCGCTTCGGAGGTCCACGGGGAGCGGGTGATGGATCCGACGAGCCAGATCCGCATCGTTCGCGCGGAGGCCGCCCCGTTCGCCGGCGAGACGCTCGGGGATGTCCGACAGAACGGCGAACGCGGCTGGACCGTCGTCGCCGTCTCACGCGACGGTGCCGTCCTCACCGACGAGCGGACCGCTATCGAGCGTGACGACGAAGTGTTCGTCGCGGGGAGCGACGACGGAATTCAGGCGTTCGATCAGACGTTCCGACCCGGCTAAGGCGACTGTCCGCAGACGCTCAGTCGTCTGCGACCGGGTGACTGCTCTCGACGCCGGCCCCCGTCATCGCGAGGACGTCGTCGAAGAAGCCCAGCGAGTCGTGCGGGCCGGGGTGGGCCTCGGGGTGGTACTGCCGGGTGATGACGTCGAGGTCGTCGTTCGCGAGGCCCTCGGCGGTGCCGTCGTTGACGTTGACCTGCTTGACGTCGAGCTCGTCGCCGGGGTCGCCGACGGTGTAGCCGTGGTTCTGCGTCGTCATCACGACCTGTCCGGAGTCGAGGTCGCGGACGGGCTGGTTGACGCCGCGGTGGCCGAAGTCCATCTTTTCGGTGGTGCCGCCGAGCGCGCGCGCGACGACCTGCTGGCCGAGGCAGATGCCCGCGATGGGGACCTCGCCGACGTACTCTTCGACGAGCGTCTGGGCGGCCTCGAAGTTCGCCGGGTCGCCCGGGCCGTTCGAGATGAACAGCAGGTCGGGGTCGATCTCGGCGAGTTCCTCGGGCGTGGTGTCATAGGAGAGCACGTCGACGGTCGCGTTCCGCTCGACGAGCGACTCGACGATCGACAGCTTCGCGCCGCAGTCGATGAGCGCGACGTCGATGTCGCCGTCGCCGTAGGTCGTGTGCTCGACGGTGGTGACTTGCTTGCCGATGTCGACGTGTTCGCTCATCCCCTTGCACTGCTTCAGTTCGGCTTTCGCATCCTCGGGGGTCACGTCCTCGCCGACCGCGATACCGCACTTCATCGCGCCCTCCTCGCGGATGGAGGTGACGAGATCCCGCGTGTCGATGTGATCGATCGCGGGCACGTTCTCCTCGCTCAGCCACTCGGCGACGTCCTCGGTGAACTCGTGGGCGACCGCCGCGCGCGGGTGGACGCGGTCGGACTCGAATCGCTCTTCTCGAACGCCGTAGTTTCCGATGAGCGGGTACGAGAAGGTGAGGACCTGTTCCTCGTAGGAGGGGTCCGTCAGGCTCTCTTCGTAGCCGGTGTACGCAGTCGTGAACACTAACTCGCCGCGGGTCCGTCCCGGAGCGCGTCCGCGGGCCTCGATTACGCGGCCGTCCTCCAGGGCCAGATAGGCGTCCGACATTACGAGAAACGCACGGTATCTGGGGGTATAAGTGTTACTTTCGTAGTTCAGTTACGATTTTCGTAACCGGTAAGCCCCCAGCGCTCGTTGGGTCCGTATGGACGACCTCGACCGGCAGATCCTCGACATCCTGCGACGGGACGCGCGGACGCCCTACACCGAGATCGCCTCCCAGATCGGGACCTCCGAGGGGACGGTCAGGAATCGCGTCGAGCGGCTGACCGAGGACGGCGTCATCGAGCGGTTCACCGTCTCGACACGGACAGGAAATATCAAAGCGATGATCGAGGTCTCGGTGAAAGTCGACGTCGACACCACCGAGATAACAGACCAAATGACTGAGTGGGAGCAGGTCGACTTCGTCTGGCAAGTTTCGGGAGAAGAGGACGTCGTCCTCGTGGTCGACGCCGCCGACACGCGCGCGGTGAACCAACTCATCACCCGCGCGCGCGAGCTCGACGAGGTGAAGAACACGAAGACGCGACTCATCCTCGACGAACAACTGGGGCGGTCGCCGTAGGCATCGATTGTGCAGTCTCGCGGGCCCGGAACGAATCGTTTTAGTGCTCGCTGGGGGAAAGAGGGGATATGGCGATCAAACCCAAATACGTCAAACAGCTCGGAAAGCTGCTCTTAGAGAAGTACCCCGAAGCGTTCAACACGGACTTCGAGACGAACAAAGAGAGCGTCGCGTCGCTGACGAACGTCGAATCGAAGGGCGTCCGCAACCGCATCGCGGGCTACATCACGCGAAAGAAGGCCGGCTCGGCTGCCGCTGCCTCGGCGTAATTGGATATCCGATTCTTGGTAGTTGTCGACGTTGCGAGCGACAGTGCTGGTTCGCTGGATGTCAATCCCCTCGCAACGATTCATTCCGAAACGAACTCGACGTCGGTGATCTCGAATCGCGCGCCACCGGTGGTCCCGTCGACCACTCGAAGGCTCCACCTGTGGGCGTCGGCCACCCGCTGGACGATGTGCAGGCCGAACCCGGTTCCCTCCGACGCGGTCGAGTACCCGGGGTCGAACACGCGATTGCGCTCCTCCGGCGGAATCCCTTCGCCTTCGTCTTCGATGTAGAAGCCCGACTGGAGCGATCCCAGCGTCACGGACACGTCGTGGTCGCCGTGTTCCACCGCGTTCCGATAGAGATTCTCCAAGAGCTGCTGGAACCGGAGCCGATCGGCGCGGATCGATCGATTCGTCTCGATCGTGAGCGTCGCGTCGGCGGTCGCGACGTTATTCCAGCAGGTTTCACCGAGGTCGGCGAGATCGATCGTCTCGACCTCCGTCGTCCGGTCGCCGTCCCGTGTATCGGTTAACAGCCCTGAGACCAGTTTCTCCATCCGCGCTAAGGCGTCTTCGATGGACTCGTGGTGATCGCTCGGGGCTTCCGCCTCGGCCAGTTCGAGATAGCCCTGTGCGACGCTGAGCGGGTTGCGGAGGTCGTGGGCGACGACGCTTGCGAACTCGGCCAAGCGTTCGTTCGTCCGCTTTCGGTTCTGTTCTCGCTGCCGGCGCTCGGAGACGTCGCGAGTGTTGACGACGTAGTACCCCTCCGGCGTCGGATCAGCCGAGGCGACCGATTCGACCCACGTGTACGACCCGTCCGCCCGCAGGTGGCGGTACTCGACCGGTTCGACGGTGTGGATATCGCTTTCGACGACGCGCCGAAACGCGTCGACGACTCGCTCGCGGTCGTCCGGATGGAAGTAGTCTCGGACCGCGTCACCGACTAACGCGTCCTGATCGTATCCGTAAATTCGTTCGATCGACGGGCTTTCGTAGGCGATTGCCCCGTCCGCGTCCAGTACCGTGAGCAGGTTCGTCGAGTGAAGCGGTATCTCTTCGAGCGGGACGGCGGCGTCGGTGTTGGAGTCGATGTTGGCATTGGCGTCGCTCGTCGACGGCGATTGGGACCCGCTGTCGTCGACCATACCCAGTGCTTCACATGTCGTGTCTTATGTCTTTGTGCGGCGGTGTGCTTTCGATGCCGACTTCTCAGAAGCGCTCCGCTCGCGCCGCGGCCGTCCACTTCTCTCGCGGCGCGCCGTCGGGCACGCGTCGGAGGCGACGCCCACTTGTCACCTCGACGCGCCCCGCGAAGGTCCATTTCTCGCCGTTCCACGAATCTCCGGATCTGGCGGCCGCGGCGACTGCGGCGGCCGCCCGTTCGCCGTCGGCAATGTGCGCAGCCACGGCGACGGCGATGGCGGCGGCCTCCTCCTCGTCAGCGTCGTCAGGGATCGACAGGCAGTCGGCGAGGTCGGCTCCCTCGCCGGACTTGTCGACATTCTCGTCGACGACGTCGATTTCCTCGGCGGCGACTTTCTCTTCGACCATCGGCGATCAGATCGGGAGGTTCCCGTGCTTTTTGTCCGGGAGCGACTCGCGCTTCGAGCGGAGCAGTTCCAGATCGGAGACGAGCCGCGCGCGCGTCTCCGGCGGTTCGATCACGGCGTCGATAAAGCCGCGATCGGCGGCGGTGTAGGGGTTCGCGAACTCCTCTCGGTACTCCTCGATCAGCTCCTCGCGGCGCTGTTCGGGATCGTCGGCCATCGCGAGTTCGTCGCTGTAGAGGATGTTGACCGCGCCCTGCGGGCCCATCACGGCGATTTCGGCGGTCGGCCACGCGTAGTTGACGTCGGCTCCGAGATGCTTCGAGGCCATCACGTCGTAGGCCCCTCCGTAGGCCTTCCGCGTGATGACCGTCAGAAGCGGAACCGTCGCCTCCGAGTAGGCGTACAGGAGCTTCGCGCCGTGGCGGATGATCCCCTCGTGCTCTTGGTCGGTTCCGGGGAGGAATCCGGGCACGTCGACGAAGGAGACGATCGGGACGTTGAACGAGTCGCAGATCCGGACGAACCGGGCGGCCTTCTCGGAGGCTTCGATGTCGAGCGTCCCGGCGTTGACGCGCGGCTGGTTGGCGACGACGCCGACGGAGTGACCGTCGAGGCGGGCGAAGCCGACGAGGACGTTCTTCGCGAAGTTCTCGTGGACCTCGAAGAGGGAGCCCTCGTCGAGGACGCCGTCGACGACGTCGCGCATGTCGTAGGGCTTTCTGGGTTCGTCGGGGACGACAGAATTCAGCGACTCGTCGGCGCGCTCGGGGTCGTCCCACGGCTCGACGCGCGGGGGGTCCTCGACGTTGTTCGGCGGGAGATACGAGAGGAGCCGCCGGATGTCGTCGAGGGCCTCCTCCTCGCTCTCGCAGGCGAACTGCGCGACGCCCGAAGTCGAGGCGTGCGTGACCGCGCCGCCGAGGTCCTCGAAGCTGACCTCTTCTCCAGTTACGGTCTTGATCACGTCGGGTCCCGTGATGAACATGTGGCTCGTATCTTTCACCATAAAGGTGAAGTCGGTGAGGGCGGGCGAGTAGACCGCGCCGCCGGCGCAGGGACCCATAATCGCCGAGATCTGGGGCACCACACCCGACGCCTCCGTGTTCCGGCGGAAGATCTCGCCGAATCCCGCGAGCGACTGGACGCCCTCCTGAATGCGCGCGCCCGCGGAGTCGTTGAGCCCCACGACCGGCGCGCCGACCTCGACGGCCTTGTCCATTACCTTCGTGATCTTCTCGGCTAAGACCTCACCGAGTGAGCCCCCGAAGACGGTGAAGTCGTGCGCGAAGACGAACGTCTTTCTCCCGTCGACCTCGCCGTAGCCGGTCACGACGCCGTCGCCCGGAAGCTGTTTTTCCTCCATCCCGAAGTTGTGGTTTCGGTGGGTCCGGAGCTGGTCGATCTCGCTGAACGTCCCGTCGTCGAGGAAGTAGTCGATCCGCTCGCGGGCGGTCATCTTGCCCTTGTCGTGTTGGGCCTCGATGCGCGCCTCGCCGCCGCCTTTCAGCGCGCGCTCGCGCTTCTCGCGTAGCTCCTCGATACGGTCCTCCATCGTCACGTCGGACCACCTCCGATCATCGTCCCGTACGTACCGACGGGAGGCAAAAGGGTTTCCGCAATCCGATAAGGGAAGGTTCGTCGAACGTCGATAATTCTCGCGAGAGCGGCAATTACAATTAAAAAATGATTATATTTATCGGGATGGGGATCGTGGTAGACAGTAGCACAATGGCGAGCGCGTACAGATCTCCGTTCGAGCGGCTGAAGACGCGGTACAGCGATGTCGACCTCGTCTGTCCGAAGTGCGGCTACGACGACGACGACGGCGAGTGGCAGGCCGTGACGACGGGTCACGTCGTCCAGTATCGTCACATCTGCCCGAGTTGCGGCGCGATCCGTCGGCGGACCATCTCACTCGGGCACTGACAGTTCACCGCGCCGCGGTACCCCGCCGAAACACCGAAGTCGATCGGATGTATACACCGATGTATAAATGGCTGATAAAACTATTCGAGTGTCCGAGAAGACGTGGCGAAAACTCCGGGCACGAAAGCGGGGAGATGAGAGCTTCGAGGCGGTGATCGAGCGAGAGTTAGAAGACGACGATCCACTCGCTGGTTTCGGCGCGTGGAGTGACACCACCATCGACGAGTCGGTCCGAGCGGTCAAGCGAGAGATGGACGAAGATTTCGAAGCAGGGCCGTGAAGGTTCTCGACAGCAGCTTCTGTGCCGATTTCCTTCGCGGCCGAGAGTCAGCGAAAGCGTACCGTCTCGACCACCGCGACGAGAGTATGATTCTCACGTCCATCGGCTACTACGAACTGTATCACGGTGCGGTGAAAGAAGGCCGCAACCCGGCGCTCGTCGAGGACGATCTCCCGTGGGTCGACTACCTCGAATACGAACGGTCACACGCGCTCGAAGCCGCGCGGATCCGTCAAGAACTGGAATCGAGCGGGCAGCGGATCCAGCATCCCGATATGATGATCGCCGGTGTCGCCCGATCGCTGGACGTTCCTGTCGTTACTGCCGACGGTGGGTTCGAACACATCGACGGGCTCGACGTCGAGAACTACCGTCGGCTCTGATCGCTACTAAAATCCGCGTCGGTTCTTCGATCTACGATCTACAGATAAACAAGGCGAGTGCCTCGGGGTCGTCCGAAACGGCGTAGCCGTTTCGTGATGACGAGAGACTGTAGGTCTCTCGAACCACTTGACCCCGAGGCGGTTCACACCAGCGACCGATCGGTCCGGACGCCGAGGAACGCCGCGGCACCGACGAGGACCGCGACGCCGACCGTGGGCCAGAAGCCGATGCTCGCGTCGACGCCGAACGTCGTCAAGAGCGTGAAGAGGAGGAAAATCGGGAGCACGACGCCGGCGGCCAAGAGCCACGGCGTCGCGAGCGCGTCCGTCAGTCCGCCCGCACCGGAACGGAGCTCCGCGACGGCGTCGCGACCCATCACCCAGCCGACGAAGACGAGCACCGCGGCCAGCCCGGCCGTCAGCAGGGTGTCGACGAGCGGCCCCGCGACGAAGCCGAAGACGCCGACGCCCGCGACGGTGGGGTTGATCGCGCAGATTCCGCCGGTCACGACCACCGCGACGGTAACGAGCGTGACCGCCTGCGGCCGCGAGAGACCGTACTCGTCGACGAGGAACGAGACGGGAATTTCGAGCATACTGATCGACGAGGAGAGCGCCGCGAGCACGACCACGCCGAAGAACGCCGTCGCGACGAGCGCGCCGGCCGGGAGTTGGGAGAACGCGCCCGCGAGACCGACGAACAGCGCGCCGGGGCCGGGTGCGGTCTGCGTGGGGTCGACGCCGAGCGAGAACAACAGCGGGAAGACGACGAGTCCCGCGAGCACGCCGACGAGCGTGTTGAGGACGGCGATGACGGTCCCGTCGAACGGCAGCGAGCGGTCCTCGTCGATGTACGAGGCGTAGGTGATCATCGTCCCCGCCCCGAGCGAGAGCGTGAAGAGCGCCTGTCCGGCCGCGGGCGCGAGCACGTCGAAGAAGTTCGCGCGGACCGTCGCGACGTCGAAGCTGAGGTAGAACGCGTAGGCCTCGGCCGCGCCGGGACGCGTTCCGGCCCAGACCGCGAGGCCGATCAGGAGCGCGAGTACCGCGGGCATCATCACTTTCGTCCCGAATTCGATCCCGCGGCGGACGCCCGCGTAGACGACGAGCGCGGTCAGTCCGAGAAAGAGCAGATGAAAGCCGAGCGCGTCGAGTCCGGCAGAAGCAGCGCCGAAGTAGGCTCCGGGTTCGGAGAAGTACGCGGGCTGTGCGCCCGCGAGTCCGAGCGCGCTCTCGCCGAAGTACCGGAGGATCCACCCGCCGACGACGCTGTAAAACGAGATCAGCGCGATGGCGGTGACGACGTAAAAGACGCCCCAGAGCCCCCACGTTTTGGAGCCAGAGAGATCCCGTAACGCGCCGACGGGGCTCTTCTTGCCGCGTCGACCGACGACGAACTCCCCGAGTAAGCCGGGGACGCCGACGAGCAGTACGATGCCGAGATAGACTAATAAAAAGGCGCTGCCACCGTTGTCGGCGGTCACCCACGGGAATCGCCAGATGTTCCCGAGGCCGACCGCCGATCCCGCCGCGGCGAGGATGAAGCCCGCGCGCGTCGCCCACGTCTCACGTGTCATTTCCTCTCAGTCCACCGCTCGCGAGTAAGTGACTTTCGGACCGCATCTCTCTCAAATGGCCGATAGGACGGACGTTCGTGACGAATTCGACGGATCGTCTCGAAAAATCGATAGCTGTCTCGCAAATTCGGCGAGTCGATTCATCCCGAATATCGACGTCACGAGGGCGTCGAGACGACCCGCTGTGCGTCGCCACTTGAAGACCATCAGTTACTCGGGTGGACGCTTATTCTCTCCCACTATAATGAACAACTATGACTGATGCGGAGCACGTCGTGATCGCCGGGAGCGGACGAGTCGGACATCGGGTCGCACAGCACTTCGCCGACCGCGGGCGTGCGGTGACCGTCATCGATCCCGACCCGAACGGGGCGATCGAGGGCGAAGAAGTCGAACTCATCGAGGGCGACGCGACGAAGCCGTCGGCGCTCGAAGCGGCCATCACTGATCGGACGGGCGTCGTCGGCGCGCTCACAGACAGTGAAGACACGAACCTCGTGGTCTGTATGGCCGCCAAGCGGTACGCGACGGGGCTCCGGACCGTCGCCCGTATCGAAGAGCGCGCCGGCGACGAGTACGAGGAGTTCGTCGACGAAGTGTACTTCCCCGAGCGCGCCAGCGTCCGCGCGGCGGTCAACGCACTCACCGGCAGCGACGTTCGTACGTTCGAGGAGGTGACTGGCGAGCTCGAAGTCCTCGATATTCGAATCGATTACGACGCGCCCGCCGCGGGGGAAGTCGTCTCGGACGCGCTCCCGGAGGGCTCGGTCGTCATCGCCGAATCCGGCGGGCACGTCGCCGTCCAACACTCGACGACACTGGTGAACGGACGTCGCTATCTCATCGCTGCGGACCGCGACGTCGTCGGCGAGGTCATCGAGCAGTGTCGTGGCGAGCGTTCGTAGCACGACTGCGATTCTCCGGAGGAAACAGTCGGTTGCGGCCCGCTTACAGCGGCGGGACGATCGCCGGACTCTCCGCGAAGAACAGCGTCTGGACGCCGAGCGCCAGCGTGAGAACCACGCCGAGGACGACGACGGTCCGAACGAGCCACAGCCACGTGAGGCCGACGCCGCTCCCGACGGAGGAGCCCGAGAGGAGTTCCTCGACGGCAGGGCGACCGTACACCCAGCCGATGAAGAGGAGAATTCCGAGCACCGACAGCGGGAGCAGCAGTTGGTACGCGAGGTTGTCGAACCACGTGAGCCACGCGGTGTCCCACGCCGAGGGGATGCCGAGCAGGAAGATGAGGCCGCCGAGCGCGGCGGCGACCTGCGGGCGGTTCGCACGGTAGTTGTCGACGACGTAGGAGGTGACCACTTCCAGCAGGCTGATCGCCGACGACAGCGCCGCGATCAGGACCACCGCGAAGAAGACCGCGCCGACGAGTCGGCCGGCCGGAAGCTCCGCGAACGCGGTCGCGAGGCTGACGAACAGCGCGCCCGCGCCGCCGCTTCCGGGCTCGATGTCCTGCACGAACAGCAGGGGGATGACGACGAGGCCGGCGAGGACGCCGACGGCGCTGTTGAACACGACGACGGTGATGCTGTCGCCGAAGAGGCTCTGATCCTCGCCGACGTAGGAGGCGTAAGTGATCATCGCGCCCATCCCGAGCGACAGCGAGAAGAACGCCTGACTCACCGCGAAGGGGATGATCTCCGTGAGCGGGCCGCTAAAGGACGGGAGCGGGTCGAAGGAGACGCTCAAGCTGAGCTGGGAGAGGTCGGGCGAGAGGAAGTAGCTGTAGCCCGGTCCGGCCCCCGGAAGGGTGAACACCCAGACGGCGAGCACGCCGAGAATGACGACGATGCTCGGGACCATCAGCTTCGTCGCCTTCTCGATTCCGTCCTTGACGCCGCCCGCGACGATGGCGATGACGAAGGCCATAAACACCGCGTGTAGCGCGAGCGCTTCGGGACCGGCCGAGACCTGTCCGAAGTACTCCCCCGGAGCGGCGAAGTACGCGCCGGTGAGACTGCCGCCGATGTAGCGGAGCACCCACCCGCCGACGACGCTGTAATACGACAGGATCCAGAAGCCGGTCGCGACGCCCAACACCCCGACCCACTTCCAGCTGCGGTGTCCCAGTTTCTCGAACGCACTGATGGCGTTCAGGTTGCTCTTTCTCCCGATGACGAACTCCGCGAGCATCGCCGGGAGCCCGATTCCCAGCGCGGCGACCAGATAGACGACGAGGAACGTCGCCCCGCCGTACTCGGAGGTTTTGAAGGGAAACTGCCAGATGTTTCCCAGTCCCACTGCCGAGCCGACGGCCGCGAGGATGAAGCCCGCGCGCGTCGCCCACGTCTCTCGTTGACTCATATCGGCTCCGACTAATCAGTGGGGAAGTGATAAGACACGCGATTATCGGCCGCGACCGGCGTGAAAAGTGTACACACACGTCTCAGAACGAACAGTTCTGTACGTTCGTCGAGAGTGGTTCAATAGGTTTCCCTATCACCGCCGCGTTTCGAGGGAAGCGAGATCAACGGCTGAGATACTGGTTCAGCTCACGGAATTGATCGGACGAGAGAATCACCTCAGTCTCGAATGCATCAAATCTCTCGAAGTCGTCATCAATCGTCAAGACAGTATTTACACCCTCCTCAATCGCTACTCCCGCGTAGTAGCCGTCCCACCCGCCGACATTCGCATCGCTGGCTTGGGAGAACGCGTTTCGGACGACAGTGTGGGTGATTTCGTCGTGCCAATGGATCCGTTTCGCATCCAAGAAATTCTGCAAAAGTCGAGACGCCTCCGCATTCGAGCGTCCGTAGTACGTCGTCAAGACGTTATGGGCCCCGATTACTGCGGGATTTGGAACGACAACATCAATCTCACCGAGGATTCCCGCTTGGACGTATTCGAGTGCAGCATCGCGAACTGGGGCGTCCGTGTGAGCGAGCGCGATTACTCCAACGTCGAAGAGATACGGGCCATCCAACTCACTCATCGCCGTCTCGCTCCGCACCGCTTCGAACAGCGTCTCTGTGTCTCTGGGCGATCGGATCGAGATCTGCATCGAGTGGTCTGGTCTCCTCACTCGCAGGCGAGGTATCCGCAACGAGCTCTTCCATTCGCTCGATGATCTCTTGGGGGTCGTCTTCCGGTTCGACGATCGCTTTCCCGTCCTCCTCGTGAACCGTCACCTCGGTCCCGGGATCGATACCGAGCCGCTCCCGCACGCTCTGTGGGAGGACGATTCGCCCTTTTGAATCCACTTTTGCCATATTCCCACTTACGGTGGGAATTAGTATAATTGTGTTGCTCAGAGCGACTAGACACCCGTCGCCTCCGCAATCGTAGAAATCGAAGCGTATCGGTCTTCCCCAAAGCGAACCGTCTACGGCGTGACGACCAATTTCCCGAGGAAGCTGTCTTCCAAGACGGCACGCTGCGCTTCGGCGGTCTCGTCGAGGTCGTACGTCTCGTAGATCACGGGTGCAACTTCGCCGCGTGCGCAGAGATCGCCGAGCCGTGCTAACACCGCGCCGATGTCGTCGGCGTTGTACATCGACATGAACTGATAGCGGATCTCCTTGCCCTTCGTGATCCCGATGTCGTCGAACGAGCCGTTGGAAGTGTCGTTGCCGATGCCGACCACGCGCGCGGCGGGGTTCGCGACGTTCGCGTTGAATTGGAGGTACTGATCCATATGCAGGTCGATGACGACGTCCGCGCCGCCGGCGTCGACGACGGCCTCTTCGAGATCGTCGCGCGAGTAGTCGAACACCTCGTCCGCGCCGAGGGATTCGAGGTCCGCGGCGTCTTCGGGCGAGGCCGTCGCGTGGACGCGCGCGCCCATCGTCTCCGCGAGTTGGATGGCGACGTGGCCGACGCCCCCGCTGCCGCCGTGGACGAGCACCGTTTCGGCGGGCTCGGCCGCGGCGTGGTGGACGAGCGCCTGCCACGCGGTCGTCCCGACGAGTGCGAGTGCCGCGGCGGTCTCGAAATCGACCTCGTCAGGAAGATGTGCGAGGTTGCCTACGGGGGCCGCAACGGCCTCCGCGTACGAGCCGGGACGGCCGTTCCCGAGTCCCGTCCCGAACACGCGGTCGCCGACCGCGAACGCATCGACGCCGTCGCCGACGGCGTTGACGACGCCCGCGACGTCCGAACCGCCGATGAACGGGAGGTGGGGCACGGGATATTCGCCCTCGCGGAAGTACGTGTCGACGGGGTTGACCGCGGCGGCCTCGACGTCGACGACGACCTCGCCATACGCTGGTTCGGGCTCGTCTACCTCGTCAACCGTCAGTACCTCGGGTCCGCCGTGCTCGTGGAATCTGACTGCGCGCATATGGTGCGGCGTTCGGGCGGCCGGCGATTAAATGGGCCGGAACCGGACGGACGTCGCGGTCATCCTCCCTCAGTCATCGCGCTCGGTCGTTCCGTCGGTCTGTCGAAAAAGGGCGTCGCCCGCGTCTGTTGGCGTCGTGTCCTTCCACTCGCGACGTCCCGATGTTGCGGTTTCCAGTTTCGCGCTCGGCTTTGGATTGATTGTTAGTATCGACCCGACGAGCGTCGCGGGGATCTCGTCATCTGGTTCGATTCCTAACTGCTCTTGGATCCCCTTCGGGAGCGTAATCCGTCCTTTGTCATCCACTTTGAGTCTGAGTTGCTTCTCGGGATTTGTACTGGACGACGCTTTTCCCATATTTACTCTCCTATTTTTCATTCAGATGCGCGGATATATTCAACGCGCCTCGGCCGGTGATTCGATTGAAATCGCCGTCGCACAGAGAGCGAAATCGACGGGCTTTATGCGCGCGCACGCCGCATTCTCGGACGATGCGCTTACACGAATACCAGGCGAAGCAGGTCTTCGCCGACGCCGGTATTCCGGTACCCGAATCGCACCTCGCGACCACTGTCGAGGAGGTCGTCGAGGCGGTCTCGGAGATCGGATTCCCGGCGGCGATCAAAGCACAGGTGCACGTCGGCGGACGGGGCAAGGCCGGCGGGATCAAGATCGCGACCAGCGAGGAGGAGGCCCGGCAGTACGCCGACGAGATTCTCGGGATGGACCTCAAGGGGTACACCGTCGAGAAGGTCCTCGTCGAGGAGGGAGTCGACTTCGAGAACGAACTCTACGTCGGAATCACGATGGACCGCGGCGAGGGCGAGCCCGTCGCGATGGTCTCTACTGAAGGTGGGGTCGACATCGAGTCCGTCGCCGAGGAGACGCCCGAAGCGATCGCCCGCGAGCACATCGACCCCGCGTTCGGTCTCCATCCCTATCAGGCGCGGAAGGTCGTCTACGACGCCGGGATCCCCCGGGGCGTCGCCGGCGACGTCGCCTCGATCCTCTCGACGCTCTATGATCTCTACGAGTCGAGGGATGCTTCGGAGATCGAGATCAACCCCGTGATGATCACCGCGGATCGGGAAGTGGTCGCCGCCGACGCCGTGATGAACATCGACGAGGACGCGCTCTTTCGGCAACCGGACCTCGCGGAGATGGAAGACGAGGCCGCCGCCGACGAGCTCGAGGCGAAGGCCAACGAGTACGGCTTCGACTACGTTCGACTCTCGGGGAACGTCGGCATCATCGGCAACGGCGCGGGCCTCGTGATGACGACGCTCGACCTCGTCGATCACTTCGGCGGGAAGCCCGCGAACTTCCTCGACATCGGTGGCGGTGCGAAGGCCGAGCGCGTCGCGAACGCCCTCGATATGGTGTTCGCCGACGAGAACGTCGACGCGGTCGTCTTCAACATCTTCGGTGGTATCACCCGCGGCGACGAGGTGGCGAAGGGGATCAACGAGGCGCTCGAATCCTTCGATGAGATCCCGAAGAAGGTCGTCGTCCGCCTCGCCGGCACCAACGCCGAGGAGGGGATGGAGATCCTCAACACCGATCTCGTCGAGGTCGAATCGACGCTCGAAGACGCGGTACAGCGAGCGGTCGAGAACGCACAGGAGGCAGGACAATGAGCATCTTCGTCGACGACGACACGCGCGTTGTGGTACAGGGAATCACCGGTGGGGAGGGCAAGTTCCACACCGAGCAGATGATCGAGTACGGCACGAACGTCGTCGCGGGCGCGGTCCCCGGCAAAGGCGGCCAAGAGGTCGCGGGCGTCCCCGTCTACGACACGGTCGATCAGGCCGTCGAAGCCGAGGACGCCGACGCCTCGGTTGTGTTCGTCCCGCCGGCCTTCGCCGGCGACGCGGTCTTCGAGGCCTTGGACACCGATCTGGATCTCGCCGTCGCCATCACCGAAGGCATTCCGACGCAGGATATGGCGAAGGTCAACAAGCGTCTTTCGGAGGTCGATACCCGTCTCATCGGTCCGAACTGTCCCGGGATCATCACGCCCGGCGAGGCGAAGTTGGGCATCCTCCCCGGCAACATCTTCGAGTCCGGCGACGTGGGGCTCGTCTCCCGCTCGGGGACGCTGACCTATCAGGTCGTCTCGAATTTAACTGAAAGAGGCATCGGCCAGACCACCGCCATCGGCATCGGCGGCGACCCGATCATCGGGACGTCGTTCGTCGACGCGCTGGAGGCCTTCGAGGCCGATAGTGAGACAAAGGCGGTCGTGATGTGCGGCGAGATCGGCGGCGAGGACGAAGAGCAGGCCGCGAAGTTCATCGCCGAGAATATGGACACGCCCGTCGCGGGCTTCATTGCCGGCCGCACCGCGCCGCCGGGCAAGCGGATGGGGCACGCGGGCGCGATCGTCTCCGGATCGGGCACTGGGACTGCAGCGTCGAAGATCGACGCGCTCAACGACGCGGGCGTCCCCGTCGGCGACACGCCGAACGAGGTCGCCGACTACATCGAAGACTTCCTCTAGCGACGGGATCTCTCGCAGAACGGCCGTCCTTTCGCTGCTTCTGTTCTTTTCTCTCTGCACTCTCAGACGCAGAAGCACCGCGAAACCGAAGATCTACTGCGACGTCACGAAACCGTCAGCGACGCGCTTTCGGACTCGAAGAACGCGGTCTCGTAGCCGTCGTGGCGAGCGATTTGGGGAACGGTCGTGATCGAGAGCGTCACCTCGTCGCCGTCGCGGAGGTCGACGCCGAAATGGGGTGCGCCGTAGTGATAGCCGACCTCCGGATCCAGCGTCGATGCGAGCGCCTCCTCGAAAACAGTGTCGCCGCCGCGCGCCACCGTCGCCTGTACGCCCATCATCGGGAGGACGATCCCGTTGTGGGGCGTCCGCGCGACGGCGTAGAAATAGGGATCCGATCCGAAGCGAGACTCGGTCTCGCCCCCCGAGGCGATGACTCCGTCGAAAACGACGTCGCCGACGCGGACGCGTCGGAGGTGTCGACCCGGGAGCGACGCCATCTCGACGGCGCGTCCGACCGGAACGTCCCCCATCTCCATCGGCGGGATGGCTCCCCGCTCGCCGGCGTTCTCCGGTTCGGAGATAGAGATGTCGGACAGCTGGGCGGGATCGAACTCGAAGGGGATCACGGCCGTCTCTGCAGACTCGAACGCCCCCGCGAAGCCGCCCGTGCATCGCAGCGAGACGCCGCCGATTTGCACGTGCGCTTCGTACTCGCCCGCACCGTCGAGCGCGTAGTTGTCGCCGTAGTGCATCCCCATCTGCTGGGAGAGCATCGGATACGCGATCTCTTGGGTGACAGTCTCCCCGCTCTCGTTCCGGATCTCGATCGTCAGCCCCGAATCGATCGGCAGCGCCATCCCCGTCTCGGTGTCCCACAGCGACGCCATCAGGTGGACGTCGTCGTCGGCCTCGACGACCGTCTTCGACGTCTCGCTGCCGGTGAGCGTCCAGAAGCGATGCGGATAGGAATACATAAGCGCGACGCCGTAGCGACCGGCCGTCGTTCGCCCGTACATCCCCATTCCCTCCGTGACGGCGGGCACGTAGACGGCGTCCGGCCGGTCCGAGGCCAAGGGCGGGTCACGCCACGCGGACTGCCGCTCGAATCCGAGCGTCTGGAGGCACCCGGCGGTGCCGACAAGTCCTCCCGCCGCGAGCGTTCCGAGAAACGCGCGGCGAGTCGGACCCGCCCCCGACGACGGCTGTGGAGAACCTCTCATTTCTCGATGCGACGTTACGCCCCGACAGTGATGACGGTTCCGACGGTTCCCGTCCACGGGGAATTCTCCGGAGCAAGTCCGTCGTTTCCGGAGCAAATCTGTTGTCGCCGACCCCGACTACACCGAGGTCGTTGCCGACGGAGAATCTACTTGTTATCAGTTCGGGTTAGCTCGCCCGGGCAACGTCAGTCTCGACCGTCGACGCGGTCAACCGCTGGGTTTCGTCGGTGCTCCCGCTCGAATCGTCAGTGCTTCCGGAGCCGTCGGTCGAGCTGTCCGATGAGCCGTCGTCGGTCGAGCCGTCGTCACCGGAGCCGCCGCCGATCTGCAGCTCCTGTTCGTTGCGTTCGAGTTCGACACTCGTGGTGCCGTCCTCAGCGCCGTTGACGTCGCCCTCCGAGACCGAGAGGTTCGACTGGTAGGTGACGATCGAGCCGTTCTCGAACTCCCCGGGCGAGGAGATCGTGTACGGGCCGGTGGCGCGAACGCTGACGTTCGTGTAGCCGTTATCGGGTCCGTACTCGTCGTAGCCGGTCGTCGAGTACGGCAGCGTCATCTCGAAGTTACCGTTCTCGTCGGTTTCGGCGCGCTGGGTGTAGGTGAACGTCGAGTTCGTGTTGGGGATGCGCAGCTCGGTCTGGGCGGTGACGTTGGTGTTCGCGGGCGCGCCGCTGCCTTCGACCGTCGCCCCGGGCACGCGCTCGAACGTCTTCACCCACGCGGGGTTACTCGGCACGGTCGCCTGCGGGTTGATGCCGGCGACCTGTGAGTCCTGTGCGGTCGTTCGGAGGATCGAGTTGGCTCCGGAGGTGTCGCTCACGTGCGCGAGGCGGTAGTGTTCGAGCGCCTCCACGCGCTCGGTCGGGTACTGTCCGACGCCGCCGATCTGCGCGGAGCCGTCCTCTTCGACGTACGCCTCCGCGGCGCTCATATTGTCGAACGTTCGGACGAAGGTGTTCTCACCTTGGGCGTTGGCCGGGACGGTTATCGAGTCGCCGCCCTGCGTTTGGACCTCTCGCTCCTCCCAGTCGAAGACGATCGGCGAGGGTGAGCGAGCGCTGCCGTGGTAGTAGTACAGCTTCGTCATCGTGCTGTCGTAGAAGCGGTCGGTGCGCATCGAGGTCGTCCCGACGAACCGCCCCTCGTTCTCGTCGTCGAAGCGGTACATCGTCCGGATGAAGTCCTCGCGGGAGACGTTCTCTTCGGCGTCGTAGAACACCGTCGGCGCGCCGAACTTCGAGCCCGGCGTCGCCATCTGCCAGTCGACCATCACGTAACGGGTCTGGTCGCCCTCGGTGCTCTGGGAGGTGAGGACCTCTTCGGATTGGGTCTCGTTCGGCGCGAGCAGGAAGTTCGCGGCCTCAGTCGCACCCTCTTGGAACGGGTTGGCGTTCGGGATGCGCTCGCCTTCGACGGTGATCCAGTGGCCGTAGTCCCACCACGACATCACGCCGTAGGCTCCCTCGGGGTACTCGAAGTCCTCGGTTCGCTCGTAGGTGCCGTAATAGTCGAGTTGGTCGGCGTTACCCGCGCCGCCGAGGTTCCCCTCTTCGGGCGTGTTGCCCTGCATCCACTCGAGGGACTCGTCCCAGACGGTGACCGCGCCGGGGCCGTTGTTCTGGGCGGACTCCCACGCGGGCGACGTCTGGGTGTTGCCGACGGAGATCGGGATCGCGAGCGCGGGACCGAGAATCAGGAGGACCGAGGCGACGATCGCCAGCACTTGGTAGCCGTCGATGTCGTCGACGGCCTCGCGCGCGGACGTGTCGAGGTCGACCCACGAGAGGATCTGCCCGAAGAGGTACGCGTTGAACACGGCGACGACGATCGCGAGGTAGTAGTTGAAGCGAACTTGGGTGAACGCCATCGCGGTGATGAACACCGCCCAGACGACGAGGAAGAGGTGTTCGGATTCGTATTTCGTGATGAAGGTCGCGCCGACGATGAGCGCCGAGACGATCAGGAGTCCGGCGACCTGTTCGTCGATGCCGGTGACTGACTCGATTCCGTCGGGGATCGCCGGGATGAGGAACAGGAGTGCCACAATCGCGAGTGAACCAGCGATGTAGCCGTACGCTCTGGTGGTTCCTTTCTTGGCGAGCGGCTTCGCGTGGAGCCAGATCGCAGCGAGGAGTCCCGTGAAGAACGTCAGGCCGTACTCGATGGAGATCCGGCCAGCGGCGTCGACGCCGTAGCGCTGGAGGCTGCTCGGCGCGATGAACGGTTGCGCCTCGCCGATGGTTCGGGTGGCGGCGTTGGCGGAGAAGCCGACGATGCGGAGGAGGTTGTTGACCGTGTATCCGACAATGTCGATCGGGAGAAGTATCAAGATTCCAATCCCGATCACGCTGAGACCACTAACCGCTACAGGATAGAGGGTAGTATCGAGATCGGTAGTTTCCCAGACACGTGCGAGCCACGATAGGGCGATGACGGCAGTAGCCACACCAAAAGCCGCCCCCGGCTGAAGCAACGATGGGATTGTCGTATTCGGATCGAGCTGATCGATAACGAGAAGCGACATTACCGTCACGACGAGCATACTCGTCGCGACGACGAATGCGGTGGGTTCCGGCGTTTGATCGTTGACTACGGCGCTCGTGATCTTCACGAGCGCGAAAACGCCGATGATGCCGATCAAAAAGACCGCAGGAGGCCACGTCCAAAGATAGATCCCGATAAGGAATCCGGCGAGGAGGCTCCATTTCAGCGGCTCTCCGATCGTATCGATTTCTTGGTTTTCGATGATTTCCTCGTAGATCACTTCCCAGACGGGCATCGACTCTTTAGCTCGCGCGAGTGCGATGACGAATGCGGCGACGGACAATCCCATCGCCAAGGGTTCGATCCCGTTGTGATCGGCGACGCCGACGAGCGAGCGACTGAGGAACGAGCCGGGCAGAAGCAGGAGGACGACCGCTCCGAAGATGCCCGCGAAGCGTCCCGAGAGTCGCTTACCGATGAGGTACACAGGAATCGCGGTGAGCGCTCCGGCCACCGCAGGAGACACGAGAAGGGTCTTGGCGACCAACTCTTGGCTAGGAGAACCGAGACCGATAATCAGCGCGGCGGTAGCGACAATCTGGTCGTAAAGCGTCCCGAACTGGCCGACGAACGTTCCGTAGGGGAAGTTCGTCCACGGGTCGAACGGCATCGTGGAGGGCCAGTTCTGGACGGTGTACACCGTGGCTCTGAAGTGATACCACGCGTCGTTGCCGGAGAAGAACACCTCTCCGTCACGGATGAAATTACTGTACGACTGGAGTCGGATGGCGAGCATCGCCACCACTACCACGACTAACGCGGGGACGTGGTACCAGTCCTCGAGAATATCGAGTACTGACTGCGAGGGTATACCCTCGCTATCATCGTTGTCTGCACTCATTGGTGTGGACGTCTTGGAAAGAGCGAATAAGCCTTGTGAAGTGAGGTTTCACTCAGCGCCACGAACGGTGAGGGTTATCTGTCGTCGTACCAGTCAACGAACCGTTCGATTCCCGCAGCAAACTCTACTTGCGGCTCCCAGTCTAACTCTTCACGGGCGCGAGAGATGTCGGAGACGTACACTTTCTGGTCTCCTTCCCGCCACTCGTCGAACGAGAGATCCGGCCGGGACCCGGTCTTCTCTTCGAGGAGATCGAGAAATTCGAGCAGGCTCGTCGTGTTTTCTTCTCCCCCGCCGATGTTGTACACTGCGGGCTTTCCCTCGGGATCGGAGAGGAACGCGTCGTACGCTCTGATCAGATCTTTCACGTAGAGCACGTCTCTTACCTGCTTGCCATCTCCGAAAATCGTGAGCGGCTCGTCGCGTAGTGTACTAATCGCAAAGTGTGCGACCCAGCCTTGGTCTTCGTTTCCGAACTGACGCGTTCCGTAGATGCAACTCATTCGGAATGCGGCCGCGTCAACCTCGCCGCGCTCAGCGTAATCTTGAACGTACAGATCCGCAGCGAGTTTCGACACGCCATACGGCGTATGTTCGCAGTCGTCGATGGATAGCGTCTCGGGAATCCCCCGGTCGTACTCCGGGTCGTCGTACCAGTAGCGACTGCCCTCCTCGCGAACCGGGATCTCGTTCACGTTGTCGCCGTAGACCTTGTTGGTGGATGCGAGAACGACAGCCGGGTCGCTGTCTGCTTTTCGCGCCGCTTCGAGTACGTTAAACGTTCCCTCGGCGTTAACCTCGAAATCAGTTCGCGGATCGGTCAGCGAGGCGGTCACGGCGACCTGTCCGGCCGTGTGGACGATCGCGTCGTGTCCTTCGACGACCGACTCCAATCGCTGCTGATCGCGAATGTCCGCTTCGAGGAGCGCTACCTCGGGGTAGTTCTCTTCGATATACTCCCAGTTGTACGCGGCCGTATTTCGGGTTTCGTCGGCTTTTTCGAGGGTTTCAACGCGGCTCAGATTATCGAGTGCCGTCACATTTGCGCCACGTTCGGCGTAGTATTCGACTGCGTGGCTCCCGACAAACCCCGCGCCACCCGTCACTAGAACGTTCTTGGGATTGCTCATACGTATGCCTCAGACAAGTGCGTGAAATCAGTTTCTCATCAGTCTTCGCCGACGAGCCCCTTCGCTTCGAGTTCGGCGTGTGCCTCCTCGAATCGGTCTTCTGCATCCCGTTTGCGTCCCCACTCCACCAGTTCGCGCATCCCCTGCTCGAAGCCGACCTCGGCCTCGAACCCGAGCTCATCGGCCGCGAGCGACGGGTCCGCGAAGCAGTGGCGGATATCCCCCTGTCGGAAGTCGTTGGCTATCTCAGGAGACAGTTCGTCTTCCTTCCCGTACAGTTCGATGAGCGTCTCCGCGATTTCGTTGATCGAGACGGGACTTCCGGTTCCGATGTTGACCGCGACGTCCGACGCGTCGGATTCCATCGCGAGTCTGTTCGCCCGTGCGACGTCGCTCACGTGGATGAAATCGCGCGTCTGCTCGCCATCCTCGAAAATGAGTGGTGGGTTATCGTTCTTGATGCGGCTCGAAAAGATCGCACAGACGCCCGTGTAGGGATTGTCGAGGGACTGCCGGCTCCCGAAGATGTTGAAATACCTGAGCGCGACGGCGGGAATGTCGTACGCGCGGCAGACCGAGAGCGTGAGCTCTTCTTGATCCTTCTTCGAGATGGCGTAGACGCTCGTACTCTCTCGGGGTTTCGACTCCGTCGTCGCAACGGGCTCCAATTCCGCGCCGCACTCGGGGCAGATATGCTCCCACTGCCCTTGCTTCATCTGTTCTTCTTCCCGTAGTGACGGATGTCTGAGTTCGTCCTCCTCGGAGCACCGATACGTTCCCTCCCCGTAGATCGACATCGAGGACGCGACGACGACCTTTTCCAGCTCTATCTCCTCGTTGACGATGATATCGAGAAGCCGTGCGGTCGCCAGTGTATTGACCTCAACGTACTCTTCGATCTCGTACATCGACTGGCCCACGCCAACCGCGCTGGCCTGATGGTTGAGGACGTCGGCATCTTCGAGTAGCTCTGTCATCAACTCTCGGTCGCGGACGTCGCCCCAGACGTACTCCGCCTCCTCGTTGAGATACTCGGGCTCACCGTCGTGGACTTGTTCGGTGAGATTGTCGACGACTGTCACGTCGTACCCTTCGTCGACGAGTTCGTCGACGAGGTGACTCCCGATGAAGCCCGCGCCACCAGTGACAAGGACGTTCGTCATACCTACGCCTCCGGAGGCATCATTCAAAAAGGCACTCTTCTAGCCTACGGGCGGCCGCTATTTTGATGAGCTGTCGGACGCTAACTGCGGGTTCAGTTGGTTTTCGAAGTAGGGAACCGTTCGTTCGAGTCCCGTTTGTAGCGAAACGGTCGGTTCCCAATCAAGCATCGCCTGCGCTCTGGAGATGTCCGGTCGTCGGACTTCCGGGTCATCTTCCGGGAGTTCCCTGTAGGTAATCTCCGAGGCAGTATCGACGACTTCGAGGACGATCTCGGCCAATTCTCGGATCGTGATCTCGTTGGTATTACCCAGATTAACCACGTTGCCAGCCGCCATCCCTCCCGGGGCGTCGGCGAACGCTCGAATCCCATCAATCAGATCCGAGACGTAGCAGAAGCTTCGCGTCTGAGAACCGTCACCGTAGACCGTCAGATCGTCACCGGAGAGCGCCTGTGAGAGAAAGTTCGGAATGACGCGCCCGTCGTTCGGACGCATTCGCGGCCCGTACGTATTGAAGATGCGGACAGTTCGGATGTCCATCCCGTACTTCCGCTCGTAGGCCACGGCGAGCGCCTCCGAGAACCGCTTCGATTCGTCGTACGGAGCGCGGGGCCCTCTGATGTTGACGTTTCCGTGGTACGTCTCCGTTTGCGGATGTTCCTCTGGATTTCCGTACACTTCGCTCGTGGACGCGATGATCGATCTCGCGCCATATTCACGAGCGCACTCCAGCGCGTTCTTCGTCCCCTCGCTGTTGGTCAACGCAATTTCGACGGCGTGGGTACCGAAGTCCTCCGGGCTCGCACGCGACGCAAGGTGGTAGACGATATCGACGTCATCGAACGCCGGGAAGGGTTCTCTGACGTCGTGGTTTTCGATCGCGATGTCGGCAGTCTGCAGGTGCGCGAGATTCTCCGGCCGTCCGCTTCCGTAGTTATCCAGAACAGTCACCCGATAGTCGTCTTCCAGCAGATCGTCGACGAGATGACTGCCGAGGAATCCGGCTCCCCCTGTGACAACTGCGTGTCTCATTAGTATAGTAGAATTACTTGGTACGTTTCGTTCTATCGGTTCTAGAGATTGATGCTGCTGTTATCCCCGATGTTGAGGTGGTTAGGCTCTCCGTCTACCTCAGCGTTGCTCCCGACGATGCTTTCCTTGAGGTTTACTCCTTCAAGAGCGGCATCCTGTCCGACGATGCTGTCGGTCACAATACTCTGTTTGATCGTCGTCTTGTCGTCGATACTCACGTATGGTCCAACGACGCTGGATTCGATCGAGACGTCCGAGCCGATGTCGACCGGGGGGATCACGACAGAACTATCGGTTCGATCGCTCGACTTGGACTCGTTTCGCTCCAGCAGTACTCGATTCGCTTCGAGCAACGTGTCTGGACGGCCGCAGTCGTACCACTCTTCGACCTCGAACGTTCGAAGTGAGCTTCCCCCCTCGATCATCCGCTGGAGTGCGTCGGTCAGTTGGTACTCGTCTCCCGCGCCACGGTTATCGTTTCTGACGAGGTATTCGAGCGCGTCGAACAGCGCATTCGAATTTTCGACGACATACACACCGCTGATAGCGAAGTTCGACGGCGGGTCGTCGGGCTTTTCGACTAACTGTACGATCTCCCCGTCGCCGTTCTTCTCGACGACGCCGTAGTGGCTCGGTTCGGCGACGCGCTTCACCCCGATGCTTCCGTCGGTCTCCGGGAGCGCATCGTGCGCCTCGAGGAACGTGTCGTATCCGTTCTCGAAGAGCATATCGCCGAGCGCGATGAACAGCTCGTCGCCGCGAGCGATCGATTCGGCTTGGTAGATGCTGTGGCCTAGGCCCTCGGCCTGTGTTTGTTCGACGAATTCGAGCTCGAACTCTCCGGTGAATTCGTCTTCGGCGTACTCGACGATCTGGTTCTTCATCGCCCCGCCGACGACGATTATCACCTCGTCGATGGGGGTACTACCAATGCTCTGAAGGATATGCCCGAGAATCGGACGTCCCGCCAGCCGAACCATCGCCTTCGGCTTCGTGTGCGTCTGCGGGTAGAGCCGTGTTCCCTGCCCCGCGGCGGGGATTATGGCCTTCATAGGCCGGAGGTCACGTTGACCCATCTAAAACCCTCCGCATTTTTGACTTATCGATTTTTTCGATCCATCAATACAACAAGGCTTTTGAATAGGCTTTTGGATCATACTGTCAATGAAGGTCTCGCTGGTGGTCCCCGCACACAATGAGGCGGGGAATCTCAATCGCTTGGTCGAGCGTATCGTTTCTACTCTTTCCTCGCCCGAGTTTCCGCACGAACTCGAGATCGTCTTAGTCGACGACAACAGCACCGACGACACCCCGACGATCGTCGACCGGCTGGCCGCAGATTACGACGTGGTTACAGCCGTTCATCGAACAGGCGACGGTGGTTTCGGAAAGGCGATCAAAACGGGACTTCAGTACGCGTCGGGAGACGTGCTTATTCCATTTATGGGAGACCTCTCCGACGACCCGGCGGACGTTCCGAAGTTGGTGGAAGCCATCGAAAACGGATACGATGTCATCTATGGCTCCCGGTTCGCGAAGGGGGGATCAGTCGAGGGATATCCGCCGCTCAAACTCCTGTATAACCGCGCATTCAACAATTTAATCCGTCTCTCGTTCGGAATCCGCGCTCGTGACGTCACGAACGCCTTCACCGCCTATCGGCGGGAAGTGATCGAGGAACTCGATGTCGATACGCTCGATTCGGAGAGCTTCGACCTCACCGCGGAACTTCCCCTTCGAGCCCACATCCTCGGTTTCAGGAGTACGGAGGTCCCCGTCTCGTGGCGAAGCCGCGACGAGGGAGTGAGTAAACTCGACGCGACGCAAAAAGGGCCGCTCTATCTCAAGCGACTGGTCCATATGTTCGTTATCGGCAACGGCGTCGCGTTGAAGGACCTCTTCGATTCGATCGTCAGCGGATCGGTCGCAAGGATCGTCGGTGCGGCGGCGCTCGGAGTGTTTATTTTAGTCGCTCTGTTCTCGCTATCCGGCTTCGAGGGGGTCTTCGAGGAGATCACGAACGCGAACGTGGGCTGGTTGGCGGTCGGTGGGGCCGCCTATCTCGCCTCCTTTACATTCAGGACGTGGCGCTATCGGGTTCTCCTGCGAGCTGCTGACTCTCTGGCCTCTAGAGGCGGCGTATTCAGGAGCATCCTCGTCGGGTGGTTCGTGAACTTTATTCTCCCCGCCCGTGCGGGCGACGCTGCACGAGCACTCGCGCTCAAATCTACGGAGGATGTTCCCATCAGTACCGGTGGGGGACTCGTCGTCGTCGAACGGGCATTCGATATGTTCGTTCTCGGCAGTGCTATGGTCTTCGTCTCTCTCTTGTTCGTCGACGTCCCGCGTGCAGGATATCTCTCCGGAGCCGCATTCGCGATCGCAGCCGTCCTCATCCTCGGACTCGTCGTGCTAGCTTACGCGGGAGACAGCCTCGTGGATCGGTTCAGCGATCGGATTCCACGGCTCGCAGAGGGCCTCCTCAACCTCAGGCAGATGCTCCGGAAGTTGGCGACGAACCCGTTTGCGTTGGTCCTCTCCGGGATGTTGTCGATCCCCGTCTGGATCCTCGAAGCGAGCACGATTTACTTCAGCGCTCGTGCGGTGGGATTGGATCTGACCGCCGTTATCACGGTGACTACCGCAGTCGGAGCGTTCGTCGCACAGGCGGTTCCACTCACACCCGCGGGAATCGGGACGTACGAGGCGACCATTACTGCGATTCTATCGCTGTTCGGCGTTCAAGCTTCCACTGCGACTAGCCTCGGTCTGGTGGATCACTTCGTCCGCGTCGCACTCATTTACGTCGTGGGTGCGATAAGCCTCGTTCACGTCGGATTCCGTTCACGTGCCTACTTTCGAGACCGTGACGACGACCACACTCGGACGCAGGTTTCGGGGGACCGATAATGCGGAAACACTGGAACGCACTCGCCAAAGAAACGCGTTGGGTGATACTGCTCGCCGTCGGGTTTGTCCTGTTTCGGGTCGGTATCGCGTCACTGTCCGGGTTTGGCTTTCACCAAGGGTGGAACGAAGGCCACTACGCGTTGATCGCATCCGGCTTTCTGGATCATCCCTTAGTTCCGCGGTACGGTGACAATTTCGTCTACAACGTCCCACCGCTATTTCCGTATGCAGTCTCCGCTTCGTTCCTGCTGTTCGGCGAATCCGTGTTAGCGGCTCGACTTCCGAGTATTCTCGCTACCGGCGGACTGATCATAGCGACGTACGAGCTCGGTCGGGAGGTGTTCGGAGATCGATCCACCGCTTTGGTTGGGGCGCTCATCTTTGCCACGCTCCCGTACGTCCAACTGTTCGGCGGACGAGCGCAGACGGATATGCTGATGGTGTTCTTCGTCACTACTTCGGTGACAGCGATCGTTAAAGGATATCGGCGTCAGATATACTATCGACGTTGGATAGTTGTCGGGGCTGCGTCGTTCGCCGCCGCTGTGGCGACGAAACAGCCCGCGCTTGCTGTGTCCGGGATCGTCTTTTTCTGGTTACTGGGTAATCGGCGATTTGACAGGGATGCGATTCGACGAACTGCACTTTTGATCGCTACAAGCGCAATCTGTTTACTTCCTGTTGCTGGATGGTTCTATCTGAATTACGTTACTGCGCCAGCAGCGTTCGTCGCAGACTGGGAACACGAGCTCCTCTCGCGAACACCTCCCTTTGCCAACGTGCGTCTCCTCGTAGCGATCGCATTTGGACTCGGTGTCACTCCGCCCGTGATTTTTGCTAGTACAGTCGGCTTCTTTACCGATATTCGTGATGCGTTTGAAGGATCCCGAATAAACCTCACTGGGGATAAGGGGCCATCAATCCTACTTTGGTGGCTTCTCTTTTACGGAATCTTTGTCCTTGTGCGAACGCCTCACGGTCATCAGTATTACGCGGTCATTCTCACTCCCCCGATTGCATTAATCTCTGCGCAGGGAATTCAAGCAATAGCAACTCGATTTGATGGTCTGAAAGGCTATGGTCGCAAATCTGTTCGAGTTGTATTGATCGTATTTGTTCTCTCCTCAACGGTTGCTGGTACCGTGGTGCTATTCGAACTGTCTGGAGAGTTTTCCGCTGCGAATGGAGGGGGAACGACCATCGCTTCAGAGGCAGGCGATTTTGTGATCGAAGAAACTGCAAGTGATGCCACCATTCTCGTTTCCAATGGATACGCCCCACCGCTGAAATGGTATGTCAAAGACGACCGCTCTGTGGAACAAGTTGAAGCATATCACGTTTCTTCGTTAACTAAACAGAGGATACAATCAACAATTTCGGAGAGTGAAGGTGCTGTGTACGTGGTCTTACCCTCTCCCTCTTGGGGGAAACTCCCTGCCGAGAATTCTGAGGAAATATATCATACTGCTCCGTACCGATTTACGCTTGCATCTTACGTGGGCGATTACGTTGCAACCGACTCAAAATTCACTTTCTATCTTAACGATCGTCGGCTTGTGATCTACAGGGTGGAATAGCTACCCTATCCAGTGGATACTGAGTCACAGTTTCAGCAAATCACGAAGTGGTTCTATAGTAGCGTTTGAACTGATCGCTCATCTGACCACACGCTGTTGTGGATCGAGTGAGTGAAGAGATACAAACGCTACTATACCTATTTCAAGGAGTGGGGGAATTCGGACTTATCGTATCTTTCACATCAGGAATTGGTTTATTTTTGACTATTGCCTCAATGAGCAGATCAATATCCTCGTTTCCGGGAATGAGCTGGCTGTGCGTTGGTGCAATCGGGCGGAAGTCACCATCTACCGTTTCGTAGTATGGGAATTTGATATGACGCTCGATAAATAAGTAATGTGCATACCGTTTCGCAAGTTCATGCTTTTTGGCACTTATATCTAGATTACTTTTTAATAACAACTGTTTATATTCATCGTCATCAACAGGATCGAACGTAAATCCATATCCTTTATAATGCGTGTCTCCACTCACGATAACTGGAATCCCGAGATATGACATTTCTAAACCGGTAGTTGAGTTCCAAACAAGTCCTCGATCAAGTTTCCGCATAAATTCATAAGGATTAATACCCGTATCTGGACTCATTAGCTCGATATTTTCTGGAAGAGAATAGTTACTAGTAATCCACTCATAGAACGATTCATTCGTAACTCGAAGAACTTCTGCTGGGTGGGTTTTGATATATAGCTTTAGTTGTGGATTCTCTTTGAATATCTCAATTGTCCGATCAACCCAAGTAAAAACATTATTAAATGCCTTCTTTTTGGTCGCAGTCAGAGATCCATCCCAAGGAAGATTAGTAAAAGCACCGTAGACTGTACTATCTGATGAAGACTGGAAGGAACCACTACCAAGCTGCGCATGGTTGAATCTGACATCCTTTCCACTCATTCGATCCTGCATAAATTTCTCAAGTGTAGAACTTTCTTCATCCGACAGTGGCCTGTTAAGACGCTCACTGGCTGAATCACGATTCGGAAATGTTGGGAGTGAACTTCTGTTATTCATATTCCCACAGAGTATTGATTGGCTCCTAAATCCTACATCGATATCCCAACTGGGGGTATCGAATTGATTACCAACACTAAGGAATACCGCTCCTACCAAATATGCTGAGTTGTTCGAGAGAACTGCGTCATAATTATGCCGTTGAAAGAGCTCAAATGCAATATCTGTAAGTAGTTTAGCTGATTTTTTGAATCTATTATATATTTCCTCTGATTTCGGGTGTTTGTCGAGGTTATATATTTTTAAATATGCTCTTGTGGAGGCAGTTGCAATTCCATCGATATCGACACCACGATACGTGTCACCAGATGAGGTGTGTGTTTTAGTAGTTGTCTCAAATTCTGAGATTGGAGTGTACTCCAATCCAAACCTGCGCAAAAATTCACCTCCCATAAAATTGCAGATCTCGCACGCAGCACTCTCGCTTGACATCCACTGTTTTGCCAAACACATATCCAAGTCGTGGTCACATAACAGAAGCGTTGGTTCGTATCCACGAACCCGAAATGCATGGGCCAGTATTACATCAAGATACGTCCCAAAATCATTCCTCCCCATTACCAATGGTATGAGCACTTCCCCTCTTTTTTCGCCTGTATTAGAATACTCTCGTATTTCCTTTTCAATATCTGGTATTTTGTCAATATTGAATGTTAAGTCGTATATTCTTGCGAGGGGTTTGATAATATTCAGCTTATCTGCAAACTCTACTCCGAAATTTTGTAGCCTCTTTTTTTGTTCTTCCATATTCTCGATATAGTTAACTGATTTCAGTGTCGATCCAATTCTTGATTGCTGTATGAATTGTTTCAGCTTGGTTAGTACGTGGAGTTGTAGCTTTTGTTAATTTCCCTCGATATCCAATTGAAAGTATCGATTTTACGAATTCTTCTAACGTTTTTGGATCTGTAGTGGTTGGTTTCCCAATTAGTTCCAAAGCCTGCTCAATATCTTCATACGTTTCGACGTCATAAACATTCGGCGCATCTCGATACCATGGCGAACCAAAGACTAGTGCTGCAGTTCCTCGATTTATAGCTTCCCAACCTGCTGTCCCTGTGATAGTTGCTACTGCATCAGCGTTGTCAATAAGTGTATATGCATTTGCATCAAGTGGGATAAATCTAACACTATCGTGCGAATATAGGTCATCATATTCCCAACTAGTTCTTCCTAATTGACCCTTCAGTTGGGGATCAAACTGCGACGGATGTTCTTTAATATATATTAATTTATCATCTGCGCAATTAGAGAGGAGTTTAATAGCCAATG
Source organism: Halobellus sp. LT62 (assembly GCF_037031285.1). Lineage (NCBI taxonomy): Archaea > Methanobacteriati > Methanobacteriota > Halobacteria > Halobacteriales > Haloferacaceae > Halobellus > Halobellus salinisoli. The sequence goes on from NZ_JAYEZO010000002.1 coordinate 760,549, forward strand.
TTTGGTCAACATAATGATTCCCTTCCGGAGATGTAGTCCGCTCAGGTTGGTAGTGGAGTGGAAAATAAATATAGTCTTCTTCCAACGACACAGATGCTACCTTTTTTTCGTAGTCATTTCTCAATTTTTTTAGATAATAGCGAGATTTGATAAGATAGTACATCCACTGTGTCCAAAGAATTGCTGAATTTTCTATTTTATTGGATCCAAATTTCATATCTACTGGAACTTTCCATCGAAGAAAGTCCCTACTAAATACCAATTCTTTCAAACGTTTCTTAGAAGATGGGATAAGATGATTTCTAAACGATTCAATTACAGATTTCACACCCGTATCCGTGGTAGTATTCCGCATATATGATGGTTTACTCACCGAATAATCCATTTCCAATTTGTTTAAATATGATTGAATATCATTTGGGATGCTCTGATCAGTTATCCCCTCACTTGCTGAGAAATCAGTAGAATCAAAGATGCTACTTCTTAAATAGAATGTGTCAGGTAAGGATGTAGGTGTGAAAATGATGGTTTCTACACCATTTCTTTCAGCAACTAAATAGAGAATATAATCACTCACTAGATGAGGAGTACTCCCAAAAATAGCTATATCTGGCCGCAAATAGTCAAATATATTACTCCAATAGGAGAGTAATCGATAGTAATGCCGAACTCGTTCGTTGTATCCAAAAGATTCGCTCTGAATAACATTACCAAGATCGATACGATCCATCATCTTGAGTGCAAGAAGCTGTCCACTTGCTAAATCTTCAATTAGGCTTGAATCGATAGGGTACTCGAATGGAGAGTCAAGATTCAAATCACGCGGTGGTACTCCTTTGGTGGCGTTGACTGATTTGTGAGCAATTGTCTCTGGGAACGATTTTTCAATATTAGACTTCAAGTCTGTAGGACATTCCCAATATGTTGGCCTAATACCACACTCTTTTTTGAGTTTCTCTGCTGCCAGTACCCAATTTTTATGGGGAGTAACTGCATAAATCGCACTTCGTGAAGGTGGAGTAGACATTATTATATTAGTTGTCTTTAATCAATTGGCAATTCCAACCATCAAATATATTTTCACTTCCCCCATATATGCCCAGCGGTACTGATCTTATAACTATTAGAGGAATTTAATTCCTTCATATATGTTCACAAATTTCACACTTAATCAAATTATTTCAGGCAATTGCGGGCCTTATTTCTCCAAACTTTCCTTAAATTATTGTCCTCCGGTCTGATTCGTGAACCTGAATACTACCATATCAAAACACAAAATATTGAACTCCCTCTATCCCAACATCAATAATATGAAAGCTGTCGTCCTCGCTGCCGGAGAAGGAATGCGGCTTAGGCCGCTGACCCGGACCAGACCGAAACCGATGCTTCCGATTGGGAATCAGCCACTTCTTGAACACGTGATTGAAGCCGGTAGAGAAGCGGGAATTGACGAGTTCGTTCTTGTTGTCGGTTACAAACGTGAACGGATACAGAGTTACTTCGGTGAAGGTGACGACTGGGATGTCGACATTGAGTATGCTGTCCAAGAGACTCAACTCGGGACTGGCCACGCGCTGTTGCAGGCGGAGTCATACATTGATGGCAGTTTTATCGCGCTTAACGGCGATCGGATCATTGAACCGAGCGCAATCACTGCTGTAATTCAGGAGCGTCGAGAGACTGGCAGCCCTGTGATGGCTGTAACCCGGCACCGGAGTCCTGAAAACTACGGTGTCGTCGATATTGACGGTCAGCGTGTGCGTTCGATCGAAGAGAAGCCGCCAGCACATACAGTTCGGACGGATTACATCAACGCCGGTGTTTATGGCCTCGGGGGGGCGATATTTGATGAGATTCGGAGGACTAACGCCGATGGAGAACTGGCAATCACGACCGTTCTGCAGGCGTATCGGGACTCACTGCGCCCAGTTCGGTTCGACGGCCTCTGGCTCGACGTCTCGTATCACTGGGACATCTTGGCAGTCAACAATCGGATGCTCGATCGAACAGATTCTCCCCGTGCTGAGACGGCATCTATTCACGAGCGGGCGACAGTCGTCGACGTGGCAGCGGTCGCCTCAGATGTGCGTATCCGGCCGGGGGCAACGGTGCTTCCCGGAACGTCGCTCGGCGAGAACGTCGAGGTCGGGTCGAACGCCGTCCTTTCGAACTGCGTCGTGCTCGCAGACGCAACGGTCGGCGACGGAGCTGTCGTCCGAGATTGCGTCATCGGCGAGAACGCTATTATCGGACCAAACGCAACGATCGAAGGAGGAGATACTGACGTCGTGGTGGACGGGGTCGTTCATTCTGACGTCCGTTTAGGTGGGGTTATCGGAGATAACACAACGATTAGCGGCAACGTGACCGTCTCACCGGGGACGGTGATCGGGAACGATGCAACCGTTGAGTCGGGCTCAATCGTGAGCGACTGGATCGAGTATAACGCGATCGTGCGGAGGGGGTAAGATGTGTGGAATCATCGGCTACTCTGGATCATCAGACGCACTTCCGATCCTCAGAAATGGAATCTCAAACCTCGAATACCGCGGGTACGATTCTGCGGGAATTGCCTTGGGTGGCGACAGAATTGAGGTCTACAAACGCGCAGGGAAATTATCAGCGCTCACCGAGGTACTTCCCGAAGCATCGTCGGCGACGATAGGTCTCGGCCACACGCGGTGGTCGACCCACGGCGAACCCACAGATGCGAACGCACATCCCCACACGAACGAATCCGATAACGTCGCAGTCGTCCACAATGGGATCATCGAAAACTACGACGCGTTGCGGTCTGCACTGATAGAACGCGGCCACACTTTCACGAGCGATACGGATACCGAGGTCGTCCCACACCTCGTCGAAGAGGAGTTGGAATCCGGTCACGATCTCGTCGACGCGGTCTCTGCTGTCGTCGAGAAACTGGAAGGGAACTTCGCACTCGGAGTCGTCGCCGCGGGCCACGATGGTATTGTGGCAACGCGTCGCGGGAATCCCTTGGTTCTCGGATACGCCGAACACGGGGCATTCATCGCAAGTGACGTCCCGGCGTTCGTCAAGCATACGCGGCGCGTCAGTTACGCCGAGGACGGTGACGTAATCCACCTCTCTGAATCGGATGTGTCGGTATATGCTGACGGCGAGGCGGTTTCCCGAGATATCCAAGAAATTGAGTGGGACGCCGAAGCCGCGGAGAAAGGTGGATACAAACACTATATGCTCAAGGAAATCCACGAGCAACCTTCGGCGCTACGACAGGCGATTTCTGGGCGCATCGATGAAATGAAAGGCGAGGTAGACCTAGAGATCGACCTTCCTGCAGAGTATCTGAACTCACTTCAGGAGATCCAGTTTATCGCCTGTGGCACCTCCTATCATGCCGCGTTGTACGCTGCAGACCTGTTAGAAGAGCACGCAGACGTCAGAGCCTCCGCGGAAATTGCTTCGGAATACGAGTTCCGCGGTGGGCGCGATCCGTGGCGAACGCTCGTTGTCGCGGTAACGCAGAGCGGTGAGACCGCTGATACACTTTCGGCGTTGCGGCGAGCGAAGCGAGCCGGCGCCCGGACACTCGCAGTTACGAACACGCTTGGAAGTACGGTGACGCGGGAGGTTGATGATACCATCTTTATCCGGGCTGGCCCCGAGATCGGCGTCGCCGCGACGAAGACCTTCTGTTCGCAAGTCGCAGTATTGGGGCTTCTCTCGATCTACATTGGCCGTGCCCGGGATGTGATGTCGTCGAGCGATGCCAGAAAATTGCTCTCTGATTTGCGTGGACTTCCAAGTGCAGTACAACAGGTGTTGGATCGAGAAAATCAGGTGCGCGTTGCAGCCGAGGAGTATGGTGGCGGCGACGCGTTCTTTTTTATTGGGAGGCGTTTGGGCGCTCCTGTCGCGTTAGAGGGGGCATTGAAGCTAAAGGAAATTTCGTACGACCACGCTGAAGGCTTTGCAGCGGGAGAGTTAAAGCACGGTCCTTTGGCATTAGTGACATCAGAAACACCGGTATTGGCAGTGCTTACTGCGGAATCGAACGCTTCTGAAACGCTGAACAACGTCAAGGAAGTCGAATCACGAGGTGCACCGGTGATCGGATGTGCATCGAACGGCATAGACGCAGAGAAGTTTGTAGATGAGGTGTTTGTTGTGCCCGAACTAGGGACGTTCGAACCTCTTGTAGCCAACGTGTTCTTCCAATTGTTCAGCTACTATGTGGCTGATTTGAAGGGGCGATCGATCGATAAGCCACGAAATTTGGCGAAGAGCGTGACGGTGGAATGATTTGTTACAGCAACTACACGCGGACCACGGGGATTTTTGCCCCGGTCGTCGAAGGGGCCCTTATGCGAAGACTCGTTCGCGGACTCGTCGGAGCCGTCGCGACGCTGGTGTCGCTGACGGGACTCCCCTACGCGATCTACCTCCTCCTCGCGAAGGCGTGGAACCCGCAGGGTTCGCCCGCGCAAAAGCAGCCCGCGGAACCGACGGTGAGCATCGTGCTGCCGACATATAATGAGGAACGGATCGTCGAGAACAAACTCCGAGACATCGTCTCGCTCGACTACCCGATGGAGAAGGTCGAGGTGGTCATCGTCGACTCCTCAGACGACGACACGCGAGAGATCATCCGGTCGTTCTTTGCAGATCGACAAACGCCCGAATTGACGCTCTTGGAGGAAGACGAACGGCGCGGCTTGGCCCCCGCGTTGAACGACGCCTACGCGGCCGCGTCGAACGAGATGGTCGTCAAGACCGACTGCGACTCGAAGGTCGCCGCCGACGCGCTCCGAGAGGCCGCGGCGAATCTGGCCGATCCGGACGTCGGCGCGGTGACTGGACGCAACGTGGACGTCCTCGGGGGAAGTGACGTCGAAGAGGGGTACCGCGACGTGCAGGCGACGATCCAGACGCTGGAGTCGCACTTGGATTCGACGCTCATCTTCCACGGACCGTTTTCGGCGTTCGAGAACAGGGAGATCGTTCCGATCGACCCCGATTCGATCGCCGATGATACAGAATTGGCACTGAAGATCCGGCGAAACGGCAAGCGGGTCGTCTTCGACCCCGCAATCAGATACAAGGAAGCGTCGCACTCGGCGTTCAACAAGCGCCGGAGTCAGAAGGATCGGAGAGCGATGGGGTTGATTCGGCTGTTGCTTCGGAATCGAGATATGCTGGGGCGGTATGGATTGTACGGAGGAGTGGTGTTGCCCTTCAACTGGTGGTTTATGCTGATCTCGCCGTGGCTGATGGCGGTCGGGATCGGACTGGCGACGATCCTCGGGTTAGTCGTTGCCGGGCCGTTTGGGTTGGTCGTGCCCGCGAGCGTGGGAGCATTCACGCTTCTGGGATCGCGAGACAAACTTGGTTCGTTGCAAGCGGTGTACGCCGTGTTTGATACGCAGGTATCGCTGCTCTTTGCGGCAGTGAAACTGTGGCGCGGCGAGGGATCGGCGGTGTGGGACGTCGACGAGGAGTTGCGGGACTTGTATGAGTGAACGCTCGGTGATGGACGAATGAGAGTCCTGCAAGTGACGCCGCGGTATCCACCCCAGTCGGGGGGCGTCGAAACCCACGTCAAAGAGATCTCCGAGCGGCTCGTCGATCGCGGCCACGAGGTGACTGTCGTCAGCGCGGACGCGGGGATGGAAGGCGAGAGACGAGAGGTGCGCAACGGGGTCTCAGTGCGGCGGTATCGGAGTATCGCGCCGGGTGATGCAATGCACGTCTGCCCGCAGATCGTGGCGGCCGTTCGGCGGGCTGACGTCGATGTCGTTCACGCGCACAACTACCACTCGTTCCCGCTGTTCTTCGCGGCGCTCGGCGTGGGAGATCGGAAGTTCGTGGTGACGACGCACTACCACGGTGGAAGCGCGAGTTCGGTGCGAGATCGGTTGTTGTCGCTGTATCGACCGTTCGGTCGTTGGGCAGTTCGACGGGCTGATGAGGTTATCGCGGTGAGCGAATGGGAAAAAGAGCAGTTGGCGTCGGATTTCGAAGTGGAGGCAACGGTGGTCCCGAACGGCGTAGACGTGGAACGGTTCGCCGAGGCTGAGCCGGTGGAACGAGAGCGGCCGTATATTTTGACAGTCGGCCGCTTAGAGGAGTACAAAGGCGTCCAGCACGTGATTCGGGCGATGGGAGAGCTTTCGGAGTATGACTTGTTGGTCGCCGGGAGTGGGCCGTATCGAGCCGAGTTAGAGCGGATCGCTCGCGAGGAAGGGGTGGCGGATCGCGTAGAGTTCTTGGGTTACGTTGATGATGACGAGCTGCCGGGATTGTACGCCGGTGCAGAAGTGTATGTGACGATGAGTGAGTTCGAAGCCTACGGGATGACCGTTGCGGAGGCGTTGGCTGCTGGGACGCCGTGTGTTGTTCGGGATGTTGCTGGATTACAAGACTGGGCGGATATTGGTGGAGTATACGGAATAGAAAGAGTCTCTCTAGATACACTGAGAAGTCTGATCAAGTCCAAGGAAGCTGTACCAAGGCGATCGATCAGTGAGCGATCGTGGGAAAGTACAACTGATAAAATCATACGACAAACATACACTGGGCGTTGTTTAGACGCGTGATTTCACCGGGCTGACCCCTCGATTGCGCGTTCGATGTTTCTCACCGCCGATTTCATAACAAGTTCACGGAATTGGCCGAACCACGTTCTCGCCGAAAACCGGGGTCACGTTTCGGAATTAACGGTGTGACACTTTCAGAACGTAACTTCGTCCGAAGTGCTTCCCAGTCGTATCCTTTATCCGCCGCCACAGCCGTCAGATCGTCGATATTCCGCACCAGTACTTGTCAGCCGATCTGTGTATCGTGTGGTTGTTTCGTAGAGCAGTGTATAACTAGTATCGCACTTGTTTCGCAATCGACGAGCAGCGTGGTCTTCACCGCTTCGAACGTGTAGTCTGTCCGTTTCGCGTAGTGCTGGCTCGCTTGGACACGATCCATTCCGGTTGCGTCGATCGCTTGAACATCACCGAGATCGTACATTTCAACCGACGCGTCGAGCACCGCTCGCCACCGCTTCATCGGAATATCTTGCTTCCGCGCACAGGTCGTCGAGAAGTAAGGAAGCGTCTCAACCTTTAAATCGAGTGATACTGTAACTCTCGGCATTTCTCGCAAAACATCCATCAGCTTTCTGTAATCGTGATTGAGATACTCTTTGAACCCTTGAACGGCGAGAATTACCCAATCGGCATACCCGTCTGTTCCGGGTCGGTATGCCGAAGCTGGCTCGCCAGCGACGGCTTTTTTGGCGAGCGATACAATTATCTCTGCGAAGCGGGAGGTCTTGGTTTGTACACCCAATCCGTCCCGCTTCAATCCTAGTAAATTTGTCACTTCTATAGAGTAGATAGAAAGCAGATACTAGTGAGACACCCCATCGGACTAACCGAGTCTAACCGTCTAAACAAGGCCCAATTAATGTTATTGGGTAGAGGGTTAACAAAACAAGTCGAAATTAGAAGGAGAGATTACCTTCATCTAAAATAGATTGTCTCTTTTACTCATTTCCACCAATATTTGAAACGATACTGAACTTTTGTAAAGCCCTAACCATTAGAGGGGGAGACTTTCACCGCCACCTCTTGATCAGTATAGTGTACTCAGATCTCACCATTATTTCCAAGCTTACTGCCGAAATTAACAACGTGTTTTTACAAAAGAGCGATATTTGAATTTCTCAGTACCTTAGCAGCCGACTAAGACCATTATGATCTCTACCAGGATGTGTCCACATTTCCTTGTGTTCAGGCCAATCATCAGGCAGGGGTTCACTGGCGGGAGCAAAAACGAACTGGATAATATCTCGTGAATGTCCCGGCTCTGGAACACCCGCACGATGTTCTTGGAGTGAAACATTTACCAGTGCAGTACTTCCAGTGGGTCCAGTAAATTTAATTGGTGTAACCTTTTCCTCAACCACATCTATATTACCCTTATGCTTGAATGAACTCATCTTTACAATTTCGCTAGATTCCTGTGCTGGAATTAGATGGAATGGGCCGTCGACTTCGCTAGTGTCGTCCAAATAAACAAATAGTTTGAGATGATCGATAGTATGTGCATCGGTGTGATATCTGTTGGAATATATATCGGACTCCTCTCGAATCTCTTGAGGAATATGGAAATTCCGGTAGGCGGTAACTCTGACTGGCTTGAAGTAAGAGCCATAGGAATCTTGTACAGTCTTTATTACCTCGTCATTAACGAGATCGGCAAATGCTGGCATATGCTTGGCAAAATCAAAATTTGGGCTGTCAAGCCGATAGCTGTATATGTTCCCATCATATTCAAGTGTCGATGAGTGGTTTTCGTCTTCTATAACTTCATTATACTGTGTTTTTACCTTATTGAGGGTTTTCTCTTCATATGGTATCCCAAGATGTTTGAACTCTGAAACATCTGGACGGCCTTCAGTTGATAGTTGGGGATTTGACTTTTCTTTAACTTTCTTAAGCGCTATCTGGCCAGCAAGATTTGCTCGAAAAGTAGCAGCATTCCGATAAATTTTACACCCTCCTTTTCTATCAACTGCTTGGACTTTTCGTCTTACCCAACCTGCCAATTCATTAGGATTTGACAAAGCAGTCTTGACCTTGCTTGGTATAGAGTGTCTAATCATAACGTGGCATTCTTTTCTTTTCAGATACATATATTTAGTGTTTCGCGCGGAAGTGCTGTGAGGTTCGTCACGACTCCTTAAGAGAGGGACACTCTTCGCTTACGCCATACGCGGCACTCAACACCTCGCAGAAGAAAGATATAGCTACAGAAACAAACGGTTCAAGATACACATATTTGTTGCTGTTAGTCTTAGCAAGCGTTCACCATATTAATCAGCGTAACGACTACAAAAGAGACAGGGTTGGCGCTGTTGTAATTTATTTATGGGCAGCAATACGGTAAAGCTGTCCCTGTTCACCGTCAATTTCAAATTCCCGTCTGTCAAATCTACTTATATTAAACCCGAGAGAGCGAAGCTTGTCCTCTAGATCTTCAGAAGATGTCCCAAAATCACTTAGGAGGTACTTATGCACTTCTACGAAGACCAAACGACACTCTTTGCTTGAAAGAGTGTTTCTCAATCCTTGTATTACATCAACCTCTGCACCTTCTACATCAATAGAAATTATATTGGGGGCGGGAATCTCTTCTTTTTGAATAAGATCGTCTCCTTTTTCTGATTGAACCTTTATTTTCTTTTTCTTATCATTCCAAAAATGAGATATAGACTGTTTATCTGTTGATAGAGAAGCATTTGTGTAACCTGCACCTATATTTTCATCTGGAACAGCAAATTCCATCTCTCCACTTGTATTTGAGAGTGCGCACTGAAATATGTCCCCATTTAACGAGTTTTGATCAAAATTTCGTTGAATAGCCTCGAAATTTGCCGGCAACGGTTCAAATGCATAAATTTTACCTTCATCTATATGACTTCCAATTATGCAGGATATCGTTCCAGTTCCAGCACCGATATCAAAATAGACATCATCGGAGTTCAAATTATCAATCATATTATTCAAAAGTTTATCTTTAAATGAAGTAGGACGTTCAGTAGAGGAACAGATTTTAAACTCGACAATTTCACCTCTATATTCGGTTTGATAAACATATGGATATGGATATATCTCTGAAAAGATATTAGATAATACCGGATCTAATCCAATTCTTATTGATAAGTCACGCACTTCTTCCTGATATATCCGTCTTATATTGTTTAACAATCCGCGATATAGACCTAACACTGATTTATATATATCTTGTCCTTTATTATCCATACTGCAAATATTTGTTGAGAGAAAATAAAAGCTTGGAAATATGATCCAAGCATTGTTCAGATTAGCTGATTGAAGCAGACGGCAAACGCTTGCAACTACGTTCACCCTCTGTATTCAGCAGGCTATTTATCTCAACTTTTGAGCGTTTCAACAGGGCCCATACACTGTATAATAGCATACATAAATTGACAATATTTTTATAATATAGATATTCAACTATTAGCGAATATAAAGTAAAACCGCGATCATAAAACATTCACGCCATCGTGACGAGTTGAGATATAATGAATCAGCAGATCGCCGCTGTCATTCAAGCTCGAATGGGCTCAACTCGACTTCCTGGGAAGGTTATGCTTCCTTTAGCTGGTGATCACGTCATTACCCACGACATCCAACGCGTGAAATCCGCGGAACATGTAACAGAAACCGTTGTGGCCACATCTAAACAAACGGCCGATGATATCGTTGCACGATACGCGTCACGAGCTGGGGCAGAGGTATTCCGCGGTAGCGAATCAGATGTCCTCGCTCGGATCTACAATGCGGCTCTCTCTGTAGACGCTGATGTCATTGTCCGTATCACCGGAGATTGTCCGCTCATCGATCCGGAGGTAATCGACGCAGTTGTTCAAGAAGTCACTGACACTGAAACACAATACGCTGCCAACATTTTCGAACGCTCCTTCCCTCGGGGCCTTGATGTAGAGGCATTCACGTTCGAGAGCCTTGAGCAGGTACACGAGACGGCAACCGAACCACGCCACCGAGAGCACGTGACTCTGTACTATCGAGAGAACCAAAATTCATTTACCACTAGAAACATCAGTTCAAATGAAGTATATGATGAATCACAATTCCAGAACCGAAACGATCTCCGGCTAACTCTCGACGAAGCAGATGATTATGAGGTGTTGCGAAACATCTACGAGAACGTTCCGTTCGATAACATAGTTCCGATTCGAGATGCGATTCGCTATGTTGACGAAAACGACCTTATGGATCTAAACGCAACTGTAGAACAGAAATCTCACTGATGCAAATTGTTGTGCGCGCCGATGGTGGCCCAGAAATCGGATACGGCCACCTAGTCAGAACTGGTGCACTCGCTAGCTATCTTCTTGATCACGGCCACCAAGTTACGTACGCGACAACGGCTCCGGAACTGGTCCAAGAAGTCTGCCCAATCGGTATAGACACAGTAAAAATCTCTTCCAGAGATGATCCGGAGTCGGTACGCGAGTTCGTCCATAATCACGCAGATGTCACTGTCGTGGATTCATACCTCGCAGACCAGACATACCAAAAGCGACTGCGAGAGGTCTCGCCGCTGGTTGTCATCGCTGACGACTCCCGCCACCAAATCACCGCCGACGTCCTCGTGAACGGGAACCTCTACGCATCCGAACTAGAATACGACGTAATCGGATCGGAACCACGGTGGTGCCTCGGTCCGGATTTCCTCCTCCTACGACAGGAAATTACGGAGTATGCTTTGAGGGAGCCACCGTGGCGCGAGATGCCGACCCGTGCGATCGTCACGATGGGTGGGAGCGACATCGCGGGGCTGACTCCTACTGTAATTCGCGCCTTCGACGGATTGGATATCCGTGTGGATGCTATTGTCGGGCCGGGGGTTTCGACAGAACAGGAGGAGAAGATCAGAGAGGCAGCCGAGAACGTGAGTGCGGATGCCAGTGTCGTTCGTGATCCAAACGATCTTCCGGAGCGAATGTTCCGAGCGGACTTTGCCGTGACCACCGCCAGCACGACCACCTACGAACTCCTTGCGCTTGGTACGCCAGTCATAAATCTTCCCGTCGTCGAAAATCAGAGATTGATCGCGGACGCACTACGAGAGCACGACGCTGCGACGGTACTCGAGAATACTGCTGATATGACTGCGTTTTCCGATGCGATGGGTGAATACGTGAGTGACCCATCCCTCCGACGTAAACGACGTGAGATCGGACGAGATCTCGTTGACGGTCACGGTGTGAACCGTGTGTATCGGGAAGTTCTTTCAGCCGGTGTTTCCAACCGGAACGTATGAGTACCGATATCGATGTCGTCTTTCTCGGCGTGAATGACGCCGGTATGCGAGTATACGAATGGCTCTGTGAACGTTCCGAGGTGTTCGTTCATTCTCTCCTCACTACGGAGGAGCAACTGACCGTGATCAAAGACGCGGAGCCCGATATCGTTGTCTCGTGTGGCTACCGTCACATCGTACCGGAGTCGATCCTCGGCGTTCCGGAGATGGGCTGTCTAAACCTTCATCCAGCGTACCTTCCATACAATCGCGGGGCGAATCCTAACGTCTGGAGCATCGTTGAAGGGACGCCAGCGGGTGTGACGCTTCACTATATGGATTCATCCTTGGACACCGGCGACATCATTGCGCGTCGTGAGGTCGAACCCGACTTCGCGGACACCGGAAAAGATCTCTATCAGCGACTCGAGGACGCTCAAGTCGATCTGTTTAAAGAGAATTGGCCGGACGTGATCAATGAAGACACCTCCGTTCTTGAACAAAAAGAAGATGAAGGAACGTACCATCGAACTAATGAATTCGAAGAACTGTGTGAAATCGATGGAGAGGAGATGGTCCGAACGAGAGAGTTCTTGGATCGACTCCGTGCTCTCACTTTCCCGCCCCACGACAACGCGAGGATCGAAATCGACGACGAGACGTACTATATCGACATCGATATTCGGCGTGAATAATTAGTCTCGATTGATGTCATCCCAATTGATACCGGTACCCTGTGGAATGTCACGTAGCGCAGTCGTGCCGACGAGTTCGTCGTAGAATTTTGGATGGAGGCCGGACTCTTGTTCTCCCGGACGTAGTACTTTCATATTCTCTTCAGTTAACTCCTCTCCGGCGTCTATATCCCTGACCGTATGGATCGCGCGGCGCGCCTTCTCGTGGAGTTCCTGTTCCACCTCCAGAACTCGCTTTTCTCCGGAGCCGAGAGAGGCCTCTGTGTCGCGGATCGCGGTCACCATCTGATCCAGTTCGTCAGGTTCAAGTGCGAACTCGTGGTCCGGCCCCTCCATCGATTTGTCCAGCGTGAAGTGCTTCTCGACGACACTGGCCCCAAGCACGGCAGCAGCCGACGGGGCAGTCACAGGATCAAGCGTGTGATCGGAGAGGCCTGTCGGAACGTCGAATTCATCTTGGAGCGTTTTGACGACGCTGACGTTGATCTCAGAGATCGGCGTCGGATACGCGGCGACACACTGTAACAAGACGAGCTTGGAGGCCCCCGCTTCACGGAGCGCCGTTACCGATTCCGCCACCTCTTCCAACTCGTGAGCACCCGTAGACATAATGATCGGTTTGCCGGTGTCTGCGAGATATTCGAGAAACGGAATATGGCTGCTCGTGTAGGAAGCTACCTTCCACGCGGGAACGTACTCTTCGAGTTCTGCGGCGGATCGCTCGTCGAACGGCGTCGACATAAACTGGATCTCCCGATTGAGACAGTAGTCGTGTAGTTCAGGGATCCACTCGTAGGGCATTTCCATCGACTCGATGATCTCGTAGATACTCCGATCATCGTCGAGGTACTCGACCTCGCCGCTCTCCTCGACGTACAGATCTTTCGCTCGGAACGTCTGGAACTTCACCGCGTCGGCTCCGGCATCGACGGCGACGTCGATGAGTTCCTTCGCAATATCAAGATTCCCATTATGGTTCGACCCCGCCTCCGCGATCACGAACGCTGACTCATCTGGTCCGACGGGTTTGTCTCCGATGTGAAACTCGGCCATACGGTTTTTGCCACGAGCAAACGAATAAAACCATCTGGTCAGATTATAACGCCTCGATACTTCGATCTCGAAGACAAATAAGCCATCAAAAATGCTTTTTCAGTCTGTCACGCGTGGTATTCGTGTAATCGGTGCACAGCTGTGATCACATCCTCAACGTCTTGGTCGTCCATCTCTGCGTGGAGGGGGAGACTCACCAACCCCTCATACACACTCTCTGTCTGGGGAAATTGCCCTCGTTCGTATCCGAACTCTTCTTGGAAGTACGGATGGTAGTGAAGGGGAACATAATGGACTTGTACCCCTAGATTGTCTGCGTGCATCGCATTGACGAACTCCTTGCGGTCACATCCGAATTCCTCGCCGATTTCAACGGCGTACAGGTGATACATCGGATCCGCGTTAGTCGGCTCTGGTGGCGTTCGGAGTCCAAGGACCTCAGAGAACGCCTCATCGTATGCTGAGATAATCTCGTAACGACGAGTCTTGAATGTTTCAAGCCGATCTAGTTGAGCAAGCCCGAGCGCCGCTTGGATATCCGTAATGTTGTAGTTGTACCCGACGCCTTCTACCACTTGATACCAAGGCTCGTTATCGTGGCCCTCTGGATTGTAGTCCATCTCGAACGACCGTAGTCGCCGTAACCGTTCTGCGAGTTCCTCGTTGTCTGTCACGACCATCCCCCCCTCTCCAGTCGTAATATTCTTTACTGGATGAAAACTGAAGACAGCCATATCACGCTGCACGCCGATCGGCTCACCATTCCATATGCCGCCGAATGCGTGACAAGCGTCCCAGATTACGGTCAGGTCGTGTTCATCGGCGATGTTAAGGAGTCCCTCGATATCCGCCGGATGTCCCGCATAATGCATTGGTATGATCCCCTCGGTATCTGGAGAGGTTTGTCCACGAACCGCCTCTGGGTCGAGCGTTCGTCGGTGCGGGTCGATATCAGCAAATACTGGTGTCGCTCCACAGTACGTCGCCGCGTGTGCTGTCGAGACGAACGTTAGGGGGGTCGTGATTACTTCATCCCCGAGTCCGAATCCGGCCGCACGCCCCGCAAGGTGAAGCGCTGTCGTCCCAGATGTCGTCGCAATCGCGTGGTCAACACCAACGAGATCTGCCACCCTTTCCTCGAAAGCTTCGACGGTCGGTCCACGCGTGATGTAGTCGCCTTCTATCCCTTCAACAACTGCTTGCTTTTCACTCTCGCTGATGCTCTGTGAGCCGTACCCCAACAATTCGTCACGGATCGGTTCACCACCGTAGAATGCCGGCTCTTCTCCCGTCATCCAGACATATCCTCGCGCTCGCGTAGCCATTTCCGGAGGCGGGAAACCCCCTCTTCCAGTGTGACCTCTGGTTCCCAATCAAGTATTTCATTCGCCTTTGAGGGGTCACAAAGCAGCTTTTGTACCTCACTCTGCGGGTGATGATGTTCCACGTGGGTGATTTCTGTCCCATCAGTCGCAATCAGCTCTGCAAGTTCGTTGATCGATACGTCAGTTCCTGTACCTGCGTTGATCACTTCACCGATTGTCTCGTCGCTGAACGTTCCCTCAACGATGAATCGAGCGCAGTCGGTCGCATACAGTAGATCCCGTGTCTGGGTTCCGTCACCAAATATCTTTAGAGCATCTCCTCGGATGTCTCGGCTGGTGAAGATTGATACGACACCACCCGCCATCCCTGTCTTCTGGTACGGGCCATAGGTGTTGAACGGACGCAGTATAGTGATCGGAAGATCATACCCGTGGGAGTAGCCCTCAGCCAAGTCCTCAGCAGCTAACTTCGACCCGGCGTATGGTGAGGCGGGCTTCGTCGGATGGGTTTCGTTGATCCCGACCTTGGAGTCGGTCATATCGTACACCATACAGGTACCAACGAGTCCAAGTCTAGTATTAGTTCTCCGACATACTTCGAGAACGTTCTGAGTACCGATCACGTTCGACTCGAAGTGTGCCTCTGGATCTTCTAGACTCTCTTGTACATCGATCTCAGCTGCGAGATGAACACACTTGTCCACGCCGTGTTCGAATAGTTGACTAATATCGGATCTGGATCGAACGTCGCCCTCGTTGATATGGAACGCCTCATTGTCTCGGAACTCTTCGATGTTACGTTCGGAGCCATTCGAGAAGTCATCAAGTCCGTAGACCGTGTGTCCCCGATCGAGGAGCTCCGCTACGACCCAACGACCGATGAATCCCGCAGCACCGGTAACCGCGACTGTTTCACTCATTGGTTTTCTCGATAGAATCATCCGTCTCTAGGAGTGAGATGATTTCGCTTTTCGATAGCATATTCTCGTCCTTCGAGGATAGAACGACATCGTCTACTTCCTCGAACCCCTCTGGCGGGTCCGGTGTCCGAGTTTCGGTCGCCTCCGGGAGGATCGCATACATAGAGCCGTTTTCGTAGGCGCGCCGGGACTCGCGTTCGGTCATAATTTCCTCGTGGAATGTTTCGCCCGGACGGGGACCTATTACCTCTATATCGATATCCTCTGGCGTGTAACCATACCGCGGTGCGAGAGTCTCAATCATCGCATCTGCCAAGTCTGGGATCCGGATTGCCGGCATCTTGTAAACAAACACCTCACCACCCGCCGTCTTTTTGGCTGCCCCGGTGACGAGATCGAATACATCATCGTACGTGAGGAAAAACCGGGTCATACGTTCATCAGTCAGGGTGACTGGGCCACCCTCTCGGATTTGTTCGGTAAAGAGCGGGATCACAGACTGTGAGGACTTGATCACGTTCCCGAACCGAACCGACGCGAGATCGATGTCACTCTCACCGCTGTAGGTGTTTCCGGCCGTGACGAGCTTCTCTCCGAGCAATTTCGTGGTCCCCATCGTGTTGGCCGGATGAACTGCCTTGTCACTGCTCGTGAATACGAAGCGGTCGACATTCGCATCAATGGCCGCATCCACGACGTTTTGAAGTCCGACTGCGTTTGTCTTTACCGCCTCAAAAGGATTGTATTCACAGATATCCACATGTTTCATCGCGGCCATATGTATGACTAGATCTACACCATCCATTGCTCGTGAAAGACGATCACTATCCCGAATATTTCCGGCAAAGAACCGACAGCGGTTGTCAGAAACGTCAGATTTCAATGATGCCAATCCGGGTTCGCTGTTGTCAAGGATTCGGAGAGACTGTGGATTTCGGTCAAGTAACTGCGGAACGAGGGACCGACCTACCGACCCCGATCCACCGGTTAACAGCACGGTGTTGTCGCTAATCATCTACCCCATATCTTTGAAACGGTACGTATCAAGTTATTGAATTCGTTTGCTACCTCATAGTAATGTTTTGTTTGGAGTATGAATCCGGCATCATATACTAGTACTATACTTCGGCTGTTTCAGGCCTAACGTTGCTGAGTAAGTACGCGAATAGTGATCTGCGATGTTTGAATTCTTGAGAAAGAGAAACATTTCGTTGACAGTGCCGTTTTTTAGTTGACGGTGCCCCGTGGCTGCAGGCAGCCAAGCGTTTTAATTTGCATTGATTCCAACACCTTACCTATGGGAATCGGAACACGGTTAAACGCGCTTTCAAAGTGCTCCAACGTCGACCCCCCGAAAATTTTGCTAACTACTTTGGACCACATTCAGACAGATACCGTAGATCAGATTCGCTACTGAGATCCGTTTAAATTATACTCTGTCGGTGATCGATCCGATTATGAACTTGCGAATGGGAGTTATCAAGGATCATCTCTCTAGACACCCGTGGACGGCTGTGACGCGGAACCGCCGACAGTCCCTCCACCAATGAGAATTGGCCAAACCTCCTTCGTCGTCTTCGCGTCGAAGCTTGTCGGCTCCGCGCTCGGCTTCGTGGCCACATTGTACTTCGCGCGGACACTCGGTGCCGCGGTACTCGGCCAGTACGCGCTCGTCCTCGCACTCGTCGCGTGGCTCTCCTTAGCTGGCAATCTCGGCATCTCCTCGGCGATAACCAAACGGATGAGCGAGGGGACAGACCCCGACGCGTATCTAGCCGCCGGAGCGACGGTCATCGGTGCGCTCGGTCTCGGTCTCAGCGTTCTCGTCCTCATCTTCGCCGACGCGGTAAACGCCTATGTCGGCGAACCGATCGCGTCGCTCGTCGTCGCGCTCCTCCTCGTGGGGCTCTTCCGAGCGCTCACCAGCGCCGCACTCAACGGCGAGCGGAAGGTCCACCTCACGGGGCTACTCTCCCCGATCTGGATCGCCGTCCGGAGCCTCGTCCAGATCGGACTCGTCGTCGTCGGCTTCGGGCTCGTCGGGATGCTCGCGGGCTACGCGGTCGCGACGCTTCTCATCGCCGTGATCAGCCTCGCGCTCGTGTCCGCCGGACTCGTCCGCCCCGCCCGAGAGCATTTCGAGAACCTCTACGAGTACGCGAAGTTCTCGTGGCTCGGGGGCCTCCAGTCCCGCTCGTTCAACGACGTCGATGTCCTTCTTCTCGGCGTCTTCGTCCAGTCCTCGCTCGTCGGCGTCTACTCCGCGGCGTGGAGCGTCGCACAGTTTCTCACCCTCTTCGATTCGGCGGTAAGTTCGACGCTCTTCCCGGAGCTCAGTCGTGCCGACGCCGAAGATAACCGGCGGGCCGTCGCCGACCTCGTCGAACAGTCGCTGACGTACGGCGGGCTCATCCTCATCCCGGGGCTCTTCGGCGGCGTCCTCTTGGGTGAGCGAATCTTGCGGATCTACGGCCCGGAGTTCGTCCAGGGGGCGTCGGTTCTCTGGATCCTCGTCCTCGCGACGCTGGTGTACGGCTACCAGAAACAGCTTCTGAACGCGCTGAACGGCATCGATAAACCAAAGGCTGCGTTCCGGATCAACGCCGCGTTCATCGCGACCAACGTCGTCTTGAACGTCGTGTTGATTTCCGCGCTCGGCGTCGTCGGCGCGGCGATCGCCACGGCGCTGTCGGCCGGCGTCGGGACGGCGCTCGCGCTCTCGACGCTGCGCTCGGAAGTCGACTTCGCCGTCCCCTCCGGCGAGATCCTCCGACAGTTCGCCGCGGCGACGACGATGGCGCTCGCGGTCGTCGGAAGCGAGACCGTCATCGAAACGGCGACCGGCCTCAATCACAACTTCGCGACCGTGGTGCTCCTCGTGGTCGTCGGCGCGGGGACCTACTTCCTCTCGCTGCTCGGCATCTCGGAGACGTTCCGGACGACGGTTCGCGAGAACAGTCCACTGTGATCGTCCCGTGGCGGTTACGGGCCGCTACACCGGAACAACGCTCACAGTGTTATCGGTAACCCGGTGGAAAGAGTTACCTATCTATCGACCGGATCTTCCGGTATGTCCACCGCAGTAAAGGTCGATGAGGGGGCGAAATCCCGGTTGGAGGAGCTGCAGGCCGAGATACGCCTTCGAACGGGAACGAAGGTCACCCAGCAGGAGCTCCTGACGCGTTTGATCGACGACGCCTACGAATCTCGTGAGGACGTCATCGATTCCTTCCGGCGATCGACTGTCCCGCTTTCCGACGCCGAAAAAGCGGCAATGCGGAAGGGACGTATCAGTTCGGGAGTCGAAACTGACGAGGACGATATCGACGAGATACTGTACGGATGACGGTCCTCGTCGACACAGGAGTTCTATATGCCGAACACGATACCGATGCGACGAGACACGAGACGGCGGCAGACGCGCTCGAAACCGTCTACGACGGCGAGCTCGGCCATCCGTATATCAGCGACTACGTGTTCGACGAGGCGATCACGCTGGCACGCAGGCGAACGGGGTCGTTCTCCTCGGCAAAGCGACTGAGCGATCGACTCCGCGGTCGAGATGTGTATCCTCGCGTGTTCGAGATGCAGTACGTCACGGCGGCAGTCTTTGCCGACGCGGTGAACGTCTTCGAGCAGTACGACGATCAGCAACTGAGTTTCACGGACGCGACGATTGTCGCGTTGGTCGAACGGTACGACATCGACCGAGTCTTGAGTTTCGACGGCGATTTCGACGGTATCGTCGATCGGATAGATCCAGCCGACCTGTAGACTCTCGAGTAGGTGGACGGTTACGTTACTGCTCGACGTCGCGCAACACCGTCTCGCCCGGCGGGATGCCGGCTCCACTGGCCACTTTCACGCCCGCGTTCAGACTCACGTTGATACCCGTCTTCACGCCGTCGCCGAGGACGACGCCCAGTTTTCGACGGCCCGTGTCGACGCGCTCGCCTTTCACGGTCATCTTCACCGACGAGTCGTCGTGGCGCAGATTCGCTACCTTCGTCCCCGCGCCCAGATTCACGTCCCGACCGAGCACCGAGTCGCCGACGTAGGACAGATGCGGCACCGTCGCCTCGGAAAAGAGGATCGAGTTCTTCACCTCGACGCCGTGACCCACGCGCGCATCGGGACCCAACACCGTCGCCCCGCGAACGTACGCGTTCGGGCCGACCTCCGAACCGGGCAGCAGTACGACCGGGCCCTCGATGCGGACCCCCTCGCGCACTGTCGCGCCCTCGGCGACGACGACGTCTCCGTCCAACTTCGCGTCCTCCGCGACATCGCCCCGAATATCCCGCTCGATCTCCGCTAAAAGCAACTCGTTCGCGCGCAACAACTCCCACGGGCGGCCGACGTCGAGCCAGCGGCCCTCGTACTCGACGACCGAGATATCGTGCCCGTCCGAGAGCAGCAGCTCCAGCGTGTCGGTGATCTCGTACTCGCCGCGCTCGCTTCGCTGCGTCCGGTCGATGTGCTCGAACACCTCCGGCTCGAACGCGTAGCAGCCCACGTTCGCGAGGTTCGTCGGCGGATCGGCGGGCTTCTCGACGATCGCCGCCATCGAGTTCTCCGAATCCACGCTCACGACGCCGTAGGAGCGCGGGTCTTCGACGGGCGTCGTCGCGATGGCGTAGCCCTCCGCCTCGGCGAGCGCGCGCGGCAGCTCGGGGTCGACGAGGACATCGCCGTTGAGGACGATAAACCGGTCGTCGACGACCTCGCGGGCCTGCTCGATCGCGTGCGCGGTCCCCGCGGGGTCCGTCTGTTCGACGTAGCTGACGGGCGTGCCGCGGTACTCCTCGCCCAAGCGTTCGACGACGTCCGACCCTCGGTAGCCGATCACGACGACGAACTCGTCGACGACGTCGACGCAGGCGTCGAAAACGTGTTCGAGCAGCGGGCGACCGGCGGCGGGAAGTAGCGGCTTCGGCCGGTGATCGGTGAGGGGGTGCATTCGGGTACCCTGTCCGGCCGCGAGCACGACTCCGTACATACGAGTGACAGACGGGATACCGCCGTATAGATTCCGTGGTCGTCGACGGCATCACTCGGGAGTCACTGACTCGCCGGAGTACGCGTCGAGGAGTTCCCACTCTTCTCGCATCAGTTCTCGAACCCCGTGTTCGAGAATCCCCTCACCGAGCGAGGTCGCACGGTAGTATGAATAGAGCCCGTCGCTGGATGATTCCTTGCGCTTTCGGTTTGCGACGAGGCCGACATCGACGAGCGTATCGAGGTGATAATGGAGGGTGTTAGATTCGATATCGAGCGCCTCTTTGAGCTCTGTCGCGCTTTGGTCACCCGATTCAACGAGACGATTCAGTATCCGAAATCGGGTTTCGTTTCCGATTGCCTGCTGCATTTCGAGATACTCTTCGAGCGAGAGCAGGCTGTGCTCAGGGAGCAATCTCGGGTGTTCGCCCGAATCGTGAGTCGATCGGTTCGTCTCGGCCATACCTCGGATTGAACACCACGGGCAATAAGCATTCGCTGACTCAGCGAGTGCTGAATACTACATTTTTTATATATTGAACTGGGTAGTGGCGATATGCGCGAGCGAATCAGGGAAACCCTCGGCGATCTCGCTCACTCGGAGTTTCTGGTGTATCTGATGGGGCCGTACAAGGCATTTGATATTGCAGAAACCATCAAGCTATCCGAAGAGGCTGGTGTAGCAACGAAAATCCCAGAGAGCGTCGATTTTGGGACGCTCGTAGATTCCGATGTTGCCCTCGATCAAGACGAAGCTGTACTCGATCTGCTACTCGATGTTCGGGACCGGCTTCGAACGAATCCCGGTGTAAACGCGTTTCTCGCGATCGATATCGATATTCCCCTCGAAGAGATGGACGCGGGAACACAGAGCATCGAGTTTGCGCTTGCGAGCAATGCGATAATTTACCTCGTACCGAGGGTCGGAGATAATCTCGGGGTCGGGATCGAGACTGGCTCCGTTTTAGAAGCAATCTATCGCGACGGTCAGACGACTGATGAGGAAACAGCGAACAGCCACACCGAACGTGTCGCGTTCGTCCACGAGTCTGGCGTTCGAAGTGCGATGATCGCAGCGCTCCAAGAGCGATGGGACGCACGCGTCTACTCCTACACAGACCGAGACGACCTCACGCGACAGATTCGGCTCTTCGTCCGTGACCTCGCTCGCAGAGAACAACGCGGGGAGCTACCGGAATTATAGTGGCGTTGGCACCTGATCGCGCATCCGACCGCACGCTGTCGTGCGATCCAGTGAACGAAGACGTGCAAACGCTACGATATATCGCTCTCTGCACAGCAATCCGGAACCCCTTTGATGCAGCCCCGTGGCTGTGTCAACGATGGATTACGACGACGTCACGGTCCTCGTAC
This sequence comes from Halobellus sp. LT62, assembly GCF_037031285.1. Classification (NCBI taxonomy): domain Archaea; kingdom Methanobacteriati; phylum Methanobacteriota; class Halobacteria; order Halobacteriales; family Haloferacaceae; genus Halobellus; species Halobellus salinisoli. The sequence goes on from NZ_JAYEZO010000002.1 coordinate 782,740, forward strand.
CCACGTACAACGAGGCCGAGACGATCGGCCAGGTGATCGACGACTTTCGCGATCACGGGTTCGACGACGTCCTCGTCGTCGACGGCGGCTCCGACGACGCTACCGACGAGATCGCCGAAGAGCACGGTGCACGCGTCGTCTACCAGTCCGAGTCAGGAAAGGGACAGGCGGTTCGAGAGGGCGTTGACGAACACGTCGACCGCGAGTACGTCCTGATGCTCGACGGCGACGCGACATATCGAGTCGAGGACGCCGACGCGATGCTCGAACCGCTTTTCGAAAACGAGGCCGAGCACGTCATCGGCGACCGCTTCGCAGATCTGCGCGAGGGCGCGATGACGCGTTTCAACCAGATCGGCAACCGGATCATCAATCGCGGGTTCGCGTACGTCCACGGCGAGAACTTCGGCGACATCCTCTCGGGCTACCGCGCGTTCACCCGCGAGTCGTTCCTGCGGATGACGCTCACCTCCGACGGCTTCGGCGTCGAGACGGAGATGGCCGTCGAATGCGCCAAGCGTGGCATCCGCACGACGGTCGTCCCGATCACCTACCTCCCGCGGCCGTCCGGATCGGATACGAACCTCAGACCCGTCCGCGACGGTGGGATCATCTTCTTGGAACTGTACCGCCGCGCGAAGACCAATAATCCGCTCTTTTACTTCGGAAGTCTTGGCGTCCTCTCGACGCTCACCGGCCTCCTCATCGCCGTCTACGTCCTCGTCGAGTGGGTCACCGTCGGGATCTCCCACGAGGTGATGGCGGTCGTCTCCGGCTTCGGGATCATCGTCGGCGTCCAACTGTTGATGTTCGGTGTGCTCGCCGACCTCATCCTGACGCTGCATCGCGACACGCTGCAGAAGATCGACGAGGAGACGCAATCCGAATAAGCGGCTGAAACGCGACTATCGAGCACCATCGTTTGACACCGCGAGGCTCGCGTTGCGAGCCGAGCGGCATTTTTCCCTCTAGGTTTTTGCGCGGAGGGGTCCGCAGGACCCCTCCGTGGAAAAAGGTGGGTTAGAAGGGTAACAACGCCCGAAGCTGCGAGAGAACGCCGCCGCTCGCCGCTCGATACTCCTCGAAGACGGGATGCAGCGCGTCCAACAGTTCCCGTTCGGTGTCGAACCGACTCGGCCCGGTCGCTTCGAGCGCCGCCGAGAGGGGAATCGAGTTCCCGCTGGCGTCGTAGGGGATCTCGGGATCGCCGAGCGCGCGCACGACCTCGTCGCTCGTCGCGGGGAAGGAAAGCTCCGCCTCCGAGAGATACGGCGTGAGCGCCGCGATGCCGAATTCGAGCGAGTCGGGCTCGTCGCCGCCCTGCTGCGGTGGTCTGACAGCCATCGACGCCGGCTACGGCTCGGGGGATGGAAAAACCCCCGGCTCTGTGTCGCGGTCGACTCCACAGGGTTTTGTCCGTTCGTCGCCTCGGATCCGCCAGACGATGACCGAGTACACGACCGTCTCGATCCCGAAAGACCTCGCAGAGCGGGTCGACGAGACCATCGAGGGGACCAGCTTTTCGAGCACCAGCGACCTCGTTCGCTTCCTCCTGCGGAGCATCGTCATCCAGTACCAGCGGGAGGGCGAGCTCACCGAGGCGCAGTTCGAGGACATCGCAGAGCAGCTCGCTGATCTCGGCTATCTGGATCGCTGACGGGACAACATCGTTTTCTGTCCGCTATCCGGCGACCGACTCCTCGGGCGGTTCGACGTCGAGCACGTCCAACGGGAGTTCGCCGCCGTTGCGATCGAACGCCGCGCACGACGCGTCGTCCCACGGCGGCACCGCGACCACGATCGCGGCGGCGAAGGTGTCCTCCCGCGTCGGCTCCAGCGGCCCCTGTGGATGGGAAACGAACCGGGCGCGGCCGCGGCCCGCTGGCGTCCCGAGGTCGACGCCGAAGACGGCCGTGACTGAGCCGCTGGCCTCCGGGAAGTAGAAATGGGTGAGCACCGGCGTCTCGGCGTCGAGAGACAAGTCGGCGTCGAATTCGCCGGCGGGCGTCGACGCGAGGACGACGCTGACTGACGACGGTTCTTCGTCGTCAGCCATCTCCAAGAGCGCGTCGAACAGCCCGCGCGTGATGTAAACCACAACCGGTGTGACGACCGCCCCGGTAAAAACGTCGTCGGCGTCGCGGTCTTCGCGTTAGGACAGCAACTCTCGGAGCGCGCGGCCGTACGCACCGGGGAGGTTCGTCCGCGCGTTCGCGAGGGCGTCGCGGAGCGCGGTCGTCGCGTCGGTCATCACGCCCGCGCCGTGGCCGACGAGCACGCGCTCCGGCTCGAACCGGGACAGCGCGCGTCGCGGCGGCGCGGGTCGGAGCATCGGATGGACGCCGAGTCGCTCCCCGGGCGCGCAGAAGTACGCGACGGTCCCGACGGCCTCGGGAACGACGAGCGTGTCGTCGCCCGAGTGATACAGCCCGACCTCCTGCCACGGCGGGACCGTCGAGTCCCGGACTCGAAACGCCTCGAATCCCGAGTCGGCGAGTTCGGCGTCGAAGCGCTCGACCGGGGCGTCGAGTTCGTCTGCGACGCCGGTCATCCACCGCGGGACGTACACCGGCGCGTCGTGTCGGCGCGCGAACGCGGCCGTGTCGCGCTTGTGTCGGTCGAGGCCGACGATCACGCCGGCGACGTCACCGAATTCCGACACCAACGCGTCGATGTCGGGCGCGTCAACGGGATCGATCAGCCAGACGCCGCCGTCGTCGCCGACGAGCGCGTGGCTCGCGCGCTGCATCGTCTCCTCCGGGTAGGCGATCCAGCCGACGCCCCGATCCCACCGGTCGATCTCGCGGTACCCGTCGGTCTCGTCGCCTTTCATCGGCATACCTGTGCTTCCGGACGGGACACGAATAAAGCTCCTCGCCGATCGGCGGGCCACGAACGGGTTCTCGTCTCGGATTATCGATGCGGGGGGTCTTTGAGGGGATGCCTCGTACCGGGGGAATACGTATGTCTGACGCGCGCCCGGACGTCCCCTCGATGAGACGGGTCCAAAGATCGATGTACGACGTCGTTCGTGAGGCCTTCATCTCCGGGCTCGCGGTCGTGATCCCACTCGTCATCACCATCGCCGTCTTCCTCTTTCTGTTCAACGCCGTCTACGGCTATCTGAACCTGTTTTCGGACGCGGTCGTCGTCCTTCCGGTCGTCTCACACATACCCAACGCGTTGAACGTCAGCACCGAGACGCTCATCGAGGTGTCGGCCCCGATCATCGTCTTCGGCTCCGTCCTCGCTATCGGTCTCGTGGTGAACAGCTCTCGGTACGGCGAACGCGCCGTCGAACAGTTCGATTACGTCATCGCGCAGATCCCGGGCGTCGGTTCCGTCTACGAGAGCTTCCGGCGAATGAGCGACGTGGTGCTCGAATCCGACGCGGAGAACTTCCGCGAGGTCAAACTGGCCGAATTCCCGCACGAGGGAGCGTACACCCTCGGGTTCGTGACCACGGAAACGCCCGAGGTGCTTCGGACGGCCGCGGGCCACGAACGGATGCTCACGTTGTTTCTGCCGCTCGCACCCAACCCGGTGATGGGTGGCCACCTCGTCCATCTCCCCGAGAGCCGCGTGGTGGACGTCGATATGACCGTCGAGGAGGGCGTACAGGCGATCGTCACGAGCGGCGTGGCGATGACCGACCGCGACGACGGGCTCTCGCGGGAGGAACTCAACTCGCTGACCGATGCGAACCTCTGCGGGGACGGAGAAAACGAGGTGTCCTCCAACGATGACGAGACAGACGGGATGCCCTCCGACGAGAACCCACAATCGTCCGCGGCCGCGACCGATCCGGAGTCTCGCTACGACGAGCGAGTCGATCCCGCACACGTCGAGACACCGCACGAGTTGGCTCGTCGCGAGCGCGGACTCGACATCGGGGACTCGACCGCGGAGGCCGAAGACGACCCCGACGAGCACTGATCGGGGAGCGCCCGGCGCGTCCGATCGGAAGACACAGGCCGTGGGGGCGGGTCATTATGGGTATGTCCTTCGAGCTTCGCGAGCACACCGCCGACGTCGCCGTCGAGGCGATCGCGCCCGACCTCTCGACGCTCTTCGGCCACGTCGCAGACGGGCTCGCGGCGGCCTCCTGCGAGAAGATTCCCGACCCCGCGCCCGACGCGGCCGAAACGTTCGCGGTCGACGTCGCCGCCGAGGGCCTGCAGGCGCTGTTGTTCGATTACCTCGATCAACTGATCTACGAGCGCGACGTGCGGAGCGTCCTGCCGGTCGGGAACCGGGTGCGAATCGAACAGAGGCGGGACAGGCAAGCAAGCGGGACTGCGGAAGCGGCGGACTGGCACCTGTCCGGCACTTATCGGGGCATTCCGCTCGAGGACCTCGACGCGCGCGAGGTGAAAGCCGTGACCTACTCCGAAATGCGCGTCGAGGAGGCCGATACGGGATGGGTCGCGTACGTCGTATTCGACATTTAAGTGTTCGTTATCTCACAAAAGGTCACTCGGAACTTGTTTGTGCCCCCCGGTTCGAGATAGCTACGAGATGACCGACCGCGCAGTGCGTGTCTTCTGTGTCGCCCTCGTCGTCGTCGCCCTCGTCGGGGGCGTCGGCGCGGCGACGCAGGACGCGTCGGCGCAGACGACGGAGACGATCGCCGGATCGCAGATCGCGCCGGACGACGTCTCGATGCGAGTCGCGCTCACGCCCGAGGGCACCGCGGCGTGGACGATCGAGTATCGGGTTCGCCTCGACGACGAGAACACCACCGAGGCGTTCGAGAGCCTCCAGACCGATATCAGCAACAACGAAACGGAGTACACCGCGCAGTTCCGCGATCGGATGGCCTCGACCGCGGCCACCGCGGAGAACGCCACCGGCCGAGAGATGGCGATTCAGGACGTCTCGGTCGCTGCGACCCGACAGCAGTTACCACAGGACTACGGCGTGGTAACCTACACCTTCGTCTGGACGAACTTCGCGGTCGCCGACGGCGGCGAAATCCGCGCTGGCGACGCGATTGCGGGGCTCTTCCTCGACGAGGAGACGACCCTGCAGATCTCGTGGCCGGACGGCTACACGCTCGATACGGCACAGCCGGACCCGGACGACACGCGCTTGGGTTCGCGACTTGTCGTCTGGAACGGCCCGCTCGACTTCGGGCCCAACGAACCGACCCTCGTCGCCGTCGAATCGACCGGCGACGGCGTGACCACCACGCCCGCCGACGACGCGGGAGCGGGCGACGGAGCCAACCCGCTCCGCTATGACGTTGTCGCGCTCGTCGTCGTCGCCGCTGGTGCGGGTGGCTGGCTGCTGTACCGACGTCGCGGCGGGAGATCGCACGTCGGCGGCGACTCGACGGGTGCGGACGCGACCGGGTCGTCGACGGCGACCCCGACCGCCTCGACCGCCGACACTGGCGCGGTACCGGATTCCGACGGGAATGCCGCCGAGACGCCCGAGGACGCGACGAGCGACACCACGGCGGAGTCCGCAAGCGCCGCCGCGGCGAGTGGAGGCGAGACCGACGAGACGCCCCCGTGGGAGGACGAACTCCTCAGCAACGAAGAGCGCGTGCTCGCGCTCGTCGAACACGAGGGCGGACGGATCAAGCAGCAGGAAGTCGCCCGTACGCTCGACTGGACCGACGCGAAAACGAGCCAAGTCATCCGGAAGATGCGCGATGCGGACAAACTCGACGCGTTCCGCTTGGGCCGCGAGAACGTGCTCGTCCTCCCCGGGGAGAGCTTGGCTCCGGGCGGTCCCGACGACGAGAGTGGAGACACGAGCGGAAGCGAGGATACGGACGGAGCCGGGGACACGAACGAAAACGGGGACACGTGACTGTGAATCACCCCCGGATCAGGCCCCGAGGCGCTCGGCCCGTTCCGTCGGTAGATGCCAATGCGAGGTGTAGCGGTTCTCTCTGGGCACTCCACTCGGCGTCTTTGCGGTACCCCGCTTCCGTCCCCGAAACAATCCGGATTAACCCGGCGAAAATGGGCCAAAGGATGGTGGAGGTATATGGCGATACGTGATATAGCGATATCCGTGATGCGATCCGAACTGACGCTACTCGTCGCCCTCGTCGTCGTGCTCGCGATGGTCCCCATCGGCGCTGTCGCGACGGCTGCCGACTCGCCGGCGTCACTTGCTGCCGAGTCGACATCGGCGCAGGTGGACGGTACCGACACGGCGACGCCGCAGTCGAATGAGACGGACGAGACGGCGTCCGAGGAGGACGAATCGTCGTCGCTCAGTCCGGGCGCACAACTCGCGGGGGTGGTGGCAGTCCAGCGAACGGAAATCGATAGCGAAGTCGGTTCACGGGCCTTCGGGCAGCGGGTCGCCGCCGCGGCGACGAACGACTCCAAGGCGGCGGTCATCGCGACCGACGTCAACGACAGCCGCGAGCGGATCGATCGGCTCCGCGAGCGACTCGCCGAACTGGAGCGCTCTCGCGAGGCCGGAAACGTCTCGGAGGGTCGCTACCGCGCGAACGCGGCGCAGCTGACCGCCGAGATCAACGCGATCGAGCGGCGACTCGAACAGGCCAACGAGAGCGCTTCGACACTGCCAGAGCCGGTGCGCGAGGCCAACGGCATCAACACCTCGAACATCGAACGCCTTCGGACGGAGGCCCGAAACCTCTCGGGTCCCGAGATCGCCGAGATCGCCCGCGGCATCGCCGGTGATAATGCCGGTCGAGGAATGAGCGCCGCCGCACCGGGGCGGAGCGGTGGTCTCCCCGGGCAGAGCGATAGCTCACCGGGAGAGCGCGGTGACGCACCCGACCGCAGCGGTGACCAGTTGGGAGACGCAACCGGTAACGCAACGAACGACAGCGAGCGTGATGCGGGGGGAAACGGGAACCCGGTCGCCTCCGGCGGCCGTGATCGAGGGAGTCAGTCGACGGACCTCGAACGCGGGTCTGCATCGATCGGTGACGGCGGTGAGGCGGAATCGAACGCGACCCGCGGAGGGGCAGCGAATAACGGTTCCTCGGGCGAGACAGCGCGTGAACGGGAATCCGGTTCCAGCGAGCGAGACGGCATCACGTCGGGCGTTCACTCGTCCGACGATCCCGGCCAAGGCGAAGACGTTCCGGGACAGAGCGGTGACGTTTTCGGACAGCGCGGGAACGCCTTTGCATCCACCGCGACGGATCTACTCCGCGCCGCGGCCTCGGTGATGGATTGATCCGCCGGAGCGCGTGAAACTCAGTTTTGATACCAAAGGAGTAGCGTTATATTCACTCCCGGAGAGAGCAGAACCAATGGAGTATGCGTACCCGATCGTCGGGTTCTTTGTGGGGATGACGCTCATCGCCACGAGCGTCTTCTCCGCGTTCGTCTACACGCCGACGACGTCTTCGATCGTCGATACGGTCCTGACGGCGTTCACCGGCGTCACGCTGCAGATCGGCGACTTTCTGGCCGTTTCGTCGGTGGTCGCAATCGTGTTCAACCTCCTCTCAACCCAACTCGGTGTCCGGTTTTCACTTGCGGTCCCTTTCGTCATCGGCTATACGTTCACTCACGTCATCATCTACTACTCGTCGCTGCGGATTACCGACGTGCAGAGCCAACCGATGGATCCGAACTTCGACATTCGTGAGAATCCGCTCCAACTTGCCACCCTCGCGATTCCGGGCGCGTTGGTACTTCTCCCGGCGGGTAGACGGCGATAAAGCGATGGGTAAAACGGTTCTTTGAACCAAAGGCGCATTTACGTGTGTCTCCCCCGTAGTCGAATCTGCCCCGGTTGGGCCGCCCGCGATTCGGTCCCCGCCGACGCGACCACCCACCCGATTCGGCCCGTCCCTCCCCCCGGCCCTCCACGCCGAATCGGCGGCCGCTTCCGGGCACCCCGCTGACGCAGGCCCTCTCCGCTGACCTTCGCGGCCTCTCCAAACGGTTTCTTCGACGCTGGTGCTCCCGTAACGGCTCCCGCCTTCGAATGTTGTGTACGTTCGAACCCAGTGAACTGCTTTTCTAGTGGGCTTCGAAACGCCTGCCTCGACGTGAGTCTGCGGTGTCGCGGTCGAGAAGAGCCAGGGGTGGGATTCGAACCCACGAAGTCTCGATTACAAGTCGAGTGCATGAACCGCCCATGCTCCCCTGGCGCGTGTCGACGTACTCGGTCCTCTTTTGAATGTGTGTCGTTTTCGGCGGACGGCTCGACAGCCGATCACTCCGACGCCGAGTCCGCTGTCTCTCCTTTTTCGATCCGCTTCTCGAACTGTATCCGGTGGGGACTGTACCCCCGTCCGCGGTAGAACTCGCGGGCCCGTCGGTTCGCCGCCATCGCTTCTAGGGAGATGACAGTCGCGTCGGCCTCCCGAAGCGCCGCTTCGGCCTCGTCCATCAGCGCGGTCCCGACGTCGGCACCGCGGTACTCCGGGTCGACGTAGACGTTCCGGACGACGCCCCGCGTCTCGTCCTGCGCGTACGCCCCGCGCTCGATATCGAACGTCACGAAGCCGACGACCTCGCCTCCGCTTCGGGCGACGCGGACACCGCCGCTCACCGCCTGTCGCGCGATCGTATCGCGGACGACAGGCCGGTTTTCCTCCGGGAGGATATGCGAGTCGTGCGCCCGCTGGTCGGTCGCGAGCGCGACCCACAGGTCGACGAGCGCGTCGACGACCGACGGGTCCGGACGGTCGATCGACACGGCGGATGCGTCGCTCACGGCGTCTGTGGCCGGTCCGCTTGCGTCGGATCCCTCCATACACCCGATTCGGTCGACGAACGGATATATCCGTCTGCTCGGGGAGCCGACGACGACTTCGCCGCTTCGAGTGCGACACAGACGACGGCGCGCCGAGTGCGACACAAACCACCGCGAGCGACGCGTCTTTGTCCGCCCGCTCCCGACTGTCCGTCGATGGACCCGATCCGGACCGACCCGAAGCTGGGGCCGTTGGTGGAAACGCACGGCGAGCTGCCGATCGGCACCGCCGACGACGAGTTCGAACGCTTCGTCGTGTCGATCGTGAACCAGCAGCTCTCCGTCGAGTCGGCGGCGGCGATCCGCGAACGGCTGTTCGATCGCGTCGACGTGACGCCGGCGGGCGTGCGGGACGCCGACGACGCGACACTCCGGGACGTCGGGCTCTCGGGGCAGAAGATCGAGTACGTACGCAACGTCGCAAACGCGTTCGAAGAGCGGGATCTGACGCGCGAGGGGCTCGAAGGAGAGCCCGACGGAGCAGTGCTCGATACGCTGACCGAGATCCGCGGCGTCGGCGTCTGGACCGGGAAAATGTACCTCATCTTCGTGCTGGGTCGCCCGGACGTGTTCCCGGTCGAAGACCTCGGGATCCGAAAGGGGATGGCCGAACTCTACGGCTTCGACGAGGACGACCGTGACGGGATGAACGAGCACGCCGAGCGGTGGCGGCCGTATCGGAGCCACGCGAGCAGGTATCTCTGGCGCGTCGTCGACTGACTGCAGACCCCTACATCGTCGACTGGTTGACTGCCCTGCTCCTGACGAGTCGTGGACGATTCGCCGAGTCTCCCGCCCATTTGAAACGCTTGTTGAGTTTATTATCCGGGTTAAGGAAACGTTGAAACCCCGAGCGGCCCAGATTCAGTGTATGGATATCGACGACGTCAACGCCGTCGCGGTTCTCGGCGCGGGGAGTATGGGCCACGGGATCGCCGAGGTAGCCGCGCTCGCCGGGTTCGAGGTCCGCCTCCGCGACATCGAAGAGGAGTTCGTGCGAAACGGCTACGAGCAGATCGAGTGGTCGCTGGATAAACTCGTCGAGCAGGGACAGATATCGGAGTCCGACGCCGAGTCGACGCTCGATCGTATTTCGACGCACGTCGACATCGCGGAGGCGGTCGACGATGTCGACGTCGTCATCGAGGCCGTCCCGGAGAAGGTTTCGATCAAGAGAGACGTCTACGCAGACCTCGCTGCGGCCGCTCCCGACGAAGCGGTCTTCGCGACGAATACGTCGAGTATCTCGATCACCGAACTGGGCGAGATGACGGATCGTCCGGCGCGATTCTGCGGGATGCACTTCTTTAATCCGCCGATTCGGATGGAACTCGTCGAAGTCATCTCCGGCGAGGAGACGAGCGAGTCGACGCTCGATCTCGTCACCGAACTCGCAGAAGAGATGGGAAAGACGCCCGTCCGAGTGCACAAAGACAGTCCGGGATTCATCGTCAACCGCGTGCTCACGCCACTGATGAACGAGGCGGCGTGGATCGTCGAGGAGGGTGACGCGACCGTCGCCGAGGTCGATTCCACGACGAAGTACGGCCTCGGGCTCCCGATGGGGAGCTTCGAGTTGGCCGATCAGGTCGGCATCGACGTCGGCTATCACGTCCTCGAGTATATGCAAGAAAAAATCGGCGACGCCTACCGACCGTGTCCGCTCCTCGAAGCGAAGGTCGAGGCGGGCGACCTCGGCAAGAAAACGGGAGCCGGGTTCTACGACTACGAATCGGGCGATGGCGCGCAGGTGCCGTCCGATCAGGTCCGCGAGGACGTCGCCGACCGGCTCTTGGCCGTCCTCGCCAACGAAGTGGCCGGGCTCATCGAGAACGAGGTCGCCGAGGCTGAGGCGATCGACACGGCCGTCAAACTCGGCGGCCGATGGGCTGACGGCCCCGCGCTGATGCTCGACGAACGGGACCTCTCGGAACTTCTCGACGTGCTCGACGAGCGTTACGAGGAGACGGGCGAGGAGCGCTACGAGGCCGTCTCGTACCTCCGCGAACTCGTCGACGCCGGGAGCAGTTTCCACGGGTCGGCCGAGGTGGAAGACGCCAACGGCGACGACGGCTACGACTACGACGCGGTCACCGTCGAGGTCCGCGAGCGCGTCGGTCACGTCGTCTTGGACCGACCCCACCGGATGAATACGATCACCGACACGATTCTCGAAGAACTCCGCGACGCGGTCGAGCGCTTCGAGGACGACGAGGAGGTTCGATCGGTGCTCATCACCGGCGCGGGTGACCGGGCGTTCTCCGCCGGGGCAGACATCCAGGCAATGGCGGGCGGCGCGGGCGACGTCAATCGCGCGGCCGACCTCTCGCGGCTCGGACAGGAGACCTTTGGCCGACTGGAGTCCTCGGAGCTCCCGGTCGTCGCGGGCGTCGACGGCTACTGTCTCGGTGGTGGGATGGAACTCGCGACGGGCGCGGACCTCCGCGTCGCCTCCGAGCGCTCGGAGTTCGGCCAGCCCGAACACGACCTCGGGCTCATCCCCGGCTGGGGCGGCACCGTCCGACTCCAGCGCATCGTCGGAATGGGTCGTGCGAAGGAGATCATCTTCACCGCGGATCGCTACGACGCCGAGACGATGGCCGACTACGGCTTCGTCAACGAGGTCGTCGCCAACGAGGAGCTCGAAGCGCGCGCGTTCGAGTTGGCGCGGGACCTCGCGGCGGGGCCGCCGATCGCCCAGCGGTACACGAAGCGCGCGATGCACCGCGGCTGGGACGACGTCGACGCCGGACTGGACGTCGAGGCGCAGTCGTTCGGCCTGCTCTTCGACACCGAGGACCTGATGACCGGAATGACGGCGTTTATGGGCGACTCGGAGCCCGAATTCGAGGGGAAGTGAGTCGGTCTGTACCGCCAAGTCGCGCGCTGAGACGTGCGCGAAACAGTGCCGCACCGCCTCTGTAACGGAATCTTTAAACGAATATACCCGCCACGTAGGGATGCAGGCTCGGTTGGTGTAGTCCGGCCAATCATCTTGGCCTTTCGAGCCGAGGACCAGGGTTCAAATCCCTGACCGAGCACTTCTCCCGAAGCAAGTCGCCGAGCGACAGCGAGGCGGCTTGCGAAAACAGAAGCGCGCAGGGAAGGGATTTGAATCAGGAAGCAGCTTCGCTGCGACCGTGGTTCAAATCCCTGACCGAGCAGCCGTTTCTGCGAACGAAGTGAGCAGTACGGTGTCTAAGAAGGAATTTGAACCCTACCAGTCGCGCACAGCGAGCGTAGCGAGCGCGCACGTCTGGTTCCGGTTCAAATCCCTGACCGAGTAGCCGTTTCTGCGAACGAAGTGAGCAGTGCGGTATCGACGAAGGGATTTGAGCAGCGAGCAACTCCGTTGCGAGTGAGTTCAGAATCCCTGACCGAGCATCTCTTCGTGAAATTTTCTCCGACGAACCTCGGTGTCGTACCCTAAATTAATCGGAGTTCGCTCACTCCCGAAGCCCGTCGGCGACCCGTCTCGCCCGCTCGCGGATGCCGTCGGCGTCGCCAGTCTGGAGGCCGCCGAAGGCCTCGTCGTAGACGACGTCGCCGTCGACCATCGCGAACGTCACGTCGTCGCCGTGCGCCGAGAAGACGAGATGCGAGAGCGGGTCGTACAGCGGCGTCGCGCGCGTTAGGTCCGTATCGAGCGCGATCACGTCCGCCTTCCACCCCGGGCGGAGCGCGCCGACGTTCTCAAAGCCCGCCGCGCGAGCGCCGCCGAGGGTCGCCATCTCGAAGACGACCTGCGCGGGCGTTGCCTCCGGATCCAACTGATCGACCTTCTGGAGGAGGCTCGCCTGTTTCATCTCGGTGAAGGGATCGAGCGTGTTGTTGCAGGGCGGGCCGTCGTTGCCGAGTGCGACGTTGATCCCCCGGTCGAGGTAGTCGACGATCGGCGCGATCCCGGAGGCGAGTTTCATGTTCGAGGAGGGGCAGTAGGTGACGTGCGTGTCCGTCTCCGCGAGGATTTCCCGCTCGCGTTCGTCCGTGTGGACGCAGTGGGCGAGCACGACGTCCTCGCCGGTCAGGCCGACCTCGTCGAGCCACTCGACGTTCCGCATTCCGGTGTCGGCCTCGACGGTCGCGATCTCCTCGGCGTTCTCGCTGGCGTGGGTGTGGATCCGGACGCCGTCGTAGCGGTCGGCGATCTCGCGCGCGCCGCGGAGGCACGCCTCGGTACAGCTCACGGCGAATCGCGGCGTGACCGCGTACTGAATCCGGCCGTCGGCCGCGCCGTGGTAGGTTTTGAGCAGGCGCTCGGTCGAGGCCAGCGCCTCGTCGGCGTCCTCGCGGAGTCCCTCCGGGGCCCGTTGGTCCATCAACACCTTCCCGAGTCGACCGCGGATCCCGAGATCGAGCGCGGCCTCGAACGCCGCTTCGGCGTGGTGGACCGACAGGTGGTCGATGGCGGTCGTCGTTCCGCTTTCGAGCAGTTCGAGGTACCCGAGTTCGGCCGCCGTGCGCATTTCACCCTCCCCCAGCGACGCCTCCATCGGGAGGACGTGCGCCGAGAGCCACTCCAAGAGCGCGGTGTCGTCGGCGATTCCACGCCCGACGCTCTGGACGGAGTGGATGTGTCCGCCGACGAGCCCCGGTGAAATCAGGTCGAACTCCCGAACGGAGTGGTCGGGGTGAGCGGCTTCGATCTCCGATCGCGGCCCGACTGCGACGACCTCGCTTCCCACGACGACGACTGCTCCCTCCTCGTAGACGGTCTCCGGATCGGCGACGACCGTTCCTGCCAGTAGCATCCCACCGCTCGGAGTGGACGCGTCGACAAGTGCCTTCCGTTCGACGCGGCCGCGAGTCGCCGCCGATTCGGCCGTTCAGCCCAAGAACGCGGGCGTCACCGTCGGCAGCGAGATGAGCCACAGGCTCGCGGCGGTGTAGCCGATCATCACGAAGACGAACGGGTACTGGCTCCGGATCGCCTGCAAGCGACTGGGGAAGAGTCGATAGGCGATCGAGTGCGCCACCCAGATTGCGACGAGATGCCCGCCGAGCACGAAGACGATATTCAACGCCGACACCCACGCGGGGAGCGTGAGAACGACGGGGTTCGTCGGTGCAGACAGCGGCGAAGCGAGGACAGTGGAGAGGGATGGAGAAAGCGACAGGAAGAACGCGAAGTAGTGCGCGAGGTGATAGCCCGCGGCGACGACCAAGAGCGGCGGGGCGAAGGCGACGGCGAGCTCCCGCGGCGTTCGCGTCGTCAGCACCCGTCGCACGGAGACGTGCGCCGCCGCGAGGTACGCGCCGTAGAACAGTCCGAAGCCGCCGACGAAGAGCACGGCGTACACGAGCGTCGGCGGAAGTCCGACGCCGACGACGCTCCGCACCGTCGCCGCCCCCTGCTCGGTGGTGACGAAGCCGCTGAACGTGAGTTCCCAGACGAGCGCGACGGCGACGGCGACGTCGCTCAGTCCGGTCACGACTCGCTGCCGGGTCCGCCCCGACCCATCGGTCGCGGTCGCCTGTTCGTCCGCGAGTGTCGGGTCGCCCGCGACGGATCCAGTCCGTTCGTCGATCTCGACGAGGCGCATCGCCGGCAGCGACGCGCGGAGCCGACCGCCCTCCCACGCGAGGGGGGCGACCCGGCCGTAGAACCGGAAGAACGTCGCGACCGGGTCGACGTTTCTGAACCACGCGTCGCTCCCGACGAGCACCGCGCCGGCGACGGTGAGGACGCCGTAGACGGCCGCGAGCGCCGCGAGCGTCCGGGGCGTGTCGGTGACGCCGGTCGTCGTCTCGATCCACACGAGTAGCAGGATACCGGCGACGGCGGGCCAGCGACCGAGTCGGTCGGGATACTCCACGAACCCGTTCGGCAGCCGCGAGGCGACCGTCTCGAAGGGATTCAGTGCGGGCCAGACGTTACCGACGGCGTATGTAGCCATCGTCAGTCCCGTGCGACCACCCGCGAAGACGACCACGACCGCGAAGTTGATCGTCGAGAGCTGCGGACCGGTGACTCCGCGGTAGACCACGAGCGCGAACAGGAGCAGGCCGACGAGCGCGCCGACCGCAACTCCGACGGGGCGAACGCGGTCGCTCGCAGCGAGATCCTGCCGCCACCCGTGCACGCGCTCGACGAACCCGCGGTCGGTCACGAACCCGGCCAGAAGCGCCGAGGCACCGATCGCCGCCCCGCCGGTGGCGACGTAGAGCCACCGCGGTATCGCCAATCCGCCCTGCGATGCCTCCGACAGCCCCACGGCGGCGTTGCTCGCGGCGACGCCCCGCGCGAGAAGGAGCGCGCCGACGAGGGCGAGCCCCAGCGTCGCGGCTCTGGCGGTCCATCGGGTCGCCGCGCCGCGGGAGGGTCCGTCACGAGGCATAGAACACGTAGAGAAAGAGGAATCCGAAGTACAACAGCACGAGGATTCCGAGCGCGCGGAGGCGGAACGAGCGGATCGCGCGTTCCTCGGCGGCGTAGACCTCGCGGTAGGCGTCGCGCTCAGCCTCGTCGAGCGCGCTCGGGTGGGTGACGCCGCGGTGTAAGTTCAGTAAGTCCTCGGTGTAGAACCGACGGCCGCAGTCCTCGCAGGCGTAGTCGGCTCGCTCGGGGCGGTCCGCAACGGTTTCGGTGGAGTGAGTTTCCGTCATTGGTTCCGTCGTCAGCGTGGTCGGAGTCGTCGTCAGGGTGATCGAAACCACCGTCAGGGTACCGTGACGCTCGCGCGTTCGTCCCTCGTGCGTCCCTACGTCCACGGCACCGAACGCTGCTGCAACTCGCCCGCCAGCGGGCGTCCCATCGCGTCGGCCGGGTCCTCGCAGTGTTCGAGTGCCCACATCAGCTTCACCTTCGCCGTGCCCGGGAGCGTGTCGCCGGTCTCGACGACCCCGGCGTCGATGAGGTCGCGACCGGTGTCGTAGACGCGGTCGCAGACGCGGCCCTCCAGACACTGACTCGTCATCGCGACGACGACGCCGTCGTCGACGAGACCTTTGAGCACCGGGATCAGATCGGTGTGGACGTGCCCGAGACCGGTCCCCTCGACGATCAGCCCGTCGAGGTCGGCCTCTCGGAGCGTCGCCGCGTAGCGGTCGACGTCCAGTCCGGGCGTGAACTTCAGGAGGTCGACGCTCTCGTTCAACTCCGTGCTCACGTCGAGGTCGACGGCGTCGCGCTCGGCGTATTCGCGATGGAACTCGACGGTTTCGGCGTCGTAGTCTACTTCCCCCAGCGGCTCCGCGCCGACCGTCTCGAAGGCGTCGCGTCGGGAGGTGTGGTTCTTGCGGACGCGCGTGCCGCGGTGGAGCGCGCAGACGTCGTCGGACGTGGAGCCGTGCATACAGACGAGCACCTCGGCGGCGTCGGCCATCGCGGCCTCGACGGCGCAGACCGCGTTCATCACGTTGTCCGAGGAGGGGCGATCCGCCGAGCGCTGGCTGCCGGTGAAGACGATCGGAACGGGCGTGTCGAGCATGTACGACAGCGCCGACGCGGAGAACTGCATCGTGTCGGTGCCGTGCATCACGACGACGCCGTCGGCACCGGCGCGGATCTCCTCGGCGACGGCCTCGGCGAGCTCTTTCCAGACCGCGGGTGTCATGTTCTCCGAGAGGATGTTCGTGACGACGCGGCCGCGGTAGTTGGCCCGGCCCGCGAGGTCGGGGACGGCGCGCAGCACGTCCTCGGCGTCGAACTGCGCTGTCACCGCGCCGGTGCGGTAGTCGACCGTCGAGGCGATGGTGCCGCCGGTCGAGATGAGTGAGACCGTCGGCAGGTCGTCGTCGAAGGCGATCTCGCTTTCTTCCGATTCCGACTGTGCGGCTTCGACGTCGTAGACGTTCGATTCGACGACGTCCACGTCGGCGTCTTCGCGCGCGATCCCCACGTTGTACCCGCCGTCGAGCTTGACGACGAGGTGTTCCGGCGTCGAGGAGGGCATCAGGACGCCCTCGTTCGTGACGCCCGCGCGTTCGACGCGGACGCGGTCTCCGGCGTTCATACCCGTCGATACCGGGGGCGCGGACTTGAATCCATTCGTTCGCACCGGCGCGTTCACGACGCAACGAGAAAGGTGGATATAGGGTGCCGCAGATGAAACGTCCCGCAGAGACAGATGTTCGAGCGAATCTTACTGCCGACCGACGGAACTGACTCGATGGACGCGGTCGTCGAGACCGCGGCCGACATCGCGGAGCGACGCGGGGCCGAGGTGCACGTTCTCTACGTCATCGACGATCGGGCGTTCCTCACGCTCGAAGAGCAGATGAAGACCGACGTGCTCACCGAACTCGAAGTCGAGGGCGAAGCCGCGACCGACCGCGCCGCCGCGCGCCTGCGGGACGCCGGACTCGAAGTCACGACCGCGATCCGCGAGGGCGACCCGGCCGACGAGATCCTCGCGTACGCGGATGTCGTCGGGGCGGACCTCATCACGATGGGCACCCGACGGGGCGACTACGCGAAGAATATGATGGGCAGCGTCTCACAGGAAGTCGTCGCGCGCTCGGCGGTACCCGTTCTCACGACGAATCTCGTCGCCGAGGAGTGACGCGCTCTCCGCCGGCCAACGACGCCCTCGCCGACACGAAATAACGCGTTCCACTCGTTGCTGCACACGTCGCTCCGTCGGTGACTCACTCGTCGGGATCGAACTCCAACGCCAGCGAGTTGATGCAGTAGCGCTTGCCGGTCGGCTCCGGGCCGTCGTCGAAGACGTGTCCGAGGTGGCCGCCGCAGTTCCGACAGCGCACCTCGATCCGCCGCATCCCGTGTCGGGTATCCGTTTTCGTCTCGATGGCGTCCTCGTCGGCGTCGAAGAACGAGGGCCACCCCGAGTTCGAGTCGAACTTCGTGTCGCTGTCGAACAGCGCCGCACCGCAGCCCGCACAGCGGAACGTCCCCTCGTCGTCGACGTCGAGGTACTCGCCGCTGAACTTCGGCTCCGTCCCGCGCTCTCGCAGGATCTCGTACTGCTCGTCGGTGAGTCGCTCGCGCCACGCCGCCTCGGAGTCAGGTAGGTCTTCAGTCGTCTCGTTCGCCATACTTGCTCTTGGGCTCGGAGCGTGAAGAACCTCGCCCCGTGGATTCCCAACGCCTTTCGAGTCCGACGTTCGCTTCGACGCCCCTCACTCGTCGTCGCGTTTGAGAAACGACGGCAGCCGGAGCCGTTCGAGCTCGTCGATATCGTAACCGTCGAGCACCGACGGCTGTTCGACCGCCTCCGGGAGGTCGCGCGAGCCGCGGTCCGCCTGCAGCGACTCCGGAGACGGTGCCGTCGAATCGCCGGCTTCGACGAGTTCCTCCCACGTCTCCTCGTCGCTGTCGTGCAGCGGCCGGACGTCCTGCACCTTCCGCTTTCCCTCCTCGAACGCGAGGTCGAGAACGCTCCGCTCGTAGGCGCTGGAGGCGAGCGCGCGAATGCGCGAACGCTCCTCGGGGTCGCCGTATCCGAGTTGTGCGGCGATGCCGAGCGTGTACGTCCGTCGGACCGCCTCCTCGCCGGAGAGCGATTCCCAGTCGGTGTCGAAGACGCGTTCGTACATCTCAGAAGTCCACGCGTTTCGTCGGATCGACGGTGAGGCCCTCGTCGGTGAACCGGAGCGATCGGATGTCGCAGTCGATGTCTGTGCCGCGCATCTTCACGACCTGTATCCCGCGGGTCATTCCGGTCGCCTCGAGGTAGTTGTGGAAGAAGACGACCCCGTGTGCGAGGAAGTGCTCGTCGGCGTAGGCGCTCGGATCGGTCATCTCCGAGATGAGAAGCGTCGTCGCGTCGCAGTCTTTCAACGCCGTCAGAAACCGCGCCATCTCGTCCTCGCCGTCGGTGAAAAACAGTTCGAGAAGCATCGTCGAGTCGATGACGAGCCGATCGATCTCTCTGGAGTTCACGAACGCGACGACCTTGTCGGTCAGCCCTTGGACGCTGGAGGGGGAGCCGCTCTGTGAGAACTGATTCAACAGCCGCTTGCCCTTCTTGTTCGCCAAGTTGACGAAGCGGAACTGCTCGGAGGCCGCGAGCGTCTCGAACCCGAACTCGAAGCTCGACATGTCGTCGACGAGTTCACCTCTGGATTCGTGCATCGTGATGTACAGGCAGTTCTCGCCGTTTCGGAGTCCCTCGGCGACGAACTGCGCGGTGAACGTCGTCTTGCCGCTTCCCGGCGGGCCTGACAGTACGTACAGCCGTTCCGGGAGAAACCCACCTTGGATGAGGTGATCGAACCCGCTGACGCCGCTCGGAATCCGCATATCGGTGCGTCGACGGACGGCCGTATAACGGTTCCGGGCCGATTCTCACGGAGAATAACGGCGGTGCGCGTGAGCCGCCGGCCCGAACGGTGATGCCGTTACGATCCCTCAATCGGGTATGGCTCAGCGAGACGGTCCGCGACGTTCGCCGACGCGCGTCGGAATCGTCGGGGCGGGCGCGGCGGGCGTCGGGGCGGCGTACGCCCTGCGAGAGACCGACGCCGAGGTGACGATATTCGAGAAGAGCGGCGGCGTCTGCGGGCGCGCCGCCACGCGCAGGAAACACGGCTGTCACTACGACCACGGCGCGAACTACGTGCAGGCGACCGACGACCGGACCGCGGATCTCCTCGAACGCCTCGGCCGGTCGGGCCTCGTCGAGATCGACGAACCGGTCTGGACGTTCGACGCCGCCGGAACCGTCGCGCCGGGCGACGACCGCGAGTCACGGAAGTACACGTGGACGGCGGGAATCACCCAGCTGGCGAAGCGCCTGCTGGCCCGCACGGACGCGACGGTTCACCGCCGGACCCGGATCGCCGAAATCCACGTCGACGGCGACGCCGACCCGCGAGTGTGGTCGCTCGTCGCCGCCGACGGCGACGTCCACGGACCGTTCGACGTCGTCCTGTTGACGCCGCCCGCACCGCAGACGGCGGCCCTCCTCCGCGCGACCGCGTGGGACGATCCCCGCCGCGAGAGACTCGCGGCGGCCGTCGACGCCGTCCCGTATCGGACGATCCGGACCGTCGTTCTCCACTACCCGTTTCGCGAGACGTACCCGTGGTACGGCCTCGTGAACACCGACCGCGAGCACGCGATCGGCTGGCTGTCCCGCGAGGAGTGCAAGCGCGGGCACGTCCCCGACGGGGAGAGCCTGCTCGTCGTGCAGATGAGCCCCGAGTGGTCGAGGCGGCGGTACGACGATCCGCTCTCGGCGGTCGTCGACGACGTTGCCGACCGTGTCGCGACGCTCATAGAGGACGACCGCTACCGCGACCCGGACTGGACGGACGACCAAGGGTGGCGGTACGCCCTCCCGGACGACGCCGCTGACGAGTCACCCATCGACGACGCCGCTGATGAGTCGCCCATCGACGACGTCGCCACCGAGTCACTCCTCGACGAGGCCGCCGACGCTGGTCTCTGCGTCGCGGGCGATTGGGTCGCCGGCGAGGGCCGCGTCCCAGCGGCGCTCTGGAACGGATACGAGACTGGTGAACGGATCGCAGCGCGTCGGTGATAGCAGACAGGCTTTACTCCGAGCGGCACCAACGCCCGCACGTGTCGCTCACTGTTCGAATCGATCCCCACGTCCACTCCGAAGCCTCTTACGACAGTTCCGCGCCGACGGAGCTCCTCTTAGAGCAGGCGGCGGAGATCGGACTCGACGCCGTCGTCATCACCGACCACGACGTCCTCCACGAGTCCGTCCGCGCGGCGGAACTGGCCCCGATTTACGGGCTCGTCGGTATCCCCGGCGTCGAGGTGTCGACCGCCGACGGGCACCTTCTCGCGCTCGGCGTCGAGGAGATGCCGCCGCGGCGTAAACCGATGAGCGAGACCGCGGCGTGGATCCGCGAACGTGGCGGCGTCGCAATCGTCCCGCATCCCTTCCAGCGCAGCCGACACGGCGTCCGTCGGAACCGACTGGAGACGGTCGACCCCGACGCCATCGAGGTGTACAACTCGTGGGCGTTCACCGGCTGGAAGAACCGCCGCGCGCGGCGGTACGCCGATACGTTCGGTTACCCCGGCGTCGCCGGGAGCGACGCGCACAAGGTCGGGTTCGTCGGCCGCGCCTACACCGAAATCGAGATCGACGACGTCACTCGCTCGGGGTTGACCGCGGACGTCGTGTTGGACGCGATCCGCGACGGCGCGACGCGCGTCGAGGGACGGCGGACGCCCATCCCGACGTCCGCGCGCCACTACGCCGGTGCGGGCGTCAGAAAGAGCGGCTTCTACGCGAAGTACGGCGCGTACCGCAGCGGCGCGCTCGCGAAGTACGGTGCCTATCGAAGCGGTGCGCTGGCGAAGACCGGCGTCGTGCAGGCCGTGCGGACGCTGTATCGGCTCTCGCCGTTGTCGGGATGAGCTGAGCGGTCGTTTTAGACGAGGTCGCCGTCGACGCGACATCGGAGGCGTCGGTTGCCGCGTCGCAGTCGGACAGACCTGATTGTATCAGAATTCGATTAGTTCGGCCGCCCAGTCAGCGAGTGCACGCCCGCGACGATAACCGCTAAGTGGCCCGCGGCCGCGCGTCGAGGTATGCTCGACGAGTTGCTCGGCCGCGCGGAGCTCAAAGCCCGGATCGAGGAACTGGAGGAGGAGAAGCGCCACCTCGAACGC
This sequence comes from Halobellus sp. LT62, assembly GCF_037031285.1. Lineage (NCBI taxonomy): Archaea > Methanobacteriati > Methanobacteriota > Halobacteria > Halobacteriales > Haloferacaceae > Halobellus > Halobellus salinisoli. The sequence continues at coordinate 804,005 of NZ_JAYEZO010000002.1, forward strand.
CGGGCGACGGCCGAGGAGGAGCGACGCTCGGAGGCCGCCCGGAAGCGACAGGAGGCCGAAGCCGAAGTCAATCGGCTCGAAGACAAGATCGAGGGGCTCGAAGAGCGCGTCGAACGGCTTTCGGGCTCCGGCGATGCCGACGTCGACTTCCGCGGGACCGAAGCCCTTCGCTGCGGCCGCCGCGACGGAATTCTCAACCGACTGTCGTCGTTCGAGACCGACGCGGAGGGCGCGCTGACGGCGATGGTTCACGAGGACGTTCCGGATTCCGTCTCGGGGGCGCTCGGCGATCGCGCGGCGCTCGTTCACCGGGCTGCGCCGTGTCTCGTCTGCGTCGACGACGCCGGACTCGTCGCGGCCGCGCTCGACCCGCCGACCCCGCCCGCGGCGTTCGACGAGTGGGGCTCGTCCTTCCGGATCGAGCGCTCGTGGTTCGCGCCCGTCGAGCCCGTCTGGGTCGCCCTCGTCCGCTCGGACCTGTTCGCTCTCGGCGTCTACGACGGCGAGTCGGTAGCGCTCGTCGACGAGGTCGAATCCGACGTGATGGGCGCGCACTCGAAGGGCGGGTTCTCGCAGGCGCGGTTCGAGCGGCGTCGCGACCAGCAGGTAGACGAGCACTTAGAGCGCGCGCGCGACGCGATCGAGGCGCACCTCGACGCAGACGGTCCAGCGACGACCGAAACGGACGTCGACACCACCGACGCCTCGACCGACCGCGAGCTGATCGTCCTCGGCGAGAAGACGGTTCTCGGTCGGTTCACCGATCTCGCCGACCGGACGGCCGCCGTCGATGCCACCGGCGACCCCGACGAGGCGCTCGACCGCGCAGTGCGGGAGTTCTGGACGACTCGGCTGTCGCTGTTGTGACCGGCGGCGTCGGCCTTCGCGGCACGTCGTTCGGATGCGGACCGCTCGGATCAGGACCGTTCGGATCAAGAGCGTTAAAACGACAGTCGCCGTCCGTTCAGGTATGACCGAAGCCGCAGCGGACTCCGACGCGGAGCGGGTCGTCGTGCTCGCACACGAGAAGTTCCCCGAGCGCGCGAAGACCGCCACGGGCGTCCTCAAATACGCCGACTACGACGTCGTCGCCGTGCTCGACCGTGACCAAGCCGGGACAGTCGCGAGCGACCACCGGCGGGATCTCCCCGATGTGCCGATCGTCGAATCGATGACGGACGCGCCCGACGCCGACACGCTTCTCATCGGGATCTCGCCGATCGGCGGCGAGTTCGACGACTCTTGGCGGCCGGACGTCAGAACGGCGATCGAGCGCGGCTGCGACGTCGTCGCCGGGCTCCACTACTTCCTCTCGGGGGACGAGGAGTTCGCGGCGCTCGCCGAGCAGCACGGCGTGGCGCTCCGCGACGTGCGAAAGCCCAAGGACGATCTGACGGTGGCGGGCGGTCGCAGCGCCGACATCGACGCCGACGTCGTGCTCACCGTCGGCACCGACTGCTCGGTCGGGAAGATGACCGTCTCGCTCGAACTCGTCGAGGCCGCCCGCGAGCGCGGCATCGACGCGGGCTTCGTCCCGACCGGCCAGACCGGGATTATGATCGCCGGCTGGGGCAACCCGATCGACCGCGTCGTCTCAGATTTCACCGCGGGCGCGGTCGAGGAGATGCTCTTGGAGATCGGCGACGACTACGACGTCCTGTTCGTCGAGGGACAGGGCAGCATCGTCCACCCCGCGTACTCGGCGGTCACCTGCGGGATCCTCCACGGCGCGATGCCCGACTCGATGGTGTTGTGTCACACCGCCGGACGAGAAGCGATCCACGGCTACGAGTCGTTCCCGATCCCGGAGATCGAAGCGTGCGTCGACCTCTACGAGGATCTGGCCGCGCCCGTCCACGAGGGCAGCGTCGTCGCCGGCGCGTTGAACACCGCGGGGATCGAAGACGACGACGCGGCTCGGGAGGCCGTCGACGCCTACGCCGACGACCTCGGCCGTCCCGCGACCGACGTCGTCCGCTTCGACGCCGACGAGATCCTCGATTCGATCCTCGGGAGCGAGTGACCGATGCGCTCGACGAGACGAGGTGTGAGAATGCGCTCGGAGGACCTGTGACGATGCTCTCGACGGAGTTCGAGCGCGTCTCGCTCCCGCTCGCGGACGCGTTCACGATCTCTCGCGGGACCCAAGAGGTCGCCGAGAACGTCGTCGTTCGGATCTCCGACGACGAGGGACGGACGGGCGTCGGGAGCGCGGCCCCGGCCGGCCACTACGGCGAGACACCCGAGACGGTCGAGGCCGTCCTGCCGGAGCTTCTCACTGTCGTCGAATCGATCGGCGACCCCCACGCGATCGAGCGGATCGAGCGCGGACTCCGCGGCGTCGTCGAGGACAACCCCGCCGCGCGGGCCGCCGTCGACGTCGCGCTGCACGACTTGGCCGCGAAGCGTCTGGACGTCCCCCTCTACCGCCAGTGGGGACTCGACCCCGAACGGGTCCCGAAGACGTCGTTCACGATCGGACTCGACACCACCGAGCGAATGCGCGAGAAGACCCACGGCGCGGTCGAGGCCGGCTACGACGTCCTGAAGGTGAAGCTCGGGACCGATCGCGACGCGGAGGTCGTCGCCGCCGTCCGCGAGGAGGCCCCCGAAGCCAGAATCCGCGTCGACGCCAACGAGGCGTGGACGCCCCGGGAGGCGGTCCGGATGACCGAGCGACTCGACGCCCACGACGTCGAGTTCGTCGAACAGCCCGTTCCGGCGAGCGATCCCGAGGGGCTCAAATTCGTCTACGAGCGTTCGTCGCTGCCGATCGCCGCGGACGAGTCCTGCGTGACGCTTCCCGACGTCCCGGCGGTCGCCGACCGGACGGACATCGTGAACCTGAAGCTGATGAAGACCGGCGGGCTCACCGAGGCTCGCCGGATGATTCACACCGCGCGGGCGCACGGCCTCGACGTGATGCTCGGCTGTATGATCGAGTCGAACGCGTCGATCGCGGCCGCCTGCCACCTCGCGCCGCTCCTCGATTACGCCGACCTCGACGGCGCGCTACTGCTCGACGATGACGAGTACGCGGGGGTTCCGATCGAGAGAAGCGAGATCCGACTCGCCGACTGCGACCGCCCGGGAACGGGCGCGCGGCGAGCGTAACGCACAGGCGAGCCGACCACGCGGCAGCGATATCGCAGTCGACGACACGCGCGACCGTGACGACTGACTGATTCCTCGGCGAGTGTTTATATACGAACGCGCGGCCAACGGCGGTGTGATCTGACCCGGGCCCCGTATCGAGACGCGGTTGTGCGGCACATCGACGGGGTAGCGACGGCGACGACGCTGGCGAGGGCGTCGTCGCGACGGGTGCTGCCTGTTCACCAACGCCGATCAGCGATGCGACGATGCCGAACTCCGCGCTATCGGGCGAAAACGTTTTACTTGTTGTCGGTGAGTTGTCGTGACGCGTTCGTGGCTTGCCCACGGACGCGAGGTCGGGGGCCGCTCACCGGATGGCACCAGTAGCGGTCCTCCCGGTCCTCCGAGAGAACGCCGAACGGGCGGCTGTTACACGGGCACGTACGGCGTCGCCGCTGCGCTCGAAAAGCGGGGTGTATAGCCGCGCGTCCGAGTGCCCGGAGACGCCGTGGCCGGCTACTCGGCCAGACTGTCGAGCAGTTCTTCGGCGACGACGTCGGGGGCGAGGAGCGCGGGGTCGACCGCCAAATCGGTCTGTCCGCGCGCGAACTCGGGCAGCGAGTCGCGGCTGTAGGTGAGGACCCGGAGTTCCGGGCGCAACTCCTTGGCGACGGGGATCGCCGACGCGTCGTCCATCTCGGTGAGCACGAGCGCCCTCGCGTCGTCGATTCCGGCGTCGACGAGCGACTGCTTCGTGGCGGTTCCCTCGACGCGGACGACGTCCGCGCCGAGCGCTTCGAGCGCGTCGCCCAGCCCGTCGTCGTCGGCCCCTGCGAGCAGAATCATTCGTACTCGATGGTCGCGGGCGGTTTGTGCGTCACGTCGTAGACGACGCGGGCGACGTTCTCGTTCTCGCCGGTGATCCTCGATTGGATGCGTTGGAGCGTCTTCCACGGGAGCTCTTGGGCGCGGGCGGTCATCCCGTCGCGGGACTCCACCGAGCGGACCGAGACGATCCAGCCGTGGACGCGGTTGTCGCCTTTCACCCCCGTTGCCTTGCCGACGACGGCGGCGAACGCCTGCCACGGGTCGTGTTCGGCGGTCTCCTCCTCGACGATGTGACACGCTTCGCGGGCGACCTCGACCTTCTCTCTCGTCGCCTCGCCGACGACGCGGATGGCGAGCCCCGGGCCGGGGAACGGCATCCGCTCGGAGATGATCTCTTCGAGACCGAGTTCGCGAGCGACCTCGCGGACCTCGTCTTTGTACAGTTCGCGGACGGGCTCGACGAGCCCCTCGAAGTCGACGACCTCCGGCAGCCCGCCGACGTTGTGGTGGGACTTGATGTTTCCCTCCGACTCGATGCGGTCGGGGTAGATCGTCCCCTGTACGAGGTAGTCTGCGTCGGCCTCGATCGCCTCGCGCTCGAACTCGCGGATGAACTGCTCGCCGATCGCGTGGCGCTTCTCCTCGGGGTCGACGATGCCCGAGAGCGCGTCGAGGAAGCGGTCCTGCGCCTCGACGACTCGCAGCGACTCCATATAGTCGAACGTCTCGCGGATCTGCTCGGTCTCGCCCTTTCGCATCAAGCCGGTATCGACGTAGACGGGCGTGAGTCGGTCGCCGATCGCGCGGTACGCGAGGGCTGCGGCGACCGACGAGTCGACGCCACCGGAGAGGGCGATGACCGCGTTCGCGTCGCCGACCTGTTCGTCGATCTCTGCCACCGCGTCGTCGATGAAGGAGTTGACGTTCACCATCAGGCTTGCACCTCGGTTTCCCCGGAGAGTTTACGGGCGTCCAAGTCCCCAGTAATCGCGTCGAGCAGGCCGACGAAGGGCGGACTGGCCCGGTCGGGTCGCGATCGGAACTCGGGGTGGAACTGCGTGCCGAAGAAGTACGGATGGTCCGTCCGTTCGAGGATCTCCATCCGGTTGTTCGCGCGTCCAGAGAACGAGAGCGGGCCGTCCTCCAGTCGCTCGATGTACTCGGGATTTACCTCGTAGCGGTGCCGATGCCGCTCGGTACAGACCGTGTCGCCGTAGACGGCCTCGGCCAGCGAGCCCGCCTCGATCTCGGTGTCGTGTGCGCCGAGACGCATCGTCCCGCCCATATCGTCGATTTCGTACTGCTCGGGGAGGATGTCGATGACCGGATGCGGCGTCTCCGGTTCCAGTTCCGCGGAGTGTGCGCTCTCTAGTCCGAGGACGTTCCGCGCGTGTTCGACGACCGCCATCTGGAAGCCGAGACAGAGCCCGAGGAAGGGCACGTCGTTCTCGCGACAGTACTGGATCGCCTTGATCTTCCCGGCGGTCCCGCGGGAGCCGAACCCGCCTGGGACGACGACGCCGTCGGCCTCCTTTAATCGATGCTCGTGGCGGTCGAGCATCTCGTCGGAGTCGACCCACAGGACGTTCACCTCCGTCCGGCGTTCGATCCCGGCGTGCTTCAGCGCCTCGTGGACGGACATGTACGCGTCTTCGAGGTCGTATTTCCCGACTAAGGCGATGTCGACCTCCTCGGTCCGCTCGCGGGTCACGAGCTCGCGCCAGCGGTTGTCGCGCTCGGGTTTCGGCAGCGCCTCCGGTCGGAGGTCCAGTCGCTCCATCACGTACTCGTCGAGTCCCTCCTCTTCGACCATCAGCGGGACGTGATAGACGTCTTCGACGTCGGAGTTCGAGAACACCGCCTCCGTCGGCACGTCGCAGAAGAGCGCGATCTTCTCCTTCGTCTCCGGGTCGAGTTCGTTCTCGCAGCGCCCGACGAGGACGTCAGGTTGCAGGCCGATCGAGCGGAGTTCCTTCACCGAGTGCTGCGTCGGCTTCGTCTTCTGTTCGCCGTTCTTCGAGTACGGGACGAGCGTTACGTGCGTAAAGAGGATGTCGTCGTCGTCCTCCTCGTGGGCGAACTGCCGGAGCGCCTCGAGGTAGGGCATCCCCTCGATGTCGCCGACGGTGCCGCCGACCTCGACGATACAGACGTCCGTTCCCTCGGCGGCCTCCCTGATTCGGCGCTTGATGTCGTCCGTGATGTGCGGAATGATCTGGACGGTCTTTCCGAGGTAGTCGCCCGCGCGCTCCTTCTCGATGACGTGCTGGTAGGTCTTCCCGGTGGTGACGTTGTGATCGGAAGTCATGTCGACCCCGAGGAAGCGCTCGTAGTTCCCCAAGTCGAGGTCGACCTCGCCGCCGTCTTTCAGTACATACACCTCGCCGTGCTGGTACGGGTTCATCGTCCCAGCGTCGACGTTGAGGTACGGATCGATCTTGACCGCGGTCACGTCGAAGCCGGCGTTCGACAGGAGGCGACCGGTGCTCGCCGCGGTGATTCCTTTGCCCAGTCCGGACATCACCCCGCCGGTCACGAAAATGAACTTCCGACCCAGTGTCGGGTCGTACCCAGTATCGGGTTCCTTCGGCATACCGAGTGTGCGCGAGGGCCCATCAAAACCGTTTCGGAGCGACCGATCCCCTGCGAGAACCTCGCACGCATTCTACACGATCGTTCGCTCGCGCTACCGGGCCGAACACGCTGATTGCGACACCGAAAGTGACGTTGGTGTCGCGTGCGACGGTCCGAGTATGGCACTCCCACCGCTCGGTTTCGGCACGTACAAACTGACCGACCCGGAAGCGGCCCCGACCGCCGTCTCGACGGCCGTCGACCTCGGTTACGACCACGTCGACACCGCCCAGAGCTACGGTAACGAGGAACTCGTCGCCGAGGGGCTCGCACGCGCCGATCGCGACGCCGACGACGTGTTCGTCTCGACCAAACTCGACACCGCGAACCTCGCGTACGACGACGTGCTCTCGACCGCGCGTGAGAGCGCCGACCGGCTCGGTGTCGACTCGATCGACCTGCTGTACGTCCACTGGCCGATCGACACCTACGACCCCGAGGAAACCCTGCCCGCCCTCGACGAACTCGTCGACGACGGCGTCGTCGACAACGTGGGACTGAGCAACTTCCGCCCCGACCAACTCGAAGACGCCATCGAGCGACTCGACGCGCCACTCGCGGCCCATCAGGTCGAGATGCATCCGCTGCTTCCGCAGCGGGAGCTCCACGAGCTGGCCGTCGAGTCTGGCCACCGACTGGTCGCGTACTGTCCGATCGCGCGCAACCGGGTCGCGGAGGTCGATGCGATCGTCGACGTCGCAGAGAAACACGACGCGACGCCCGCGCAGGTGTCGCTCGCGTGGCTGATGGCAAAGGAGAACGTCACGGCGATTCCGAAGTCGGGGACGCCGGCGCACATCCGGGAGAACTACGGCGCGCTCGACGTCGACCTCGACGCCGAGGACGTCGCCGCCGTCGACGCGGTCGAAGAACGTCACCGCATCGTCGACTTCGAGGCCGCGCCCTGGAATCAGCGCTAGGATTCGCGAGACGTCGGTACGTCCGCGGGTGCAACGGACCCGAGACGTCCGCGCCGACTATCCCGTGTTCTTCATCCCGGCGGCGATCCCCTTGACCGTCAGCCGCAGCGTCTGCTCCTCGTCGTCGGTGCGGTACTCCTGTTCGAGCAGGTGCGTCTGCAGGAGGTTCAGCGGATCGACGTAGGGGTTGCGGCGGCGGAGGCTCTCGTCGAGCCACTCGCGCCTGAGCAGCGAGTCGTGACCGGTGACCTCGAGGACGGCGTCGCGGGCGCGCTCGTACTCCGCCGAGAGGTGCGGGAAGAACTCCTCGCGGAGTTCCGGGTCGGCGAGGTCAGCGTAGTACTTCGCGATATCGAGATCAGTGCGCGCGAGCGCGAGCGAGGCGTTGTCGAGCGTCGTCCGGAAGAACGGCCACGAATCGTACATCTCCTGCAGCATCTCGAGGTCGCCGCCGTCGTCGAGATACGTTCGGATACCGGTCCCGAGAGCGTACCAGCCGGTGATGATGCAGCGCGACTGGGTCCACGAGAACACCCACGGGATCGCCCGGAGGTCCTCGACGGTGCGTTCGCCTGAGCGCGACGCCGGACGGGAACCGAGGTTCAGGTTCTCGATGACGCCGATCGGCGTCGCCTGCCCGAAGTACGTCACGAACCCGTCTGATTCCAGCAGATCGCGGTACTGCGCCCGCGCGGTCGCCGCCATCTCGTCCATCGCGTCGAGCCACTCCTCGCGGACGTCCTCCTCGGGCTCTCGAATGGCCTGATGGCGCGAGCGGACCTGCGCGTTCAGCATCTGTTCGACGTTGCGCTCGGCGATCTGGGGGTTCGCGTACTTCTCCGCGATGGCCTCGCCCTGCTCGGTGAACTTGATCTGGCCCGTGACCGTCTCGTTCGGCAGCGCGAGCATCGCCTCGTTCATCGGACCGCCGCCGCGGGAGATCGATCCGCCGCGGCCGTGGAACAGTCGCATCTGCACGTCGAAGTCGTCACAGATCGTCGCGAGGCGGCGCTGGTTCTTGTAGAGGTCCCAGTTCGCAGCTAAAAAGCCGTTCTCCTTGTTCGAGTCCGAATACCCGAGCATAATCTCTTGGACGTCGTCGCGCGCGGCCAACGCCTGCGCGTACGCCTCGTTCTCGAACAGCGTCCCCATGATCCGACGCGCGCCGTTGAGCGCGGACTCGGTCTCCAAGAGGGGGACGACGTCGAGGCCGCAGTGGTCCGGCAGTGAGACGACGCCCGCCTGATCGGCGAGAAAGAGCACTTCCAGCACGTGGCTCGGCTCCTCGGTCATCGAGATGCAGTAGGTGTCGATGGCGCTGACACCGAACTCGCGCTGCCACTCCCCGAGCATCTCGAAGCGTTCGAGGACGCGTTCGGCCGTCTCGGAGATGTCGCCGGGGTCCTCGAGATCGATCACCGGCTGCTCCTGAAGGATCGCCTCGGTCAGCACGTCGATTCGCTCCGATTCGTCGCGGCTCCGGTAGTCGATGCCCTCCTGCGTGAGCGCCTCGTGGACCGCTTCGGTGTGGTTCTTCTGGTGGTCTCGGAGGTCGAGACTCGCCAGCGTGAACCCGAACGTGTCGACTTGGCGCATCAGCGGCTCGACGTACTCGTCGGCGACGACGCCCGCGCCGATCGAGCGGAGGCTCCCGTCGATCACGTCGAGGTCGGAGAGCAGGTCCTCGGGTTCGCCGTACCCGTCGGGGCGGACGTCCTCGATGCGCCGGAGCCGCTCGCGCATCAGTTTCAACTTCTGTCGATACGGCTCGCCGGGGTAGCGTTCCTCGGCCTCGTCCGCGACGCCCGGCAGCCGCGCGCGGTCCGCCTGCAGCGACCGTTCGAGGTCGGCACCGACGTCGACGCGTCTGCCGTCCTGACTCAGGACGCCCGAGAGTCGCTTGAGCGCTTGGCTGTACTTTTCGAGGACGACCGCCCGCTGCCGTTCGAGCGTGTCGGTCGTCACGTCGGTCGTGACGAAGGGGTTGCCGTCGCGGTCCGACCCCGCCCACGAGCGGAACTCGAAGAGCTTTGGGACGTCGACGTCGGGGTACTCCTCGGCGAGGAGATCCTCGAACTCGGCGTACACCTCGCCGACGACGTCGAAGAGGATCGATTCGAGGTACCACTGGACGTTTCGGGCCTCGTCCTGCGGTTCGGGACGGCGCTCGCGCACCTGTGAGGTCTGCCAGAGGCTCGTGACCTCGGAGTCGACCTTTCGCCACAGTTGATCGTGCTCTCGATCGGTGACGCGGCGCTCGTCGAGTTCTTCCAGTCGGCTCGCGATCGATCGGAGCTTCGCCTTCACGGTCTTTCGACGCGCCTCCGTCGGGTGAGCGGTGAACGTCGGTTCGATGAGGACGTCGTCGAGCACCCGCTGGACGGTTTCGGCGTCGGTGTCGGCGTCGACGAGCGTCTCGACGGTCGCGACGAGCCCATCTTCGAGTTCGCCCGCCTGCGATGACTCGCGGACGACGCGTGCGCGCTCGCGCTCCTCGGCGAGGTTGATCAGTTCAAAATAGGTCGTGAACGCGCGGGCGACGACGCTCTCGTCGTCGGGGTCGAGCCCGTCGAGCAACCGGTCCAGTTCGGCTCTCGACTCTCGTTCGCCCTTCCGGTAGTCGATCGCCGCGGTCCGAATGTCTTCGACCGTCTCGAAGGACCGGTCGGAGGTCTGCTCGGCCAACACGTCGCCCAGCAGTGCCCCGAGTTCACGGACGTCCTGTTTGACGTCCCTGCTGTGTAATCCCATACCCAGACGTATACTCTCACCCGAGTAAAAAGCACCGTGTTGTCGAGAGAATTGCAGTCGTCGAAAGCGGGTGTTGACGCTGGAGACTGACGTTTTCGGTCGACGATCGTTGAGACAGCTCTCGACGACCAACGTTTCGAGATCGGTAGCCGCCGTGACGGCCCTTGTTTGACTCGGTGGAATCGGACCCCTCCTCGGTCGGGATCCAGTCGGTGTGAGAAGACGATCGCGGACCGGGGGTTTCGTCATCCTTTTTACCGGCGGGTCGAAGTATCTCGTATGAGCGAGCGCGACAAGTATCCGGCGGAGTCGGGTCGACGCCGGTTCGTGAAGGGTGTCGTGGGGGGTGCGACGCTCGCGGGCGTCGGCGCAACGGGCGCGACCGCGATCAACTCCGCGACGCAGGCCGCCGGAGCGGGCGGCGGATCGACCGTGGCGTACGCGATCGAGAACACCGACGGTCCCGCGCCGCGCGGTATGCCCCAGATTCCGGTCGAGATCGACGACGAGGGGTACCTTCGCGGCGTTTGGCCGGAAGTGAAGACAGTCGACCAGAACGGAATTCAGGTCACTATCGCCGAGACCGCGGACTTCAAAGGCTCGGGCGTGACCTACGGGTCCGACTGGTTCCAGTACTGCGGCGTCGAGTCCTACGGCGGGATCGACCCCGAGTACGACTCGGACAACTACTTCCGATCGGGGTCGGAGCCGGGCTACGAGTGGCAGAGCGAGGCGTACTCCGAGGGCGATCGGCTGCACGTCGACGACTTCGACGACTATCAGGACTGGTCGAACGGTATCGGTTCCGATGGGCTCGGAAAGCCCGCGACCGGCCGCTGGCGCTCCGAGGACGCCGAGGACGTCATTCCGATTCAGGTCATCAAATCCGACCGAGTGATGGAGTTGGCGCAGAACAATCCGTGGCTCGAAGCTTCGACCGAGGAGGGCTACATCGCGTGGCTGAACAAGTGTACGCACTTCTGCTGTGTGCCGAAGTTCAAGTCTGAGGGGTCGGCGAAGTTCAACGCCGAAGACGACGTCTACTGTCAGTGCCACCAGTCGGTCTACGACCCGTTCAGCATCGTCGAGACGCTGTTCATCGCGCGGCCGCGTCCGACCGGATAACCGCACGCGCGCCCGACTGACCTCACGCACGATCGGACGCGAACCGATCGGACGGTGATCGCACACCCGGACATCCGCGCCGCGCGCGTCTGCCGATTAGGACAGTTTCATGTAGTGCGGCTTCCGAGAGTACAGTAACATGACCGGACCCGAGGACGACCCACCGCCCGGCGACGGGACGCTGGACGCCTCCGAGATCCACGACGTGCTCCGGAACGACCGTCGTCGGCTCGTCCTCGAACGACTTCGTTCGGGAGCGGGGACCGAGGCGGTATCGGATCTCGCAGAGCGCATCGGGGCCGTCGAAGCCGGGGAGTCGCCGCCGCCCCGAAACGTCCGCCAGAGCGTGTACGTCTCACTGCACCAGACGCACCTGCCGAAACTGGACGAACTGGGCATCGTCGAGTACGACCCGGACGCGAAGACGGTGACGATCGCCGACAACGCCGCCGACGTCGCCGTGTATATGGAAGTGGTTCCGCAGTACGGGATCTCGTGGGCGGAGTACTACCTCGGGTTGGGACTGCTCGGTGGCCTCTCGCTGCTCGCTGTGGCCGTCGGCGTCCCGTTCTTTCGGACGTTGTCGCCGGGGATCATCTCCGCGGGGATCTCCGTGGCGCTCGTCGTGTCGGCACTGTATCAACTGCTCGACCAGCAGAGTTCGCTCCTCCACCGACTCAGAGACGACTGACGAAGGGCGACTGGTGGAAGGCAACTGATAGAGGGCGACTGGTGGAAGCGGTTCGTCGAGCGATACGATGATTACGGAGCCCGCGCCGACACTCACGCGTCCGCGCGAGTCAGCCACACACCGACGGACAGCCCCGTCACGAGGACGAACGCGATCAGCGAAAGGCGCGGTATCGTGAGCAGGCCGCCGAGCATCGGATACAGGACCGCGGAACAGCCGCCGTCGACCGAGCAGGTCGCCCCGATGGTCGGCCGGACTTGGAGCACGACGTGGTAGGCGGCGACGACGACGCCGAGTCCCGAGAGCGGGAGCACCGTTAGAACGACTCGCGGTCGGTCTTCGATCGTCGCCACCCCGAGGACGACCGTCAGCGGATACAACAGAATCCGTTGATACCAGCACAGTTCGCACGGAACGAGCCCGAGCACGAGACTGAACCAGAGGCTCCCGATCGTTCCGACTACCGCGACCGCCGTCGTGACGCCGAGGAGTCGCTGCGTCCGAGTCGACACGGGTACGTCGAAGCGCCGAAGTAGCTTGATACTGTCGACGAGTCGTCTGTTCTCCCGATTATTTTGTGCTATTTTACCGCTCGATGGGAAGCGGGAAGAAAGACTTATCATCGCTTCCCGACGGCAACTACCGTGAGGATAGTTATCAATGGGTATCGCCGAGACATATACACGCGGACGGCAGTTCGCGGTCGCACGACCGGGCACCGTACTGCTGGCGCTCGTGGGGGGCGTGCTGCTGGCGGATCTGCTCACGGGTCTCGCAACGGGACGGCAGTCCTTCAGCGGCGTCGGGTCGCTCGTCTGGGACGGGCTGATGCGGGGGCTGGTCGTCGGTCTCGCGGGCATCGGGCTCTCTATGACGTACAGTATTCTGAACTTCGCGAACTTCGCGCACGGTGATTACATCACTGCGGGCGCGTTCTCCGGTTGGGCGACCACGTATCTCATCGCCGGATTCGGGCGCGCCGACGTGGGGGCGCTGTTGCTCGTCGGCGCGGGCGGGTCCGTCTTTGGCGGGTCGCTCGGTATTGGAATCACGGGGACGCCGATCGCGGTCGTCGCGGGCATTCTCGTCGCCGGGATCGTCACCGTCGGACTGGCGCTTTTCATCGACCGAACCGCGTTCCGTCCGATCCGCGACGCCGACGGGATCACGCTTCTCATCACCAGTATCGGCGTGGCGTTCGCGCTTCGCTACCTGATGCAGTTCGTCTTCGATTCGAGCGTTCGGGGGACGACGTCTCAACCCCCCGCCCTCGGGCTATATCTCGTCGACGGGTTCGTCCGCATCAACGCACACGATATCGCGCTCGCCGTGGTCGCGGGCGGGTTGATGCTCGGGGTGCATCTCCTCCTCCAGCTGACGAAGCTCGGCAAGGCGATGCGGGCGATGGCGGACAACGAGGATTTAGCGCAGATCACGGGAATCCCGACCGAACGCGTCGTCCGCGCCGTGTGGGTGATCGGCGGCGGACTGACGGGGATCGCGGGCTATATGTTCATTCTCTGGAAGGGGACGCTCGGCTTCAACGACGGGTGGCTGCTTTTGCTCTTGATCTTCGCGGCCGTCATCCTCGGCGGAATCGGCTCGATCTACGGGGCCATCGTCGGTGGTCTCGCAATCGGGCTGACGGCGTCGCTATCTGTCATCTGGATCCCCTCGGCGTTCACACGCGCGGCCGCGTTCGCGGTGATGATCGTCTTGCTCTTGGTGAAACCTGAGGGGCTCTTCTCCGGGAGGACGACCGCATGAGCGTCCGAAACGACATCGCCGACCGCATTCCGGGAGGCGACGCGGGGCTGATCGTGGCCGTCTTACTCACCGTCTACGCCACGTACGTACTCGCCGGCGTGGTGCTCGGCTACTCACTCCGCGGGCAACTGAACACAATTGCGGTCCTGACGTTCTACATCGCCGTCTTCGCGATGCTCGCGCTCGCACTCAATCTCCATTGGGGGTACACGGGGCTGTTTAATATCGGGATTGTCGGGTTTATGGCGGTCGGAATCTACGTGATGGCGCTGGTGTCGAAACCGGTGTACACCCCCGGCGGTGCAGCACAGGTCGGCGGGCTCGGGCTCCCGCTCATCGTCGGAATCATCGCCGGGATGGCGGCCGCCGCGCTGTTGGGGTTGGTGATCGCGTTACCGGCGTTGCGGTTGCGTGCGGACTACTTGGCGATCGTCACGATCGCGATGTCCGAGATCGTGCGCTTTTCGTTCCTCTCCGGGGACTTAGGCAAGTTCCAGCTGTTCGGCAAGCGCGTCGGGTTCGGCGGCGGCTCCGGACTCATCCTCGATTTCACCGATCCGATGGAGGCGTTCTTCCAGTTCTTCGGCCTGTGGGACGCGTATCTCGGGTTCGTCGGTGCGTTCGAGATCATCATTCCGAACAACCCGAAGCCCGTCGTCGACGGACTCGTCTACGGCGTGGTCCTCTTGGGTTTCGTCGGTAGCTACTACTGGCTGCTCAAGCGGACCGGCGAATCGCCCTTCGGACGCGTGTTGAAGGCGATTCGCGAGGACGAAGACGCCGCGAACTCTCTCGGAAAGAACACGAACCGCTTCAAGATCAAGGCGTTTATGCTCGGGTGTGCGCTGATGGGACTCGTCGGAATCCTGTGGCTGATGACGAGCGGCTCGATCACGCCGAACTTCTTCCGGCCGCGCGTTACCTTCTTCATATGGATCGCGCTCATTATCGGCGGTTCGGGGTCGAACACCGGCAGCATCCTCGGCGGAGCGGTCTTCGCCGCGCTGCTGTTTCAGGGACCGCGGTACGCGAAAAACCTTATCGATACCGTGCTGCCGAATGCCGACGCACCGTCGAGCTTCGGTCCGGCGGTCGCCCCGCTGTTCACGAACTTCGATCCGGCACCGCTGTTTTTCTACACCATCGACAGCGTCAGACAGCTTCAGTTGGTGTTTATGGGGCTCGTGCTCATCTGGTTGATGCATAACCGCCCCGAGGGGATGCTCGGCCACCGCAAGGAGACGGCCGCGGGCATTCCGTTGACGGCATCGCGAGCCCGCGGTCCGGCGAGTGCAGACGGCGGCGAACGTGGAGGTGAGGTCGATGAGTGATGCGGACGCCTCGAACGCCGACGTTACGGTCGACGAGTCGACCGAAACGGCCGGGTCCGGAAGGAATCCTGCGGCGTCGAGTAGACTGGATCTCGGCTCCGGCGGCCCCGACGTCTCCGAACAGTACCCGCTGCGGGTCGACGATCTCCGGAAG
Source organism: Halobellus sp. LT62 (assembly GCF_037031285.1). Lineage (NCBI taxonomy): Archaea > Methanobacteriati > Methanobacteriota > Halobacteria > Halobacteriales > Haloferacaceae > Halobellus > Halobellus salinisoli. The sequence goes on from NZ_JAYEZO010000002.1 coordinate 819,302, forward strand.
ACCTTCGGCGGGATCACCGCCGTCGACGACGCGTCGTTCCGAGTCGAACGCGGGACCCTCACCGGTCTCATCGGTCCGAACGGGGCCGGTAAGTCGACGACGTTCAACCTCATCACCGGGATGTTGGCCCCGGACTCGGGCACCGTCACGTTCGACGGCGAGGAGATCACCGGTCAGCGGCCCCACGCGATCGCGAACAAGGGACTCGTCCGGACGTTCCAGATCGCGAGAGAACTTCGGGATATGACCGTCTTGGAGAACCTGATGCTCGCACCGAAGGGGCAGCGCGGAGAGGAACTGTGGCGCTCCGTCACACCGGGCTTTCGCGACGACGTCATCGAGCAGGAGGAGGAACTCCTCGAACGGGTCTGGAACGTCCTCGAGTTCTTCGATATCGATCACATCGCCGAGGAGTACGCGGGGAACCTCTCGGGCGGACAGCGAAAGCTGCTGGAGATGGCCCGAGCGCTCCTCACCGATCCGGATATGCTCCTCCTCGACGAACCGTTCGCGGGCGTCAATCCGTCGCTGGAGAAACGCCTGCTCGAACACATACACGAACTGCGCGAGCAGGGCTACACGTTCCTGCTCGTCGAACACGATATGGACTTGATTATGGAGAACTGCGAGCGAGTGATCGTCCTGCACCAGGGGCGCGTCCTGACTGAGGGAACCCCCGCGGAGATTCAGGCGGACGAGGAGGTTATCGAGGCCTACCTCGGAGGGAACGTATGAGCGCCGACGCGGAGCGAGAGCCGTCGCACGACGCGGACGTGTCCCAAGAGACCATCCCGGATCGAGAGGGACAGTCGCTCCTCGAAGTTCGCGACCTCGACGCGGGGTACGGTGACCTGCAGATCCTGACCGGCGTCGATATGGACGTCGCGGGGGGCGAGTACGTGACCATCGTCGGCCCGAACGGCGCGGGGAAGTCGACGGTGATGAAGTCCATCTTTGGGCTCACGTCCCTGATGGGCGGAACGGTGACGTTCAAGGACAGAGACATCACCGGACTCCGACCCGAGGAGGTCATCCACGAGGGGATCGGCTACGTTCCGCAGAACGATAACGTGTTCCCCTCGCTGACGGTTCGGGAGAACTTGGAGATGGGCGCGTACATCCTCGATTCGGTGCCGCAGGACGCGCTCGACGCCGTCTTCGAGCGCTTCCCGATCCTCGAAGAGCGGCAATCGCAGAAGGCCGGGACGATGTCCGGCGGCCAACAACAGATGCTCGCGATGGGCCGCGCGCTGATGCTGGAGCCCTCGCTGCTCCTGCTCGACGAACCGTCCGCGGGGCTCGCGCCCGACCTCGTCGACGATATGTTCGACCGAATCGACGCGATCAACGACGACGGGACGGCGGTCCTGATGGTCGAACAGAACGCCAAGGAGGCGCTGCGACGGTGCGACCGCGGCTACGTCCTCGCGAACGGACGGAACCGGTATATGGACGACGGCGACGCGCTCTTGAACGACGAGCAGGTCCGAAAGGACTTCCTCGGCGGGTAGACCGATACTGGACGAATCAATCGATCTTGGACCGGTTCGTCCATCCTCGACGAGACCGATCGAGCGATCGTTTTCGAGACGGTTCCGGCAGCGCGGTCGCCCCGGGCAGACAGGTCGCAAAGAATCGAACGTTCCGAGAGCAGCGCGTTACTCGCCCGAGCTGGACAGCGCTTCGCTAATGGCGGAGGAGTACGAGGACTCGCCGATGTTGATCCCGAGTTGGTCGTACACTGCGCCATCGAACTCGTCTTCGAACACGTTACTGAAGCGCTCGGAGAGCTGCTGGCCGTAGTCGTTGTTAATGTAGATCGTCGCGACCGTGCTCACTTCCAGCCGTTCGGCCATCACTTGCGCCATCACGCGGCCTTGGAGTCTGTCGGAGGGGGCCGTCCGGAAGATGTAGTCGTCGTCTTCGAGGTTCGACACCGATAGCGCGGTGGAGGACGGAGACATTCCCACGATCTGGTTCGGAATGAAGACCTCCTGAGCGACGGCGACGTTCACACCCGATGACGCTGAGCCACAGACGCTCGGTACGCCCGCGCTCGCGAGCGATTCGGCGGCCGCCGTCCCGGCGCTCGGCGAGGTCTGGGAGTCTTCGACCTGCGCATCGACCGAGAGACCGGCCGGATTCGCGTCGTTGACCTGCGTTACGGGCAGTTCTGCGGCTTGGATCATCGGTCCGCCCACGGAGGCCAGATCGCCCGTCTCGGGGAGGAGAATGCCGACCGACATCTCGCGGTCGCTCCCGCCGGACGCGCTGTCGGCGGCGGGACCGCTGCCGTCGGGGTTCGCTCCCTCGAAGTTCTGCACTTCGAGTGTCTCGTCGGTTTCGTTGTTGAACTCCCAGACGGCGTAGGCCGCAGAGGCCGGATCGCCGTTCTCATCGAAGTTCGTCGCCGACGATGCGCCCTGATAGTTCACGTCATCGCCGTTCGCGGCCGCCTCGATTCCCTCAACGAGGTTCTCCGGTGTGACTTCCATCCCGCCGGGGTTGGCGATCCGACGCATCTGATCGCGGACCGCGGTCCCGCTGTTCTCGCCGGCCGCGGCGTTCGCGAGCAGTTGGAGCGCGACCGAGTCGTACGATTGGGACGTGAACACGCCCGGTGAGGCGTCGTACTCCTCCTCGAAGAGGGAACTGAAGGCCTCTTGGCTCGGACCGCCCGCCGCGGGCGCGGTCCCGGTGACGTTCGCCATCTCGTTCCCGACCTGTCCCGGCAGGTCCCCGTCGCGAAGCCCGTCTGGAACGAGGATCGTTTCGCTTCCGTCCGACTGACTGTAGTAGTCGCGGAACAACTGAATTCCGCTTTCGGGGTAGCAGATGAAGACGAGACCTTCCGGCCCGTCTCCGGATCCCCCGCTGTCGCCGCCACTGTCGCTGTCGCCGCTGCTGTCTCCACCGCTGTCTCCGCCACTGTCGCCGCCGTCGTCTGGGCTACCAACACACCCGGCGATTCCGCTCGCGCCGATCGCTCCCGCCGCGCCCACTCGCTTCAGGAATCTACGCCGTACGATATCACGTGCCATAAACACGGAATTGATTCACCTCATTATAAATGTATCCGTCACGACACTGGGTACAACGGATCCTTGACGAACGATAAGTGACGTCTTCCGGCCATAATCCAGTTTCACTACGGATTCGATCCCCGGAAAGAAACGTCCCCTTTCACATTTTATCAGAAAATATAGGTGATCTGTTCGCGATTTCGCCTTGCGGTCGCGCCCCGCTGCCGGTTCCGACGGGCGTTTCGTCGGCGTTTGAAGGTCGGGTTTCGGAGCCATCGTTCGACGAATCGCCACGCTCAAGCGCTCGGAGCCTCCTCTTTCAGAAAATGACTATCCCCTCGTTCGTCATCGGGATCGCCGGCGGCACCGGCGCGGGGAAGACGACGGTCGCGCGTCTCATCACGCGGAACGTCGGCGACTCCGTCACGAGGATCCCGCTGGACAACTACTACGAGGATCTGAGCCACCTCGATCTCGAAGCACGCGAGGACGTGAACTACGATCACCCCTCGGCGTTCGAGTGGGAACTCCTCCGTGAGCAACTCGGGACCCTGCTCGAAGGACAGTCGATCGAGATGCCGACGTACGACTTCGAGATCCACAACCGAACCGACGAATCGGTCCGCGTCGAGCCGACGGACGTCATCATCTTGGAGGGGATTCTCACGCTCTACGACGAGGAGATCAACGAGATGCTCGATCTCAGGCTCTACGTCGAAACCGACGCCGACACTCGCATTCTGCGTCGGATCCAGCGCGACGTCATCGAGCGCGGTCGGGACCTCGAAGGCGTCATCGACCAGTACCTCTCGACGGTCAAACCGATGCACGAGCAGTTCGTCGAGCCGACGAAGAAGCACGCGGATCTCATCGTCCCCGAGGGCGCGAACTCCGTCGCGGTCGACCTGCTCGAAGAGAAGATCCACGCCGAGGTCGACGGCACGTCCGGACGCGACTGGGAGCGGACGTCGACGGAGGAGTTCGCAGACCAACTCGTCGTCGACCCCGACGAGTGACCGTCCGCGATCGCGACCGGCACGCTCGGTCGAGGCCGCGCGGCCTGTTCCCGAACGACGTCGATATCGACGCCGACTCGCGGTTCGTCGACGTCGGCGAGGTGACGCTGCACGTCGTCGACGCCGGTCCCGAAACCGGCGAGCCCGTTGTCCTCTTGCACGGCTTTCCGGAGTGCTGGTACGGCTGGCACGAGTACGTCGAACCGCTGGCCGAGGCCGGCTATCGGGTGCTCGTGCCCGACCAGCGCGGCTACAACGCGAGCGAGAAGCCCGCCGAGGTCGGCGCGTACCACGTCGATTCGCTCGCGGACGACGTGACGGGACTGCTCGACGCGCTCGACGTCGACGACGCCCATCTCGTCGGTCACGACTGGGGCGCGTACGTCGCGTGGTGGGTCGGGCTCCATGCGCCCGCTCGGCTCCGAACGCTGTCGGTTCTCAACGTCCCGCATCCGACGGCGTTCCGACGGGCGCTCACGCGCGAGCCGCGACAGCTGCTGCGGAGCTGGTACGTGCTCTTTTTCCAACTGCCGCGCCTCCCGGAGGCGCTCGCCCGGGTCGGAAACTGGCGGACGCTCACGGACCTGTTCGAGCGTAGCAGCCGGCCGGGAACGTTCGACGAGGCCGACTTCGCGCGCTATCGGACCGCGTGGGAGGTCGACGGCGCGTACCGCTCGATGCTGAACTGGTATCGAGCGATTGTCCGCGCTGATCCGCGTCCGCGGGCGATGCGCGTGCGGCCGCCGACGCTCGTCTGCTGGGGAGCACAGGACGACTTCCTGCTCGAATCGCTGGCGAGCGAGAGCGTCCGGTTCTGCGAGGAGGGCCGGCTCGTCGTCCTCGACGACGCGACGCACTGGCTGCACCACGAGTTTCCCGAGCGGGTTCTCCACGAGCTCACGGACCAGTTCGAGCACGACGCGTAGGTTCGATCGCGACGCGTAGATGCGTTGCCGCCCACGAGCGAGCTGAGCGCGGGATCCACTACCGACCGCTCCGCCGTACTATATATCAGTCCGGACGGCTCTTAGCGAGCTTCTTGTCGTAGAGGCGGAGACTACCACACGACGCGAGACCAATCACGTGCCTACCGTCGCCTCCGATGAAATGAGCTCCGTCGGGGTCGCGCTCGCGTCACTTCGTGAGCCGGTGGGTCGAGCTCCCCCAGCTCGGCCGACCGCCGTTCTGAGCCGCTCTCCGTTGATCGAGGACCCCAGCGTCGCACAGCGCTACGTTCAAACCGTCCCACCGAGACGAACGCGTATGACGGATCTCGGGAAGGTCGACCGGGAGTTCTTCGACGAGCACGTCTTCCCGCGGCTCGGAGCCGACCGCGACGATGTCGCCGTGGGACCGACACACGGCGTCGATTTCGGGCTCCTCGATATCGACGGAACCGCGGTCGCCATCGCGACCGATCCGGTATCAGTGCTGCCGGGGCTCGGATTCGAGCGTGCCGGTCGCTTCGCGCTCGACTTCGTCCTCGCCGACGTCGCGGTTTCGGGGCTCCCGCCCTCGCATCTTGCGATCACCTTCACGCTGCCGCCGACGATCTCCGACGAGTCGTTCGCGACGCTCTGGGAGTCGATGCACGCGGAGGCCGAAGACCTCGGCGTCTCGATCGTCACCGGTCACACCGCCCGCTACGCCGGCTGTTCGTTCCCGTGGGTCGGCGGCGCGACCGCACTCGCCGTCGGCGAGTTCGACTCGGTGATCCGCCCGGACGGCGCGCGCGTCGGCGACGACGTGCTCGTGACGAACGGCCCCGCCGTGGAGGCGACGGGGCTGCTCACGACGCTGTTTCCCGACCAGTTCGATCTCGACGAGGCGACGCTGTCGGCGGCGCAGGCCCGACTCGACGAGGCCTCCTGCGTCCGCGACGCGATGACCGCCGCGGCGGTGGGCGGCGTCCACGCGATGCACGACGCGACCGAGTGCGGGCTCTTCGGCGCGTTCGTCGAGATGGCGGCGGGCGCGGATGTCCGGCTCGACCTGTCGACGGCGGAGATCCCGATTCGACCGGGCGTCCGCGAGACCTGCGAGGCGCTCGGCATCGATCCGTGGTCGGCGACGACCGGCGGGACGCTGGTGCTGGCGGTCGATCCCGACCGCACGGCGGACGTGGTCTCGGCGCTCGAAGCCGAGGGGACGCCCGTCGGCGTCGCCGGACGCGTCGAATCCGGATCGGGCGTCGTCGTCGACGGCGAGGCGGTCGACCACCCCGAGGTCGACCCCTCGTGGGCGGCCTACGACCGCCTCGCCGACGCCAGTGGTGAAGAAGACAGTTAATCGAGCGCTTCGGCGTACTCGCGGTCCAGTTGGTCCGCCTCCGGCCGTCCCCCGTCGAGTTCGATCTTCCACCCCTCCAGCGTCGACGGCTCGTCGAGAGCGGCCTCGATCGTCGCTCGAACGTCGGCGACGTCGACGCCGTAGTAGTCGTCCGGGACGCCGTCGAGGTACTGCAGCGCCGTCCGAAAGAGCGAGCGCATTCCGGTATCATCCTCAAAGTCGAAGTGCTTGTACGCGCCCGCGGCGACCTGCACCATCCCGTGGAGGAACGCGCTCTCGATCGTGCCGGAGCCGTAGTTGTACCACTCGTCCTCGAAGCAGTCGTGCGATTCGTGGAACTCGCCCGAATTGTAGAGCCGGACGCCGTGGACCGTCGCGCGGCGGAGCGTCCCGTGCTCCCACCCGTTCGACACTCGTCGCTCGCGGTCCCAGCCGGTTGGCGCGCCGGTCATCGGCGGCGCGACGGTGTCGTCGCGGGTGTGCTCGTTCACGGCTCGCCTTTCGTCCCGACAAATAAAGAGATTTGACCCTTCACCGCTTGCCGGGTACCAATGCGAATCTACGAACTCGGGGAGGGGACACCCGAGGTCGCCGTCGTCGGATCGGTTCACGGGGACGAACCCTGCGGAAAGCGGGCCATCGAGCGCCTCCTCACCGCCGAGCCGGACGTCGAGCGACCGGTCAAACTCGTCGTCGCGAACGAGGAGGCGCTCGACGCCGGCGTCCGCTACCTCGATGAGGACCTGAACCGCGCGTTTCCGGGCGATGCGAACGCCGAGAACCACGAGCGTCGCCTCGCGTACGACCTCGTTCGCGAGCTCCGCGGGACGACGGTGCTGTCGCTGCACTCGACGCAGTCGTACGCCGAACCGTTCGCGCTCGTCGACGAGGTGGATGCGGTGTCGCGGTCGATCTGTCCGCACCTGCCGATGGAGTACCTCGTCGAGACGGGCGCGTTCGCGGCCGGGCGGCTCATCGACCACGCGCACACGATCGAAGTCGAGTGCGGGCTGCAGGGAACCGACAGCGCCGCCGCCAACGCGTACTGGATCGTTCGCGCCTTCCTGTCGGCGACGGGTGTCCTTCCAGCGCCGGTCGAGGGCGAGGAGGAGCCGCCGCTGTCGCTGCACCGCCGCGACGCGGCCGACGTGACCGTCTTCCGGATGCTCGATCGGATCCCGAAGGGGCCGGCCGAGGAGTACCGCGTCTTCGTCGACAACTTCCAGCGGGTCGCGCCGGGCGATCTCGTCGCCGCCGCCGACGGCGACGAACTCAGCGCCGACAGCGAGTTCTACCCGGTGTTGCTCTCGGCGAACGGTTACGAGGACGTGTTCGGCTACGCGGCCGACCGGCTCGGGACGCTGGCGTGAAACCGACTGCTGGCTAGCCTTCTGCCGGCTACTCTTCTGGCGGCGCGAGTTCGACGAGCGTCAGCTCCCGGTCCAGATAGCAGAACTCGTGGGGCGGGTCCCCGACGATCTCGTCGATCCGGTACTCGGTCTCGAAGTCCGCGCCCTCGGGGACGCAGTACTCGTGGCTCGGGCACTCCGTGTGGGGGCACGGACCAGGAAGGCTCACCTTACTTCCGGCGTATGCGCCCTTCGCGGCGACGTTGGCGGTGATCGACGCGGGCTCGACCTCGACGGCGCGGACCCCGGTGTCGTGGACGGCGCAGTCTAAGAGCTGTCCGGCCTCGCGGACGCCCGTCACCTCGTAGCGGACGCCCTCCGTGAGATTCAGACACTGCTGTCGGTACGGACAGCCCTCGCACGCCGTCGACTCGCCCTCGTAGACGAACTCCGTTCCCGGGGAGGCGAGTCGGTCGCCGATGAGCGTGACTTGGGTCATTGGGTGGCGGTAGTCGTCGCTCGCTGTTAAGCCTGTGCGTCGATCATCGCGATGTCGTTACGAGGAGTACAGATCAGCCGTGATCGGTGACGAGACGACTCCGGAAGCCCCCGCGCTCTCGACTCGGTGCGCTCGCTGTGCTCCTCGCTCACTGCGTTCGCTGCGGTGCTTGCGTCGCGCGCCTACGCCGAGAGCGCGGCCCCTTCCATTCCCTCCCGTGGCAGTTCTTTGCTAGCAAGTGCGCCTCCAAGATGGGGCGTCCGATCACAACAACACGTCTTTGACGTCCGACGAGCCCGCGCGGCGGACGACCGCGCGGACGACGTCCTGCGCCCCGGCGAGGTTGTCGGAGTCGCCGTCGAGGACGAGCAACTTGGCGTCGCGGCCGGGTTCGATGACCCCGCAGTTCAGGTCCGCGATCTCCGCGCCGTTGACGGTCGCCATCTTGAGCACCTTCCGCGCGGGAACGTCGGCGAGTTTGGCGGCGAACTCCATCTCGCGGAACATCGACGGCGAGTTCAACATCACGTTGTCGGTGCCGAGCGCGACGGTCGTCCGCTCGACCAGCTCGCGGATCGGTGGGACGCCGACGTCGGTAACGAGGTTCGAACGCGGGCAGACGACGACGGGGATGTCGTTGTCCGCCAGCCGCTCGTAGTGGATCGACTCGGGGTGGACCATATGGACCACGAAGTCGGGGGCGAGATCCAGCGCGGGGTTGATGTCGTGGGGGTCGCGCTCGCCCGCGTGGATGCCGAACAGCTTCCCGGCCTCTCGGGTCGCGTTCCGCAGTCGGTCGAAGTCGGCGTCACGCGCGCCCGACGCCCCGAATCCGTCGGACTCGTGCATCGCGTCCTCGGACTCGCGGCCGAGGACGACCGGATCGATTGGCAGGCCTTGCGCCGCCTCGCGGATGTACTCGACGCCCTCGACGCCGCCCTCTCGGAATTCGAGACACGCGGCCGTGCCGGTATCGGCCATCATCCGGAGCGATCGACGCATCGCATCGACGGTCTCCCCGCGGCTGGCGGCTCTGAGCAGCCGGTGTTTCAGGCCGTCCGGCGGCGCGACGAGCTCGTCGAGCGAGAGCCCCGCGCCGGCCTCCTTGGCGATCGAGTCGCCGATGTGGGTGTGTGCGTTGACGAACGCCGGGAGCACGATATCGTCGGAATACACGTCAGCCTCCTCGACGGCGACGATCTCGCCGTCCTCGACGACGACGCGTCCCCGGATCGGTTCGAGTTCGGGGCCACGCAGTACGGTTCCCTCGACGATCATTGCTTCCCCGTCGCCGGTACAGCGGCTTGAAACTCCCGGAGGGAGACGGGCGTCGGTTGACGACGGGATATCGCGGTCACGATTCCGTATTCGTCGAGCGTCACGGTCACGATTCCGTGAACTCGTCGAGCGTCGCGGTCACGCCGGGGCGAACGTCGGAGACGAGCGCGCCGTCGATATCGAGCCCGAGCGTCTCGACGGCCGTTCGCCCGACGGCGTCGGTCTCCGCCTCGGGGACGTAGACGCCGAGTCGCCACTGCTGGCGCTGCGCCGTCCGGAGCGCAGACACCAGCGGCGACTGCTTGCCCAGTCGGCGCATCTCGCCGCTCACCATCACCCGCGAGGTCGACTCCGTCATCGCGGGCCGCGCCGGAACGTCGACGACGACCCGTTCGGGCGGGAGGTCCGCACGGGCCGCGATCTCGGCTTCGAGGTCGCGGATCGTCTCGTAGTCGGCGTCGACGACGTCCGCCGGCACGGCGTCGATTTCCGCCCAGACGGCCCGCTTGTACAGGTCGCGAGTGCGGAGGCGACGCGCGGTCTCCGCGGTCGCGTCCGTCGTCCGAAGCGCGACGAGGAGGTCGTGATCGTCCATCCGCCGGAGCGCCTCGGGCGAGGTGTCGGTGACGTCGAGCAGCCGCTCCGCGCCGCGCCGGAGCATCGTCTTCGAGATGCGGGCGACGTGGTGCTGATAGACGGTCGGATTCATCAACGCACGCGCGAGCAACAGCGACTCGGCGGTCTGGACGTTCCCCTCCGCGAGCACGAGCTCGCCGTCGACGAACGTGAGTTCGCGGACGAGTCGCCCGTGGTCGATCGTCCCGTAGGGAACGCCCGTGTGGTGGGCGTCGCGGACGAGGTAGTCCATCCGGTCGACGTCCAGTTCGCCGGAGACGAGCTGGCCGTACTGGCCCTCGCCCGCGACGAGATCGGCGACGCGGCCCGGATCGATGTCGTGCTCGCGAAGGATGTCGCCCACCGATCCCGCCGCGAGCAACTCGGTGACGTCGTCGTGGTACTTGCCCGTGTACCGGTGCGTCACGGGTTCGACGTTGTGGCTGTACGGCCCGTGGCCGACGTCGTGCAATAGTGCGGCGGCGCGGATCTCCTCGGCGCGTCGCCCCTCGATTCCGAGGTGCGAGAGCGCGCGGTCGGCGAGGTGGTAGACGCCCAAGGAGTGCTCGAAGCGGGTGTGGTTCGCGGAGGGGTAGACCAACTGGACGGTGCCCAACTGCTTGACGTGTCGGAGTCGCTGGACCGGCTCGGTGTCGAGAAGGGCGGCGGCGACGCCCTCGACCTCGATGTGGTCGTGGACGCTGTCCTTGATCGTCGTCATACGTCGCGTTGGCGCGGCATCGTACAAAAACCGTCGGGCGTACCGGCAAGCGACCGCCACGGTTCACCCCAATTTAGCCGGATTTAGCCCCCGTCTAAGGTGTGAATTCGGATTGACTGTCGGCCCGGTTGAAGTCCCCTCGCACTCACAATCTAGTTGCGACGTCGTGCCGCGCCGCGCGGCGTCGCTGCGCGGTCGAACCGATGGATGGTCGGTGACGCCGCACGCCCACATGGACGGCTTCGGACGCTCCCCCACTGGCGTTCGCGGCCTCCCCCGTGGGATAGCGCACCGACGTCGACCGATTCTCCCGTCTCGGTCCGTCGGTGCGCTCGCGAGCGGGTATGACCACCCGCTCGCAGACACCTCCGCTTCCGATCGGCCGACGCCACCCGGCGACCGGTCGACAGAGGCACCCGAACGCGGATGGCTCACCATCCACGCGATCGACACCCCTTTTGCTCGTAGTCGGCGTCGACGACACGAGACAGTAGCTGGGTTCGACAGCTGACTCGAACCGAGAACAGTCCGGTGAGTCACGCGATTCGGTGGGTTGATAGTGATCCCGGCTAATTCGGGACTACGACTGGTCCGGATGCTCTCGTTGTCCTCGCAAAGCGCGCTGTACGGCGCGTACGTCTTCGCTTTTGCGGCCGCTGCTGTCGTCTGCTTTGCGATGGTGCCGCAGGCACGTCGAATCGAACACGAGGAGACGAGACGGGGGCTCTTCTGGCTCCTCGTCACGAGCGGCGGTTGGGCGGCGGCACACGTCGGATACCTCACGCTCCCGACGATCGGACTTCGGTACGGTTCGTACGTCCTTGGTCTGGTCGTCGGCATCGCCTCGGTCGGACCGTGGCTGTACTTCTGTTCTGCGTACACCGGCCGGTCGATCCACCGCGACCCGGCAATCAGACGGGCGTTTCTGGTCGTCTTTCTCGTGATCGTCGGGGTGAAGCTCACGAACCCGATCCACCAGTGGTACTTCGTCGCCGAGTGGGCGACAGAACCGTTCGCGTACCTCGAAATGCGTCACCGGGCGTTCCACTGGATCGTGATGGGGCTGGCGTACGCGCTCGCGTTCGTCGGATTCTTCATGCTCTTCGAGCTGTTCGTCCGCGTCAACTCCGACACCCGACCGCTGTTCGTGCTAATCGGACTGACCGGCATTCCGGTCGTTCTCGACGTCGCCGGCGCGGTCTCGCCTAACATCCTCGACATCACCTACTCCTCGATCGGCGTGGCCGCCTTCTCCGTCGGCGTGTTCTCGCTGTACTTCGATCAGTTCCAGTTCGTCCGCGTCGCGGGCGAAACAACCGATCCGATCGTCGTCGTCGACGAGAGCGGCGACCTCCGAGATTACAACCAACGCGCCGCTGAGCTGTTCCCCGAACTCTCGAACTCGATCGACGAGCCGCTCTCGACGCTGGCCCCCGACCTCGCCGCTGCGATCGACGAACAGGATTCGATACTCCAACTCGAGGATAGCGACGGGACCCGCTACTACAACGTCTCCTCGAACCCGTTCATGACGGGGGGTGCCCAGACCGGCCGCTCCATCGTCCTGACGGACGTGACCCACCGCGAACAGTACCGCCAAGAGCTCGAAACGAAGAACCAGAAGCTCGAACAGTTCGCGAGCATCGTCTCGCACGACCTCCGGAATCCGCTGCAGGTCGCGAAGGGACGCGTCGAACTCGCGATCGAGGATCAAGACGTCAAGCACCTCGAACCGGTCGTCCGGGCACACAAGCGGATGGAGCAGCTGATCGAAGAGATGCTGACGCTCGCCCGCGAGGGCGTCGCAATCGACGAGACCGAGGCCGTCGACCTCCGGCGACTCGCCGAGCAGTCGTGGGAGATGGTCGCCGCCACCGATGCGTCGCTCTCGGTCGATATCGGCGACGGGACGACCGTTTCAGCGGATCCCGAGCGACTCCAGCAACTGTTCGAGAACCTCTTCCGAAACGCCGTAGAGCACAGCTCTACGAGCCCTCCGTCGCAAACTCCGGAGGACGCCGTGGAACACGGCGGAAGCGACGTGGTCGTGACCGTCGGCGTCCTCGCCGACGGCGCGGGTTTCTACGTCGAGGACAACGGCCCCGGCATTCCGCCTGACGATCGCGAGCAGATCTTCGAGACGGGCTATACGACCTCAGAGGGCGGCACCGGGTTCGGTCTCGCTATCGTCTCCGAGATCGTCGACGCTCACGGCTGGGACATCCGCGCGGTGGAGGGGAGCGCGGGCGGCGCACGCTTCGAGATCCGGACAGAGTGACCGCCGTGATGGAGAACCGAGAATGGCCGTGAGAGTCGAAGATGGCTGTGAGAGCCGACGACGTTCGAGACGATTGACTCATTCTCGGACTGACGCGTTCGCGGCGACCGACATCCTATAGGCGGTTCCGCCACACTGGCTAGGTATGACGACACTCGACCTGTACGACGACGTCCGCTCGACGCTCGACCCCGAGGAAGGGGAGATCCAGACCGCGGAACTGGTCGTCACCGACGACGTGCTCGTGAAGGCGTTCGCGCTCGGCCCCGGAGCCGAACTCGAACCGCACGAGCACGCCGAGAGCACGAACGTCTTCCACGTCCTCGAAGGATCGGTTATCGTCCTGCGCGACGACGAGCGCGAGACCGTCGACGCGCCCGGCGTCGTCCGACACGATCGCGGCGCGATCCACGGCGCGCGAAACGAGACCGATGAGGTCGTCGTGTTCACTGCGAGCCTCTGTCCACTCCCCTGATACTGCGTCGATCTTGCGCGGACACCTCGCATCGTAGTCACGGCCGCACACGGCAGCGGTGACCGCCCGAAACGATTAACGGCACCCCACGAGACGGGCGCGTATGGATCGCATCCCGTTCGGCGTGTCGCGCTTCGACAGCGTCGTCGGCGGCGGCGCACCCTCGGGAACGGTCGTGCTCCTCGTCGGCGAACCCGGCGCGGGCGCACGGGAATTTATGTACACGAGCGCGACGATGAACGCGGTCGCGCACGCCGATCCCGAACTGTTCGAGCTCCACTACGGCGACCTCCACGAAACCGCGCGGCTCCCCGATGCAGTGCAGTACCTCTCGTTCACCGACGACGAGGAAAAGCTGCGGCGTGAGATGTCCTACGTGCTCGACGACAAACTCGTGAATGCCGCGGCGGACCGCATCGAAGTCCGCGATTTCTCCCCGGAGTACTTCCAGTTGAGCCCGGTCCCCCGCGAGTGGTACCTCGGCGAGACGACGAAGCTACAGGATCTCGGCGGGCGCGAGGAGCGATCCTCGGTGCTCACCGCGCTCGGCCGCCACCTCAACGCGCACGCGCCGGAGAACCTCGTGGTCATCGATTCGATAACCGATCTGCTCGCGGCGATCTCCGACGAGATGGCGTGGAACGACATCGCGATGGTGCTGCGCGGGCTGGCGAAGGCCGCGCACCGCTGGGACGGCCTCGTGTTGGCGTACGCGAGCCGAGAGGCGATCGGCGAAACGCAACTCGGCCACCTGATGGACGCCGCCGACGGGACGCTGCAGTTCGAGTGGGAATCGGGCGGGTCGAAGCGAGCCCGCACGATGGTCGTCCAAGAATTCCGTGGCGTCCTCTCGCAGATCGAACGCGAGGACATCGTCCGATTCGAGACGGAGATCCACGAGGGCGGCTTCGACGTCAGCGACGTGCGGAAGATCAGGTGACGTCGGCGACTTCGACTGCAACTGATGCGCCGGTCGAAGAGACATTCACTCTTTGATGTCGACGCCGGTGATCTCGAAGCGAGCACCGCCGTCTTTCCCTTCGACCGCGTGGATTTCCCACCCGTGCGACATCGCGCACTGTTGGACGATCGAGAGGCCGAATCCGGTTCCCTCGTGCGTCGTCGAGTAGCCGTACTCGAAGATCTGCTCGCGATCGTCGGGCGGAATGCCGGGGCCGTTGTCCTCGACGTAGAAACCCGCGTCGTCGGCGAGGACGCCGACGGTCACGACCACGTCGCTTCCGCCGTGTTCCACGGCGTCCTCCGGAGTTTGCGACGGAGGGCTCGTAGAGCTGTGCTCTACGGCGTTCCCCTGAGTCTGCGACGGAGGGCTCGTGGAACCGTGTTCCACGGCGTTTCGGAAGAGGTTCTCGAACAACTGTCTGAGCTGCGTCTCGTCGGCGCTGATCGTGCCGGAGACGTCGACAGCGAGGTCGGCGTCGCCGGTGTCGACGTTCCGCCAGCACGCTTCGACGAAATCGGCCAGCGAGACGGGCGTCAGGTCGAGGTCGGTGTCGCGATCGCGAGCGAGGATGAGTAAGTCGTCGATGAGTTCGGCCATCCGCTCGTGGGCGTTGGCGACGTGTTCGAGTTCCTCGCTGTCGCATTCAGATCTGGCCAGCTCCAAGCGCCCCTCGGCGACGTTCAGCGGGTTCCGGAGGTCGTGTGAGACGACGCTCGCGAACTCCTCGAGCCTCGCGTTCTGTTTGGTCAGCTCGCGCTCGCGTTCGCGAAGTCGTTCGTTCCGCTGGACCTGTTCGAGCGCGGTGACGATGTTGACCCCGAGGATCTCGCCGAGGACGACGTCCTCCGGACCGAAGGCGTCCGGCGTGGGCGACCCCGCGATGAGAACGCCGTACTCGTCGAGTGGAACGTACAGCTCACTTCGGATCTGTGTGTCCGTGTTGTAGACGTCCGGGTCGGTGAGGACGTTCCCGATGGACTGTGCCTCGCCCTGTTCGTAGACGCGCCACGCGATCCCCTCTCCCTCGGAGAACGTCGGCAGATCGCCGACGAGTTCCGTCGCCGTCTCGCTGTAGGCGATCGGCACGAGTCCGACGCCCTCCTCGTGAAAGTTGATCACGCTCGCATCGAGGTTGAGGACGGTCTCGGCGGCCTCAACGCCGATCTCGGCCACTTCGGTACAACTTTCGGCCGTCATCAGCTCTCTGGCGGTCTCGTTCAGCGCTTCGAGGCGCTGTTCGCGTCGTTTGCGCTCCGTGACGTCGTAGTACACCCACAAGTGGCCCTGTCCGTCGGGGAGTTCGATGGGTCGGTAGTTCCGCTCGTATGCGCGGCCGTCTTCGAGCAGGAGTTCGTCGTTCCAGATCGACTCGCGCGCGTCGATGAGCTCCTCGGTTCGCGAGACGAATGCCTCGGGATCCGCAAAGCGGTCGCTGATCTGTCGGGCGAACGCTTCGCAGTCGGTCCCGATCACGTCGTCCGGGTCGGCGGAGATCTCGAAGAGTTCTAACAGCCGCTCGTTGACCCGGAGGACGTTTCGGTCCGCGCCCTCCGCGAGGACGCCGACCGGAAGCGTCTCGAAGAGCGTCGAGCGGAGGATGTTCGTCTGTTCGAGCTCCTCGCGCTGTCGCTGTTCCTCGGTGATGTCCTCGAACTGCGAGAAGATCGTGATGATGTCGCCGTCGTCGTCGGTGACGACCCGGTTGTGCCACGCGCACAGCCGCCGAGTGCCGTCTGCTCGAACGATGTCGTTGACGCTCTGGTAGCCGCCGCGATTTGCGAGCAACTGGCGCTCGACCTCGGCGACGTGCCGCCGTTCGTCCTCGGGGACGATCGGCAGCCACGTGCCGCCGACGAGTTCGTCCGCTGAATACCCCGTGATCTCGGCCGCCGCCTCGTTGACGCGGACGATCGTGAACGACTCGTCGTACTCGATCGTCCCCAGTGGAGACTGCTCGATGAACCGCGAGAGCCGCTTTTCGCTCTCGGCTAACGCCTGTTGCGAGCGGGTCTGCTCGACGGCGTTCTCGATCCGGTTCGCGAGGACGGTGTACTGCTCGGTGCCGGTCTCCTTCTGGAGGTAGTCGGTCACCCCCGCGGAGATCGCCTTGCTCGCGATCTCCTCTGAGCCGCGGCCCGTAAAGAGGATGAACGGCACGTCGCGACCGAGACCTCTGACGCGTTCGAGGAGTTCGAGACCGTCCATTTCGGGCATCTCGTAGTCGCTGACGACGCAGTCGATTCGCTCGCCTTCGATCCGTTCGAGGGCGCTCTCGGCGTCCGTCGAGGTGTAGACGGTGAACGAATCGTCGAACCGGGTCAAAAATGCGGCCGTGAGGTCGACGATCGCGGGATCGTCGTCGACGTGGAGCACGCGGATCTCCGTCGAGGAGTCCCGCGCTTCTCCCGTCGTTTCAGCCATACGAGAGTATACAGAAACGACTGGTATATATGTTCGCGCCGGATCTCGGGGGTCGAAACCGAACGGTTCGTCGCCGTCGGGCAGTACACCCTTGTCGATCGAGCGCCTATCCGGGGTATGCTCACGGGGCTCCGACGGCTCGGTCTCGAAGTGAAGTCGCTCGACCGCGCGCGCGGGTTCTACGAGGGTCGACTCGGTCTCACTCGGGCCGGGTCCGATGGCCGAGAGCGCGTCTGCTATCGAGTCGGCTCCGGGGACGCCACCCCCACCGCGCTGCTGCTCCGACGTCCGACGGACAGGCCCCGCGGCGGGGTGCACACCCACTACGCGTTCTCGACGACGGCGGCGGCGTACTCGCAGTGGCGACGCCGACTCGCGGATCTCGATCCCGTCGAGTTCTCGTTCGGATCGAGCGACTCACTGTACGTCTACGACCCGGACGGAAACTGCGTCGAGATCGGAAGCGTCGACGCTTCGACGGCGGGTGAATCTGTTGCGCCCCCCGACGCCGACGAGTCGGCCCCGCCGCTCACGGGCATCTTCGAGGTCGTCTTAGAGGTGATGAATCTGCCCCGCGCGGAGGCGCGTTACCGACGCTTGGGATTCGAGGTCATCGACCGGGGCTCCGAACGCCACCGGGTCCGACTCGACGGGCCGGTCGCGCTCGAACTCTGGGAGCCGCAGTTGGGCATCGCGGACGCCCGCGGCGGACTGCACGTCGACCTCGCCTTCCTCACGCCGAACCCCGACGCCGCGGTCGAGGCCGGCGGGCCGTGGCCGAGCGATCCCGAGGCGGTCGACGGGGGCGTCCGCGTCGTCGACGACGACGGGCACGTTTTGACGTTTCTTCGCGCGTGACGCGCGAGCGAAGTCGCGGCGGTGATGCCGTTCAGACGTATTCTGGACGATGCCGTCAGATGTCCCCCGCGACGCCGCGCTTAGAGCCGGTCAGTGTCGATATCGACGCCCGGCGGGGCGACGACGAGGAATCGGCGGAAGTGCGTCAGCGAGCCCCCGAGGTCTCTGACCGGTCGCGCGAATCCCTTCGCCAGTTCGTTGAGGTCGCCGTCGACGGCGAGGACGAGCACGTTGTCGGACTCGACGGCGTCGATCCACACGTCGGGGTCGGTCGAACCGTCGAGAACGCCGAGCACCACGTCGCCCTCGACGTCGTCGCCGAGGTGTTCTTCGGCCTCCGAGAGGTTCAGGTTGAAGTCGCTCATACTCTGCCCCACGCGAAGCGGGACGAAAAGGATTCGGACGCGTGCGACGGAGGTCCGACGGTCTCTTCGGCGCTCCGTTCCGGTCGGCCGCAGCCACAACGACGGCAAGGTCAGTTCCACTCCGACGTGCGCGCGAGCGTGTTCCGCGATCGATCGTCCGGATTCGAGGCGGAAATTGCGCCAACCCGGCAGTAGTGACACGGGCTCGTCGCCCTGTAGGGCCGGATCGAGAGCGTGCTCGGTTCGGTCGAAAAACGCAGAGGTTCCCGATATTCGGCGGGTACGAACCGATTCCAGCCGATATCCGCTCGTCCGAACGCGGCCGTCGCGACCACTCACAGCGAAAGCCTTTAATATCTATCCGGATCAGTGATCAGACACAATGTCTCACGACGACATGGAGGCTCAGTCGGACACCCCGGCTGGTCGAGTTCTTCCAGGGCACGTTAGCCCAAATAACTGAATCCGAGATCGAGAACGTACGGATTTTCGACACGACGCTCCGCGACGGTGAGCAGTCACCACGCACCTCGTTCAGCTACGACGAGAAGCGCGACATCGCGGCGACGCTGGACGAGATGGGGACGCACGTCATCGAGGCGGGGTTCCCGGTCAACTCCGACGCCGAGTTCGAATCCGTGAGTGACATCGCCGCCGCGACGGACACGACCGTCTGCGGGCTGGCGCGCGTGGTCGACAAGGACGTCGAGGCCGCGATCGACTCCGGCGTGGGGCTGGTCCACGTCTTCGTCAGCACGAGCGACGTGCAGCTGGCGGACTCGATGCACGCCTCCCGCGAGGAGGCCGTCGAACGCGCTGTCGCGAGCGTCGAGCGGGTGAAGGAGGCGGGCGTCGAGGTGATGTTCTCACCGATGGACGCCACCAGAACCGACATCGACTTCTTGGCCGACATCCTGAGCGCCGTCGACGAGGCGGGCGTCGACTGGGTCAACATCCCGGACACCTGCGGCGTCGCGACGCCGACGCGCTTCGCGAGCATGGTCCGCGAGGTGCGCAAGCACACCGACGCGCGAGTCGACGTGCACGCGCACGACGACTTCGGGCTGGCCGCCGCCAACGCGATGGCCGGCTTCGAGGCGGGCGCGTCCCAAGCGCAGGTGTCGGTCAACGGTATCGGCGAGCGCGCCGGCAACGCCGCCTTCGAGGAAGTAGTGATGTCGGCGGAGTCGCTGTACGGCGTCGACACGGGGATCGACACCACCCGAATCACCGAACTGTCGCGGATGGTCGAGGAGGCCAGCGACATCCCGGTTCCGGCGAACAAGCCGGTCGTGGGACGAAACGCCTTCTCACACGAGAGCGGAATCCACGCCGCGGGGGTCATCGAGAACGCCGACACGTTCGAGCCCGGCGTGATGACACCCGAGATGGTCGGGGCCCAGCGGGAGTTCGTCCTCGGCAAGCACACCGGCACTCACTCCGTCCGCAAGCGACTGGAGGAGTCCGGGTTCGCGCCGACCGACACGGAGGTCCGCGAGGTCACCCGGCGGGTCAAGGACTACGGTGCGGAGAAAGAGCGCGTCACCGTCGACGTGTTGACGCGGTTCGCCCGCGAGGCCGACGTCGAACGGCCCGACGAGGACGAACAGGAGGAGGTCCGCGCCTGATGGCGCGCGCGCCGGTTGCTCGATCCGACGAGCCTCGGGTGCGCTGCCGACCGACTTCCGTGAACGGGCGCGCGGCGCGAAACGTTAATAACCGACGAGACGAATCTGTGGAGTACGATGCGACGACGGCTCGCCGACGCGACGGACGCCGCACCGAAAGCGGTGCCGCTCGCTCGCGTGCGCCGGTCGATCGGCGTCGCTACCGACGTCGACACGCGGATCATTGTAGGGGCCCTATAGCCCCGCATAGCCACATTTTCGCCTCGATTCCGTCCGCGTCCACCGTTCGACCAACCAGCGACTGTCACACACCGACTATGGAACACGCTCGATCCGCACGACCGACACCGACGTACCGCACGCAGACCACACACGCGTCCTATCGCACGACGGCTCACCGACGCGACGGACGCCGCGCCGAGGGCGACGCCGTCCGCTCGGCCACCACGCGGGGTGAGCATCGATGAGCAAACAGGCTCCGTCCTCGCCGAACGCGACGTCCGAGGCCGCTGAGGCCGACGAAGAGACACCCGAATCCGGGGACGCCGACGCGGCACAGTCTCCCGTCACGACCGGGTCGGAATCGGTCATCCGCGCGCTCGAAAACGAGGGCGTCGAGGCGGTCTTCGGCGTTCAGGGCGGCGCGATTATGCCCATCTACGACGCGCTGTACCACTCGGATATCCGCCACATCACGATGGCGCACGAGCAAGGGGCGGCGCACGCCGCCGACGCGTTCAGCGTCGTCCGGAACGAACCGGGCGTCTGTCTGGCGACGTCGGGGCCGGGCGCGACGAACCTCGTCACGGGTATCGCCGACGCCAATATGGACTCCGACGGACTGCTCGCGTTGACCGGGCAGGTCCCGGTCGATATGGTCGGCTCCGACGCGTTTCAGGAGACCGATACGACCGGCGTGACCGCGCCGATCACGAAGCACAACTACTTCGCGAGCGATCCCGACACCGTCGGCGACACCGTCGGCGAGGCGCTCGCGCTCGCAGGCGAGGGGCGCCCCGGCCCGACGCTCGTCGACCTCCCGAAGGACGTCTCTCTCGACGACACGGAGGTCGAACCCGGCCCGGCCGAACCGCCGGAGACGACGCGACCCCAGTACGTCGCCGACGAGAGCGACGTCCAGACCGCCGCCGAGGCCATCGAGGCCGCCGAACGACCGCTGCTGCTCTTCGGCGGCGGCGTCATCAAGGCCGACGCGACGGACGAGGCCCGCGCGTTCGCCGACGAGTACGAGCTCCCGGTCGTCACGACGATGCCGGGCATCGGTTCGGTCCCCGAGGACGACGAGTTGTGTCTCTCGTGGGCGGGTATGCACGGTACCGGTTACGCGAATATGGCGATCACGCACACCGATATGCTGATCGCGGTCGGAACGCGCTTCGACGACCGCCTGACCGGCGGCGTCGACACGTTCGCGCCCGAAGCCGAGGTCGTTCACATCGACATCGACCCGGCGGAGATGTCGAAGAACGTCCACGCGGACTATCCGCTCGTCGGCGACGCGGGGATCGTCCTCGACCAGCTCGACGACGCCATCGGCGCGACTCCCGACGCCGACGAGTGGCGCGAGCAGTGTCGCACGTGGCAAGACGAGTATCCGATGGACTACGCGACCCCCGACGACGAGCCGCTGAAACCGCAGTTCGTCGTCGAGATCCTCGACGAGGCGACCGACGACGACACCATCGTCACGAGCGGCGTCGGCCAGCACCAGATGTGGGCCGCTCAGTACTGGACATTCTCCGAGCCGCGGACGTGGGTGTCGTCTCACGGCCTCGGGACGATGGGCTACGGGCTGCCCGCGGCGATCGGCGCGCGCATCGCCGCTGATGACGAGCAGGACGTTGTCTGCGTCGACGGCGACGGCTCGTTCCTGATGACGATTCAGGAGCTTTCGGTCGCCGTCCGCGAGGAACTGGACATCACTGTCGCCGTTCTGAACAACGAGTACATCGGGATGGTCCGCCAGTGGCAGGACGCCTTCTTCGAGGGCCGACGGATGGCCGCCGAGTACAACTGGTGTCCGGAGTTCGACAAGCTGGCCGAGGCGTTCGGCGCGCGCGGGTGGCGCGTCGACGACTACGACGAGGTCGCAGACGCCGTCGAGGAGGCGCTCGACTACGACGGGCCGTCGGTCATCGACTTCCATATCGACCCGGCGGAGAACGTCTATCCGATGGTCGCTTCCGGCGGCGCAAACGGTAAGTTCGCCCTGACGGAGGACCAACTATGAGTTCCGAGGATTCCGATTCCACCGACGACCTGCCGAAGCACGGACTGAAAGGACCGGAACCGGAGGAGCGGCCGCATCCCGAGGGACGGCGGAACGCCCAAGGGATCCGCATCGACCCCGAGGCCGAGGCCGAACACGAGCCGCGTCGCGCGGTGCTGTCGGCGCTCGTCGAGAACGACCCCGGCGTGCTCTCGCGCATCGCCGGGCTGTTCTCGCGGCGGCAGTTCAACATCGAGAGCCTCACCGTCGGGCCGACGACCGTCGAGAACCACTCGCGGATCACGATGGTCATCGAAGAGCCCGACCCCGGGATCGACCAGGCCGAGAAGCAACTCGCTAAACTCAAGCCGGTCATCTCCGTCGGTGAACTCGACGACGACGCCGTGCGGACCGAACTCGTCCTCCTGAAAGTCGAGGGCGACGAACCCGACAAGGTGCACGCCGTCACCGAGATGTACGACGGACAGACGCTCGACGCCGGCCCGAAGACCATCACGGTCCAACTCACCGGCGACGAACAGAAGATCGACGACGCGATCGACGCGTTCGACCAGTTCGGCATCATCGAGATCGCTCGGACCGGCTACACCGCGCTCGCGCGCGGCGATCAAGCGACGGTGCCGGGCGAGAAGCCGGGGACCGCGAACGAACCGACGAAACCGACGAACACGCAATAACGATACTAAAATGACAGAAGATCTAGATACGACGGTTTACTACGACGACGACGCGGACCGCTCACACATCGACGACAAGACCGTGGCCGTTCTCGGCTACGGCAGCCAAGGCCACGCGCAGGCGCAGAACCTCGCGGACTCTGGTGTCGACGTGATCGTCGGCCTGCGCGAGAGTTCCTCCTCGCGCGCCGCCGCGGAGGCCGACGGCCTTCGAGTCGAGACGCCCGCCGACGCGGCCGCAGAGGCCGACATCGTCACGATGCTCGTCCCCGACACGGTCCAGCCCGCGGTGTTCGAGGAGATCGAGGACGGACTGGACGCCGGTGACACGCTGCAGTTCTCCCACGGGTTCAACATCCACTACAACCAGATCCGTCCCCCCGAGGACGTCGACGTGACGATGATCGCGCCGAAGTCGCCGGGACACCTCGTGCGACGGAACTACGAGGCCGGACAGGGAACGCCCGGGCTCATCGCCGTCTACCAGGACGAGACGGGCGAGGCGCGCGAGGAAGCCCTCGCGTACGCGCACGCGATCGGTTGCACGCGCGCCGGTGCCCTCGAAACGACGTTCCGAGAGGAGACCGAGACCGACCTCTTCGGCGAGCAGGCCGTCCTCTGCGGCGGAATGACCGCGCTCGTCAAGGAGGGGTACGAGACGCTCGTCGACGCCGGATACGCCCCCGAGATGGCGTACTTCGAGTGTCTCAACGAGATGAAGCTGATCGTCGACCTGATGTACGAGGGCGGCCTCTCCAATATGTGGGACTCCGTCTCCGACACCGCCGAGTACGGCGGACTGTCCCGCGGCGAGCGAATCATCGACGACAACGCTCGCGAGCGGATGGAGGAGGTCCTCGAGGAGGTCCAAGACGGCACGTTCGCCCGCGAGTGGATCGCGGAGAACCAGGCCGGTCGGCCCTCCTACACCCAGCTGAAGCACGCCGAAGAGACGCACGAGGTCGAGCAGGTCGGCGCGCCGCTGCGCGAGCTGTTCTCGTGGGCCGACGAGGAAGAGGAGGCCGCGGAAGCGCCCGCGGACGACTGAACGAGGAGATGACTGTGACACAGGTATTCGCGACAACAGACGGTGATGTATATGAGTGAGGGAACGCTGTACGACAAGGTGTGGGAGGAGCACACGGTCTCTGAGCTGCCGACGGGACAGACGCAGTTGTTCGTCGGGCTGCACCTCATCCACGAGGTGACGAGTCCGCAGGCGTTCGGGATGCTGCAGGAGCGCGACCTCGAGGTCGCCTACCCCAAACTGACGCACGCGACGGTCGATCACATCGTCCCCACGTCGGACCAGTCGCGGCCCTACCGCGACGACGCCGCCGAAGAAATGATGTCCGAACTCGAGGAGAACGTCCGCGAGTCGGGTATCCAGTTCTCCGATCCGACGTCGGGCAATCAGGGGATCGTCCACGTCATCGGGCCCGAGCAGGGAATCACCCAGCCCGGCAAGACGATCGTCTGCGGCGACTCTCACACTTCGACGCACGGCGCGTTCGGCGCGCTGGCGTTCGGGATCGGGACGAGCCAGATCCGCGACGTGCTGGCGACCCAGACCGTCGCGATGGAGAAAAAGAAGGTCAGAAAGATCGAGGTCACCGGTGAACTCGGTCCCGGCGTCGAGGCGAAGGACGTCATCCTCGAAGTGATCCGCCGGCTCGGCACCGAGGGCGGCGTCGGCTACGTCTACGAGTACGCCGGCGAGGCAATCGAGAACCTCGATATGGAGGGTCGGATGAGCATCTGCAATATGTCCATCGAGGGCGGCGCTCGCGCGGGCTACGTCACCCCCGACGAGACCACCTACGAGTGGATGAAAGAGACCGACTACTTCCAAGAGCGCCCCGAGAAGTTCGAGGAGCTCAAGCCCTACTGGGAGTCGATCAGCTCCGACGACGACGCCGAGTACGACGACGTCGTCACGATCGACGGCTCCGAACTGGAGCCCGTCGTCACGTGGGGAACGACCCCCGGACAGGGCGTCGGCATCACGGAGCCGATTCCGGAGCCCGAATCGCTGGCCGCGGACAAACAGGACACCGCCCGACGCGCCCAAGAGCACATGCGCGTCACGCCCGGCGAGACGATGGAGGGCTACGAGATCGACGTCGCCTTCCTCGGCTCGTGTACGAACGCGCGCCTGCCCGACCTCCGCCGCGCCGCGGAGGTCGTCGAGGGCCGGCAGGTCCACGAGGACGTCCGCGCGATGGTCGTCCCCGGCAGCCAACGCGTGAAATCCGCCGCCGAGGCTGAGGGCCTCGATGAGATCTTCGAGGCGGCCGGCTTCGAGTGGCGCAACGCGGGCTGTTCGATGTGTCTGGGAATGAACGAGGACCAGTTGCAGGGCGACGAGGCCTCCGCGTCGTCGTCGAACCGCAACTTCGTCGGTCGACAGGGCTCGAAGGACGGCCGGACAGTCCTGATGAACCCCCGGATGGTCGCCGCCGCCGCGATCGAAGGGGCGGTAACTGACGTGCGCGAACTGAAGGAGGTGACCGTCGCATGAGCTGTCTGCGACAGCGAATGCGAGTACGCCGGAGCGGAGCTCCGGAGGTGGCGGTATGACAGACGAGATCCCCGAGATCGACTCCGTGGCCGGCACGGGCGTTCCCGTCCGCGGGAATGACATCGACACCGACCAGATCATCCCCGCGCGCTTCATGAAGGTCGTCACGTTCGACGGCCTCGGCGAGTTCGCGTTCTTCGACCTCCGGTTCGACGACGAGGACAACCAGAAGGAGCACCCGTTCAACGAACCGCAGTTCCAGGACGCCTCGGTCCTCGCGGTCAACGCCAACTTCGGGTGCGGCTCCTCCCGCGAGCACGCCCCGCAGGCGCTGATGCGCTGGGGGATCGACGCCATTATCGGCGAGTCGTTCGCCGAGATCTTCGCCGGCAACTGCCTCGCGCTGGGCATCCCGACGGTCACGGCCGACCACGACACCATCGTCGAACTCCAAGAGTGGATCGACGAGAACCCCGACGGCGAGATCCACGTCGACGTCGAGGCCGAGGCCGTCACCTACGGCGACACGGTCATCGAGGCGACGGTCGATGACGCACAGCGACGGGCGCTCACCGAGGGCGTCTGGGACACCACGGCGCTGATGAAATCGAACGCCGACGCGGTCGCCAACAAGGCCACCGCCCTGCCGTATATCGATGAGTGAGGAGATCGTCGTTATCGAGGGCGACGGCATCGGCAAAGAGGTCGTTCCCGCCGCAGTCTCGGTTCTCGAAGCGGTCGGCGACTTCGAGTTCGTCGAGGCCGAGGCCGGCGACGGCGTCCTCGCGGAGACGGGCGAGGCGCTCCCGCGGGAGACGTACGACACCGTCGCCGACGCGGACGCGACGCTGTTCGGCGCGGCCGGCGAGACCGCCGCAGACGTCATCCTCCCGCTTCGGGAGGCGGTCGGCTCCTACGTCAACATCCGCCCCGCGCGGGCGTACCCCGGCGTCGACGCCGTCCGACCGGAGACGGATCTGGTCTTCCTGCGCGAGAACACCGAGGGCGTCTACTCGGGTCACGAGGACCGCCTTTCGGACGATCTCTCGACGCTCACGCGCGTCGTGACGACCTCCGCGAGTGAACGGCTGGCGAGGTTCGCCTGCGAGTACGTCACAGAGCAGGGGAAAGACGGCTTCCAGGTCGTCCACAAGGCGAACGTGATGCGCGAGACCGACGGGCGGTTCCGCGACGCGGTCGTCGACGTCGCCGACGAGGCCGGCGTCGAGACCGAGGAGGTCCTGATGGACGCGTTCGCGACGCGCGTCTGTCTGGATCCCACGCAGTTCGACGTCGTCGTCTGTCCGAACCTCGCGGGCGACGTGCTCTCGGATCTGGCGGCCGGGCTCGTCGGCGGGTTGGGGCTGCTTCCCTCCGCCAACGTCGGCCCGGATAACGCCCTGTTCGAGCCGGTCCACGGCACCGCCCCCGACATCGCGGGCGAGGGCGTCGCCAACCCGTCGGCGGCGATCCTCTCGGCGGCGATGCTGCTGGATCACCTCGGCTACGCCGACGAGGCGGCAAACGTCCGCACCGCGGTCGAATCCGTCCTCGAAGACGGGCCGCGAACCGCCGATCTCGGCGGCGATGCGGACACCGAAGCGGTCACGAACGCGATCCTCGATCGCCTCGACTGAGGGCCTCAGTTCACTCCGAACAGCGCGTTTCGCCTTTTGCTTCTGGCTTCTCGCACACGCGATCTCAGCGTCCCGGGAAGATCCGACAGTGACAGCATAGGTCGCACTGACTGAACCGTTGAGGCGGTCGTATCCGCCCGCGTCTGACCGTTCGTGATTGTTCGATGGGTTATTCATCCGTATCCGATCCGATACGAACACAAACCATTAACAATACACAGATCGAATCCCGGATAGACGACCCTCATGTTACCCGCTGAGAGAAAACGGCGTATCGTTGAACTCGTCACCGCCGCGGACGGCCAGTCGGTCGAAGCCCTCGCCGACGAACTGGGATACTCGAAAGCGACGATCAGGCGTGACCTCCACGAACTGGAGGATCGCGGCCTCATCTCGCGGTCTCACGGCGGGGCGGTCCCCGTGACGAGCGTCGGACACGAGCAGGCGTACGGACAGAAGGAGGTCCAGAACCTCGATTCGAAGCGCGCGATCGCCGAGCGCGCCGTCGAGGAGATCACGGACGGTCAAGTGGTGTTCTTCGACGCGGGCACGACGACAATGCAGGTCGCCCAGAACGCGCCGAAGGACGGCTCGATCTTGGGAGTGACGAACTCGCCGCGGCTGGCGGTCGAACTCGGCAAAGAGGACAACGACGTGAAGCTGACCGGGGGGACGCTCCGCCGCCGGACGCGCTCGCTCGTCGGACCGACGGCGGAGTCGTTCCTCGAACGGACGAACTTCGATCTGCTCTTCTTGGGCGCGAACGCGGTCGACGCCGAGACCGGCCTCACGACGCCGAACGAGGAAGAAGCCCGCGTAAAGGAGCTAATGGTCCAGCGCGCCTCGCGCGTCGTCCTCGTCGCCGACGCGACGAAGATCGGCGAGCGGTCGTTCGTCACGTTCGCGGACCTCACTGACGTCGACGTTTTCATCACCGCGGGCGAGGTCTCCCCGGAGGCGATCGAGCGCTTCGAGGCCGAAGACGTCACCGTCGTCGTTGCGAACGCGGAGGCGGTCGCCCAATGAAGCGGGCGGCGGACGCGATCGCGCGGACCGACGGGGGCGACCGCACGAGCGGCCCGGACGTCCTGACGGTGACGATGAACCCGGCGGTCGATCACACGCTCACGATCGAGGGATCGCTCCGCGAAGGCGAAGTCGCCAGAACGGACGACGCGCAGTTCGATGCCGGCGGAAAGGGGATCAACGTCTCCCAATACCTCACCGAACTGGGCGTCGACGCACCGGCGACGGGCTTTCTCGGCGGGCCGTTCGGTCGGATGATCGGCGACGCGCTTGACGACGACGGGATCGCTCACGACTTCGTCGACATCGACGGTCGAACCCGCCTGAATACGACGGTGTTGAGTCCCGACGGCGAGTACAAGATCAATCACAACGGGCCCGTCGTCGGCGACGCCGACGTCGATTCGCTCGTCCGAAGGGTCGAGGTACGCGATCCGAAGCGCCTCGTCGTCGCAGGCAGCCTCCCGCGCGGGATCGACGCCGACGCCGTCGACCGGCTGGCGAACGCTGGCCCGTGGGAAACGGCCGTCGATATGGGCGGGTCGTTCCTGCAGCGACTCGACGCCGAGTACCTCGTCTGCAAACCGAACAGAGACGAACTCGCGGCCGCCACCGGCCGTGCGGTCGAAACCGTCGACGACGCCGCCGCAGCCGCGCGCGATCTCCGCGGGCACGGCTTCGAATACGTGTTGGCATCGCTGGGATCCGACGGCGCGCTGTTGGTCACCGACTCGGACGCGTACTACGCCCCCGCGCTCTCGGTCGACGTGGTCGACACCGTCGGCGCGGGCGACGCGCTGCTGTCGGGCTTTCTCGCGGGACTGGCGCGCGGCGAGTCGGTCGAGATGGCACTCCGAACCGCGGTCGTGGTCGCCGCCCGCGTCGTGTCCGTTTCCGGAACCAGCGTCCCAGTCTTCGACGACGTCTTCGCGGACCGCGAGCGCGTCGATCTCTCGGGTAAGTAATCGCGATGTCCGCTTCTGCGTTGTTATCGAATAAATAACGCAGAAACGAACACGAACGAAAGTATTTTTGAGGACCTTCAGCAATATCCGTGATGGAGACTTATGTCAAGCAAAGCTGAGAGCAAGATGCGGTCTCACTTGACGAAGGTCAAGGAGGACCTCATGACTGGCGTATCGTACATGATCCCGTTCGTGACGATCGGCGGGATCTTCCTCGCGCTCGGGTTCGCCGTCGCGCCGACGGGAGAGAGCGGCGCGCCCGATACGTCGCAGGTAGGGACGCTCGCGTACTTCCTCGGGCAGATCGGTGGACTGGGACTGACGATTATGGTCCCGATCCTCGGAGCGTACGTCGCGTACGCGATCGCGGATCGACCGGGACTCGCGCCCGGTTTCCTCGCGTCGTATCTGATCCAGCAAGGTGAAGTGCTGGTCGCCGCCGGAGAAGTGATCGGTCTGCAAGGTGGTGAAGCCGGTGCGGGCTACCTCGGCGCGCTCGTCACTGGCCTCCTCGTCGGATACGTCGCGAGGTGGATCAAGAACTGGAGCGTTCCGGACTTCATCCGGCCGATGATGCCGGTCCTCATCGTACCGGTGCTGACGATGGCGATCGTCTCGCCGATCGTCCTGTTCGTCCTCGGCGTGCCGGTCGCGATCGCGAACGCCGGGCTCACGGCGTATCTCGAGGGCCTGCAGGGAAGTCAAGCCCTTCTGGTCGGTGCGCTCCTCGGCGCGATGATGGCGTTCGACATGGGAGGACCGGTCAACAAGGTCGCGTACGTGTTCGCGGCAGGGCTGATCACTGAGGGGATCACCCAGCCGATGGCGGCGGTGATGATCGCCGGGATGATCCCGCCGATCGGACTGGCGATCTCGAACTTCATCGCGCCGCACAAGTACGCCGAAGAGATGTACGAGAACGCCAAATCCGGCATCGTCCTCGGGTTCTCGTTCATCACTGAGGGCGCGATCCCCTACGCCTCGGCCGATCCGCTCCGGGTCATTCCGTCGATTATGGTCGGCAGCGCCGTCGGTGCCGCGATGTCGATGTCGCTCGGGGTTTCGATGCCCGCTCCACACGGCGGCATCTTCGTCGTCCCGCTGTCGAACAGTCCGCTGCTGTTCCTCGCCGCGATCGTCATCGGATCGCTCGTGACGGCCGCGCTCGCGACAGTCCTCAAGCCCGACTACGAGGAGGGCGTCGGTGCGGGCCAGACTGAATCTGCCGGGGCGACCACCGCCGACGACTGATCGAGTCTGTAACACCGCCGTCCGTGACGGGTCAACTCCCCGTCCACCGCGGCAACAGTTTCTTATTTTCGTATCGTTTGACGAATCAAAGAGAAAATTCCTTACGGTTCGCGTGCACATATTCGATCGGTTATGCTCGAAGATGACATCGACCGGCTGCTCCCGCTCGCGCACATCTCGCTGTCGGAGCCGCCGGCAACGAAAGAGGCCGCGATCGAGTTCCTTCTCGATCTCATCGCGGACAACGGCCGTGTGACAGATCGTGCGGCCGCGCTGAAGGCGCTCCGAGAGCGCGAACAGGAGGCGACGACAGGGGTCGGAATGGGTATCGGCATCCCGCACGCGAAGACGAGCGCCGTCGACGAGCCGTCCGTCGCGTTCGCGCGCTCCAGCGAGGGGATCGACTTCGACGCGATGGACGACAAACCCGCGCGCCTGCTGTTTATGATTCTCGTCCCCGCCGAGGGCGGCGAGGAACACTTACAGATCTTGAGCGCCCTCTCGCGAGCACTGATGCACGAAGACGTTCGCGAGACGCTGCTGGAGGCCGAGGACGCAGAAACCATTCAGAACACCGTTCGGGAGGCCGTAAACTGATGCCCGAGCGCGTCGTTACGATCGTTCCGGAAGACGGGCTCCACGCGCGCCCGGCGTCGAAGTTCGTCGAGGCGGCCAACGGGTTCGATTCGGAGATCCACGTCGGTCACGTCGACGGCGAGTCGGTGAATGCGGCCAGTATGCTCGCGGTCACCGGACTGGGGGCGGCCGCGGGTGACGAGGTCAGGCTGACCGCCGAGGGCGAGGACGCGGAGGCCGCGCTCGACGAACTGGAGCGCATCCTGACGACGCCCGAGGAAGACCTCTGAGGCGATGACAGAGCGACGACTCTCCGGCGTCGGCGTCACGCCCCTCTCGGGCGTCGGCACCGCCGTCTGGTACGCGCCCGACGCGGACCTCGACGAACCGCCCGCCCCCGAAACCGTCGACGCCGACGCGGAAATCGAACGGTTCGAGACCGCCCGAACCGACGCCCGCGCGGAGATCCGAGCCGAGCGCGAGCGGACGGCCGAGCGCGTCGGCGAGGCGGAGGCCGAAGTGTTCGACGCGCACGTCCAGTTCCTCGACGACCCCCAGATCACCGAGGGCGTCGAGGGCGAAATCGAATCGGGCCTCCCCGCCGAGCACGCAGTCACCCGGACGTTCGAGGGATTCATCGAACAGTTCGAGGGAATGGAGGGCCGGATGGCCGAGCGCGCCGACGACCTCCGCGACGTCAGGGATCGGCTGGTCCGCGTCCTCGTCGGCGGCGACCGGATCGACCTCGCGAACCTCCCGGAAGGCAGCGTCGTGCTCGCAGAGCGGTTGACGCCGAGCGACACCGCGCAACTCGATCCCGAGCGCGTCGCCGGGTTCGCCACCGTCACCGGCGGACGGACGTCGCACGCGGCGATATTCGCGCGCTCGCTCGCTCTCCCCGCCGTCGTCGGCGTCGGCGAGGAGCTACACGACGTCGCCGACGGCTCCGAAGTCGTCGTCGACGGCACCGAGGGGACGCTCGTCGTCGATCCCGACGACGCGACGCGCGAGGCCGCGGCGGGCGGCGAGGACGTCGAAATCAGGCCCGAATCGGTCGAGACCGCCGACGGCACGCCGATCGAGGTCGCCGCGAACGTCGGCACGCGCGCCGACTTGGGACCGGCCGCCGAGCGCGGCGCGGACGGTATCGGGCTGTTCCGAACGGAGTTTCTCTTTCTCGATAGGCAGTCCCCGCCGGACGAAGACGAGCAGTACGAGGCGTATGTCGACGCGATAGAGCGTTTTCCCGACAGCCGGGTCGTCGTCAGAACGCTCGATATCGGCGGCGACAAGCCGATCGAGTACCTGGACCTCCCCGAGGAGGAGAACCCCTTCCTCGGCGAGCGCGGCATCCGCCGCTCGCTCGGTCCCGACGCGGACCTCTTCGAGACGCAACTGCGCGCGCTCCTGCGGGCGGCCGGCAGCGACGGGGGCGGCCAGCTCTCGGTGATGCTGCCGCTCGTCTCGACCGTCGAGGAAGTGCGCGAGGCGCGCGAGGTGCTGGAGTCGGTCGCGGCCGATCTGGAAGACGAAGGTGTCAAACACGCGATCCCGGAGTTCGGCGTGATGATCGAGACGCCCGCGGCGGCCTTTCTCGCCCCGGACCTCGCCGAGCACGCCGACTTCTTCAGCATCGGCACCAACGACCTCGCCCAGTACGTGATGGCCGCCGAGCGCGGTAACGGTCGGGTCGCCGAACTCGGCGACTACCGCCAGCCCGCGGTGCTCCGGGCGATCCGCGCGACGGTCGAGGCCACCGAGAGAACCGACGTCTGGGTCGGGATGTGCGGAGAGATGGCCGGCGATCCCGACCTCACCGAGCTGCTCGTCGGACTCGGGCTCGACGAACTGAGTATGAGCGCGGTCACGGTACCGCAGGTGAAGCGCGCGGTGACAGAAACGACGACCGAGAGTGCGCGGGCGCTCGCCGAGCGGGCGCTCGCCGCCAGTACGAAAGCTGAAGTCGAAGGCGTGTTAACGGAGACCATACAATGAACATTGTCGCAGTCACATCCTGTCCGACCGGAATCGCACACAGCCAGATGGCCGCCGAGAACCTCGAACAGACGGCCGAACGCCTCGGCCACGAGATCAAAGTCGAGGTGCAGGGCGCGATGGGCGCGCAGAACGAGCTCACGACCCAAGAGATCGCCGACGCCGACGCGGTCATCATCGCCTCCGACACCGCCGTCAGCCGCGACCGCTTCGAGGGCAAGCCGCTCGTGAAGGGGACGGTGAAAGACGGCGTCAACGACCCCGAGAGCCTCTTCGAGCGCGCCGCGGAACTCGTCGAGGAAGGGGAAACCGGGGCGGTCGACCTCGGCGGAGAGGACGACGATGGCGACGACGCCGATAGCGATGATACCGCCGACGCGACGCCGTCGAACGCGAGTCGCCGCGGTGGGGATCGAGAGAAGGGACTGTTCGCCCGCATCAAGCGACTGTTCTCCTGATCTACGCGATCCGTTCTCGGCCGGTTCCAGCTGGCGATACACGGACTGACACGGCTGTTCGCTTTGTCGCCGGTGATGCGCGGGCGACGATCAAAACGCGCAATTTCGTGCAGAAACGGACACATTCCGCATACCTTATGGCGGCGGCGCAAGAACGCACACGTGAGGTGACACACAGTGCCGTTCTACGGCGGGAGTGAACTCGCCAACGTCTACGACGACGCGCTCGAGGAGGGATTCGGCCTCGTCGCGTCGAACATCGCCGAACCGAACGTGATGATGGGGCTGATGGAGGGCGCATCACGGGCCAACTCGGATCTCCTCTTACAGCTCAGCGGCGGTGCCTGCACGTTCGCGGGCAACGAGGATCCGGTCGACGGGCTGGAGGCGATGGGCGCGTACATCGACACCATCGCCGACCAGTACGACATCGGCGTCTTCCTCAATATGGACCACCAGACCGACCCCGAGTTCATCGAGGCGCAGATGGATCTCGGGATCCCCTCCTCGATTATGATCGACGCCTCCCACGAGCCGTTCGAGGAGAACGTCGCGACGAGCAGGGAGATCGTCGAGATGAAAGAGGAGAAGGGCGCGGACGTCCTCATCGAGGCCGAACTCGGCCAGATCAAGGGCGTCGAAGACGAGATCGAAGCCGAGGAGGCGTTCTACACCGACCCCGAGCAGGCCGTCGAGTTCGTCGACCGGACGGGCTGTGACCTGCTCGCGATCTCGGTCGGCACCCAGCACGGCGTCGCGAAGGGCAAGGACTTGGAACTCCGTCCGGACCTCGCGGGTGAGATCCGCCAAGCGCTCCGCGATCACGGCCTCGACACGCCGCTGGTGCTGCACGGCTCCTCGGGCGTCCAGCCCGACCAACTGCAGCGGATGCTCCAACACGGCATCTGCAAGGTGAACAAGGACACCCGATACCAGTACGAGTACACCCGAACGGCGTACGATCTCTACGACGAGGACCCGACGAACATCGTTCCGCCCGAGGGCGTCGACGGCGACCGCGACACGTTCTTCAACGACACCGACTGGTCGCCCAACAAGGACGTCTTCGACCCCCGCGTCGTGGGGCGGAAGATCCGCGAGCGCATCGCCGACGTCCACGCCGACCTCGCCGAGGTCTCCGGAAGCGCCGGACAGACCCGGTACGCGTAGACGGGGCTCGGCCCACCCGTCTCGGTCCCCGGATTTAAGTCTCGACGCGGCTTTCTCTCGCGTATGCCACAGATTCACCTCGACGAGGAAACGGTGAAGCGATTAGACGCGCTCCGGGTGGAAGACGAAGACTACGACGAGATCGTCACCGAACTCATCAACATCTACGAGGCCGGGGAGCTGACGCTCTTTCACGGCGGCGACGAGGTGTAGCACGGGGCAGTTCCGTCGAACCGCTCCGCAGACGCGTTTCTGACCGGCACGTAGATGTCAGCGAGAATCGTATAGGTATTGAAATGAAACCGATTATTACCGAGCGAATGGCCGCTGAAATCGACGGGGAGTACGTGATCTACATCAACGGGATGCGGCTGAACAAGCTCCGAGCGCTTCCCAAGTACCTGCGTGCGGGACTCAAAGCCGGGAAGATGTTCGAGCAGTTAGCGGCGGATCCAGACAGCGGCTTTCTCGGCTATCTGCCGGCGTATATGGGCCTGCGGAGCGGCGCGGCGATCCAATACTGGCGATCGCTCGAAGACATCAAGCGCTTCGCACAGGATCCGAACGGGACGCACGTCCCGGCGTGGCAGTGGTACGAGGAGGAGGTCGGAACCAACGGCGAACTCGGCTTCTGGGCCGAACTCTACGTCGTCAAAGACGGCAGTTTCGAGACCTTCTACCGGAATATGCCGCCGACCGGGCTGGGTGAACACGGGTCGCTCGTGCCGATGGAGGACCATCGCCGTAACCTCGGGCTCTCCGAAACGGGGACGCCGACGCGGCCGGCTGATACCGCGAGCGAAGCGCCTCGTCGCGACAGATGAGACGCTACTAGGGTGCTTTTGCGATCCTTTGGGTCACAAATTCGACCGATAGGTGATCGAAGGTAATCCCTCCCGAGCAGTCATCAGCAGCCTTATGTCAATTTATTATGATGGCTTCGTATGCAGCCGTTTCCCGACGATCTCGGCTTCGCCACTGGAAGCGACTCTTCGACTCGGCGGGCGCAAGTTATCGCAGTAACTGAATCTGTCAGTCTGACCATCGGGAGTGTACTTGCCGGAATCGGTGCCGTGTTGATCGTAGCCACTGGCATACAGGCGATTGACGTCCCGTCGATGGATGCGGTTCAACTCCTGCGTTCACGGGCGATCCAACTCGGCTTTCTCGGCGTTTCGCTCGCCTACCTCACCGTCCGTGAGTTCCCGTTGGACTCGATTACGTTTCGCGTCCCGTCGCTCCGGGGAGTGGCTTGGATTGTCGCTATCCCCGTGTTGACCGCGGGAGCCGGATTCGTGCTCGAACCCCTGTTGGCGGCGGTCGGCATCGTCCAACCGCCCGCATCCCCGGGGATGGGAATCGACGGCTTCGGGACACGTCCGCTCCTGTGGATCGTCGTCTTCGTCGGCTGGTTCGTATTCGCCGCACCTGCGGAAGAACTCCTTTTCCGGGGTATCATCCAAGGCCGGTTGCGACAGACGTTCGAGGGAGTGCCGGGGATTCTTCTCGCCGCCGTCTGCTTCGGACTGATGCACGTGCCAGTCGCTGCCCTGTCGGCGGGAATGGGGCCAGCCAGCGCATTCGTCGAAACGTCCGTGAGTGGCGCGATTTTCGGAGTTGCGTACGAACGAACCGGGAACCTTCTCGTGCCGTCTGTTGCCCACGCGTTGCTGTGGACAGGCGGGCTTGTCCTGTGACGAGGCGTCCAAGCGACGGCGTCGGTGGCCAGTGTCTCAGCGGGCAATCGGTACGCACGTCTACCGAACCGCCGTTTCAGTGGGGACGCATTGAACAAATAGAACGGTAACAGCACCGATAGCCACAGACGGGTCGCTGGCGGTCTCGACGGGGAGCTAACAGAGCTGGTAGCGCTCGCAGTCCTGATCGACGAGGCCGCGTTCACAGAGCGTCGAGAGGATGCTGTACAGCGAGATCTTTTTCATATCCAGTCCGGTTTCCAGTTCCGAGAGGGTCGCTTCCCCGTGTGTCGAAAGGAACAGATAGACGAGTTTCGCACGCGGTGATTCGAGTTCCGTCGGGATCGACGGCGTCTCGATCCCCGCCGTCGGTCGTGAGTGCATCGTGCCCTGCATTGTTGTTACCAACCTCTTGTCTTCGACGATAATAAAACTCATCCACGACGATCGTCGAAACACCTCAGATACGAATATAGCGATAGCGGGCACGTACTGCGTATTTCTCGAAAAGTGGACGAACGTTCACGTCGGATCCGCCGCCGATTTCGGCCGATTTTTTCGACTGGCGACGACAGTGTCACCGACTCACAGACAGTGGAAGGGGCGGGAGTCGAACCACGCGAAGCCGTAATCCGGCGCGACCGAGTGACGGCCACTGCCGGAACGCTCTACCACTGAGCCACCCTTCCATCGCGTAACAACGGTTCGTACCGGTAAATGCGTAGCGGCAGCCCGATTCGACTCAGCGTCCGGTGACTCACTCCAGCAGCGACACGCCCGTCATCGCCGTCGGCTGCTCGACGCCGATCAGTTCGAGGATCGTCGGCGCAATGTCACACAGTGATCCGCCGTCGCGAACTCGCCGCCCGCCGTCGTCGCCGTCGGGCGTCAGGTACACGAGCGGGACCGGGTTCGTCGTGTGGGCGGTATGCGGCTTCGTGGCAGTCCCCATATCGTCAGCGTTGCCGTGGTCCGCCGTGAGGAGGACGTGTCCGCCGGCCTCCCGTACCGCGGCGACGAGGCGTCCGAGTTGCTCGTCGACGGCCTCGACGGCCTCGGTGGCGGCGTCGAAGTCGCCGGTGTGGCCGACCATATCCGGGTTCGCGTAGTTGAGCACGAGCACGTCGGGGTCATCGGAGTCGATCACCGCGATGGCGGCGTCGGTGACGCCTTCGGCGCTCATCTCCGGCTGAAGGTCGTAGGTGGGGACGTCTGGACTTTCGACGATCCGGCGGATCTCGCCGTCGAAGGCGACCTCGCGGCCGCCGTTGAGGAAGTAGGTCACGTGCGCGTACTTCTCGGACTCGGCGATCCGGAGCTGGGTCTTTCCGGCCGCCGCGAGCGTCTCGCCGAGCGTGTCCCTCGGCTCCTCGGGCGGGAACGCCACCGAGAGGTCGAACGTCTCGTCGTACTCGGTCATCGTGACGATCCGGGTCGCCGGCGGGGCGGTCTCGAAGGGCCACTCGGGGTCGATGTCCGCGAGGAGTCGGACGAGTTGACGCGCGCGGTCCGGGCGGAAGTTGAAAAAGAGGACCACGTCGCCGTCTTCGAGCGCTGGCTCCCCCTCGACGAGCGTCGGCTCGACGAACTCGTCGGTGTCGCCGCGGTCGTAGGAGTCGCGGACGGCCTCGACGGCAGAGGGGGCCTCGTGGTCGGCCTCGCGGTGGACGATGGCGTCGTAGGCGCGCTTCGTCCGTTCCCAGTTCCGATCGCGGTCCATCGCGTAGTAGCGCCCGGAGACGGTGGCGACATCGCCGGTGCCGTGCTCGTCGACGACCTCGGCGAGCGTTTCGAGGTAGCCCTCGCCGCCGTGCGGATCGGTGTCGCGGCCGTCGGTGAACGCGTGCGTGACGGCGTCGACGCCGCGGTCGGCCGCGATCTCGAGCAGCGCGTGGAGGTGGCCCTGCTCGGAGTGGACGCCGCCGTCGCTCAGGAGGCCCATACAGTGGACGCGGCCGCCCGTCTCCTCGGCGTGGTCGAAGGCGGACGCGATGGCCTCGTTGGTCGCGAACGTACCCTCGGCGATCGAATCCTCGATGCGCGTGTACGCCTGCTTGACGACGCGTCCCGCGCCGATGTTGAGGTGGCCGACCTCGCTGTTGCCCATCTGTCCCTCCGGGAGGCCGACGCGGCGGCCCGAAACGTCGAGGGTACCGTACGCGCCGGACTCGGCGAGGCGATCGAAGTTCGGCGTCGACGCCGCCTTCACCGCGTCGCGTCGGTCGTGGTCCCCGAGTCCCCAGCCGTCGAGGATAACGAGCGCTGCCTGCATACGCGGACCGAGGGCGGGTGCCCGGGAATAGGCTTCGCTTCGTCGGGGTCGCTTCGGGTGCACGCTCGTTCGCGGCCACGACGACGCGACAGCTTCTTTCGAGGCGCTGCCGTGGTCTCCCCTAATGGCCGAGGACGCAGTCGGGGCGACAGACCGAGACGGGTGGCGCGCGCGACTCCGACGCCCGTTCCCCGAGCGGTGGGTCCAGTACTACCTCGGAAACGGCGCGAGTCTCGGGTGGCTGCTCGTCGTCGACGGCGCGGCGTTCCTCCTCGGCGTCAGCTTCTACGTCCACAGCGACCCGTCGCTCCGAGAGATCAGTTCGCTCGCGTACCCGCTCTTCGGCGACTCGCCGACGGCGCTCGCGCTCGTGACGCTGTCGGTGGCGACGCTCCTGTCGCACCTCGGCAACGAGATCACGGAGGCACCATCGAACCGCCTGCTCGCGCTCGTTCACACGCTCGCGTTCGTCTGGCTCCTGAAATACGGGCTCTGGACGGCTATCGCGCTCAACCTTCGACCCGACCTCTACGTCGGATTCACGCCCGCGCTGCTCTGGGAGTACTGGGGGATTCTCCTCACGCACCTGTTCTTCCTCGTGCACGCGGCGGTGATCCCCTATTACGGGAAAACCACGCGCGAGGCGTTGGTGGCGGCACTCCTCCTGCTGCTCGTCAACGACGCGTTCGACTACGGACTCGGGCTGTATCCGCCGCTCCGCTACGAGGCTGGGGTGCTGCTGGCGGGGATCACGGTCGCGCTCTCGTTCGTCGTCGTCGGCTACGCGGCGTGGGCGTTCGATCGACACGAGTCGGGCTGAACGGCGGTGGCCGGCCGCGACCGGCACCCGGCGAGCGTTTATATACGAAGACGCGGCCAACGTCGCCGTGACGTGACATCCGCCCCGCGTCGTTCGCGATAGTTCGGCACAGCGACGCGGGAACAAGCGGCGGCTGTGTTCCGACCGCAGCCCGTGCCGACTGTTCGCCAGCGAACGCAGCACAGCGTTGCTATCGGAGCGGTACCGACGGCGCGCGACGACAACTCATCCAGTCCACGTCGGGTGGGAATGGAAGGGGCCGCGCGCTCGGCGTAGACGCGCGAAGTAAGCACTGCAGGAGTGAGCGGAGCGAACGACGAAGCGCGCAGCGAGCGCATCGAGTCGAGCGCGCGGGGGCTTCCGAGGTTGTCATATCTCCCATAGCCGCAACAGAAACGACGTCAACCGAGAAATGCGTCAGCGTCTTACGTCCCGGCGATTTACCTATCGTTATGGACGCTGCGGTACTGCTGGATCTCCTCGGGAACGAGAACCGGCGGCGCATTCTCCGGCTTCTCTCGCACAAACCGTGCTACGTCACCGAGATCAGCGAGTACCTCGGGGTCAGTCCGAAGGCCGTCATCGACCACCTCCGGCGGCTCGAAGAGGCGGGACTCGTCGAGAGTCGCACGGACGACCAGCGTCGGAAGTACTTCCACATCGCGCGGAACCTCCGATTAGAGGTGAGCGTCTCGCCGTACCGCTTCGGCGCGAAGAGCGCCTACCCGGCCAGCCGGAGCCTCGATATGCGCGGTCGCTGCCAGCACATCTCGTTCGACGTGCCGGAGTCGACTGACGGCCACGCTGACCGAGTCGGACGGGACGAGACGCAGCGTGGGGATCGAGGCGGCGAGATGGACGACGAAACCGACGATGAAACCGACGGCGACCGCAACGACGACCGCGACGCAGCGAGACGGGAGGACGCCCCCGACAGAGCGGGACGTCGACCCGCTGAAGCGGCGGTCGCGACCAACGGCGGGGCAGAATCCGGAGACGTCGCCGATCTCGCGAGACAATACGCCTACCTCGAAGACGTCGAGAGCGAACTCTCCTTGGCGCAGCGGTGGGTCCACGGTCGCGTGACCGACGTGCTCGACGACCTCTCGGAGCGTCTCGGCTCGGAGGCGGACAGCCGGTTCTACGCCGAACTCCTCTCGACGCTCGTTCGCGGTCCGAAGAGCGCCCGCGATGTCGCCCGCGAACTCAACGCGAGTCTCGACCGAGTCGAGACCGCGCTGGAGCGACTCTCCGAGCGGGACCTCGTCGAGAACGACGGAAGCGGCTGGCGGATCCACTGAGCGACGTCTCCGATCGATTGCGACGCTTCTTCGGCGGCCGACCGATCGCCGCGCTTCGACGACCCACTACTCACACCTCGCGGGTGAGCCCGTCGCGAAGGTCGCGACCGAAGTAATGGCCGAGGAGCGCCGCGAGCAGCCCCGTTCCGGTGCCGACCCCGGCGATCGCGACGCCGTAATCGGCGATAACCCCGACGGCGAGCGGCGCGAAGACGCTGGTGAGCGTCCCGAGGACGAACGCGAGTCCGGCGGCGGCCGCGCCGGCGAGTCCGACTTCGAGATACCGTGTCCGCGAGCCGACGAGGCCGATCGCGAAGGCGGCGACGAACAGCCCGATGAGCTGGCCGAGCGTTCCGACGAACGGGACCGACCCGCCGGCGACGATGCCGACTACCGACAGCGCGAGGACGACGAGAAAGGACCGAACGGAAAACGACGGCCGCGGTACTGACGGGAGCGACGGCGTCAGCCGTCGGATCAACCCCTCGTCGTTCGAGCCGCGGTCGTCCCGACGGGCTGACGTTCGCGCCTCCGTGTCGATCTCGCGGTCGTCGCGGATCCCGCCCGTTTCGGCGCGGGACTGCTCTCGACGCTCGTCCGTGCGTTGCATACGGGGACATCGTGCTCACGAGTCGTGACTCTTGTGCCGTTGGAGTCGTAGCGCTTGCCCTACTGAAGACGCGGCGCTTGCCCCGCTCCGAGCGGCGACAACCGCGCGGCCGCGGCGTTGAAGTCGACGGAGGCCGTTCTCCCACTGGATGGAATCGCGGTTTCTCCCGCAGCGGTGGCCGACCCGACCGGAGACCGCCGTGTTCGTCTCCGGCGTCACGAGTATGGGACTGGAGATCCTCGCCGGGCGGATCCTCGCGCCCGAGTTCGGCAACAGCATCTACACGTGGGGCGGCATCATCGGCGTCTTCCTCGCCGCGCTGAGCCTCGGCTACCACCGCGGGGGCAAGCGCGCCGCGTCGAACGCGTCGCACGCGAGGCTGGTCGGCGTGTTTCTCGCGAGCGCGCTGTACGTCGCGGGCGTCGTGCTGTTCGGCGATATGGTCGTCCAGTCGACCGGCCTCCTCCCGCTCCCGAGCCAGTTCGCGTCGCTTCCGGCGATCACGCTGCTGTTCGGCCCGCCGACGTACCTGCTGGGTTACGTGAGTCCCTACGCTGCGGAACTCGCCGGCGGCGACGTCGGCGCGACCGCGGGCCACGTCTACGCGCTCGGAACGATCGGGAGCATCGTCGGCGCGTTCGCGACGACGTACGTCCTCGTGCCGACGCTGTCGGTGCCGCAGATCGGGCTCGTGCTCGGGCTCTCGGCGGTCGTCGCGGCCGCCGCGGTCGCCGCCCCGGATCTCCGCGGAGAGACGGGACTGCGCGTCGGCGTCGTCGCGCTCGCGCTCGTCGCGGCCGCCGCGACCGGCGGCGTCGGCCCGGGAATCGGCGGTGACGTCGTCCACGCCGAGCAGACAGCTTATCAGGAACTCCGCGTGGTCGACCGCGGCGATACCCGGACGCTGTACCTCGACGGCCAACCGCACAGCGCGATGGATCTCGAGGATCCGAACCGGCACGTCTTCGAGTACACGCGCTACTTCCACGCGTCGTTGCTGTTCACCGAGGGGGAGGTCGAGGAGATCGACCGCGTGCTGTTCGTCGGCGGCGGCGGGTTCACCGGACCGCGGATCTTCCACGACCGGTATCCGAACGTCACCGTCGACGTCGTCGAACTCGACCCCGCCGTCGTCGACGCGGCCGACGAGCACTTCGGGATCCCCGACTCCTCGCGGATGAACGTCCATACCGGCGGCGGTCGTCAGTACCTCGAAGAGACGAATCGCACCTACGACGTGATCGTCCTCGACGCCTACCGGAAGGACACCGTACCGTTTCAGCTGACGACGGTCGAATTTATGGGACTCGCGTCGGATCGGCTCGACGACGGCGGCGTCCTCTTGGCGAATCTCATCTCCGCGCCGACCGGCCCCGCCTCCGAGTTCTACCGCGCGGAGTACAAGACGATGCGAGAGGTCTTCCCGCAGGTCTACAGCTTCCCGACCGCGGGCGGCCCCGTCGTCCAGAACATCGAGATCGTGGCGACGAAGAACGGTGAGCGCCTCACGCAGTCGGAGTTGCAGGCCCGGGCTGAGCGACGGGACGTCGGTATCGACCTCTCGACGGACCTCGACTCCTACCGGACTGACGAACCCACCGACGACGTCCCCGTCCTCAGAGACGACCGCGCGCCGGTCGACAGCCTGTTGGACAACGCCGTCGGGCAGCGGTACGTCCGGGTCCGCGCGGACGGCTCGAACGGGACAGCGGTATCGACGTCAACCTAACTCGCCAAGATACCCGTCGGCACAGCCGAGTCAGCGTCGGTTCCCCGACCCCTTCACGACCTGCTCAGCCGACCAGAAAGCGCGCGCCGGCACTGACGGGCGAGCCCTCGGCAGCCGCCGGCAGCGATCCGGACGCCGTCACCGACCACTCTCGCGAGGCGGCGGCCCGCTCCTTCGGTCTGGTTTCTCAATCTCTGACCCGCATCCGAAACCCGGCTCGCGATCGAACTGATCTTTCGCCCGAGTCGTGAAGGGGCCACTACACTCGTCGTTGCGATAACGCCCGCGGCGGCGACCGCCGGAACAGTCGCGATCGATCGCAGCTTCGAGCTCTCGGCGATATCGGGGCCGACCTCGGGCGACTCATCGGCGTGGGGGATGGCATACGGATCCGGGTCCTCGAGGTCGAGCAGCACGTGCCGCGCGATAAACGTGGCCCCGTTCGAGAACGCCGGGTCGGACGGCGGGTCGGCGACAGCGTCCAAGACGTCGATCGGATCCGGGGCGACCGTGAAGCCCCCCACGTCGAACCGTGCTAAACAGTCGGCGACGGCGTCCTGTTCGTCTGTCGCCGGGTGTACGATACAGGGTGTGCCGGCGACGGCGGCGTCCATAATCGTCGAGTACCCCGAACAGACCACGACGTCCGCGCCGCGGATGTACGGCAGGAGCGACTGGACCGGATCCCAGTCCTCGTCGGCCACGTTGAGCACGTCGTAGCCCTGTCGCCGGAGATGCTCGGATACACGCGACAGCGAGGAGTAGTGACTGGGGACGACGACGACGTCCGCGGAGTCTTGGATCGGCGAGTGACCGTCCAGCGCCACCGGCGGAATGCGCGTCGCCTGCGCCGGATCGACAGGTGATTCGGGCCAAACCACCGGATAGAAGAACTCCCGTGCGGTCGCCAGCTGGAACAACGTGTGAAACCGCGCCCCGGCGCGTTCCGTGAAGTCGTCGTACAGCCCCGGCATATCGTGCTTCAGCACGTACAATGGAACGTCACAACGGTTTGCAGCCATCGCCGCGAACATATCGTCCGTGACTAACGCGTCCGGTTCGGTCGCCGAAAGCCACGCCTGATAGTCAGCAATCCGACTGAGACTGGCTGGAAGGCTCCGCTTTGCGGTCTGCCACAGCGACCCATTCTGGTA
This sequence comes from Halobellus sp. LT62, assembly GCF_037031285.1. Taxonomy (NCBI): domain Archaea; kingdom Methanobacteriati; phylum Methanobacteriota; class Halobacteria; order Halobacteriales; family Haloferacaceae; genus Halobellus; species Halobellus salinisoli. Next base: position 863,191 of record NZ_JAYEZO010000002.1, read on the forward strand.
GGTGTCGATGTAATCGACGTTCGTCGGTTCGAACTCGTCGAAGCCGTTGAGCGCGACGAACTCCGTTCCGGCCCCGCCACCCGCCATCCGTACTGATCCGCCAGCGGATTCGATGGCCTTGGCGATAGCGAGCATTCGCGTCGCGTGTCCCGCACCTTCGGGGTAGTGCGCGACGGCTACTGTCGGTGGCATTGGCGCTGTGGACCTCTTCGGATCGTATAATATGTGTCTTGTGGCTGGGTCCAACCGGAATCTGTCGGGGTCTCAGAACCCGAAGCCGCCCCAGCGGATATACACCATCACCGCGACGATGCTGAGCTGCAGGACGCCCTCAACACCGCTGAGCTTCGCGTTCCGCATCCCGATCGCACCGATGAGTTCCACGTCGGGATCCGCCGATATCATTTCGAGATACATCCGCGCCTCCCCCGGCAGCAACACGCCGAATCCGATGATGGTGAGGAGACTGACGATGCCGAGCGCCAGCAGAATCGGCGCGCCGGGCAGGGCGAAGGTCCCGAGGTTCGCAACGAAGGAGGCCGCGCCGCCGCCGACGATGAGAACGAACAGCGCGAGCCAGCGCCAGTCGGTGAAGGAATCGAACTGATACGCCACGGCCAGAAGCGCCGGACCCATCGCGACGATCGAGAACAGTCCGCCCCACGCGGCGAGCCCGGGAAGCAGCCCCATCTTCGCCGCCAACACCATTCCAGCGAAGATAGTGGTAAAGGCGAGCGTCGGCATCAGGAACGTCATTTTCGGCGTGAACCGCTGAAACACCGCCGCGCGTTCTTCGACGTCCAGTCCGCCGAGGACGGGACCGAGGACCATCGCCATAAACAGGTCGATGCCGGTCCAGAGCACGCCCGTCATCACGTGGACGTACGTCAACTGCTGAACCGTCCCGAACAGCACGGCGGCGACGAACAACGTCACCGGCACGAGCACCGCCCCCGCGCCGAAGGCGGGGTTCGCTCGATCGGCCATACCCCGAACCGTGGCAGTGATAGAGACACTCACACTCTGCATCGAACGGACGGGCGATAAATATTCTATCGATTGTCACAACAAATAGCTGAAATTCGTCCGTGCGACGGTAGCCCCGTCGCTACGGGGCGTAGTTCGATGGAAAATTGTGCGGGTCATCTGTCGCCTGACGGCGACGGTCAGAACCGACTTAGACGCGGACGACGTTCGTCGCGCGGGGGCCCTTGGGGGCCTGTTCAATCTCGAATTCGATCTCCGTTCCCTCGGTGAGGTCTTCGCCGCCGACGTCTTCCATGTGGAAGAACACGTCCTCGTCTGCGTCCTCTGTCTCGATGAAACCGTAACCGCCCGTGTCGTTGAAGAAATCAACCGTACCGTTTGCCATTGCAAATAGACGGATGGCGAGTACACAAATAAGACTTCTGTATTCTTTTTCAAAATGTCTCGGTAGAGAAAACGAATATCCGATTACTGTAGAATGCAGTTCTGTCTCCGGTGTACAGTCGGTTCCGGACGGCAAACGACGACTGTTCGTCGGAACATACCGCTCATTCGAATCGAACCGGAATTCCGGGAACCCGGGAGTCGTGATAACGCCTCGCAGGCGCAGACGACGCGTTTCCGGGGGTCTACTCGGCGTGCGGGAAGTTCTCGATCGTGTCCGCGCGGAAGGCCTCCTCGTCGAACTCGTACGCCTCGTCGAAGCAGTCTAAGACCGTCTTTGTGTCGCGCATCGCGTTCTTCAGGCTCGTCGACGCGCCCGGCGAGGGCGTGATGTTGAAGATGATGTCGTCGCCGACGATCTTCGCTTCGCCCATATCGAGGGATTTCCGGCTGGTGTCGACGATCTGCGGGCGGACGCCGCCGTACCCCTTCGCACGCTCGATGTCGTCGAGTTCGACGCTCGGGACGACCTTCCGGACCTCCGAAAGGAACGACCGCCGGCCGAGTTCGGGCACGTCGTAGAGGAGGTTTGTCAGGACGTACGGGAGCAGGATCCGATCCGCGAGGATGTTCGCGTAGCTGAGGAACGACGCGGCGTTGAGCCCGAACACGTCGAGGAAGTCCTCGACCGTCGAGAACCGGCCGCGTTCGAGGGTGGGAACGAGCTTCGCCGTCGGGCCGAACCGGGTGATGCTGTCGTCGTGGACGTCGGCGTCGCCGTGGACCGCCGCGAACGGGAGTTTCTTCATCTGCAGTGTGTAGACCTTCCCGTTCAGGAGGTCGTCGGCGAGGAAGAAGCTCCCCGCGACCGGCAGCAACACCTTGTCCTCGCCGTAGCCGAGTTCCTTCGCGATCTGGAGGCTGTGCGAGCCGGCGGCGACGACCGCGACGTCGCAGTCGAACGGCCCCCGACCCGTGGTGAGCGTGTATCCCTCGGTGGTCTCTGTGACGTCTTCGACTTTCGTCCCGGTGAAGACGTCGACGGTCGCCTCCTCGCGGGCGACTTCGACCATCGATTTCGCGGTCTCACCGTAGTCGACGACGTAGCCGTCGGGCGTCTGCAGTGCGAGCATCTCGACGTCGGGATCGCGTCCCTCGACGACCTTCGGCTCGATCTCTGCGATCTCCTCGCGACCGATCGGTCGGAGCTTCGGGAACAGATCGCCGAAGCCCTCCTCGTGGTACCGCGCTTCGAGCTTCTCGACCTCTTCGTCGCCGACGCCGAGCACCATCTTGCTGCGTTTGGCGTGCATCTCGCGGTCGGGATCGTGGTTCTCCAGATAGCCCGCGAGCAGTTCAGCGCCCGTCTTGACGCCCTCGGCCTTTTCGAGCGTGTAGTTGGTCTCGATGTCCCCGAAGTGAAGCGTCTGGGAGTTATTCGTGTGATGAGAGTTGATCGCGGCGATCTCCGCTTCTTTCTCGATCAGCGCGATCGAGTCGATGTCGGTGAACTTCGCCGTCGTATACAGGAGTGATGCCCCGCTGATGCCGCCGCCGACGATAACGAGATCGTATTTTCCAGACATAATCGGTTTTGAGGGGTATATCTCGTCGAGTGCACTCCATAGGGATAACTCCATATTTTTCGATCGACGTTTAGACGATCGACGAAGCCCATTTTCGACGGAATTGGCGTTCGCGACGCCGACGTGGTCGACCCCAACACGGATACGGAGGCTCCGGCGCTATTGCGTCTCGAAAACGAACCGTGCCCCGCCGGACTCGCTCGCTTCGACGCGCATCGACCACCCGTGACCGGTCGCGATTTCGTTGACGATCGCCAAGCCGAACCCCGTGCCGCCCTCCCGCGTCGTGTATCCCTGTGCGAGCACCGCTTCGCGTTCGGATTCAGGGATTCCCGGGCCGTTGTCTTCGACGGCGAACCCCGACTCCGTCGAGACGACTCGGACGGTGACGTCGCCGTCGTGTTCGTCGACGGTATCCTCCTGAGTTTGCGACGGGGGGCTCGTAGAGCTATGCTCTACGGCGTTCGTAAAGAGGTTCTCGAAGAGCTGTTGGAGTCGCTCGGGGTCGGCTTCGAGCGTTCGTTGTCCGTCGACTTCCAGCGTCGCGTCCGCGGTTTCCGTGTTGTCCCAAGCTCGCTCGGCCACCGAGCCCAACGCCACCGGCAGTACTTCGTCGATCGCCTCGCCCTGCCGCGCGAGCGTCAGCAGGTTCCCGATCAGCTCGTCCATCCGGTCGAGCGCGCCTTCGACGCGGTCGAACGCCTCCTCGTCGCCTTCGCGGGCGAGTTCGAGGTAGCCGCTCGCGACGCCGAGCGGATTTCGCAGATCGTGTGAAACGATGCTCGTGAACGTCTCCAGCTGCTCGTTCTGCTGTTCGAGTTGCGCCTCGCGCTCGGCTCGCTCCATCGCGACCTCGACGTTCGCCCCGAGGATCTTCGTGAGCGAGAAGTCCGAATCGTCGAAGGCACGCGGCGTCTCGGCCCCAATCAGCAGGACGCCGAAGTCCTGTAACGGTACGATAAGTTCGCTCCGCACCGGCGACTCGCCGTTATAGGAGTCTGAATCGGCGTGCACATCTTCGACGTACCGCGCCGTGCCCGTCTCGAATACCTCCCACGCGATCGCTTCGCCCGGTCCGAACGACGGCGGTTCTCCGAGGAGCTCGTCGACATCGCTGGAGTGGGCGACCGAGCGTAACCGATCGGTGTCGGCGTCGTACAGATGGACGCTACTGTAGCTGAGGCCCAACACGTCCTCGACGGCGGCGACCGTGGCCGCGGCGATTCCCTCGACCGAACTGATCGTCACCAGTTCGCGCATCGATTCGTGTAGCGCCGTGATTCGCTGTTCGTACTTCCGCTCGGCGGTGACGTCCGTGTAGACGGCGTACAGATCGGCTTCCGACGGGGTCCCCGACAACGGAACGACCTGCAACCGGACGACTCGGTGGTCGCCGTCGGCGGTCCGTCGGATCACTTCGTCGATCTCGAACTGTTCGCCGCGGTTCGCCCGTTCGGAGAGCTCAGTCGCCCTGTCGAACTCTGACTCGGGAACGACCGTTTCATCCAGCGATTCTCCGATGATCTCCGCTCGACCGTATCCGAAGACCTCGAGGAACGCGGGGTTGACCCCGCGTACGATCGGACGGCCGTCGACGAACGCCACCTCGGCGATGCAGTCGGTACTGTTCTCGAAGAGCGCCAGCAGTTTGTCGTGTTCGTCAGTCAGTTGCTCGGCGCGGTCACGCCGCTGGCCGTCGTAGATGCCGACGGCCAGCCCCGCGACCGCACCCATCGAGACGACGTTACTGAACAGAATGAATGGTTCGACGTCGTTTTGCAGAGACTGAAAGTAGTACACCCAGCCGGTGACCACCAGCAACGACGAGGCCCCGAGGAGCGTCCACTTCGTCGCCCGAGTCACGGCGGCCACCCGGATCGATTCATCGGCGACGATCATCAAGCCCGCGGCGACGAGCGCGACATTGAGTACCAGCGGCAGCGCGCTCTCCAACAGCGTAAGCGACAGCGGACTGCCCTGCAGCACGGCGTCTTGGTAGATATCAAACAGCGTGATGGTCGCTGCTACGCCCCCGAATGCCGAGATCCCACCACCGCCGAGCACTCGCTTCGTCTCGCCACCGATCATCTGTCGGATAACACACTCAGTGGCCGTAAAACGGTTTGGAAGATCCGATCTCGGGTGTTCGACGTCACTGACGCGTCCGATCGACCTTTCGGCCGACGCCACAGATGCCGAGGACCTCGCCGTCTTCTTCGATCGGTGATCCGGCGAACTCATACCGGACAGCCCCGCCGTCCTTCCGACGGAGATCCGCCTCGACAGTCACCTGCCTTCGGCCCGAGAGCGCGTCGTTGATCGCCCGTTTGATGCGGTCTGTGTCCTCGTCGAACAGATCCGCCGGTGACAGCTCGGCCAGTTCGGCCGCAGAGTAGCCCGTCACCTCTTCGAGGCGGTCGTTCCAGCGGAGGAAATTCAACTCTTCGTCGAAGACGTAAAACAGGTCGCCGAGCGCGTCGAGCGCGGTGTTCAGGAACTGCTGTTCGCGGTGGAGGTCTCGCTCGCGCGCCTTTCGATCGGAGATATCGCGGACGACGCAGACGTGCCCGCCGTCGTTCATATGTGTGAGCGCGAGCGATTCCGGCACTTTCTCGCCGTGTTTGGTGACGCCGACGGACTCCCCCCGCCACCAGCCTTGGCGTTCGAGGGTGGGGAGGATCTCGTCGTAGAACCGTTCGGCCTCCGCCTCGGGATAGAGTTTCTCCCAGTGCTCACCGATGAGCTCTACCGGCTCTCGGTCGTATATCTCGGCGTACGAGCGGTTCATATACTGATACGTGCCGTCCTCGTTGATGATTCCGATTCCCTCTTGCGCCGATTCCATTGCCTGAAAGCCACGATACACTTCCCGTTCGGCACGCCGTCGCTTTACCGCCTGTTCGATCCGGTTCGCGAGGACGGTGTACTGGTCAGTGCCGGTCTCCTTCTGGAGATACTCGGTCACGCCCGCGGAAATCGCCTCGCTCGCGATCTCCTCAGAGCCTTTGCCGGTAAAGAGCACGAACGGGAGTTCGGGGAATTCTTCGCGGACCGTCGCGAGGAACTCCAACCCGTTTTGGCCTGGCATCTCGTAGTCGCTGACGACGCAGTCGATCTCGCGGTTCCGGAGGACGTCCAAGCCGTCCGCGACGTTCGTCTCCGTGCATACTCGGAACGAACTGGTCTCTCGTTGGAGAAACGTCGCGGCCAGTTCGACGAAATCCGGGTCGTCATCGACGTGGAGGATCGTTATCTCGTCGCCGCTGCCGACGATGTCGAGATGTTCCAGTTTGACACCCTCTTTCACGGCCATCACAGCGTGCCCCTACTCGCTACCGCATCAAAATACTACTGGCGTTGCAGACTGTCTTCCGATACGGACGAAGCGTCGGCACCGACAACAACCTATGCGACGTGTCCCCACGGGTCGCTGCTCGATCGCTTCGTGTGGTTCTTCAGTAACCGAACGAAATTCCGGCTATGGGCTTCGGGAGCTACGACGAATCCGAGCAGCAAGAACAGAACACCGAAGAGGACGACGGCGAGACCGTCAACGTCCACGAACACGACCACGACGGCGACGTCAGCGTCCACTCCGACGTCGAGACCGACGCGCTCGTCGATCGGCTCGGCGAGATGCGCGAGGAGTGAATCGGGCGTATCGCTACTCGTCGGCGGGGAACCCCTCGACGATGTCGACGCCCGAGGACGCGCCGATCCGCACGGCTCCGACCTCGAACATCGCTATCGCTTCCTCGTAGGAGCCGACGCCGCCGCTGGCCTTGACCGGTAGGTACTCGGCCATCAGTTCCACGTCGTCGACGGTCGCGCCGCCGTCGGCGAAGCCCGTCGACGTCTTCACGAAATCGGCACCGGCGTCGACTGCCGCCTCGCAGGCGCGGTGTTTCTCCGCCTCGTCGAGCAGCGCCGTCTCGATGATCACTTTCACCGGAATCGGGACGGCGGCGACGACCTCCGCGATATCGCTTTTGACGCGCTCGTTCTCGCCGGCTTTCAGTCGACCGACGTTGATGACCATATCCAGCTCGTCGGCCCCGCTCTGCCACGCGTCGACCGCCTCGTCGTGCTTTGCGGCCGTCGAGTGCTGTCCGTGCGGGAAGCCGACGACCGTCGCGAGCGTGACGTCGGGTACGTACTCGGCCGCCTCGGCGACGTAGCACGGCGGGATGCACGCGTTCATCCCGTAGGCGTCGGCCTCGTCGAGGACCGTCTCGACGTCCCCGAGCGTCGTCGTCGGGCCGAGAACCGTGTGGTCGATGCGCGCGGCGAACTCGGATCTGTCCATAGACGTGCTCTCGGGAGCGAGCGAGAAAAAGCGACGGGATCGATTCGGAGAGTCTCGAAGGCGCTGCGGCGCTCGTTGGCGAGCGAACTCCGCCACGGCAAAAGGGGAGGTGTTTTTGGCCAGCGGACGTTGATCCGGACGTATGGCGATTCTCCCCGAGGGGTTCGCGTTGCCGCCGCTGCCGTATCTGGTGAGCCTACTCGCGGCGTCGGCCGTCGTCGGCCGCGAAGCGTACCGCCGCGCCCCGGCGGTCACGACGCCCGTGGTGCTCGCGTTCGCGCCGTGGATGGTGCTCGGATCGGCGCTGCACGTCCTTTACGTCGCCAACGCGCTCCCCGATCTCGTCCGACCGCTCGCGGGGACGCCCGCCGTTTACGTCTCGGTGGCCGTCCTCGCCGTCGCGACGTGGACCGCGGCGGACGCGTTCCTCGCGTCCGAACCGCCCTCGGGCGCAGCCCCCGACCACGAAGACGTCGCTCGCGCGCTCGGACTCGTCGGGGGAATCCTCGCTGCGGTCGCTGTTGCGAGCGTCCTAGTCATCGGCGCGTCCCAAGGCACGCTGTCTCCGGTGCTGCCCGCCGCGGGCGTCGTCGTCGCAGTCGTCCTCACCGGCGCGATCTGGGCCGGCCTCACGCGTGCCGTTCCGGAGGTACGCAAGACCGGGCACCTCGGCGCGTTCGCGGTGCTCGCACACGTCCTCGACGGCGTCACGACGGCCGTCGGGATCGACCTGCTCGGCTTCGGTGAGCGCACGCCACTCTCGCGGCTCATCATCGAGTTCGCGGCGGGGCTGCCGACCGAACCCGTCTTGGGGGCGGGGTGGCTGTTCGTGCTCGTGAAAATCGCGGTCGCGTCGCTCGTGGTGTGGCTCTTCGCCGATCTCGTCGAGTCGGATCCGACGGAGTCGCGGCTGCTTCTCGGCTTCGTCGCGGCCGTCGGCCTCGGTCCGGCGACGCACAACGCGCTGCTGTTCACGATCAGTGCGCCGGCGTGAGGCGAGGCGGTTCGCCCCCACGCGCCGTCGACCGAGCGCTTTTGTGACGCCCGCGCGTCGATTCGAGATATGTCTCGCGTCGTCTGCGCCGGCCACCTGAACTGGGACGTCACCCTGCGCGTCGCCGCCCTCCCGGATCCCGACGGCGAGGTGAACGTCGACGAGCGACGCTGCGGCGGCGGTGGCAGCGCCGCGAACGTCGCGACCGGCCTCGCGGATCTCGACGTCGAGGCGTCGCTCTTGGGCAGCGTCGGCGACGACGAGCACGGGCGGAACGCGCTCGACGAACTCGTCGACGGCGGCGTCGACGTCGGGGACGTGGTCTCCGTCTCGGGGGCTGAAACCACGACGAAGTACGTCGTCGTCGAGCCGTCGGGCGAGGTAATGGTTCTCGGTTGCTCCGGTGCCAACGAGGCGTTCGAGGCCGAGGATCTGTCCGGAGAGACGCTCGCGGCCGCGGATCACCTTCACCTGACGAGCCAGCGTCCCGAGACGGCCGCCCGGCTCGCCGAGCGCGCTCGGGCACAAAACGTCACCGTGAGTTTCGATCCCGGTCGTCGGATCGACGAACGCGGTTACGGCCCGGCGTTGACGTCGGTCGATTACCTCTTTTTGAACGACCGGGAGGCCGCGCTCGCGCTCGACGCGTTCGACCTGCGCGAGCAGACGCTCGTCCTCAAACACGGCCCCGACGGCGCGGAGGTCCGCGGCGGCGGGGAACGGACCGCTCATCCCGGGTATCCGATCGACGTCGTCGACACGACCGGGGCGGGCGACGCCTTCGCCGCGGGCTTCATCGCCGCGCGCGTCGGCGGCGCGGACGACCACCGCGCGCTCGAGGTCGCAAACGCCTGCGGAGCGCTCGTCTCGAAAGCGCCCGGTGCGCGGACGTCGCTCGCGTGGGATCGCATCCGCGCCTTCCTCGGCGAGTGAGTATCGAATATCCTGTCGAATTTCTGACTGTAGGCTGCCGAAGTATAGGAGGATTTGCAACTGATTACGCAGCCGATCGCACGCAGTCGTGCGATCGCGTGAGTGAAGACTTGCAAATCCTACGATAGGTGCGTTTTTATCGGTTCAGCCAGAGGTGTGCGTGTTCGTGTTCTCTGTCTCGCCGTCCGCCGTCGCGCTCGTCGGAACGGGCCGCTGGCACGCGCTCGCGGAACCGACCGGAGCGCTCCCTGTGATGACGCGCAGTGAACTGCCGCTTTTCGTTCTCGCCTGCGTCGGCTGTGGCCTCCTCGGAGCTCTCGTGATGGACGTCCCGATGTCGCGACAGGAAGACGGGTTCACCCCCGCGTACGTCGCCGCCGGACTCCTCCGCCGAGCGTCGCCGAGAGAAATATCGTTCGCCGAGGCGCTCGTCGTTCATCACCTCACCGGCGCGCTCGCCGGCGGGTTGTACGCGCTCGTGTACCTCGGTTTCACCGCTCTCGCGCCGGGCGTCAGCGCAATCGGAGGGATCGTCGCGATCGGTCATCTGGTGGCGACAATCGGCGTCTCGGCGTTCGTCTACGCCTTCTTCGCGCACGTGGTGCTGCCGCGCGCGGGTCGCGGCATCTACGAGGAGCGCGCGACCGCCGTCCGCGGGCAGTGGCTGCGCTCTGCGGTCGTCTTCGGCGTCGTCCTCGGCGTGACCGTTCCGGCGTTCGCGAGCGTCGTCTGAGAGCCGCGTCCGGTCGACTCCGTTCCGGACGCTGACCGCGTCGTTTTTCACCGCTTCGCGTGAGGACCCGATATGGCGAAACAGCCGCATCTGCTCGTCGAATCGGGCGACGTCCACGACATCGCACTCATCCCGGGAGACCCGGGCCGCGTTGATCGCATCGCCGCCCAATGCGAAGACGCCGAGACCGTCTCGCAGAACCGCGAGTACAAGATCGTGAACGCGACCTACGAAGGCGTTCCCCTCACGATCTGCTCGACCGGCATCGGCTGTCCCTCCGCGGCCATCGCCGTCGAGGAACTCTCCCGCGTCGGCGTCGAGACCGTGATCCGCGTCGGTACCACGGGGGCGCTCCAGCGCGGCATCGAGATCGGCGATATGGTCGTTGCGACCGGCGCGGCGAAAGAAGAGGGGACCTCGAAGCGCTACGAGGACAGCGTGATTCCGGCGGTTCCGGACTACGACGTGCTCTCGGCGCTCGTCGATTCGACGGAAGAAAACGGCGAAGACGTCCACGTCGGCCCCATCGTTTCCGACGACGCGTTCTACAACGAGAGCGACGCCTACGTCGAGGAGTGGGAGGCGGCGAACCTGCTGGCGATCGAGATGGAGGCCGCGGCCGTCTTCTCGCTCGCGCGGCGGAAGGGCCTCGCCGCCGGTGCGATCTGCACCGTCGACGGCAACCTCGTCGAGGGGACGCAGAAGGGTGCGGACTCCGACGACGAACTACCCGAGAAGGCGAAGGACAACGTCGAGCGCGCGATCGCGCTGACGCTCGACGCCGTCGTCGAGCTGGCGTAACGGTCCCGCTGCGACTCGGTATCTCCTCTCAGCCGCGTCTGTGCTCGGAGTCGTCGCGATCGTGCTCCGATTCGTCGCGGTCGGGCTCGAACTCGAAATCGTTCTCTCTACCGCCGTCTTCGCGTTTCTCCGCCTCTTCGATCTCCTCGACCGCCGCCACAGCGGCCTCCATATCGGTATCGCCGTCCTCGCCGAGCAACCGGGCTTCGAGCGCCTCCGCACCCTCGCCACCGAGGGCGGACTCGGCCAAGAAGTGCGCGCCGAGCGTCGCCGGGCTGATGACGGTGTCCGCTCCGGCCCGTTTCAGCTTGTTAATGTTCTCTCTTTGCGTCGCCGCCGCGACGATCGTGACGTCGGGATTGAGCTGTCTGGCCGTCAGGATCGTCAGCGCGTCCTCCGCGTCGTTGTTGGTCGCGGCGACGACGGCTTGGGCGAGGTCGACCTTTCCGCGGCGCTGTGCCTCCTCGTCGCTCGGATCGTCGGTGAGGACGGTGTAGCCCCGTTCTGTGAGTCGCCTCGCGCGCTCCTCGTCGTCGACGACGACGAGTATGTCAGCCTTCGCTGTGAGTTCTTCGAGAATCGGTTCCGTCAGGTCCCCGAAGCCGAGTACGAGGACGTGGTTCTCCAGTACGTCGAGTTGTTCCTCTGTCATACGTCCGAGTGCCTTTGAAAACCGCGCTTCGATGAGTGGCGTGAACACAACCCCGAGGACGACCGCGAACGACGACACCGTCACCAAGAGCACCGACAGCGCGAACAGCTTGCCGACCGCCGATTCCGGAGTGATGTCGCCGTAGCCGACGGTGCTACCGGTCACGAGCGAGAAGTAGAACGCGTCCAAGAGCGTGTTGATGCTGCCGCCGAACTCCTCGCGCAGCGTGAACGCGCCGACCGTGCCGTACGCCTGCGCGCCGGCGAGCGCCGCCAGAGAGGCGATCTGTGACGTCGTCAGCGAGATGTCGCGATCGAACGCGCGGACGTTCACGCCGACGATCACGAGCGAGAGCGCAGAGAGCGCGATAAGCGGGAACGACAGCTGTGAGGACTGTAACACGCCCTGCGCCGCGGTGACCGGGAACAGCACCAAAGCTCCGTACCACGCCGCGCGCAGGCGTCGCTGGAGACCGAACGCGAACAGGAGCAGGACGAACCCCGTCAGCGTCCCGGTGAACGCGGTGATCTGTCGAACGACGCCGGGGATGAGCACCCCGAACAGCTGGAAGTCCGCGCTGTCGACGCCGACGCCGATGTTGGCGATGCCGGTCACCACCGACAGCACGCCGACGAGGAGCGTCAACACGACCGACGCGCGCGCTCCGATCCAGTCCCGCGAGATCGCCATACCACTTTCTCCCGCGTCATCGACTTAATAATCTCGCACTGGCTCTCCCGCACCGAATGTGTCAGTCCTCCGTGTTGGGAGCGGCGGGAGACCAGTCGGTATTCGTGGAAGTCTCGTCACCGACGGATCCGGAGTCGAGGGCCCCGAGGCGGATCCCCCGCCGTAACGCGAGCTCGGCGATCGAGGTCGCCACGTCTGCGGACCCACGGAGCGCGGCGATGACTCGCCCCGCCCGGTAGTCGACATCCGGAGACTCGAACAGTCGACGTTCGAGTTCGTCGAGTTCAGTATCCACTGATTCGCGAACGTCGAAGACCGACCAGATGGCCGTCAGATCGGGATCGAAGACGGCGTCTGCGGCGGTTTCAACCGCTTGGCGCGTGTCCCCGGCGATCGCTTCAATCTCGGCCGGCGTCTCGTTATCGTGGCCGTCGAGACAGCCGTTTTCGTCGGCGGTCGCGACAGTCGCGATCCGGTCCGCACAGGATTCAATCCGCGTGAATTCGTCGGCGAGCCGGTAGAAGCAGAACAGGTCCGATCGAGCTTCACCGAGCCTGTCGACCTCGTCGAGACGCGAGAGGCTCCGGACAAAGTACCGTTCGACCATCGCCGACAGGTGGGTCCGATGGCCGTTCCCCGCGGCGGGCCGTGTCTCGACGGCGGGGTCGCACAACGTCGCTGTGGCCTCGCGGTGTTGCGACAGCGCGACGGACTGGAGGTGACGAACCGACTGTCGGATCGAGATCTGCTCGGAGTCCAGCACGTTGCGGACGGTGACGTGCGACGGCGACTCCTCTGCGATCGTCACCCCGGAGAGCGTCCGAACCGTCGACCGAATTGCGGCCTGCTGTTCGGTTGCCAGTTCTTCGGTTCGCAGGTCGACCTCGAGTACCCCGACCGCGTACGCCGCCCTGAGGAGTCGCGTGAGCTGCCTTGGCGTTTCCTCACTGACTCGCATCTCGATCCGGGCGAGTTCGTCCTCGGCCGGTTGGACGACGAGCGCGCCGTCGAGACTGGGGTGAATATTGACGACATCGCCCGCGGTGAGATCCTGCTCGGTCGCCCATTCACGCGGAAGCGACACCGTGTACGTGCCGTGGCTGACCCGCTGTATCTTCCGTGTCTCCATCAGTTTCGTCCGCTTTCGACGTCAGTGACTGCTCCGCGCGATGCGCCGGATTTCCGCCGCCTGTCGGTCTCAGCCGAACTTTCCGCTGATGTAATCGTGGACGCGCTGACTCCGGGGGTCGTCGAAGATCTGCCCGGTATCGCCGTACTCGACGAGCTTGCCCCCGGTGAGAAACACCGCGGTCTGATCGGAGATCCGCTCGGCCTGCTGCATATTGTGGGTCACGATGACGACCGTGTAGTCGCGTGCGAGTTCGTGGATGAGCGCTTCGATCTTCGAGGTCGCGATCGGATCTAGCGCCGACGCGGGCTCGTCCATCAGAAGCACCTCGGGGTCGGTCGCGAGCGCGCGAGCGATACAGAGTCGCTGTTGCTGACCGCCCGAGAGCCCGAGCGCGTTGTCGTCGAGCCGATCGTTGACCTCGTCCCAGAGCGCGGCCTGTCTGAGAGATTGTTCGACCAGCCGATCCTCTTGCTCCTCGTCGCTGCGGCCGAACAGTTGCGCGATCAGCCCGGTGTCGATTTCACCGTGTTTTCGCGGCCCGTATGAGATGTTGTCTCGGACCGACTTCGGGAACGGGTTCGGCGACTGGAACACCATCCCGACGCGCTTTCGCAGTTCCACGAGGTCGACGCCGTCCTGATAGATCTCGGAGCCGTCGAGTCGGACCGAGCCGTCGACCCGCGCGGACGAGATCCGGTCGTTCATCCGATTGAGACAGCGGAGGAACGTCGACTTCCCGCACCCCGACGGCCCGATGAGCGCCGTGACGCTCTTCTCGGGGATCTCCATCGAGACGTCCTTGAGCGCGTGGTCGTCGCCGTAGTGGACATCGAGTCCCTCCACGGCGAGTTTCGCGTCGTCCTCGAACGTGTAATCGGTCCACGCCTCGCGCAGTTGCTCGTCCGATTCGCCGCTCGTCGTCTGTAACGTTCGGCTCGCCGTCGACTGACCTTGTTGGGTCTGTGTAGGTTCGATTTCACTCATAGCTCAGTTTCCTCCGGAAGTAGTATCGCGTCGCGATTCCGACCGCGTAGAACGACAGCACCACGGCGAGGAGGACCAGCGCCGTCGCCCACCGGAACTCCTCGGGGTTGGCGACGTTGTCGCCGAGGCCCACCCCCGCGGTGATGAGCGCGAACAGTTGGTACGGGAGCGCTGATGTCGCTTGGAGCAGTTCCGGGTTCGTCACGAACGGCGGCGACGCGATGAACTCGAAGCTGCCGATCACGTCGGCCGTCTGACTCCCGGGAACGAACGTCCCGCCTGCCATCGTCAACAGGATGGGCGCTGTCTCGCCCGCGATCCGACCGACGCCGAGGATCACCCCCGTCACGACACCGGGGAGCGCGGCGGGCAGCACGACGCTCCGAATCGTCTGCCACTTCGAGACGCCCAGAGCCGCGCTGGCGTCGCGGTATTCGTCGGGGACGGAGATCATCGCCTCGCGGCTCGTGATGAGGACCAACGGGAGCAGCATAAACCCGAGCGTCAGCATCCCCGCGAGCAGCGACTTGCTGTTGCCGAACCGGGGAATGAGGAACGCGAAGCCGAAGAGCCCGAAGACGATACTGGGGGTGCTCCAGAGCCCGTTCGTCGCAATTTCGACGATCTGGGTGAACGGCCCCTGTTCGGCGTACTCCGTCAGGAAGATCGCCGCGCCGATGCCGAGCGGCACCGCGAACAGGACCGCGCCGACGACCAGCCAGATCGTCCCGACGATCGCGGGCAGGACGCCTTGGAAGTCGTTCAGTAGCGCGACGCCGTTCATCACGAACGGCACGGAGAACGGCCAGACGAACGTGAAGCCGAATCCGCCCAGTTCGATCGTCGTCGCGGGACCGACGCCTAACCCGAACTCCGCACCGTTGAGAAGTCCCGGGATGCCCCGCACGACGGTAAACGCCACGAGGACGAACAGGAAGGCCACGATGGAGAGCGCGTTCAGGTAGACGAGCACGTACGCCCCCACGTGTCGGCCGCGGGCACCGAATCCACCATACGCTTTCGACGCCGCCCAGCCCGCGTACATCGCGTTGAGAAGCGTCGCGAGCGGAATGACGAACTCGGCGGTCAGCGACGCGGTCTGTTCCCAGCCGAGGTTCCACACCCACTCGGGGCCGAGGGCACTCGTCAGAAATAGGAGGCCCGTGACGATCGAGAGCGCGCCGATCGGGACGGTCGATCCGATGTCCTCCCGCGAGAACGCCGTCGCTGCGGACACGACGCCACCCGTCAGAAGACCGGCGACGAGCGCGAGGACGGTCCCCACCCCGAGCAGCCCCGAAGCGACTCCGCCGCCGATGACAGCCCACGGGGTTCCGGCGGCGACGGCGGCAACGAGGCCGGCACTTCTGTCCGGGTTGGTGCCGACGTACCCCAAGCGCGAGCCCACGCCGAAGGCGGCCACAGCGCCGCCGAGGAGGACGAGGGCTCCGCCGAGCAGCGTCACCGTCGGCACCCCGACGACCGACCCGGTGATCGACAACTGTTCGGCGAGCGAGGCGATAGACAGGACGAACAGGATCGTCGAGAGCCCTATCGCCGCCGCGGCCGCGAACTCTGCGCCGGACGTCTTTCGGTTGACGAGCGCTGATCGCGTCGCGCCGGCC
The DNA here is from genome assembly GCF_037031285.1 of Halobellus sp. LT62. NCBI lineage: Archaea > Methanobacteriati > Methanobacteriota > Halobacteria > Halobacteriales > Haloferacaceae > Halobellus > Halobellus salinisoli. The sequence goes on from NZ_JAYEZO010000002.1 coordinate 878,998, forward strand.
ATCAGATGTCACCTCCGAACTGCCGCTTCATCCGCCACTCGACGTACTGCGATCCGATGGAGATGAACAGGACAGTAACGAAGAGGATGACGCCGGCGACGAACAGCGCGTCCATCTGCAGCCCGTCGGCGTCGCCGTAGTTGCGGGCGATGATCGACGTGAGGGTTTCTTGGCCGTAAAAGACGTTGTACAGCGGCTCGGTGAGCCGCGGGACTCCCTTCAACATCACCGTCGCAGCCATCGTCTCGCCGATGGCACGACCCACGCCGAGCAGCACCGCGGCGGAGACGCCAGAAAAGGCCGCCGGCAGCGTGATCGACGTCATCGTCTGCCAGTCGGTCGTCCCGACCGCGAGCGAACCGCTCTTAATCGACTCGGGCACGCTCGAAAGCGCGTCCTCCGCGACGGAGACGACCGTCGGTAGCGCCATCAAGCCGACGACCACGCCGACGAAGAGGTAGGTCCCCTGACCGGTGAGTCGGAACTGGGCGGAGGCCCACGGGCTCAGAATAGTGAACCCGATGAACCCGTACACGATCGAGGGGATGCCCGCGAGGATCTCGACGCCGGGTTTGACAATCTCTCGGACAGGTGCCGGAGCGATTTCGGAGAGAAACAGCGCCGCGGAGACTCCGAGCGGTGCGGCCACCGCAGTCGCGATAAGGGTCACCATCACCGTCCCGTGAATCATCGGTACCATCGAGAACCGGACGGGGTCGCTGACGGCGTCCCAGCGCGTCTCGACGAACATCCGGAGTCCCGGCACGGTCACGCCGAACACGGTCGCGCTCTCGTAGCGGATGACCGGGATCGACTCCATAAAGATGAACACGATGATGAGTCCCAAGATCAGCAGCGTCGAGACCGTCGTCGTCAGTGTCAGGATACGCGCCGTTACCTCTTGGTGGCGGATCCATCCGTACGTGACGGCGACGAGGAAGGTCGCGATCGGCACGGCGGTCAGCGCCGAAACGAGCAGAAACCCCGCGAGCGCGGCGATCAGTGAGACGGAGACGATCGTCACGACCGCGAGCGCCTCGGGTTCGGTCTCGTCGACGAAGTCGTGCGCCCGCCGAGTGCGGCGTCGTATGGCCTCTCGAATCTCCGATCGCCCCCTTCGTATGAAATCTTGAATGAATGACATTTGGTGAACAAATATGGCCGACCGCGTGCTGGGTCACGCACGGCGGTCTGACTACCGAACCGTCCGGTCTCAGTAGTCGATCCAGTCGCTCAGTTTCTCGCGCTCGGCTTCGATGTCCGCGGTCGGGAGGGGGATGTAGTTGACGTCCTCGACGAACAGTGTCTGTCCGAATTCGGTCAGGAACATATTCATAAACGCGGCCTCACGCTGATCCGTCCCACTCGGCGTGTCCTCCGTGATTTTCGTGTACATGTGGAGGTCACGGTTGAGGGGATATTCGCTGTCGAAGATGGTGTTCTCCGCGTCGCGGTCGGGCTCGTAGAGCGTTCCCTCGAAATCGATCCCGATGGGCTGGACCTGATCGCTCGTGAACGCGAGCGCCATGTACGCGATGGCACCGTCGTTCTGCGAGACGAGCTGGGCGACCTGTTGGTTCTGTCCTTGGCGGGTGTCGACGTCCATCGGCGCGTCGGCGTCGCCGAGCATATTGAGCCGGAACGCGGTGTCGGTTCCGGAGCCCTCGGCGCGGCCGATCACGAACAGCTCTTGGTCGTAGTCGATGCCGTCGAGTTCGCTCCAGTTGTCGACCTCGCCTTGGAAGATCATCCGGACCTGCTCGCCGGTGAGCTGAGTGACCCCGGCATCCGAGACGTCGCCGCTGACGACGACCGGCTGCCCGTCGCGGCCGACGACGTGGTCGACGACTTCCTCGTCGCGGCGCTCCTCGCTCCAGTCGAGTTCGGCCGTGATCGGCCCCGAGGAGTTGCCGATATCGACGAGTCCGTCGACGACGGCCTCACAGCCGGTCCCCGAGTGCGAGAGGCCGACTGTCGTCGGGAACGGTGGTTCCGAGCGCTGTTCGGTCGGCTCGAACCCGGCTAGGCTCGCGAAGTAGTCCGCGATCATCATATCCGGCTCGCCGAGTTCCTCCCAACCGGGCACGGTACTCTCGTCGTTCGAGCCCCAGTACTCGCCGTCGCTCGGCGGCGCGTTCGAGTTCCAGTAGGAACTGCCCTTGTTCGAGATCGGGTAGACCGTTGAGGAACCCTCCGCGTTGAGAAGCGACGAACCGCCACTGCCACCCGAGGAACCGGATCCGGAATTGGACTGTGCTTGGGAGTCGCCCGACGAGCCTCCGCCGCTGTCGCCAGCGCTCTCCGTGTTCGAGCCCGATTGCGAGGAACAGCCGGCGAGGCCAGCGGCACCGACGGCCCCGCTCGCAACGAGGAACTCCCGACGTGATACGTGGTCACCGAAACGCTCTGAGTCTCCCGACATCAACTGAACCGTCCGCGTTGTGTACAAAAGCGGTTTATAATAGGGATCTACGGTGCTCCGGTTCGGTACGTACGGTTCTGGGGGAACAATACCGACCAGAGTGGAATTAGTCAGCTATTAGCACTATATAGCACACAGTATACTTGAACGGCAGAAAATATACGTGCCGGGCGCTAGCGCCGACGTAATGGTCCCGGATCGAACGGACGATGCAAACGGCGTGATCGGGCTCTCGACCGAGACGGCGGTTGAGCGGATCCTCGCCGCGGACGCGACGCGCGACTGCGACGAGGTGCGCTCGGTGCTCGCCCACGTCACCACGGACGATCGGGTGACCCGCGAGGAAATCGACGCGACGGTATCGGACGTCTCGAAGCGCATCGCAACGGCTGAGACGCGTGCTGAACTGGCGCGGAGTGCCTTCGAAAGCGCTCGGAGCGCCAGTGCTGCCGTGGGTGATCTCGACGTCGTCGCCGACCGATTCGATCGGTACGAGACCACCCTCGACGACATCGAGACGCGTGTGCCCGAGCTCGGTGCGGAACTCCAGCACGTCTCCAATCCCGATGACGATCCTGACACGGTGTACGAGGCGGTCAGTACCCTCCGGCAGATCGCCTCGTGCGCGGACGACGTCCAACGAACCGCCGACGAACTCCAGTTCGACCTCGAAGACTTCGAGGCGTGGCTCGGCTCGCACGAACGCAGACGGCGCGCGTTCGAGGAGGACGTCGACGTCGTCGCCGACGCGCTCGACTCGGCGCGAGCGGCCACCGAAGACCTCGACGAAGAAACGTGGGTCGCGGCGTCCCTCCGGATCGAACTGGTGCCGGTGTTCGTTTCGGACTTCCGCGCCGAGCTTGACGAGCTCCGCGTGATGGCCGCACGCGACGATGTCGACGACGGCTGGGATGCCGCGTTCGAGGACCGCTTGGACGAGTTGGAATCGCGCGCCGTCACCGTTCGATCGACGCTCGAGAAAGCCGGCGACACCGGGTGGCGGGAGACACACCGTGAACGGATCGCGGCCTTCGAACGCGCGGTCGACGGTATCGAGCCACCGATCGAGTGGAGAACGGTGTACGCGGAACTCGAACGGGCTCGGGCACTGGCTGAGCCGTATCCGTGAGGTGCCTCTCGCGCTCTCGTGGGACGACGCGTTGGTCGTCCACGGCGTTGACCCGACTCGACCGCTCGCCACACAGGCCATCGAGTCGCCGCTGAACTGTCGGTCAATCCCCTCGGAGAATGGCTACGACGGGCCTTCTGGTTCGAGCGGTATCAGGGCCCGCCGCGGACGTTCTTCGGACACGCAGTGCTCGCCGAACCCGTCCATACGGAGTGGGAAACTGGCCTCGACACCGGCTGCGTCGACGCGCAAAACGCGGGCCGCTCTCAGATAGCCTACGACGTCCCACAGCGCGAACTCACCGCGCGCGTTCTTCGCCCTCACACAGCGACAGGTGTTTACCCGCCGCGCGAGAGTAGCCGTCGATGGCATCGTTACCCGTCGAAATCCTCTACGGTCTCTATCTCGGCGTGTTGACAGGGCTCGTTCCGGCGCTCATCGCGTGGCTACTCGGCTTCGGATTCAAGTACTTCACCGGGATCACCATCCCGGGGCTCGGGGTCGTCGCGCTCGGCGTCACTATCGCCGGGCTCAACGGCGGTCTGCTCGCGCTCGCGGATCCCTCGCTCACCGGCTCTGTCAACCAATTGCGGCTCACGATTGCCCTCATCGTCGTATTGATGGGTACGCTGTACGCCCACGGACAGGGCGATAAGATGGGCGAGTCGCTCCCGAAGCGACTCAGCCTCCGGGAGCTCACGAAGCGGACGCTCTCGGCGGACGTGATCGAACTGGTCGGCGGCCGCGGACAGGTCGAAATCACCGTCGTCGGCGAGATCAGCGACATCGAGGGCTACCCGCCGCTCCCCGCGGCGCTTCGGGAGTCGATCCGCGAGGAAACGTGGACGTTTCCCGCGGACCTTCCGCTCGTCGAACTGGAATCGCGAGTCGAGACCGCACTCAGGACCGAGTACGACCTCCTCGAAGTCTCGGTGACGCTCGACGAACGGGCCCGCGCGACGGTCGCCGCGGCCCCGCCGACGAGCGGCCTCTCGAAACACCTCCGCACCGGCGAGCGGGCGGTCTCCGTCGACGCGCTGGTGCCGACCGGCGCGGCGCGCGGCGACGAGGTGACCGTCTTCGGCGACGGCGAGCGGTTCGACGCCCGCCTACTCGGCGTCGTCGACGTCGAAGAGGAATCCACGTCGTCGGCCGCGAGCGAGGACGATCAGCCGACGGCCGCACCCGACGGTGGCGACGAGACCACCTCCGATGACGACACGAGTGCGGACGCGACGGTCCAGCGGGCGGCGGGCGGGCGCACGCGGGCCACGCTCGCGCTCTCCCGTCAGCCCGCACAGGCGCTTGTCGGCGCGGACGACGTCCGCCTGCTCGTCGAATCCCGCGGCAGCAGGCGCGAGTTCGAGCTGGTCGGGCTGCTTCGCCGAACCGGAAAGCGGTTCCGCCGGCTCACCGTCGGCACCGACAGCGAACTCGCGGGGGCCACGCTTGGCGACGCGGCCGTTCGCGACCAACACGGCGTGGTCGTCCTCGCGATCCGGAGCAACGGGTCGTGGGCGATCGTCCCGCGCGGCGCGCAGTCGATCAGTGCCGGCGACGACCTCCTCGTCGTGGGCGGCAGAGGTGACCTCGACGCCTTCGGGGAGGTGGTGGCGTGAGCGACGCGATGTTGGGCGTCTCAGCGGCCACCTCGGCGCTTCAGGTCGGCTCCGCGTTCGCGGACGATCCGACAGTCGTCGGTGCGGTGACGCAGGTAGTCGGGCTCGCGGCGACCGCTGCGATCCTCGCAGCGCTCGCAGCGATCGTCTATCGGTGGTACACCCGCGAGGAGATCCCCGCGTGGCTCGCGACGCTCGTCGGCGCGTCCGGGGTGGCGTTGTATCTCAACGCGGTCGGGCTGTTCCAGCAGGCGGTCGGCTCGAACTCGGGAGACATCTTCGACCCGATGACCGTCCTCATCAACGCCGCGACCCTCGGCGCGGCGATCGCCGTCTCGCCCGCCGGCCGCGCCGTCGGCGACCGAATCGCGACGAGCGCCTTCGCCATCGCCGGCGCGCGCGAACTCGACACCGAAGTCAGTCGACTCGTCAGCAACGTCGGTCGCGTTCGCCCCGTCGAACTCCCCGCAGAAGCCAACGACATCGACGACATCGAAGGATTCGAGCCGGTCCCGTCGGCGACGAAAGCCGACATCGCGGGCAAGACGTTGCTCGTGCCCCGGAGGCTCCGCGGCGAGGACCTCAGAGACCGCGTCGTCACGCGGATCAAAGAGGACTACGGCGTCGGCTACGTCTACCTCGAACTCGACGACGACGGCACCGTGAGGACCCTCGGGCTCGGACGGCGCGCAGCGGGACTCGGGACGACCCTCGCGCCCGGGTTCGCCGCCGTCGCGGTCCACGCCGATCCCGGCGCGGGCGCGTCCGCCGGCGACGCGGTCCAACTGTGGCGGCGGACCGAGAACGCCGACGGGACCGAGACGGCGACCCGCGTCGCGGGCGGCGAACTCCGCGCGGCGACCGACGACGTGGCCACCGTGATTCTCGACGAGGCGGACGCCGCCGCCGTCGATCCCGACGAGCCCTATCGACTCGTCACGCTGCCGACGGACCCCGGAGCCGAGCGGGAGTTCACCGCGCTGCTGCGCGCGGCCGACGAGACGATGGACGTCGTCACCGTCGACGCCGGAAGCGACCTCGACGGGGCGACGCTCGGCTCCGTCGACGCGACGGTCGTCGCCGTCCACGGTGCCGCCGGAGCCATCGAGGCGATCCCGCCCCGAAGCCGGGAACTGGCCGCCGGCGATGCACTCTACGTCGTCGCCCGCCCCGAACGACTCCGCGAGGTCACTCGACGCGCGACCGCGAGCCCGGTCGGTGACGAGTCCGGGATGATGGAATCCGCCCCGGCCGACGACCCGACGGCGTAACGCTCAACTCGCCCGGGGCGCGAGGGGAGGTATGCACACGGTCACGTGGCGGCTCTTTGCCGACCTCGCAGAGATCACGGGCGGACGAGAACACACGGTCTCCGTCGACGCCGACGGCACCGTCGGAGACGCGCTGGACGCGCTAATCGCGGAGTACAGCGGGCTCGGCGATCGGGTGAGAGACGGTGACGCGCTCGCCGACGACGTGAACCTGATGCAGAACGGGACCCCGGCCTCGCTCGATTCGCCGCTCGAAGACGGCGACGAACTCGCGATGTTCCCGCCGGTCACGGGCGGATAGGGGGTCTCGGTCTCGAAGGGGGTGGGTCGAGTGACCGGTGATCGACTACGACAGCCACTCCTCGGGCTTCGTGTCGTAATCGATGTCGGAGGCCTCGATCCGCGCTCGCAGGTCGTCGTCGAGCTCGAACGTCTCGAACTCCTCCCCGTCGAAGCGGATCCGGACGCCGACCTCGGTCGGTTTGGGTTCGGTGTTGCGCCGTCTCGCGACCTCGACGTCGTGCTCGTCGTACTGCTTTCGGATCGTCATCAGGTTCACCGGTCGTCCCCACAGTTCGTGGACGCGTTCGAGGACGTCGCGGGCCTCTTCGAGATCGAGCATAATGCCGTTGTAGCGGTGGCCCAACAGCAACTCGCCGCGGTTCTCGAAGTTGTCGTCGAAGACGGCGACTGTCGGCTTGCCGAAGTTCGTGAACTGTAAGAGCAGCTTCTTTTTGACGTCCGCGGGATCCGTCGAGGCGACGCGGAAGTCGCCTGTCGCGCGGGTGTACTCGTAGGTGAAGTAGTCGTTCGCCTCGACGAACTCCGGAGAGAGGAACGCGTCGATGAACGTCACGTCGTTGTGGCTCTCGCGGATCGCCCGCATACGGTCCCACCCGACGGTCTTGTCGACGTCGTCGATCGCCTCCTCGACGCTGCCGTAGGTCGCGTCGTCGAAGACGTATCTCGCGAGCTCTTCGAGTTCCGAGCGCCTGATCCGTCCGAGGAAGCCCCGGTTCTGCGGTTTCACGAGCGAGAAGTGCCGCTCGGCGAGGCCCTCGTAGGTGAGCACTTTCCACGGGTACCGCTCGACGTCGACGGCGTCGGGATCCGACAGCGCGCGATCCAGCGTTTCCCAGTCGACCCGCGGGTCGTCCTCGGGGAGCGCTGCGAGTTCGTCGAGGGTGTCGCCGTTGACCGTCGCGATCGCTTCGTCGGGTTCGAGCGCCCGCTGCACCGCCTCGAAGTCGACGACCTCGTGGAAGTTCCGCCACGTGATCCCTTCGACGCGGAGCAGTTTCTCGGCGACTTCCCGCCTGTTGGCAGTGTTCTCGACGTACTCCCAGAGCTCCTTGCCCAGTTTGTAGGGGTTGAGACCCGGCGAGCCCAACACGCGAGATTGGTGGTCGGCGTAGGTGACGAACTCCTCGACCCCCGCGAAGCGCTCTTCGCCCATCATCTGAGACTCCCAGTAGGCCGCCCACCCCTCGTTCATCACCTTCGTCATCTTCTGCGGGGCGAAGTAGTACGCCTCCCGTCGGAGGAGGTCGAGGACGTCCTTCTGCCACGGCTCCATCTCGACGGCCTCTCCCGACTCCTCGTCGTAGACCGTCCCGTGTTCCCGGAGGAAGCCGAGCACGTCCGTCTGCGGGCGGTCGAGCGCGGCCGCGGCCGCCTCCGCGTCCGCGAGATCGTCGAGCCACTCGTCGTCGAAGACCGCCTCGCGGACCGATTCGGAGAGTCGAAGCTCGTCGAGCCGGTCGCGGAGGTCCTCTGGCCGCGTTCGCTCGGTGTCGCGGTCGGCGGCCAGCGGTCGGTGTTGGTCGATCGTGTCTTCGAGGCAGGTGACGGCGTCGACGAAGCGCTCGACGTCCTCGCGGTCGATGTCTGGGTCGTCGACGTAGCGCTGGATGGTCTCGGCGTGGCGTTCGAGCATCGCCGCCGCGTCGAGTTCGGCATCGCCGCTGAAGCGGCCGAACCACTCGTTGTTGCGGAAGAAGTCCGCGTGGGCTTCGACGTGCGTGATGACCGCCTTCTGGTCGGCCAGCGAGTTCGATTCCTGCAGGAAGGCGTGGCTGGGATCGTCGTTGTTGACGATCTCGAAGGCCTTGCCCATCCCGAACTGGTCCTGCTTGCGCTGGCGGTCGTAGGTCATCCCCCAGCGCCAGTGGGGGTAGCGGCGCTGGAAGCCGCCGTAGGCGATGAGCTGGTTCATCTCGTCGTGGTCGACGATCCAGTAGTTCACGGGGTACGGATCGAGCCCGAGCTTCGTCGCGAGCGCTCTGGCCTCGCGGACCGGTTCGTCGAGTCGGTCGGCCGCGGCGCGCGCGACGTCCCTGAAGCGTCGTGGGTTAGTTGCCATAGTTCATCCCTCCGTCGTCGGTTTCGCGGTCGCCTTCGAGGACGCGGGCTGGAGAATTTCGTAGATGGCGTCGGTGACGTCTTCCGGCGCTTTGACGGACGCGACGACGACGTCGCCGTCGTCCTCGAAGGCCCGGGCGACTTCCTCGGCGTGCGTCGCGTTGATCGCGGTGCCGCCCGGTTGCGTCTCCACGTAGGCGTGGCGGTTCGCGGGGATCTCTCTCATCAGCGGGATCACCCGCTCTGTGGTGTCGTTCGAGGAGTTCTCCGAGTCCCCCGCGGCGAACACGTAGCGGTTCCACTCCGCGAAGGGGTACTCTTCGGCCAGAATCTCCTTGACGAGTTCGTAGGCGCTGGAGATGCGTGTCCCGCCCCCCGAGCGGATCCCGAAGAACTCCTCGCGCTCGACTTCCCACGCGTCGGCGTCGTGGGCGACGTAGACGAACTCGGCGTTGTCGTACTTCCCCTGCAGGTACCAGTCCAAGGGGGTGAACGTCCGCTCGACGAGCTCGCGTTTCGTCTTCCGCATCGACCCCGACACGTCGCGGATGTTGACGACGACGACGTTCTTCTCCTTCTTCTCCTCGATCTCGGGGTGGCGGTACCGCTCGTCGTCGCGGCGGAACGGCACCTCTCGGAGCCCGTCGCGGCGGATGCGCTGGACGGTCGTTGTCCGCTCGACGGCGTCGGTCATCTCCTCGAAGGAGGTCCATCTGCCGCGTTCGGACTCGGGGATCTCCTCCCACTCGGCCTCGATCCACGAAAGCGACACGAGGATGTTCTCCTCCCGACACCAGCGGTAGACCGACCGGGGCGTCTCGCCGGCGACTTTCATCGCCTCGCGGACGAACGCCTCGTCGAAGTCGGTGGCGAGCTTGCGCTTGAGGCCCTGCTTGAACAGCCGCTCGAAGTCGAGCGTGCTGTTCGGGCCGGTGCGGGTGACGTCGGTGAAGTCGCCTTCGACCTCCTCGATCACCTTCTTGCCCTTCGGTTCGAGGTCTAGGCCGAGTTCCTCGTCGAGCTCTTCTGCGAACTCCTCGGGGTCCATCTCGTAGTACTCGTGCTCGCCGCCCTCCTCGCCGGGCTCGCCGTCGTCGTCGCCGTCTCCGGACTGTGGCTGCGGCTGGCCCACCGGTTGGCCGATCTCCGGGGTCCCGCCCTGCCCTTGGCCGACGCCGCCGCGGTCCAACCGGTCGTACTGGAACTCCGGCAGGTCGACGACCTTGATTGGGATCTCGATCCGATCGGAGTCCGAGCCGCTGAGGTCGCCGTAGCGGATGAACGACTTGAGGTCCTCGCGGCGCTTCTCGCCGACCTCCCGGAACCGTTCGAGGTCCTCTCTCAGTCCCATCGGTCACGCACCCCCGGTGTCATCCCATCGATCGCGAATCTCCCGCATCACGGCGCGGCTCGTCAGCTCCGCCGATGCCTCGGTGTAGCCGCGATCGACGAGTTCGTCGATCGTCCGCGCCTTCAGCCGCGCCGTCTCGGTGTTCGCCGGCGGATCGGTCCACTGTGCGGGATCGAAGTCCTCGTACCGCCGACGGACGTCGGCCCAGTCGTGCGCGGAGAGCACCGACTGGATGATCGGGATCCCCGAGAGATCGACGTCGCCGACGGCGAATCCCTCGTCGCGGTTCTGCCACGCGTAGCGGTTCAGCGCGGTGATGATCCGCTCGCGGCGGAAGCGCTTTACCGTCTCCGTCGGCGCGCTCCCGACGTAGTCGTCCTCTCCGAACCGACCGAGCTGTTCGATCTCGAAGAGCTTCATCCGCAGCGGGTCGGGATCGACGGGGCCCCGATCGGTCTCGACCTGTTCGTCGCCGTCCCACGCGTAGACGTGCTCGACGTACTCGGCGACCGTCTCGCGCTCGACGGAGTGATCGGCGAGCATCGCCGCGAGCACGTCGGACTCCTGTCTGTCGCGGACGTACTCGCGCGCCATCGCCGTCCGGCCCTCGTACTCGGCTCGCTCCGCGCGGGAGAACACGGGAGCGTCGTGCAGCCCCTCGACCATCGCGTCGAGAACGTCGTCGGGGAGCACGACGCGCTCGACGTCGAGGTCGGGGTGCCAGCGGTCGGTCTCTCCCTGCAACAGGTCCGCGACGACGTCGCGGGTGAACGTCACCGGGATTCCGTGCGAGCCCTCGCCCTCCCTGTCGAACGCGAACTCGTCGATCTCCGTCCGGTCGCCGTCCTCGTCGAGGTAGCCGACGTCGAAGAGCCGCGCCTTATCGAGCAGGTCGTACTCGGACGGGACGTCTTCGCCGTCGAGGCGCGTGAGGACGCTGTACATCGCCGCGCCGGCGATGGCGTGCGGGGCGAGTTCCCGGCGCTGGACCTCGCCGGGGCCGTTACGGACGTCGACGACGAGCGGCGCGCGGACGCGCTCGCGGAGCTCCTCCTCGCTGTCGACCTCCCAGACCGACGTCTCGTCGGTGAGTTCGCGGCGGATCAACTCGGCTTCGAGCGAGACGGTCGTGAGGTATCGGAACGCGTGCTTGTCCAGCCGACGCTTGAGCGCCTTCAGCGGGTCGTGGTCGTTGCGGTCGGCGTACTTGTCGAGCTCGGCGTCGAGGTCGGGGTTCGAGATGATGAGTAGCTGAGAGTCGACGTCCATCCCGATCCCCTTATCGAGCTTCACGCGACCCTCGTCGGGCACGTTGAGGAGCTTCTGGAGCAGGTCGGCGTGCTGGGAAGCGTCCTCGACGATCGTGAGCAGGCCGTTGCCCTGCGAGAGCACGCCGTCGTAGCTGAACGCCTGTGGGTTCTTCCGGCCGCGGGAGTCGAGTTCGCGGAGCATCCCGGGCATCCACGACCCCACGAGCCGCTCTTTGGGCGTCCCGTCGTCTTCCGAGTGGAGGACGCCGATTCCCCGCCCCACGTCGACGACGTAGTTCTTCACGCGCAGGTGTGCGGGGTCGGTCACCGCCGAGAACAACTCGCGAGCGCCGTTCCGACGGTACCGCTCTTCGAGGAGGTCGTACGCCTCTCGGGAGAACGGATCGAGCTCCTGATCGACGGCAATCGGAACGTGTCCGCCGTCGGCGTCGTTCAACGCGGTTAGCAGCTCCTCGCGGACGTCGCGGGGGAAGACCGACAGGGGGTGCGCCTGCACGGGGCTCTCGTACCAGTCGGCCTCCCGCTCGGTCCCGGTCGTCTCGCCGCCGTAGGAGAGCCCGCGGGTGTCGCCGCCTGACGCGACGTTCCACTCGATCGTGTAGCGGCGACCGGCGTCGGTCTTCGAGTACGCCCGCAGGCCGTTGATGAGACAGCGCTTCAGTTCGGATTTTCCGGTCGCCGTGGGGCCGTTGAACCAGATGATCTTCTCGGATTTCCCGCGTTCGGTTGCGATCGTTCTGAGGTCGTCGACGAAGCCGTTCAGAACGTCCGTATTCCCGAGCACGGCGTGCTCGCCGTCGTTCGCCGGGTCGTCGAAGAAGCGGTAGCGCTCGCGCGTCTCGCCCTCTTCGAGCACCGTGCGCGTCCCCGTCGACTCGATCGCGTCGAGGAGGTACTTCGCGGCGTGCGCGGCGATCGACGGCCGCTCGAACGCGGCGTCGACGTACTCGCGGAGACTCATCGGCTCCTCGTAGGTGCCGCGGAGGTGGTCGTCGGCGACGTCGACGTAGTCTCTCGACGAACCGCCGCCGTTCTCGGGGGTGTGTGCTGCGGTCATACTCACTCCTCGAGTTCGCTCTTTGCGACCTCAGCGCCGGCGAATTCGAGCACCTCGCGAGCGCCCGACGACGAGTACCCCTGCTCGATCAGCGCGTCGATCCACGCGCTCCGCTCGTCGTCGTCGAGCTCGTTCGCACTCACCAGCGCCGAGAAGTTGATGTTGTGCTTTTTGTCCTCCCAGAGCTTCCGCTCTAAGGCGCGGCGGAGCCGGTCGTTGTCCTGCGGGTCGAAGGAGGTGCCGTCGCGGGCGCGGCGGGAGACCCAGTTCGAGACCTCTTGGCGGAAGTCGTCCTTTCGGTCATCGGGGATCTCCAGTTTCTCCTCGACCGAGCGAAGGAAGGTCTCGTCGGGCTCCTGCTCGCGGCCGGTGAGTTCGTCCTCGACGGTGGCGTCGTCGATGTACGCCATCACGTGGTCCATGTACTTCTCGCCCTGCCGACGGATCTCGTCGACGTCGTAGGCGAGCGCGTGGCGGACGTCCTCGATGGCTCGGTTCTTGTACTCTTCTCGCACCAGTTCGAGGTATCGGTGGTAGCGGTCGAGGTTGTCCTCCGGGATCGACCCGTGGTTCTCCAAGTTGGCCTCGAAGTGCGAGAACACCGACAGCGACGAGAGATACGAGCGTCCGCGGTGCGTCGAGTCCATGATCGCCTCGGCGATCTCGTCGCCGATGAACCGCGCGGAGACGCCGTCCATCCCCTCGCCGATGTCGGCCGCGGCCTCGCCGTTCTCGCGGAGCTTTCTGACGTCGATGTCGTCGCCGTCGTCGATTTCGCCGTTATAGGCCTTCGCCTTCTGGACCAGCGAGACCGACTCGTCGGGCTCGGTGATCCGCGTGAGGACGCCGAACAGCCCGGCCATCTCCAGCGTGTGCGGCTCGATGTGCATATCCGGCACGTCGGCGTTCCGGAGCATTTTCCGGTAGATCTCGGCCTCCTCGTCGTATTCGAGGACGTACGGGAAGTCGATCCGCTTCGTGCGATCGTTGAACGCCTCCATCTTCTCGTCGCCCTTCTTTTCCCGATATTCGGGCATATTCGTCCGCCCGACGATCACTTGATCGATGTCGATTCGGGGGTTGTTCTTCGGCTTGATCGTCTGCTCTTGGGAGGCGTGCAGGAAGTCATAGAGGAACTCCCGCTGGAGCTTCAGCAGTTCCTCGCCCGAAAAGAGCCCTCGGTTCGCGTTGCAGAACGCACCGGAGTAGTCGAACGCGCGGGGATCCGACTCGCCGTAGACCGCTAGCTTCGAGTAGTTGACGTCGCCGGTGAGTTCGGTCTCGTCTTGGTTCTTCTTGTCCTTCGGCTCGAACGTCTCGACACACTGGCGCTTGTTCTCGCTCGCGACGAGGCGGACGATCTCGATGTGGTTCTCCAGTACCTCCTGTAGCTCGTCGTCGTACTTCGCCAACAGCGCGTCGAGGTAGAACTCCGAGGCGGGATCGAGCGTCTGATCGTTCCGGATCGTGTAGGGCGCATCCAGCGTCTCGTTCAGGCGCTCGATCACCTCGTCGCGCTGGGGCTGCGGCAAGAGGACGAGCGGGTCCTGATTCATCGGCGACGTGACGACGTCGTCCCCGGGGTCCTGATCGCGGATGACGTCGCAGAGGTTCGTCCAGCGGAAGGTGTACATCCGCCCGGCGTCCGTCGTCGTGTAATCCTCGAAGTAGCGTCTGACCATCCAGTCGAAGTGCGACTTCCCCGAGCCGACCGGCCCGAGGAGGAGCTTGATCCGTTTCTGTGGTCCGAGCCCGCGAGCCCCCGACTTCACTTTGTTTACGAACTCGTGAATCGACTCGTGAACCTCCCTGCCATAAAAGGTGTTCTCGCCGTCGTGAAGGGGGTCTTCGGAGGCCATCCGGTACTCGACCACGCCGGCCTGTTCGTCGTAGTCGGTGCCGTAGTGATCGAACATATCGGCCACCCGCTGGTGGGCGTTTCGGGCGATCCGCGGATCTTCGTACACCGCGTCGAGGTACCAACCGAAGCGCTTGGCTTCGCGGAGGTCTTCGGGCACCGAGTCCTTGTACGCTCGACTCAGGGTTTCGAGGGTTTCTCTGTCACCGTTCATTGTTGTATCCGTCCCGGGGAGCGATGCGGCCGCCGCACCGTGGGCGCGGGAGCCGCGGCGGACGTTTCGTCCGCCCGCGACACCTTGGTAAGTCTCACCATACCAAAGCACACACGCGCAACGAGACTTCGCGGGGGCGACGGCGACTAGACGGCGACAGGGCGACAGAACGTCTTGGGTAGGCAGGCGGTACGTGTGCAGGCGGTCGCTCGATCCGATCGACCGAGACTGAACGTGTGTGAGTGGTGAACACACATAAGACTTCCTGCGATTCAGCACTACCCCCACTTCGCTCGGCGACTGCTGCCGAGACCGGCGACACCAACGAGACAGTATTTGTGACTGGACGTCAACCCGTAGATATGGACGTGGCTTCGCGACGTCGACTGGACCACACCGTTGCATCAGCGCGGACGCCGTCGGGCCGGCGGAGACCCACACCGACCCGACAATGACGGACGACGACCGAGAGAAGGCCGACGACTCCACGAAGGGCGACGCCGACCCGGCGAAAACCGACGACGAGCCGCCCGCCGGTTGGTCGCTCTGGAACGACGAGCCGCGCGGCCGCCGGATTCTCGTGTTCCGGCCCGACGTGTTCAACGAGGGCAACGACCTCCCCGCCGAGTGCATCCCCACGATTCTCGTCTCGAATCGCTCGCGGGCGAAGCGGCCGGGTGCCTCCCAGATCCCGACCGACACGTGGCACGTCGTCCTCACGCTCGAACCCGACGTCGAGGCCGTCGTCGAGGACTACGAGAGCCGCGAGGCGGCCGTCGCGGGCGCGAACGAACTCGCGCGTCGATTCGCCGCCGGCGACGTCGACTACCGAGCGGCGTATCAGCTCCCCCGCGAGGACTATCTCGACCGTCTCGACAGCGTGGTCGAGGCGTGAACGAGCCGCGAACGAGCCGTCGTCTACGACGCGACCGAGGCGTGGGTGAGCCGCGGTCCGTCGCGACCGCTCACCACCGCGCGTACGGCGTGCCGCTCGCGACCCGCTCGACGTACGTCCCCTGCATCTCGGCGATCGCGTCCGGGGGCGATGCGCCGTCGGCGACGCGCTCGCGAACGCTGGCGCGCTTCCACGCACTGGGCGCGGTGTGCGTCGCCTCGCGGCGCGTCTCGATCGGATCGAGCGCCCACTCGATCGTCTCGCTCCCGACGCCGAGTTCGTCGAGCCCGCGGCGCGCGAGCGCGAACAGCTCGTCGTAGATTCGCCCCGTCGCGGTCGTGTGCTCGCCGTCTCGTGTCACCCACCGCAGGTCGGCGTCGGGGCCGTCGTCGACCGCCGCGTAGAACGACGCCTTCGCGTCCGCCCACGGCAGCGTCGCCAGCGGGTGTTCGGTCGCGTCGACGCCGCGCAGGACGCCCGTGACGAGCGCCTGCACCCCGATCGTGTCCCTGATCGTCGGCTGCGTCGGGAGCGGCCGGTACTCGATCCGGACCGAGTCCGTCGCTCCGTGGGGGTCGGGGCCGCCGTCGTCCGTCCGCGGGATCTCGCCGCCGAACACCGGCCGGACCCAGCGCCAGTACGTGCCGCGCTTCGCGGCGAACGCACGGTAGCTTTCGGTGTCCTCGCCATCGTCGTCCACTCCACCATCATCGCCGCCGTCCGCTCCACCATCATCACCGTCGTCGAGCTCGGGCGGCGCGACGAGCGTCGGATCGGCCGCGATCCGCCCGATCAGTTCGTCGACGGTCTTCACGTCGCGCGGGACGCGACACTTGTTCGACCCCTCGTCGACCGAGCGCTCGAAGATCGGGATCCGAAGCTCGTGCGGCGTCTCGGCGAGGAGGTTCTCGAACTCCTCGCTGCCGTCGGCGAGCGCTTCCTCGTACAGGTCCGCGGGGAGGAACGGCGAGTTCGCCGACAGCGAGAGGACCGGCCCCATCGTCCGCGTGGCGACGTTCAGATACCGCGGGACGTCGGTCGGATCGGGAACCTGCAGGTGCGGCTGCACCGACGTCGCGAGCGACTCGACGAGCATCGACTCCGCCGACGCGAGCCCCGGCAGATCGAGTTCGATCCGGCCGCCGTTGCGCTCGCGGATCTCCTGATCGAGGGCGACGTAGCGGGGGACCGGTCGCATCCCGTCGGCGAGAAAGACGCCGTCGACGTTCCGCCCGCTCCCGAGGTAGTGCCGCGTTCCCGACTCCGGCGGCACCGTCCACATCGCGTCGAAAACGAATCTGCGATCGGACTGCCGGAGGGTCTCGTCGACCGATTCGTGAATCGACCGCAGTTCCTCCGACTGCCGTCGGACTCCGGCGTCGGAGACGACGTCCGGGCTCGTGTGCAGTTCGACGTTGTGCACGCCGAGTTCGCGGCTACAACCGTCCGTCTCGAAGACGTCCTCCGGCGCGGCGGCGAGCCGCCCCTCGTCGTCGACGACGTAGCCTTCGAGTTCGAGCCCGACCGCGAACGCCTCCGCGTCGAACTCGCCCGTGCGGATCGCCGCCCGTAACGAGTCGGCCTCCCGGTCGACACGTCGCTCGAACGCGGCGCGTCGGTCCGGGTCGAGCGCCGTACGGACGGATTCGATCGTCTCCATCATGCCTCCCTATCGCGTCCGACGGGTACTGATACTGTCGGCTCGGTGTCCATAGAGCGGCCACGACGAGGCTCACCGTTCGTCCGCGTCGCTCGCGTCAGTCGTCCGCAAAATGAGCGGGCCGATCGAAAGCGTGCGCTTCGCGATCGTCCCGATTCGGAGGACGAACGAGAGGAGGATCGCGAAGGGTGCGAGCGCGAGCGACGCCGTGGCCGCGACGATCCAGACGTAGTGGGCGATACCGAGCGTCCATCCCGACACCGCCTGCAGCACGCCGTGGAACAGGAGGACGTTGGTCGCGACGACGAGCGCTGGAACGGCGCTGTACAGCATCGCCCGCGAGAGGTTCACGAGTTCCCACTGGAAGTACAGCGTCTTGATGTGCTCTCTGGTCGGGCCGAACAGCGTCAACACCAAGATGACGTCGTCGAGGGCGGCAGCGATAGACGACTCGACCTCCGTGATCGACGATTCGGGCCCGTCGGTCGACGGCTCCTCGGAAATCGATGACTCACCGTCGGTCGACGATCCTTCGTCGAACAGCGTCCGCAACCGCCGGGCCTCGTATATCTTCCACGAGTAATTGAAGTTCAACGCCGCAGAGAGCACGCCGAACGTCCCGAACTCCCGTCCTTCGAGTTCCGATTCGACCGACGACGCGTGCCGTTGGAGGTCCTCGGCGTATTCGCGCACTTGCTCGACCGCGTCGGCGTCGTCGCCGGTCGGAGCCGCTTCGGACGGTACATCCTCCGCGGCCGTGTCGCCAACTGCAGAAAGCGCTCGGGCGCGCGTTTCGACGGCGGCGATCAACTCGCGGAGGAAATTTGCCGGCGTCGCTGGCGCGATATCGGGACCGATCACGTCCTCGACGTCCCGTCGGAACGACATCGCGCCTTCCATCCGCTCGCGCTGATCGCCAAGCGCGCCGAGCTCTTGGGAGAGGACAAGCGAGTTGATCGAGACGACGAGCGTGACGCCCGTGATCGTCGCGGTCACGAGGGCCTGAAAGAGCGTTTCGACGGGGTCGTCGACGGCGATGAGCACCCGGTTCGGGACGACGGTCGCGACGGCGATAATTCCGAGAAAAAACACCGCGACGACCAGTCCGGCGACGATCCACCGGTTCGCTTCGAGCAGCAGCCAGAGCTTCACACGGCTCTCCTCACCCCGGCGTCGCATCGTATCGCTCGGTTCGTTCGTGTCGGTCGAGTCTGTGGAACGCTCGTCTCCCATTTGAATCTCCGAGTGGCTCTCTCGTCGGTCTCCGTCGTCGCCCGCCGCGGTGTCCAGACGGGCCGGAATCGCGCCGCGTGGTCGATCGAATCGATTCGCGTTCTCTCGCATCGATACGCTTTCTCTCGCATCGATTCGCGTTCTCCCGCTCCGCTGTCGTCTCCCGATTCGCGCTACCGCCGTGCTCAGTTCTCGTCGTCTTTCAGCTCCTCTAGCTCGGCTTCGACCTCGGCGTCGTCGACGTCGACCTCGGCGGTGGCGGTCTCAGCGTCTGCCTCGGTGTCCGCATCCGTCGTCTCGCCCTCGTCCGTCTCTGCCGCGACGCCGTCGCCCATCTCCGCTTTCAGCGTCTCCAGTTCGGAGTCGACCTCGGCGTCGGACCGGCCGCTTTCGAGTTCGCGGTCGATGCTGTCTTTGTCGGACATCGCGTCCTCGAACGCGCCGGTGTCGACGAGTTCGTCCATCGCCTCCGAGCGGGCCTCCATCTCGTCGGTCCGCTCCTCGGCCCGCTCGATTGCCCGAGAGACGTCGGACATCTCGTCGCCGACGCCCGTCATCGCCTCGGAGACGCGAGATGACGCCTCTGCGGCCTCGTATCGCGCCTTCATCGTCTCCTTTTTCGTGCGGAACTCCTCGATGCGGTTCTGGAGTTCGTTCTTCTTCTCGACGAGGTTCTCCTGCGTCGACTGAAGTTCCGCGATCTGGCCCTCCAACTCCTCGATCTGGTTCATCTTCGCCTGCTTCTTTTCCAGCGCTTGCCGCGCGAGGTCGTCGCGGTCCTGTCGGACGGCCTCTCTGGCCTGCTCGTTGTGCTTTTCGACGTTCTCTTCGAGCCGTCGCTTCTGGATTTCGAGGCGCTTCTTTTGCGTGGTCAGGTCGGCGATGCCCTGTTTGACGTCCTGTAGTTCGTCGCGCATCTGCTCGTAGGAGTAATCGAGCGTCTCCGTCGGATCCTCCGCGCGGTTGAGGAGGGCGTTCAGCTTCGAACGGACGACGTAGGACGCGCGTGAGAGGATTCCCATACGTCTCACGTTGGGCACGGCGGAGTTAAAACCTCACGTGCGGAAGCGCCGGTATCCGAATGAGCGATCCGATATTCCTCCCCGGTGGTCGCGACGCCCGCGGGACGCTCGACGCTGTCGCGGACGACGACGAGCGCGGCCCCTCGCGGGGCAACGCAGACAGCGCAGCCACCGCCAACGCGTGCGTCGTCGCCTGCCCGCCACATCCCCAGCACGGGGGCACCCGTCGCGACCAGCGGCTCCGCGCGGTGAGCGACGAACTGAGTGAACGAAAAATCGACTGCCTGCGGTTCGACTACGGTCCGTGGGACGGCGGCCGCGGCGAGCGGACCGACGTCTGCAACGCCGTCGCGTGGGCTCGGGAGCGGTACGACCGCGTCGCGCTCTTCGGCTTCAGTTTCGGCGGTGCGCTCGCGCTCTCGGCCGCCAACAACGGTGCAGCCGTCGACGCCGTCGCCGCGCTCGCCCCGCCCGCACGCCTCGGAACCGAACGCTCAGATCCCGACGCGCCCGACAACCCGGACGTCGGCGGTGTCGACGCCGTCGCCGACCTCGACGAGATGTCCGCGGATCTCCCGGTGCAAATCCTCTACGGCACCCGCGACGACGTCGCCGACGTCGGACCGGTCGTCGCCGCCGCTCGCAAGCGCGGATTCGCGGTCGTCGAGTTCGCCGCGGATCACTTCTTCGTCGGCCAAGAGGCGAAGGTCGCAGACGCCGTCGTCGACTTCCTCGAACCGCCCCTTCAGGCGGAGGACTCGCGGTAGCCCGCCGCGAAGGAGACGGCGATCGCGACGGCCCCGGCGACGACCGCGAACGTCCAGAAGCCGGCCCACGCGGCCGCGCCGAGGCTCGTCGTCACCGCGTACGTCAGCACGACGGCAGCCACGCCGCCGCCGACGGGGACCAAAAATGGAAGATCAGACCACTGGCCGCCCGCATTGGCGTACTCGACGGCGTAGCCCCAGAGGTTGCCGACGGTGAAGCGGAGGACGACGACTGCGAGGAGTCCGGCGATGATGGCGCTGACGGCGGCAAACGGGGTGAGCGACGGGAGATCGCCGAATCCCGATACCGAGCGCTGGATCGACCCGACAGCGCCAAACAGGAACGCCGCGATGTCGAGGAGGTACCACGGGCGGAAGCGGTCGCGGAGGGCTGATTGGAGGGACACAGCGTCGCATTCGTCGGCCGAGGGTAATAATCTCGGGTTCCAGCGGGGGATCGAACGCATTGGAGGCGGACAATACGGCGCGGGGGCTCCAGTCGAACGCCAGCGCAGCCTCCGCTTATCGACCTTTTATCGCCACGAGCAGCGCAGCGAGTGCGAAGGGGATTCCGACCACCAGATTCGTCGTGGAGAGATCGGAGCTGACCTCGGAAACAAACTCGGAAACGGGGTCCGATTCCGGCGTCGACGCGGGAGCGTCCGCCGGTGTCGACCCGAGTGCCGTCGGGGTCGACTCCAGTCTGATGGACATCGTGGAAACCCTGTGGCTACCGCTTGTGTCCGCGAGGAGCAGATCGACCCGTATCGACTCGGATACGACTGGCTCCGCTACGGTCCCCTCCGTGACAGTCACCTCATCAGCGGGATCAGCCGGTTCGAGCACGGTCTCTCCGTTGGGACCGTACGGCTGGAAGCGGACAGCAACGCGACCGTCGTCGTTGCCGTCGGTGGCGACGGTCTCGACGGTTGTTTCACCGGCGTCGATTGCCAGCGTGACCGACGCAGGACCCGGCTGTTCTCCGGGCGAGAGGTTGATGGCAAACTCAAACGCCTCGCTCGCGTCGCCGCTGAGATCGGTCGTCTCGTCGGCGAATTTCGGCGGGGGACCGAACGCGCTGGCGTTCGGTTGCGGCGGGTTCTGTGACGTCAGCACGTAGGGGTCGAGCCACGAAGCGGTCTCTTCGTCCGCGAGATCGACGATTATCTCGCGGAAATCCGTGTAGGTGAGCGCCCCGTACCGCTCGTCGTATTGGTTGACCCGTCGCATTACGTCGTGAATCGTCGCCTCGCCGTCTGTCGCCTCCCGGAGTTTCGCGTCCAAGGCGAACAGCAGCCGCGAGCCTTTCTGGTAGTCAGTTTTGTGGCCCCAGGTGTTCGGTTCGGCTAAGGTGCTGTCGTTGTGGTGGTCCCCTCGCGGCCACCTGCCGTCCGGATCAGTCCGTTCTAGCAGTTTCGCCCGTTTGATCCTGAGCTCACCGTTGGCTGCTTGGAAATCCGATCCGTAGTACGTGGCGCTGGCTTCGGAGAACCACGCCATCTTCTTTCCGAACGTCGCACGCTCGTTGATGTGTGCGGTCTCGTGGATGTAGATTTCGAGAGGAGACCCCGCGTGGATCACTGCGGTCGAACCGCTCGCTCCTCCGGCCGCGAACTGCCCCTCGAGAACGAAGAGATAGACGTCTCGGTGCGGATCTCCGTCGATGGTCCGATCGGTCGCCGCGGCCACCGTGATCGCTTCTTCCGGCGACACGGCCATATCGACCCGATCCGGCACGAATAGTGTGATATTCTTTCCATCCGCAGTCTCGGTGTACGTGCTGTATACGCCGAGTATCACCTCTCCGGCCACGTACCTGACCTCATCAGATACCCGGACGCTCGTGTCCAAGTGGAAGCCGACGGGTTGGTTATACACGGCGTCGACGTGGCCGTCCTCGGGTGGATCCCCGCGTTGAATTGAGCCATATATCCGCGGCGTATCGACGCGGTGCATACCGCCGTTTGTGTCGTTAGGAAGCGTGTGTTCGACTGTGATCGAGGGCGCTGTCGTCTCCGTGTCCCACGATAACTGTTGGCTGTTCTCGAACCCTGTCGTCGCGACCACGGAATACCCGTCGTCCGGTGAGACACTCTCGACATCGAACAGCGTGGTGTCGTCCGGGAGATCGAACGTATACGTGAACTGCACTCCGTCGGTCCCGTTGAGACGTTCGATTTCGATTGTGGTGGGGACCACTCTCTCCTCGGCGACCGCGGCAGATACCTGTGGCTGTCTTGACTCGATCTCGCTGCCAGTTACAGCCTCAAAGCCGCCAGTGTTGGATCCGGTCGCGGTGTCGGCAAAGGCGGCGGTGGCTGGTCCGGATGCGCCAGCGACGACGGGAGACAGCGTCATCGTCGCGAGTGCGAGACAGATTCCGACGACAACCACGCTGGATCGATACGATCGACTCATACGGATGAGTAATCAGTTGAGGAGTCGTCCAGTATCGACGTGACGATCATATTCTCAGTGTTTTCGCTCAAGCTTCGTCTCCAGTACCTCTTCGTCTTCGGTTCTTCAAAATAAATTATTGGGTCCCCGTCACGTCTGCAACTGACTGCATCTCTGATCGCACGACAGCGTTCGATCGAGTGAGAATGTGTGCAAACGCGACGGTTCTTGCCCAGATACTTCTCAGACTCTGCGCGGTGCGACAGAGTCGTCCCCCTAGTTATACCCTCGCCACCGATGCCCGCACTCGGTACACTTGAAAAAGCGCGTCGGCGGCTCGTCGGCGGAGCCGGTCTGTTTGATCGTGTACCACGCTTTCTGCGCACCACACTCGTCGCAAACGACGTCGGTCGCGGTCGGCTTGCCCTCGAAGTTGGCGTCTTCGGTCGTCTCGATGACGTCGTCGTCGCTCTGCTCCTCCGTGGAGACGAACTGCGCGGCCAACTCCTCGTCCTGTTCGGCCTCTCCGCCGCAGTCGTCGTTCGTGCAGACCATCGTCCCGTCGCGAGAGACCATCATCGAACCGCAGTCGTCGCAGAACTGCATTTCCCTCCCCTTCTCGACGCGGACACAAGTGTCTCTCGGGTGTCGGTCGCCGACGCTGTAGGCGGCTCCAACCGCCTCACTCCTCGACAATCGGACAGTTCCGCACGCGGAAGCGCTCGCTGTCGACGACCTCGACGATCTCGGTCCCGTCGTGGGTGCACGAGAACTCGGGCGGGTCGGCGAAGTGTGGGCACTTCTGGCAGTACGTCTCCTTCTCGACGACGTGCTCGGGAGCCTCCGCGCCGTCGAGCGACGTCGCCGTCTCGTCCGCCAACGGGCCGAGCCCGGGCGGTCGCCCGTCGCCTTCGGCATCGACGGACTCCCAGAGTGCCTCTCCGCCGATCTCGGGAACCGACATCTCCTCGAACGGATCTTCAGCCGTCGCCTCCTCGGATCGCTTCGCGCGGCGGCGCTCGGAGAGCCGTCCGGCCAGTTCCGAGAGGGGGGCGTCGTTGTCGGGGGTCGAACCGTCTGTGTCGATCCGCTCGTCGCCGTCGGTCATCGATCCGTCACCTCGTTGTCGGAGTGGGGGGAGTCGTCGGTATCTGCCTCAGGCCCCGATTCGATCGCCGGCGGTGTCCCGACGTTCAGTCTGTTCGTTCCGAAGAAGAACCGCTTCGGCTCGATCCCGTCGAACGGCGCGCCGCAGTGGGGACACGTCGGTTCGGTGAGCAGCGCGAGTTGGACCGCGTCGCCACAGCTTCCGCACGACGCCGCCGTGACCCCGTGACGGTTCGCCTCCCGCTGGAGCTCTGCGACCGCCTCGCGTCTCTCCAGTCGACGTTCGAGAGCGTCGATTCGCGAGCGTGCGTCGACGACTGCGGCCCCGAGTCGATCGAGCTTCGAGTCGTGCTCCTCTGTGGTATCCGCGAGGCCCTCCAGAATCGACTCGTAGTTTTCGAGCCCCGCGTTCATTTGACGTTCGATCTCCGGGTGATCGTGCTCTTCGGACGCCTTGGCGTCCGTTTCGCGCTTGAGCTGAATGACGCGCTGACGGACGTCGGAAATCTTCTCGTCGAGGTCGTTCTCGACGGCGGCGATGCGGTCGACGGCGTCGCGCAGTTCAGTTTCCAGTTCGTCGATGGCGTCGGCCTCGGCTGGCTCGTCGCTCTCCTCGAATGCGCGGTGAGCGTCGACTAAGCGACGAAGGAACTCCTCGCGCGCGATCCCTTCTGCCGCCGCTCGGTCGGCCACCCACTGATCGAGCTCGTCCGGGAGGTCGTCGACGGGCTCGGTTTCCATCTACGCGTTGTTGGTTGTGGGATACTTAAATTACTGCCGGGCAGCCGGGAGCACCTCCGGCGGACGTTTATAACCGATGACGCGGCCAGACGGGGCGTGCGTTACCGACAGGCCCGCGTCGGGAGGCGGTTGTCCGGCACGTCGACGCGGTAGCACGGCGGGAATCGGACCCGTCGTGCAGCGGGTGCCGGCTGTTCGCCTTCGCGTTGCTCACAGCGCAACGTCGGATCGAGGCGGTGTCTGCTACTCTAGGTACTCCTCTTCGCGCTCGGTGTCGTCGCGGCCGCCGTCGTCGGAGCGGCGGTTCACGTCGACTTGGTAGTGCTTGAGGATGTCGCGCCCGAGGAGTAGCGGGTAGTCCATATGCGAGCGGTCCTCGACGCTCGCGGTGACGGTGTGCTGGGTGCCGCCGATCCCGATCACGAGGTCGACGACGGGGCGCGCCTTTCCGGTCTTCAGAGAACCGGACTTGACGCGCGTCATACTCTTGATGGGTCCGGCACCGATCTCGGCGGCCAGCGACGTGTCGATACTGGTTCTGGTCGCGCCCGTGTCGGACTTCGCTTTCGCCTGCGTCGAGCCGCTGGTCCCGGAGACGACGACTTCCTCGATGTAGCCGATCGTCGGGCGGTCGCCGATGGGGCCCCTGTCGATGCGCGGCATTCCCGCCGGACGAGAGTCATCGAGCGTCGCGGATAACTCCTCGACGCGCGTGTCGTCGACCGCGCCGCCGACCTGCTCGATCGCGAGCTTGGCGATGTACGGCGCAGGGCTCCGGCCGGTCGCCTTGTGCAGGCCTTTGAAGCCCGCGGTCGGGTTGACTTCGAGGACGAACCAGCCCTCCTCTCCCTCGATGAGGTCGACGCCGACGTAGTCGAGTTCCATCACCTCGGCGGCGTACAGCGCGGTCTCTCTGGCTTCCGTCGGCATATCGTCGGTCGCGTCGACGACGTCGCCGCCGAGCGCGACGTTCGTCCGCCACTCACCTTCCGGCGCGTAT
Source organism: Halobellus sp. LT62 (assembly GCF_037031285.1). NCBI lineage: Archaea > Methanobacteriati > Methanobacteriota > Halobacteria > Halobacteriales > Haloferacaceae > Halobellus > Halobellus salinisoli. The sequence goes on from NZ_JAYEZO010000002.1 coordinate 904,373, forward strand.
CGGTACATCGCGCCGACGATCTCGCCGTCGACGACGTAGACGCGCAGGTCGCGGTGTTTCTCCTCGTCGCGGTCGATGAGGTCCTGCAGGAACGCCTGTCGGTTCCCGACCTTGGGGTTCACGGGTTCGGTGAGGTCGACCTTCCACGTACCCCCGCCGTGCGTGCCGATCGCGGACTTGTAGACGCCGACCTCGCCGAATCGGTCTCGACCTTGGTTCAGCCGGTCGTTCGACAGCGCCAGCAGTGCGTCCGGGACCCTGATGTTCCAGTTCGCCAGCGTTGCCGCCGTCGCGAACTTGTGGATCGCCGTGAGCACCGACGCCGGTTCGTTCAGCATCGGACGGATCCGCTCGAACGTCGTCGCCAACCCGAGCAACTCGGCGGGCTCTTCGGTGTTCGAGAGCAGTAGTCGGTTGGCGATGATGTCTACCTCCGGTTCGACTCTCACGTCGCCGTCTTCGACGCTGATAGCGGTGTTCTCGCGTCGCAACCACACGCCCTCGTGGCCGAGGTCGTCGACAGCGTTGAGGATCGCCTTCGTCTCTTTGCTGTTGTGAAGTGAGAGGACGCCAACGCGCACCGGATCGCCGTCAGTAGACATACTACATCGTATTCGAGCAGAGAATAAAAGCGGTGCCGATTGACGGGCATTTCGGCCGATGTGAGCGTGTCTCATCCGAATACGGCCCCCGATCTCTCCGGGTGCGAGCGTTTATCCCGTCGGGTGTCCGAACTCGCCTATGACCACGGACGAGACCTTCACGTACAACGGCGGGAAGGTCGACCCCGGAGAGCGGCAGAACCTCCGATACGGGATCAGCGAGACGTATCTCGGCGATCCCGTCCGCATCCCGGTGACGATCATAAACGGTGAACGACCCGGGCCGACGGTGTTTCTGTCGGCCGCGGCGCACGGCGACGAACTCAACGGTATCGAAGTCGTTCGCGAGGTCGCCCACGAGTGGGATCTCACGGATCTCGCCGGGACACTCGTCTGCCTCCCGGTGTTGAACGTCCCCGGGTTCTTGGCCCAACAGCGCTACCTCCCCATCTACGATCGCGACCTGAACCGCTCCTTTCCGGGGCGCGAAGACTCGACGAGCGCGAAGCGAATGGCTGCGCGGATCTTCGACAACTTCGTTGCACCCTGTGACTTCGGTATCGACTTCCACACCTCGACGCGCGGGCGGACGAATATGCTCCACGTGCGCGCCGATATGTCCGACGACGACGTCGCCCGCTTATCGAGGGCGTACGGTTCGAACGTGATCATCGACACCGAGGGCAGTGACGGAGTCCTCCGGACGGAGGCGACTCGAGTGGGAATTCCGACCGTTACCGTCGAGATGGGCGAGGCCCACCGATTCCAGCGGGGGCTCATCGACGACGCGCTCGCGGGCGTCCGAAGCGTCTTCGCCGAGTACGAGCTCCTCGAAACCCAAGCCGTCCGCTGGCCCGGCTGGCGCACCGTCATTGACGGTGCCAACGAGAAGACGTGGATCCGCGCCGACGCCGGCGGTATCGTCGATATGCACCACGAGCGAGGATCGCTCGTCCGAGAGGGCGAGCGCATCTGCACGCTCACGAACCCGTTCAAAGACGACAACGTTGCGGTCGAAGCTCCTTTCACCGGGTTGCTCGTCGGCATCCTGGAGAACCCCGTCGTCTATCCCGGAAACCCTCTCTGTCACCTCGTCGAACTCGAATCCGAGGTCCGCCGGGTCGTCGAGCGCGAGCAGGCGAACCGCGGCGCGGAGACGGACGGCGCGCTCGATGTCGAGCCGTAGTGACTGATCGCGGATCGGCTTCGGTCTGATACCGACGCTGTCGCCGTGTTTTTTCGGCATCGATTCCGAGCCGCACACGTAAGTTCTATAGTGGGTCCGGCCCGACACTCACGAGAGTATGAGTCAGTCTTACAATCGGGGCCTCATCGAGGACTTCGGCCGTTGGCGGGAGTTCTCAGCGGGGATGTGGGCTTGGGTGTTCCACAAGTTCACGGGGTGGGTACTCGTGGGATATCTGTTCACCCACATCGCCGTCCTCTCGACGGCGCTTCAGAGCCCGGGCGCGTACACGACGACGATCCAGTCGTTGGAGAGTCTGTTGGTCGTGCGCATCCTCGAAGTCGGGCTGTTGTCGGTGGCCGTCTTCCACATTCTCAACGGGCTTCGGCTGCTGTTCGTCGATCTCGGCGTCGGACTCGAATCGCAGGACAAGAGCTTCTATGCGTCGCTCGTTCTGACGGGCGCGATCGCCGTCGCGAGCGTGCCGACGTTCCTCGCGGGGGTGTTCGGCTGATGGCCGAGCGCTACTCCTCCTTCGAGGCCGGCGGCCGCTTGTGGCTCTGGCAGCGCATCACGGCCGCGTTCTTGGTGGTCGTGCTCGCGTTTCACTTCTTCCTGCTACACTTCGTGAACCACGCCGACGAGGTCACGTTCGCGATGTCGCAGGCGCGGATGCAGGAGCTGACGTACTTCTCGCTCATGATCTTGTTCCTGCTCGCCGCGACGTTCCACGGCGTCAACGGTGTCTACAACGCCCTCGTCAACCAAGGCCTCACGGGAACCCGAAAGACCGCCGTGAAGCTAATTCTCTCGGCTGCCAGCCTCGTCGTGATCGTCCAGGGCGTTCGAACCGCATTCGCGTGGGCCGGAGGCGTCCCACTCTAATCGACTCCACAGATGAGCACACAAGTATCTGACCAGACCGACGACGAATCGTCCGCCAGCGAGGCAGAAACGGCACCCGCCGCCCAACAGCGCCGGATGGAGAAGAAACGCCAGCGCGCCGCGGAGGCGGCCGAAAAACGGCAGGCCGACGAAGCGGAGGCGGCCCTCGCCGACGAGGAGACGTACCACCTGAAGGTGTTCCGGTACGACCCCGAGATCGAGGGGAAAAAAGAGCCGCGCTTCGACGACTTCCACGTCCCCTACCACAAGGGGATGACCGTCCTCGACGCGCTGATGTACGCCCGCGACACCTACGATTCGAGTCTCACGTTCCGGCACTCCTGTCGGCAGGCGATCTGCGGGTCGGACGCGATGTTCGTCAACGGGTCACAGCGGCTCTGCTGTAAGACGCAGCTTTCAGACCTCGAAGAGCCGGTTCGCGTCGAGCCGCTCCCACACGCGGAGGTCGTCAAGGACCTCGTCGTGGACTTGGAACACTTCTACGATCAGATGGAGGCCGTCGAGCCGTACTTCCAGACGAACGACCTGCCGGAGGGAGAACTCGAAGAGCAACGGCAGTCCAGAGAGAACCGCGAGAAAGTGAAGATGTCGACGCGCTGTATCTGGTGCGGCGCGTGTATGTCCTCGTGTAACATCGCCGCCGGCGACAACGAGTATCTCGGCCCCGCCGCCATCAACAAGGCGTACCGCTTTACGATGGACGAGCGCGAGGGCGAGGATATGAAACAGCAACGCCTCGAGATCCTCGAACAGGAACACGGCGTCTGGCGGTGTCAGACGCAGTTCTCCTGTACGACCGTCTGTCCGAAGGACATCCCGCTGACCGAGCACATCCAGGAACTGAAGCGCGAGGCGGTCAAAAGCAACCTGAAATTCTGGTGATATAATGTACGAACACGACGTTATCGTGGTGGGTGCGGGAGGCGCTGGCCTCCGCGCGGCCATCGCGGCGCAGGAAGAGGGAGCGGACGTGGCGATCGTCTCGAAGCTGCATCCGGTGCGAAGCCACACCGGCGCGGCCGAGGGCGGCATCAACGCCGCGCTCCGCGAGGGCGACTCGTGGGAGGATCACGCCTACGACACGATGAAGGGGTCGGACTACCTCGGCGACGCCCCCGCTATCGAGACGCTCGCGAAGACGAGCCCCGAGGAGGTCATCCAGCTCGAACACTGGGGGATGGCGTTCTCCAGAGAGGAGGACGGCCGCGTCAGCCAGCGGCCGTTCGGCGGGCTCTCGTTCCCGCGGACGACTTATGCCGGCGCTGAGACGGGCCACCAGCTCCTGCACACGATGTACGAGCAGCTGGTCAAGCGGGGAATCGAGGTGTACGACGAGTGGCACGTCCTCGATCTCGCCGTCAGCGACGAAGAGGCCCCGAAAGATCGGACCTGTCACGGCGTCGTCGGCTACGACGTCCAGTCGGGCAACATCGAGGGCTTCCGCGCCCGCGACGGCGTTATCCTCGCGACGGGCGGGCTCGGCCAGGTGTACGACCACACCACCAACGCGGTGTCGAACACCGGCGACGGCGTCGCGATGGCCTACCGCGCCGGCGCGCCGATCGAGGATATGGAGTTCATCCAGTTCCACCCGACGACGCTGCCGTCGACGGGCGTGCTCATCTCCGAGGGCGTCCGCGGCGAGGGTGGGATCCTCTACAACGAGGCGGGCGAGCGGTTCATGTTCGAGTACGGCTACGCGAGCAACGACGGCGAACTCGCCTCCCGCGACGTCGTCTCTCGCGCGGAACTGAATGAAGTCAACGCGGGCCGCGGCATCGAGGACGAGTACGTTCATCTCGATATGCGCCACCTCGGCGAGGAGCGCATCATCGACCGCTTGGAGAACATCCTCCACCTCGCGGCGGACTTCGAGGGCGTCGACGCCCTCGAGGAGCCGATGCCGGTCAAGCCCGGCCAGCACTACGCGATGGGCGGCATCGAGACCGACGAGAACGGCGAGACGTGCATCTCGGGGCTGTACGCCGCGGGCGAGTGCGCCTGCGCCTCGGTCCACGGCTCGAACCGCCTCGGCGGCAACGCCCTGCCGGAACTCATCGTCTTCGGCGCGCGTGCGGGCTATCACGCCGCCGGACGCGATCTCGGCGAGGCCGAAGTCACGACCGGAAAGCGCGGCGACTGGGAACCCGGTGAGGTCGAAACGCCGGTCGAACCCGGTGCCGTCGAACCGGACGTCGAGGCCGACGCATCCGATGCCGTCGCCGACGGCGGATCCGGTCTGGATTCCGAGGAATTCGTCGAGCGCGCCACCGAACGCGCCACCGAACACGTCGAGTCGCTGCTCGCGAACGACGAGGGGCGGAACCACGCGGAGATCCGCGCCGAGGTCCAGCAGTCGATGACGGAGCAGGTGAACGTCTTCCGCGAGGAAGACGCCCTCAAGCAGGCGCTTCGCGACATCCGCGAGGCGCGGGAAGCGTACCAAGACGTCGGCGTCGCCGACCAGTCGCGGACGTTCAACACGGACCTGCTGCAGACGATCGAAACGCGGAACATCATCGACCTCGCGGAGGCGATCACGCTCGGCGCGCTCGTTCGCGAGGAGTTCCGCGGTGCCCACTGGCGGCAGGAGTATCAGGAGCGCGACGACGAGAACTGGCTGAAACACACGCTGCTGTCGTGGAACGACGGCTCGCCGGAACTGTGGTTCAAGCCGGTGATCTTAGAAGGCGAAGAGAAACGCTACGAGCCGAAGATCCGCAGTTACTGAAGTCGCGTCTGCGGCCTCTCCCAACTTCTATTCCCGTCATAAACACTGTCTCGGATCCGCTGCAACGGATAGTACCGTTTGCAGCGGATGCTGGGTGCTGGGTACTCGTCCTCGCATACGATCGCATAAGCGTGTGAGAAACGACGTGCAAACCCTATGGAGACCATAGCTATATTTCACCGACCCGAGAACGGTCGCTACGATGGGCTTTCCGGACGCATTTCGTGGGGATACGGCCAGTGCTCCGTGGTCGCCTCTCGTCCCGTCGCTCGTGCTCGTTGCCGGGGGCCTCGTGCTTTTCGCCGGCAGCGTCCACGCCGGGGTCGCGATCGCGCGCGGCGGGCCGATTATCGAGGTCCTGTTCAACTTGCTCTTCGTGGCGATTTCGGGAAGCATCCTCGTTTACGCCGGGTACTGGTTGCCCCGGTCGGAGATTCCGTCTCGGTACTTTGCCCGGATTCTCGCGTGGCTTCTCTCCGGCGTCCTCGTGATGTTCGGATTCATCCTGTTACGTGACCTCCATCCGGGCGTCTCCGCGGAGTGGTCGGTCGGCTCGCAAGCGATCGCGTTGACGCTCGGCTCGCTCGGCGGTCTGTTGATCGGTGTCCAAGAGACGCGAGCCACGATACGCGCCGAACAGTTGCGGGAGCGGACCGGCGAGCTTGAAGCGCGCGAGCGGGAACTGGAGCAACAGAACGAACGGTTAGAGGAGTTCGCGAACGTCGTCTCTCACGACCTTCGGAACCCACTGAACGTCGCGTCCGGGCGGTTGAATCTGGCCCGATCTGCGACCGACGACGACACCGAACACCTCGACCACGTCGCCCGCGCGCACAGTCGAATGGAAGCACTCATCGACGACCTCCTCACGTTGGCTCGGGACGGTACCAGCGATGTCGACACCGAACGGTTCGGCCTCGGCACGGTCGTTCAAGAAAGCTGGACAACCGTTGATACGGCGGATGCCACGCTCATTATCGACGTCAACCGAACGGTTTGCGCCGACCAGAACCGGGTGAAACAGCTCTTGGAGAACCTCATTCGCAACGCCGTCGAACACGGCGGAAGCGACGTGATCGTTTCGGTCGGCGAACTGGACGGTGGGTTTTACCTCCAAGACGACGGCGCTGGAATCCCCGCAGACATCCGAGACCACGTCTTCGAGACCGGCTATTCCACGAGCCAAGACGGAACCGGGTTCGGGCTGAGTATCGTCAACCAGGTGGCCGATACTCACGGGTGGGAAGTCACCGTCCGAGAGGGGCCGAACGGCGGAGCGCGCTTCGAGTTCACCGGGGTCGATCGAGAATCTGACGCGTGATGTAGTCGCGCTTGCAACTGGTTGCTCATCCGATGAACGCGGTCGTGCGATCGAGTGAGTGGAGGATTGCAAACGCTACTACACGAACCGTTCGCTGTCGCTCACGGATTCAGATGCGAGGGGAGGGATTTGAACCACGGTCACAGCGGAGCTGCTCCCTGATTCAAATCCCTCAGTGTCTACCGAGTCCTCGCTGTCGCTCGGACATCGAGTGCGAGGGGAGGGATTTGAACCCACGGACTCCTACGAGAGCGGATCTTGAGTCCGCCGCCTTTTCCAAACTCAGCCACCCTCGCGCATCCCGTGCTTCGATTTCGGGTAGGTTTAAGCCTCCGGTTTTTCGCCGTCGACTCGGCATAGCAGCGTTTGCAAGTCTTCGCTCACCCGATCGAACGAAGTGGTGCGATCGGGTGAGTAATCGGTTGCAAACGCTACTATGGTGATCTCGGCTGCGACGCCTCCCTATCGCTCTTCGAGCCCCGCGCGGATCCGCGACGGCACTTCGAGCCAGATCGCGGCGACGACGGCGGGGCCGACGGCGGCGAGGGCGACGAGCGAGATCCCACCGCCGACGACGAACAGCGCGAGGAGACAGAGCAAAAGGAGGGGAACGGCGATCACGATCAGCCCGCGTGCGACCACGTCGGCGACGCCGGCGGCGTAGTCCTTGACCGCGCCCGGCAGTTCACGAAGCGGCGGCTCCTCGGTCATATCCGACTCAACGCGGGACCGATTCAAAGTGTTGTCCCTCCGGCGTCGCCTCCGCCGCGTTGTCCGCGCCCCCTCGATCGCTCACCACTCGTCGACCGTCACCACTCGATCACGTCGCGGTCGCGCCAGAAGCGTCCCGCGGGCGACTCGGGACGGAAGCGACAGAGCCACGTCGGCGTGTCCGCGCCCTCTTCGACCGACCGCGTCGCGTCGTCGCCGCCCATATCCGTTCGAACCCAACCGGGACACACCGAGTTCGCCAGCAGCCCCTGATCGGCGTATTCGCCGTGGAGATACGCAGTGAGGCCGTTCACGCCCGTTTTCGAGACCCGATAGGCCGGCGAGCCGCCCGACTGACCCTCGCCGAGTGCGCCCATCCCCGAGGAGAGGTTGACGACGCGCCCGCCCTCGTTCTGGAGCAACAGCGGCACGGTGTGCTTACAGACGAGCATCGGCCCGCGGAGGTTCGTCGCGAGCGTGCGATCGATCGTCTTCACCGATTCGGAGACGAGGTCGCCGTCGAACTCGCCGACTCCGGCGTTGTTGACGACGATGTCGAGTCGGCCCGCCGTCTGGAAGATCTCGTCGGTCGCATCGGAGATCTCGCCCTCCTGAGTGACGTCGACGAGGAGGTGTTCCCACCCGTCGGGAACGTCGTGGGTGACAGATCGGGTCGCCGCGAAGACGGTCGCGCCGAGCTCAGAGAGGTTCTCGGCGATCTGGCGGCCGATTCCGCGGTTCGCCCCGGTGACGAGTGCGACTTGGCCGTCGAGCGAGTCGTACAGCTCCGTCTCCGGCGTCTGCTCGGTCATCGGTTCGGTACTCGAACGGGAGCTAAAAGGAGATTGCGTCTCGGGAATCGTCGTCGGCTCCGGGAGCGACACCGTCGTTCGACGGTCTGTGGTCTGTGTCAGTATCGGTCCTCTGTGGGGGCTAGTCGAAATCGCGCCGCATCGCGATCTCGAACCACGGGCAGAGCCGGAGCTGACGGTACCACTCCGGATGCTCGTGGAGGTGCTCGTAGTCGGCCCACAGCAGGCCCGCGATCTCCTCCTCGTCGGGGTCCAAGGAAGTGTCGTCGAGCGTCACCTTCAGGACGGCACAGACCTCCCACTCCAGCCCGGCGTTCTCGTAGTAGCGCTTGTACTCGAACTTGTCCGTCACGCGGAGGTCGCTGTACTGATCTGGCGTGATGCCGAGTTCCTCTTCGAGGCGCTGACTCGTCGCCTCGATCTGGGTCTGCCCCTCGACGGGGTGAGAGGCGACCGTGCCGTCCCAGTGGGTGTCCCAGAGCCGCTTGTCCGGCGCGCGCTGGCCGAGCAGGATCCGCCCTTCCTCGTCGAAGACGAGGCAGGTGAACGCGCGGTGACGGATGCCGTCGCCGGTGTGCGCGTCGAGGCGGTTGGCGAGGCCGGTCTGGTTGTCGTCGGGGTCGACGGTGATCACGTCTTGGAGGGCGTTCTCGTGGACGTCCTCCCCGCTGGATCCGTCGGGCGCGGGAGCGTTCTCGCGCTGATCTGCACTCATACTCGCCTTCTCGGAGAGCGAGAACAAGGAATCTTCGATGCGCTGTCGAGCGGCTACCCACCGTCGGCTGCGAACCACTCGTCGACGGCGAGGCGCACGCGACGTCGCACCCGTACGTCAGTGCTCGGGCGGCCGAGGCTCACCGCGTCGGCCCCGTAGCGGAGATACTCTCTGACTGACTCGCGGTCCCGAACCTCGTTGTTGGCGACGACGAACAGTCCCGGGGCGGCCGTCGAGACGCGCTCGACGGCCGATTCGGTGTCCATCGCGTCGACGTGAATGACGTCCGCGCCCGCCGCTTCGACCGTGCGCGCCGTCTCCGCGAGGTCGACGCCGGAGATTTCCGCTCTGACCTTCACGCTCACCGTCGCGTCCGTCTCGGCTGCCGACGAGACGTACTCGGTCAATCTATCGGCGTCGCGCAGCAGCGCCTCACCGCAGCCGATCTCGCACATCTCCGCTTGGCGACAGTGGGCGTTTATCTCGACGATCGCGTCGCGCTCGGCGCAGACCGCGGCCACCTCGGAGACGGGGTCGACCGTCGCGCTCCGGACGTTGACGCCCGGGCGGATCGGCGCGTCCGCGAGCGCGTCGAGTTCGCGGGCGACGAACGCCAACGGATCGGCGGGGAGAAACTCCGTCCGGTCCCGCTCGACCATCGCTCGGGCGGCCTCCCGGGTCGCCTCGTCGAGAGCGATGCCCCCGAGGAACGCCGCGCCGGCGTGATCGCTGCCCGCCCGCGCCCACTCGGCGTCGGACTCGCCGCTGAGGCTCGCGAGCGCGACGCGCGGCTGGAACAGGTCCGAGGTCGGTCTATCCTCGGGCATCACGCGACCTCCGAAAGCGCCGTCTCGACCGCCCGCGCGACCCGTTCGGCGTCGTCAGCGTCGTCCATCCGCGTATCGGTCCGGACGACCGGCCGATCGAGTTCGGTCCCGTCTGCCTCGTCGAGGACGAACGCGTCGGCGAAGGGGTACGCGTCGGCGACACCCGCCGTCGACGGCTCGCGGCCGACGCCCGCCATCAACTCTGCCGCGGGCCCGGAGAACACTTCGTCCTCGAGGAACGGCGAGACGGCGACGACCGGCGTCGACGCCAGCGCGTCCGCGAAGGTGTCCATCGCCAGCATCGGGCCGAGGCTGGTGACGGGGTTCGAGGGGCCGATCACGACCGGATCGTCGAGCGCGTCGAGCACCGCCGGTGTCGGTGCTGCGGACTCCGTGCCCCGGAATTCGACGTCTCGAACTGCGGGCTCCGCGTGGCGGTGGACCCAGTACTCCTGAAAGTGCATCGGCCCCTCGGGCGTGTGAATCATCGTCGTGACCGGATCGTCGCTCATCGGCAGGAGCTTGATATCGAGGTCGAACGCGTCGGCGAGCGTCCGGGTGACGGCCGTCAGCGACCGCCCCTCGTCGAGCAGCGAGGTCCGCGTGAGATGGACCGCGCGGTCGCGGTCGCCGATCTCCATAAACTCCGCGACGCCCGAGAAGCGCCGCCAGCGTGCGATGTCGCGCCCGGCGGTTTGGGCGGCGTCGGCGAGGTAGCGCGGGCCCGAGTCGAATCCCGCGGCGTCGGCCAGTCGGTGCAGTTCCTCGTGCGTCGCGGTCGTGTCGCCGCCGATCCCCCACCACGTCTCGGTGTCGAGGACGCCGCCGCCGTGAAAGAGCACGGTGTCGAGATCGGGACAGACCAGAAACCCGCCGAGTTCGACGTCGTCGCCGGTGTTCGCGACGACGGTCGTCTCCGCCGGATCGAACACTCGACCCGCGCCGTCGAGGAGTTTCGGCGTTCCCGTCCCCCCGGCGAGAAACGTGACCATATCCGGCCTTGGACGTGCGCCGATTTCAACGTTGGCTCGTCGGGCGCGCGTCCGTCCTGCGTCCGCGTCGGGGCGAACCACCGCGTCTTGACGGGGGTTTTGCACGCGCTGTCCGTCACTCGGTGTGAGCGTTCCGTTTGTAACCCGGTTCCGCCAGACGCCGCGATTGGGGATCACGCGCCGCGGCAGCGGCGGTAAGGACCTCCTCGTCGTCCTCGGCTGGGGTAACAAACCGACGGACTCGCCGCCGACGAGGCGTGACGATCGACGCGCGCCTTCGCGTGTGAGCCGGACCCGCCGAGCGATCGAGTTTCGGGGTTGAACTGCGCTTCAATATAAATGCAACTACTTGCCAATCTCTCACACGAATTAATCGCAAGACAGCGGCGCTGTGGAAATACTGCGTGGTTGTCCACGTCTAGTAACCTTTAACCGATTTAGACCAGTAGTTGCGGTCAAGATGGCGAGCAACAAGATCCTCGGTATCGACCTCGGCACCACGAACAGCGCGTTCGCGGTGATGGAAGGGGGCGACCCGGAGATCATCGTGAACTCCGAAGGTGACCGTACCACGCCCTCCGTGGTGGCGTTCACCGACGACGAGGAGCGACTCGTGGGCAAACCCGCGAAGAACCAAGCGATTCAGAACCCCGACAAGACGATCCGCTCGATCAAGCGGCATATGGGCGAGGAGGACTACACGGTCCAAATCGATGACGAGGAGTACACGCCCGAGCAGATCTCGGCGATGATCCTCCAGAAGATCAAGCGCGACGCCGAGGACTACCTCGGCGACGAGATCGAGAAGGCGGTCATCACGGTCCCGGCGTACTTCAACGACCGCCAGCGACAGGCGACGAAGGACGCCGGCGAGATCGCCGGCTTCGAGGTCGAGCGCATCGTCAACGAGCCGACCGCGGCGTCGATGGCGTACGGCCTCGACGACGACTCCGATCAGACGATTCTCGTCTACGACCTCGGCGGCGGCACCTTCGACGTGAGCGTGCTGGACCTCGGCGGCGGCGTCTACGAGGTCGTCGCGACCAACGGGGACAACGACCTCGGCGGCGACGACTGGGACGAGGCCATCATCGACTGGCTCGCCGAGGAGTTCAAAAACGACCACAATATCGACCTCCGCGAGGACCGCCAAGCGCTCCAGCGGCTGAAGGACGCCGCCGAAGAGGCGAAGATCGAGCTGAGCAGCAGAAAAGAGACCACGATCAACCTTCCCTTTATCACGGCGACGGACACCGGCCCGGTCCACCTCGAAGAGACGCTCACGCGTGCGAAGTTCGAATCGCTCACCGAGGACCTCATCGAGCGGACTGTCGGCCCGACGGAGCAGGCCCTCTCGGACGCGGGCTACGACAAGGGCGACATCGACGAGGTCATCCTCGTCGGCGGGTCCACTCGGATGCCGCAGGTCCACGACCAAGTCGAGGAGCTGCTCGGTACCGAACCGAAGAAGAACGTCAACCCCGACGAGGCCGTCGCGCTCGGTGCGGCGATCCAAGGCGGCGTCCTCGGCGGCGAGGTCGACGACATCGTCCTGCTCGACGTGACGCCGCTGAGCCTCGGAATCGAGGTCAAAGGCGGCCTCTTCGAGCGCCTCATCGAGAAGAACACGACGATCCCGACCGAGGAGTCGAAGATCTTCACGACGGCCGCGGCCAATCAGACCTCCGTGAACGTCCGCGTCTTCCAAGGCGAACGCGAGATCGCAGAGGAGAACGAGCTGCTGGGCGAGTTCCAGCTCACGGGCATCCCGCCCGCGCCGGCCGGAACGCCGCAGATCGAGGTCTCGTTCAACATCGACGAGAACGGTATCGTGAACGTCGAGGCTGAGGACAAAGGCTCCGGTAACGCCGAGTCGATCACCATCGAAGGCGGCGCGGGCCTCTCCGACGACGAGATCGACCGGATGCAGGAAGAAGCCGAAGAGCACGCCGAGGAGGACAAGGAGCGTCGCGAGCGCATCGAGGCTCGTAACGAGGCCGAGAGCACAATCCAGCGCGCGGAGACGCTGCTCGAAGAGAACGAGGAGAACGTCGAGGACGACCTCCGCGAGTCGATCGAGGAGAAGATCGAAGCCGTCGAGGAGACGCTCGAAGACGACGACGCGACGAAAGAGGACCTCGAAGACGCCACCGAGGCGCTGACGACCGAACTACAGGAGATCGGCAAGCAGATGTACGAGGCCCAGCAGGCCGCCGGTGGCGCGGGCGGCGCAGGCGCTGCGGGTGCCGGACCGGGCGGTGCCGCCGGCGCTGGACCCGGTGGAATGGGCGATATGGGCGGCGCGGCCGCCGACGGTGACGAGTACGTCGACGCCGACTTCGAGGACGTGGACGAGAACGAGGACGAATAGTCCTCGGTCTCGTTCGCTCACGAGAGCTCTGCTCTCGTGAACGTTCAGGAGGACGACGAGGAGTCGTCCTCCTGAGCCAGTCAAAAATCTACGATTTCTGATGACGTAGACGAGAACGAGGACGAATAGTCTCTCCCGTTCGCGCGAGCGCGGCTTTTCGGGTAACAATCTCGCTGTCGAACGAATCGACGGACGACGCGGGTTACTTTTATGTAGCTGATCAATAGTGTTTCCGTTGACGTATGACGAAGGCACTCAAGGCATCCGGATTCCTCGGATTGGCCGTGATGATGGCGGTCGGACTGCATCAGTTCGTGATTCTCTCCGGCGGAAACCCCGTTCCGGGGTGGATGATCGGCGGACACGCCCACCTCGGCGTGCTCTCGATCCTCGCGATCGTGATGGGCTTTGCCGTCCCCGCGCTCGGCGTCACGGGGTCGCTCAGAACGGCGGTAACGGTGCTGTACATCGCGGGGCAGTGGGGGATTCCCGGCATCGTCTGGCTCGGCGAGGGCTTCGGCCTCCTGTTTTTGATGCCGACGGGCTTCCTCTGGGGGGGCTGTCTGATTATCTCGATGCTCATAATGTTCTACGTGACCGTCGCCGGCGACGCCGACGCTGGCGGCAGCGGACCGGCTGCGATGGCACCGAGCGACGACTGACCGTGCGGTCGTCGGGGCGTCTTCGGCGATGACTGCCGAGCGCTCCCCCGATTACTAAATATACACCTTCTTGGATATTTGTGGTCGATAGGGGCACCGAAGGTAGCATATGGACGGGTTTTTAGCCCCCGGCGTCCGTAGCGAGACGTATGCCTGACGGGCGGGATCCCTCGAACCCCACACCCGGACGAGAGCCGACGGACGCGCGATCGACGACCGCCGAATCGACGACGACGCCCACGGCGGCCGACCTCTCCGGGCCGACCGAGAAGTGCGGCGTCGTCGGCGTCGCGCTCGCCGACCGCGCCGCGTCGCGCCCGTTGTATTACTCGCTGTACGCGCTCCAGCACCGCGGCCAGGAGTCGGCGGGGATCGTCACTCACGACGGCTTCCAACAGCACAGCCACGTCGAGATGGGGCTCGTCGGCGACGCCTTCGACGAATCCGACCTCGACTCGTTGGCGGGCACCACCGGTATCGGCCACGTCCGCTATCCGACCTCCGGCGGCGTCAACGCCTCCTGTGCGCAGCCCTTCTCGGTCTCGTTCAAATCGGGCTCGCTGGGCCTCTCGCACAACGGCAACCTCGTCAACGCCGACGAGATCCGCGAGGAATTGGCGAACCTCGGTCACGCCTTCACCTCCGACGGCGACACCGAAGTCATCGCACACGACCTCGCGCGCAACCTCCTCGAAGCGGACCTCGTCCGCGCGGTCAAGCGGACGATGGATCGCATTCACGGGTCCTACGCGCTGACCATTATGCACGACGAGACCGTCCTCGCCGTCCGCGATCCGCAGGGCAACCGTCCGCTCTGTATCGGAAAACTCGACGACGGCTACGTCGTCGCCTCCGAGTCGGCCGCCATCGACACGCTCGACGGGGAACTCGTCCGCGACGTCCGCCCGGGGGAACTCGTCGTCCTCGAACCCGACGGCTCCGGGTTCGACTCCTACCAGCTCGTCGAAACGGAGAACACCGCGCACTGCTTCTTCGAGCACGTCTACTTCGCCCGTCCCGACTCGGTCATCGACGACACGCTCGTCTACGAGGCGCGGCGGAGTCTCGGCCGCAAGCTCTGGGCGGAGTCCGGCATCGAGAGCGACGTGGTGATGCCCGTACCCGACTCCGGGCGGGCGTTCGCCTCCGGCTACGCCGAGGCCGCCCACGAGACGACCGCCGACGGCGCGGAACGCCCCGCCGAAGAGAGCGGCGTCGAGTTCGCCGAGGGGCTGATGAAGAACCGCTACGTGGGTCGGACGTTCATTATGCCGACGCAGGACGAGCGCGAGCGCGCGGTTCGACTGAAGCTCAACCCGATCAAGAGCACCATCGAGGGCAAGTCGGTGACGATCATCGACGACAGCATCGTCCGCGGGACGACGTCCCGTCAGCTCGTTTCCCTACTCAAAGACGCCGGCGCGTCCGAGGTGCACGTCCGGATCGGCGCGCCGCCGATTGTCGCTCCGTGTTATATGGGAATCGACATGGCCTCCAGAGACGAACTCATCGCGGCCGACCGGTCTGTCGAGGAGATCCGCGAAGAGATCGGGGCTGACACCCTCGGATACCTCTCGATCGACGCCGTCGCCGACGTGCTCGGCGAGTCGCGGCTCGATCTCTGTCTCGGCTGTGTCACCGGAGAGTACCCCTACGACATCGATGACGAGGCGACCGACCGCGACGTCACGCGCCCGGTGATCGACGATCCCGAGCCGAGACCCGCCGACGACTGATCGGAGAGCGGATTCCGGCCGCCGCGAGCTACAGACAGAACATAAACGGATTGACCAGTGCGACGCGATCTCCGTCCTGCAGTTTCGTGTCGAACCCGTCGAGGTTCTCGTTGAACTGACCGTTGACGAGGACGCGAGCGTACGCGCGTGTCTGCTCGCCGTCCGGGTTCTTCCGAAGGCGTCCCGGGACGTCGGCGGCGTCGATCGGTGCCCATCCACGAGTCGTCGACTCCGACTCCGACTCCGTTTCGGCGATCACGAGGTCGCGGACGTCGTAGTCGGCGAAGAACGACTCGCCGAACTCTCGGAGGGTGTCGCCCCCGAACGTATAGGTGAGTTTCGGCGTCCCGAGCGCGTCGCGGACGCGTCCCGTCGCGCGGACCTCGACGGTCGTCTGCACCCGTTGTTGAACGGTCTGCGACTGAGCCATACCACCCCTACGTCACCGCGACGTATATGCGCAGAGGCGAAGATGTTCGCGTCGTCGAGTCGGACCGGGCGACCACGGACTGAGTCAGTAAATGACGTACAACAGCAGGTAGACGACGTCGCCGAGCGCGAACGAGACGAACCACAGCGCGGCGGCGACGCGGCCGACGCGCGCGTGCGGTGAGTCGTAGAGCGCGGAGACGGGGCGCGTGAGTGCGAGCAAGAGCACGTAATACAAAAGCGGGATGCAAACGATCGCGAGCAGGACGTGAACCGCGAGCGTCGGGAGGTAGAGGAACCGATAGACTGCCTCCGGGCCGGGAAAGGAGGCCGGGCCGACGAGGGCGATCCGGTAGAGGTAGAGAACGAGGAACGCGACGAACAATCCGAGCGTCGTGAGCATCATCGCGCGGTGGCGGTCGACCGCTCCACCGCGGATGAACCGCACGCCGAGCGTGATCGTCACGAGTGCGAGGGTGCTGAGCACGGCATTGACGTGCGGAATCGATTCGACGAGCGCGTCCGGTGCGTTGGGTAACGCCGTCGGTGGGACCGCTCCCAAGACGGCGGTGAACACCGCCGCGAGCGAGACGGCTGAGAGCGCAGCCGTGAGTTCGAGGACGTGGTCTCGCGCGTGAATGACCATACTCGAATGGCCGGACGGAGCGGTGAAAACGGTGCCGACTGTACCGCTGCTCGCCGTCGAAAGGAAACTCATTTAACTTACCCCGGATTACCAGAGATTGCACGATACGACACTGCGAGCGTGGGTAGCCAAGCCAGGCCAACGGCGCAGCGTTGAGGGCGCTGTCCCATAGGGGTCCGCCGGTTCAAATCCGGTCCCACGCATCGCACGGCGGCACACCCGTCACTCGATGCAGGTGCTCATCCCTTCGGGGACACAGCACCCACGCACAAATCCTACTGACGCTATCTTCACTAGCCGAGGCGTCGTCTCTTCTTCCGCGCGAGACGTCGTCGACGACGTTGCAGTCTCCAAGCGACCGTTTGACTGCGGCGGCGCGTTGGGTTACGTTTTAACCGACCCGGGCGGTAGTGGAGGATATGCCCAAATACTCCACCGGTAGCGGCGGGGGCGGTGGCGACGGCGACAGCTGCGAACTCTGCGGTCGCTCGACCGGAAATCTCCGTCTGGCGAACGTCGCGGGCGCTGAGCTCCTCGTGTGCGGGGACTGCGCGCCGCACGATGACTCGCGGAAGCAGCGCACGGACTCCAACAAGAGCGACGGCCACGACGAAACAGTTTCTCGACAGAAGCGGGCTGCGCAGCGACAGGCGAAAGTGTACGACCAAGCGAAGGGCGACGCCTCTCACTGGGAGGAAGGCACCGACTACGAGGAGGACCGGCTCCCGTATCTCGTTTCCGACTACGGCGAGCGGGCCGAATCCGCCCGTCAAGACGCCGGGTTGACCATCGAGGAGTTGGCGGACGAACTCGACGTTGAGGAGTCCGACATCGACGCGGTCGAGCAGGGGCGTGCGACGCGGGCCGGCGTCGGCGGGTCGCTCGTTCGGGCGCTCGAAGAGCGATTCGGCATCGAGCTGGTCGACGAATAGTCCTCCCGCTCTTCGGACCGGCAGGACGACCGATCGACACTGGCGCTCGGAACTGTAACCATTTTTGCCTCCGACGTCCACAGCGAGAACTATGCAGACACGCGCCCCGACGGAACCGACGGTTCGCGAGTTCGACGCCGACGTCATTGACGTCGACGGTCGGACGGTGACGCTCGATCAGACGTACTTCTACGCCGAGAGCGGCGGGCAACCGGCCGATCGGGGAACGATCGACGGCCGACGGGTGGTCGACGTGCAAACCGACGGCGACGCCGTTCGACATACGCTCGCGACGGAACCGGAGTTCGGCGTCGACGATACGGTCACCGGCGTCGTCGACGATGACTTCCGAACGTACTGTATGCGAGCGCACACGGCGAGCCACGTGCTGTACGGCGCGGGCCGGCGGCTCCTCGACGACCTCGGTTACGGCGGCTTCGATATCTCCGAATCGAAGGTCCGCGTCGATTTCACCACCTCGACAGACATCGACGACGGGACGCTCGTCGAACTCGAACGGCTCGTGAACCGGACGGTCTGGGACTCGCGTGAGGTGAGCTGGCAGGAGGTGCCGACCGGGGAGGCGACCGCTCGCGAGGACGTCGCGTTCAACACCAAGACCGAAGAGGGCGTGATGAGCGACGCCGACACGGTCCGAATCGTCGACGTCGAGGGCTGGGACGTCGCGGCCTGCGGCGGCACGCACGTCTCGAACACCCGCGAGATCGGGCCGGTGACGGTGCTCAACCGATCGAACCCCGGTGAGGGGCTCACTCGTGTCGAGTTCGCCGTCGGACCGACTGGGATCGATCGACAGGCCGAACGACACGGCGTTCTCCGAGAGACGGCCGCGGCGCTCGAAACGGGAACCGACGACCTCGCCGAGACGGCGGCCACCGTCCGAGCCGAGCGCGACGAACTGCGTGATCGGGTCCGTGAACTCGAACGCGCCGCCGTCGGCGACGCGATCGACGGCTTCGAGCGCGTCACGAAGAGCGAGACGGTGTGGCGGGTCGGCGTTCTCGACGGCGTCGATCCGAACGACGTCGGCGAAGCCGCGAAAGACGCGGTCGCTGACGACGAGGTAATCGCCGCCGTCGGCGGATCGGCGAGCCCGTACGTCGTCGTCGCGGCCGGGACCGACAGCGACGTCCACGCCGGATCGGTCGTCGAGAGCGTTACGGGAACGTTCGGCGGCGGCGGCGGTGGGGGACCGCCGTTCGCGCAGGGCGGCGGGCTCGACGCGGATCCGGACGATGTCGTCGCGGAGCTTCGCGAGTTGGACCCATCCTCGTGAACCGTCGGAACGGCGACCGGTCATCGAACGCGCCGAAGCTTCTATTCGTTTCGCGAGCCTACGGCTCTCGATGACCGACGTATCGCGCGCTGCCGAGACCGAGACGCGGCCGCTGGAAGCCTTCGACGCGGTCGTCTGGGACCTCGACGGCACGCTCGTTCGCCTGCGGGTCGACTGGGACGTCGTCACTCGCGACGTCGCCGACGTGTTCGAGGCGGCCGGTATCGCCGCCGATGGCGTGGATCTCTGGGAGATGCTCGACCTCGCGGACGAATCTGGCCTCCGGAACGATGTCGAGGCGGTCATCGGCGAGCACGAAGACGCCGGTGCGCGCCGGTCGGACCGGCTCCCCCACGCCGACCTCGTGGGGGGATTCGACGCGGAGGGCGTCTGCTCGTTGAACTGCGAACGCGCCTGCCGAATCGCGCTCGACATCCACGAACTCACGCCCCACGTCGACGCGGTCGTCGGTCGCGACACAATCCCGACGCGGAAGCCGGATCCCGAGCCGCTCTTAGAGACGATCCGTCGGATGGACGTTTCTACCGGGGAGACCGTCTTCGTCGGCGACTCCGTTCGCGACGAGGAGGCGGCCCGGCGGGCGGGCGTCGCCTTCCGTTACGTCGAGAAAGCCGTTTCCGACGACGGCGTCAGCACGGATTCGTAGGGGCGAACAGGCGGTACCGGCTGCCCGCGAGACGACGTACCGCGCTCCCGCTTCCCGTCTCGCGGCTGCGATCAGCGCACGACGGCGATGGTGCCGTCATCGTATTTGAACCCGAGGAGGGAAGCCGGTCGCGTTCATCGGGTGAGTTCCTAGCTCGGAGCGGTCGTTGCGTATCCGTCGGCACGGCCGTTGCATATCCGCCGGCGCGGTCGTTAAGTCCGTTCGACTCCGAAATCCGACGATGAGCTACTCGGTCACCTACTACTGCCCGCACTGCGGCGCTGTCGTCGATATCGAACGCAAGGGCTACCTCGCCGACAAGTCGGTGACGCCGTACCCGCTCGTCGGCTGGGAGTACGCCGAGCCCGAAGACGAGTTCGAGGCGGCCGACGGCGTCCGCCTCGTCTGCGGCGAGGACGCCGCAGACCGCGTCCGCTGGACGGACGAACGAAGCGACGCCGAAGACGTCGAGAACCCCGAGGCCGACTCGCCGTGCGGATCCGAGCTGTTCCTCTCGTTCGTCAGGTACGTCGATGGCGAAGAGGTCGAACCCCGTCCGGAACCGACGTACACGACGATCGGCGGACGCGGCCCGAGCGGGCCGCGCGGACCGCCCGGTCCGGAGTTCGGCGAGTAGAGGTAATACGGTTTCCGCGTCGCTTCTCGGGGCTCGATTCCGACCCTACGGGAGGTCGACGTCGATGTCGGCGACGTCGCCCGCGGACTTCACCGTGTTCCACAGGAGCATCGCGCGCGTCATCGGACCGACGCCGCCGGGAACGGGCGTGATCGCGCTGGCCTTCGGCTCGACGCTGTCGTAGTCGACGTCGCCGACGAGTTCGGACCCCCCGTCGGTCTCGACGCGGTTGATGCCGACGTCGATGACGACCGTCCCCTCTGTGATCATCTCGCCGGTAATCATCTCCGGGACACCCGCGGCGGCGACGACGATGTCCGCGTTCCGGGTTTTCTCGGCGAGGTCGTCCGTGCGGGAGTGACAGACCGTGACTGTCGCGTTGCCGCCCTCGGCCTTCTGGATCAGAAGGTTGGCCATCGGCTTGCCGACGATGTTCGAGCGCCCGACGACGACGGCGTCTGCGCCCTCGGTTTCGACGTCCGCGGCGGCCAAGAGCTTCTGGACGCCGTGGGGCGTGCAGGGCTTGTATCGGGCGTTGCCGGCGACGAGGCGGCCGACGTTCTCGGGGTGGAAGCCGTCGACGTCCTTGCCGGGGTCGATCCGACGCAGGACCTCCCGCTCGTCGACGTGATCCGGCAGCGGCATCTGCACGAGGATGCCGTGTACTTCGGGGTCGGCGTTCAGTTCGTCGATGGTGTCGAAGAGTTCCTCGGCGGGCGTCTCGGGATCGAGTTCGATATCGCGCGTGGCGATGCCGACCTCCTTACAGTCTTTGTGCTTCATCGAGACGTACGTCGCGCTCGCGGGATCCTCGTTCATCAGCACCGTCGCAAGACAGGGCGTCGTTCCGGCCTCTGTCAGCGTTTCGATGCTGTCGAGCAGCCCGTTTCGGATGTCGGAAGCGACCTCGTTGCCGTCGATGATCTCGGTCATAGTCTATCCTAACGGGGGTCGGTACCACACTTGAAAGGTGTGGGTTTGGGCGCGCGGCTCTCCGGTCGTCTTCTCCAAAAATCGGCGGGTATCGATGGCTCTACTGCTGGTTCCGACAACGCTCAGTCGTACAGCGGGTACTCGTCGGTGAGCTCGTCGACGCGCTCGGCGACCGACGCGACGACACTCTCGTCGTCGTAGTCGTCGATCACGCGGACGACGAGGTCTGCGACTTCGCGCGTCGCCTCCTCGTCGAACCCGCGGGTGGTGATCGCCGGCGTCCCCAAGCGGATCCCGCTGGGATCGAACGCCGAGCGCGTCTCGCCCGGCACCGTGTTCGCGTTCATCACGATGCCGGCGGTTTCGAGCGCGGCCTCGACGTCCTTGCCGGTCGTCTCGGGGTGCGACGGGCGCAGGTCGGCGAGCACGAGGTGGTTGTCGGTGCCGCCGGAGACGAGGTTGAGGCCGTGTTCCTCGAGCCGATCCGCGAGCGACTTCGCGTTTTTGACGGTCTGTTCGGCGTAGGCGTCGAACTCCTCGGAGAGCGCCTCGCCGAACCCGACGGCCTTGCCCGCGATGTTGTGCATCAGGGGGCCGCCCTGCGCACCGGGGAAGACGGCCTTGTCGATGGCGTCGGCGTGCTCCTCTTCGCACATGATGATCCCGCCGCGGCCCGCGCGGATCGTCTTGTGCGTCGATCCGGTCACGAAGTCGGCGACGCCGACGGGCGAGGAGTGAACGCCCGCGGCGACGAGGCCGGTGATGTGTGCGATGTCCGCGAGGTGGTAGGCGTCGACGTCGTCGGCGACTTCCTGCACGCGCTCCCAGTCGACGTCGCGCGGGTACGCGGAGTAGCCCGAGACGATGATGTCGGGATCGAAGGAGTCGGCGATCTCGGCGAGTCCCTCGTAGTCGACGTAGCCCGTTTCCGCGTCGACCTCGTACTGCCTGACCTCGTAGGTCTGGCCCGCGAAGTTCGCGGGATGACCGTGGCTGAGGTGGCCACCGTGGGTGAGATCCAGCGAGAGGATCTTGTCGCCGGGATCCAGCATCGCGAGGTAGACGCCCATGTTCGCCTGCGATCCCGAGTGCGGCTGGACGTTCACGTGCGCCGCGCCCCACAGTTCCTTTGCTCGATCGATCGCCAGTTCCTCGACAACGTCCGCGTACTCACAGCCCGCGTAGTACCGTTCTCCCGGGTAGCCTTCCGCGTATTTGTTCGTGAGCGCGCTGCCCTGCGCTTCCAGTACTGCGCGACTCGCGTGGTTCTCGCTCGCGATCATCGCGAGCGTGTCTCGCTGGCGCTGCACTTCGCCGGAGAGAGCGTCTGCGACGGCTGGGTCGACGTCGCGGACGTGGCTGTCGTCCATACGAGTTACCGCGTTCGTCCATCCAATAAGTGTGTTTACTTCAGCGCTGTTCCGTCGGATTCGATCGAGGTCGGCCCATCAATCGTGAAAATACGGGCACACAGGCGTAGATGTCTGACACAGAGTATAAGATAGAGAATATATTGTGGGACGAGCCAGCGACTGGGAGTCATCCAACACGGCTCCACCTCATGCGTCTGGAGGATACTCGGAACGGCTGGAGAGTACTTGATGCGGCTGGAGCGCTACTCGATTCGACTTGGGCTACTCGGCGGCGGATCGACCGAGGATCTCCCCGGCGATGCCGGCCAAGTCGGCCGTGTCGGACGCGCGAAGCCGTTCGTCACCGAGTCGCAATCGGAGTCGCGGACGCCCGACGTCGATCGGGACCTTCTCGGTTTCGATCACCCCCGCCTCCTCTAGTTCGGTCTTGGTCCGGGAAAACGTCGCCTTGCTCGCGATACCGACGTCTTCGCCCCACCGCGAGATGTCGTACAGGAGCAGTTCGTTTCTCGCGGCGACAAGCAGGCTGATCACCACCTCGTCGAGGTCGGTCTCCGCGGCGCGCCGGTCTCGAAGGGATTCGAGGACGGCGTCGAAGTCCGCGCGGACCGTCGGTTCGAACTCCGCTTCGAGAGACTCTCGAACCGCCGAGATCGCCGGCGTCCGGAGCGTGAACTGTTCGGCCGACTGAAAGGCCTCCGCGTAGGTCGCTCGCGCGCTCTGCACGAACGACGCTTTGTCGGTCCGCAACCCGACGACTTGGTCGCCGGCGGTGACGACCGCGACGACCGACTCGTCGGTCACGAGGAGCGTGTTCTCCGCGGGCCCGTCGGGAACGCGGAGTTCGAGCGCGCCGCTGGCGATGAGATCGGCGGCGTCGCTCGCGGTCGGAAAGTCCTCGAACACGCCCTTCAAAAGCGGCTCGTCGGCGAGGAGCCGGAGCGACGGACGCTCCGCGATATCGACGCTGAATTCGACGAGCGACTCGACGACGGCCGGCGTTGGACCGACCACGTACACTGCTCCCGTGGCGGGCTGGAGAGCTGACGAAATAACGCGCTCGACAGACGTGCCGTGCACGTTCGTACCGGAGGACATACGATGGATAACTCGCGAGCGGATATTTAATTTTACCGTCGGCTGGCAACGTATTTTTCCCCGTTTCGTCCGTGCAGGCCGCTTTCAACCATCGGGAATGGTTTTCGACGGCGGTTCTCCCAGTCGAACTCGTTGATGCCCCCAAGCGAACTCGTCGACGCACTCAGCGGAACTGACCCACCGTGCCCGCTTTCGACCCCCGCGATTTTACTTCCGTACCCACCACGACGAAGGTGTGACCTACGAAATCGAACTCGTCGGAAGCGGCCCGGCGGCCGCCGCTGCGGAGGCCGCGTTCGACGACATCGACGCGCGGGTCGTCGCCGACGCCACCGATCCGCCCCTGACTGTCGCCGTCGTCCCCGCCGGAAGCGACGTTCCCCACGAAATCGACGGCAACACAGATCGTGTCGTGGTGGTGGAAATCGGCGGTATCGGCGGCTGTGTCGTCGATTCGATCGACGCCTCGGTCTCCGCGTTCGGCCCCGCTGGCGCTCGCTTCTCCGATCTCGCGGCTCGCGTCTCGGCGACGACGGAGTCGACGGGCTCACCGTCGGGCGATCGAAGCGCTGTGAGACTTGCGGGAGCGATCGCCGGGCGGCGCGCCGTTGCACTGCTCGTGAGCGATGATATGGCGGGGACCGTCGCGGAGATCTCGGGAACCGGTATCGCCGCCGAGCGGCGGGTCCTTCCGGTCTCGGACGCCACCTCGCGTGATCGGACGCTGCGGCGCGAGTTCCGCGACGTCGACCTCGACGACTCGCTCGCCCGCGCGGAGCGCGCGCTCGACGAGCGGACGGGGATCGTGTCGCAGGTCGGCGAGCGCGAGTCGTTCCCAGTCCCGTACTACCTCGCACAGACGGCCGACACGAGCGGGTTCAGCGATACGCGGGCCGCAGAGCTCGCCGCCGGGGTCGATCCCGACTGGGACGCCGCGTTTATGAGAGCGCTCGGTGAGGCGCTCGAACGCTACTGCGCCGGTGTCTACCGCCGCTCGGAGTTCACCGTCGCGCCCGAGCGAACGCGCGCGCGCCCGGTGTCGCCCGCCCGGTTCGTCCGCCCCGACAGCTTCCACGCACCGGATCCGGAGACGCCGGTCCCGTGGGTCGACGGCGTCGACCTCCGAACGGAGGAGTCCGTGTCGCTTCCCGCGGAGTTCGTGCACTATCCCCCGCCAGAAGAACGGTTCAAACCGGCGATCACGACGGGGCTCGGGCTCGGGAACTCGGGCGTCGACGCGCTGCTCTCGGGGCTCTACGAGGTGGTCGAACGCGACGCGACGATGCTGGCGTGGTACTCGTCGTTCGAGCCGTTGGCGCTCTCGGTGTCGGACGCGCGGTTCGCGGCGCTCGAAAAACGGGCTCGCGCGGAAGACCTGTCGGTGACGACGCTGCTCGTCACCCAAGACGTCGACATCCCCGTCGTCGCGGCGGCCGTCCACCGCGACGGCGACTGGCCGGCGTTCGCCGTCGGTTCCGGCGCGTCGCTCGATCCGGTCGACGCCGCGCGCTCGGCGCTCGCGGAGGCGCTCCAGAACTGGATGGAATTGCGGGCGATGGGGCCCGAGCAAGCAGCCGACGAGGGTGGCGCGATCGGCGAGTACGCGAGTTTCCCCGACGCCGCTCGGGCGTTCGTCGACGTCGACGCGGCCGTTCCGGCCGAGCGGGTCGGCCCGGAGGCGGTCCCGACTGGCGAGGCCGAGCTGGAGGCGGCGCTCAACCGATTCACCGCGGTCGATCTCGACGCCTACGCCGCTCGAACGACGACCGCGGACGTCGACGCGCTCGGCTTCGAGGCGGTCCGCGTGCTCGTGCCGGAAGCCCAACCGCTCTTTCAGGGCGAACCGTTCTTCGGCGAGCGCGCGCGGACGGTCCCGGAGTCGCTGGGATTCGACCCGGAACTCGACCGCGCGTATCACCCGTATCCGTAGGCGGGAGACGGCGGTGAGTCGTGAGCACGTGTGGGGCTGACAGCCGACACGACTGTTCCACGCGGCGGTGTGTCGGACTCCCGCGAGTCGCCGCGTGGTCGAATGCAGCGGATACCGGCGTTGGCCGCGTTTCAGTACAAAAAGTCTCGTCCGAACCGACGCCCGTCTCCTCTCGTCGAATCGGTGCCTGTCTCCGGTTCACACGCCGAACGTCGCGCGGAGCATATCCCGCGTTCCGGGGCCGAGACCGACCGCGAGCACCGCAACGAGCAGCAACATCGTGTAGCGCGGGCTCTCCTCGAAGATCTCCGCTTCGAACACCCAAATCACGAACGTCGCCGCGACGAGTTTCACGAGGAGGAACGGCCACGTGTCACCGGTCACCGCGAGCACCGATGCGGGCAAGAGCGAGCCGGTGACGTCGACGACGAACTGGTTCACCGGGTGTTTCGGGATCAGATTCGCCCCGGCACCGATCGCCGGCATCCAGTCGAGGCCGACGACGTTGGCGACGCCGTCGACCGCGTGACCCCAGAGGATGACGAAGCCGATTTTTTCGGTTCCCGCGTTGACGCCGGGGGCGAACCGTTCGATGAGCGCCCATGTCGCGAGAGCGGCGACCGTCGCGCCGGCGAGGACGACCGCCGACACCTGCGGGTAGAACTCGACTCCCTCGGCTCCCGTGAGCACGAGCCAGAACAGGTAGCCGAGCGTGGCGAGGAGGACGACCGACCCCGTCCCGAACAGCGCGTAATCGTACCGCTCGACAACTCCCGCTCGGGCGGCCCAGACGGCGGCGACGACCGCGACGAGCGTGATCGCGAAGACGGTGAAGTAGATGATCGGGCTGATAAAGAGCGTGTTCAACGGGTAGCTGATGAGCGCCTCCGCGGCCGGAACGGCGTCGTTTGCGTCCTCGACGACGCGGAGCGCGCCGCCGAAGAAGACGAACGGCAGGAGCGCGTAGAAGAACTCCCGGTCGGTTCCCAGATCGAGGCGTCGAAGGAGGAAGACCACGCCGATCAGCGCGACGAGCAGCGTGACCATGTAGCCGACTTCCGAGACGAGGGTGTAGCCGGGGTATGCGACGGGCTCGGCGGCGTTCGAACAGGCCTGTGCATCGTAGATGTACTCGACGGTACTCCCCGGCCGGACCGCACACACCGCGGAGTTGGCGTCCGCCTGCACGGGGCCCCAGAAGTAGTGCCAGATGAAGCCGTCGTAGACGACCTCCGGGAAGGCGAGCACGCCGACGACGAGCGCGGCGAGCGCGGTCAGCACCCCGCCCGCCCAGAGCCGCTCGGGTGCGACGCCGACGCGTTCGGCGACTGTTGACATAGAGGAAACGCAGACGGCAGTCGTGTTGAGGATTCCGGTCTCCGCTGACGGGACGTTTCAGGGTGCTAACCGGACCTCCGGTCAGATCGATCTTCGTTCGGTACCGATCTCCGCCCAGAACCGATCTCCGTTCGGCCCGCACCTCAGATCGGGAGCGCCCGGTCGTCGAGGTCGGTCGCGAGGATGACCATCGTCTGGGACCGTGAGAACCCCTCGATCCGGGCGATCTCGTCGAACATCAGTTCGCGTAGGCCGTCAGTGTCCTCGGCGGTCACCCGGAGCATCACGTCCCACTCGCCGGTCGTGAGGTGGATCTCTTGGACGCCTTCGATGTCTCGCAGCCGGTCGAGTGCGTCGTCCTCGCGTCCCTGTTCGATACGGAGCCCGACGAACGCCGAGGTCCCGAGGCCGACCGAACGCGGGTCGATCTTCGCGTGGTACCCCTCGATCACCCCGGCCTCCTCCATCCGACCGACGCGGTCGTGCACCGTCGCACTGGACATATCGATCCGCCGAGCGACCTCGCTGAACGGCGTCCGTGCGTTGGCTTGGAGAATGCGCAGGATTTCTCGATCCGTCTCGTCGAGCTCCATACGGTGACTATCGTAGCCCACCGACTTGCGGTTTGTGGGTTGATGCCGACTGACGAATTCGTTTGCAGACTCGCGTCCGGCAGCCTCAGGACTCGTCGATCTCTCGGGCGGCTTCGAGGAGCGTGTCGTGAATCCGCCCGTTCGAGGCGACGAGTCCGACCGAGTCGTGTCGCCAGCGGTCGCCCGCGAGGTCCGTGACCCGTCCCCCCGCGGCCCGGATCATCGCGACGCCGGCTACCGTGTCCCACGGGAAGGCCCGAAGGTTCGTCACGACGCCGTCGAGCGACCCGTCGGCGACGGCCGCGAGTTCCGCCTGCGCGCATCCCATCCGCCGGAGGTCGCCGAACCGATCCGCCAGCGCCTGACAGGCCCGGCCGTACTGCCCCCTCGCGTCGAAGTCCCACCACATCGTCGGCGTGACGACGCACGCCTCGGGGTCGGTTTTCGTCGACACGGTGACGCGATCCCCGTTTCGGTACGTCGTCTCACCGTCAGTCCAGTAGCGGTCGTTCAACGCCGGGAAGTCCGACGCGCCGGCGACCGGCTGCCCGTCGAGAACCGCCGCGACGGCGGTCCCCCACACGCGCATCCCGCGGACGTAGTTGTTCGTCCCGTCGATGGGATCGACGATCCACGCCGGGCCGGATTCGGGCACCCGCTTCAGTTCGTCGTCCTCCTCGCCGACGACCGCGTCCTCGGGGCACGCCTCCCGGAGTACCTCGATGACGGCGGCCTGCGCGTCCCGGTCGGCCTGCGTCACGACGTCCGTCTTCTCTGTCTTCTGCTCGACGTCGTGACGGGTCCGGAACCGCTCATTTGCGACGGTCGCACCCGCCTCTGCCGCCCGTCGCGCTACCGACGCCCGATCGGCCGTATCCATAACTCACAGGCCGTCCGCCCCCATCGTAAACGCACGGGTTTCGTGGCGTCGCCAGCGCGCCTCCGGGTCTGAGCGCACCACCGGGACCTGCCCGGTCACGAGCGCGCCGCTGGATCTGTCGAAGAGAGCGGATCGGAGATAATTAACTCAATTTCGAGTCTGAGTACCTTTTAGTATTCGTACGACAGTAATGGAGGTATGCGCCCGTCAGACGCGGCACGACAGCTCCAATACGCAGTCGCCTCGCAGGCAGACACCTACGACTACGAGATCAGTTACTGGGAAGCCCACGTCTACGAGGACGTCTTCGCGGACGTCTCCGAGCACGGAACGCTCTCGGACGTGATGAGCGTCGTCGAAGCGCTCGGCGACCAGTTCGTCGAGGGGACCCGTCCGTCGCCCGCCGACGCCCGCGAGATCGCCGACGGCGTTCTCACGGCCGGCGGCCGACCCCTGACCGACGGCGGCGACGGTAGCTAAGCGGCGTCGACGCCGAGTACGGGCCCTTTTGTCGCGTTGTCGTCGATCGAAGTCAACGAGCGTCTGCGACTCGCCGTGTAGCGATCAGGCTGGGCAGAGGTGTCTCAGACTGGACGAAGGTGCCTCAGACTGGACGGAGATACCTCAGGCCGGACGGAGGTGCTCGCAATCGCCGGCGTGGACGACGCGCTCGTCGCCCTCGTCGGTTCGGACGACGAGACTCCCCGGAAAGCGCACGTCGACGGCCTCGCCCTCGACGGTCCCGCTGGGGGTCTCGACGCGCACGCGACGACTGAGCGTCGCGGCCCGTTCGCGCCACGCGTCGAGGATCCGGCGGACGTCGGCCTCCTCGCTCGTGAGCTCGTGAAGCGCTCCGAGGACGGACTGGAGGAACGCGCGCCTGTCCACGTCGCCCGCCTCCGCGCGCAGGCTCATCGCCCCCGTCGGCAGCGCGTCGGCGTCGACGTTCGCGTTCACGCCGATCCCGACGATCAGCCACGAGACGCGGTCGGCCTCGCCTTCCATCTCCGTCAGGACGCCGCAGAGCTTTCGTTCCTCGCCGTCGTCGCCCGCGACGAGGACGTCGTTGGGCCACTTGATCCGCGCGTCGACGCCGACCTCTCGAGCGGCTCGGGCGACCGCGACGGCCGCGGCGAGCGTGTACAGCGGAATCTCCGCGGGCGGGCGTCGGGGGCGAAGAAGGACGCTCGCCCAGATCCCGCCCGACGGCGCGGTCCACTCGCGCGCGAGGCGACCCCGTCCGCCGGTCTGTTCGTCGGCGGCGACGACGACGTCCGTTTCGCCCGCCTCGGCCAGCGCTCTCGCGCGACTGTTCGTGCTCTCGATCCGCTCGTGATACTCGACCGTGTAGGGGGCGTCGAGGCCGAATTCAATGGCGGCCGCACCGTACGCTGGGACGCCGACGACTCGGTAGCCGGCCTCACCGCTCTCGATGTCGAAGCCCTCCTCGCGGAGCGCTTCGACCTGCTTCCAGACCGCCGCGCGCGACACGTCGAGCCGCTCGGCCAGTTCCGGGCCCGGAACGGGGCCGTCAGACAGCGCTCGCAACAGCGTCCGTCGGGTCTCGTTCATCGTGCCTCTCTCATCTCACGCATAGCTGTTTTTCACCCGCTATTCGAGGACGACGAGCACGTCGTCCATATCGACGCTGTCGCCCTCGCCGACGAGTACCTGCGTGACGGTGCCGCCGCGCTCGGCCACCACGTCGTTCTCCATCTTCATCGCTTCGAGCACGCAGACGACGTCGCCCGCAGCGACTTCCTCGCCCTCCTCGACATCGACCGAGAGGATCGTCCCCTGCATCTCCGCGGTGACCGTTTCGCCGTCGCCCTCGACGACGACCTCGCCGCCGTCGTCGGTCGCCTCGTCCGGTCGCGAGCGCGTCGAGGCGCTGCCCGTACCGCCCGACACGCCGCCGTTGCCGACGGCGTCGAGGTCTGGAATCGGGGGCGCGCCGCGCTCTTCGAGGTTGACCTCGAAGCGCTTGCCGTTGACTTCGACGGTGAACTCCCGTTCGGTCACGTGGTCCTCGTCGCCCTCGGATCCGTCCGCTCCGTCGGGGGCCGCAGCGGTGTCGCCCGATCCCCACTTCTCGACCGCGCGTTCGATCCGACGCGGGTCGAGCTCCTCGTCGAGGTACTTCGTGGTGTGCTCGCCCGATCGGAACGCCTCGTCGGTGATCATCAGTCGGTGGAACGGGACGATCGTCTCGACGCCCTCGATCTCGAACTCCGAGAGCGCACGCTCCGAGCGTGCCAGACACTCCGTTCGGTCGCTCGCGGAGACGATCAGCTTCGCGATCATCGAGTCGTAGTCGCCGCCGATCTCGTCGCCTTGGCGGACCGCGTCGTCGATGCGGACGCCGATGCCGCCCGGTGGGTCATACGTCTCCAGTGTGCCCGTCGCGGGCGCGAACTCGGCGGCCGCGTTCTCGGCGTTGATCCGGTACTCGATCGCGTGGCCGTCGAACGCCACGTTCTCCTGTGCGAAGTCGAGTTCCTCGCCGGCGGCAACCCGGAGTTGCCACTTAACCACGTCGATGCCGGTAATCTCCTCGGTGACGGTGTGTTCGACCTGAATCCGGGTGTTGACCTCCATGAAGTAGAACTCCCCATCTTCCACCAAGAACTCCACCGTCCCCGCATTCGTGTAGTCCGCGGCGCTGACGCCGCGTCGGGCCGCCTCGCCGATCCGCTCGCGGAGGTCGTCGTCGAGCGCGGGCGAGGGCGCTTCCTCGATGACCTTCTGGTGGCGGCGCTGCAGCGAGCAGTCGCGCTCGCCGAGGTGGCGGACGTTGCCGCGCTCGTCGGCGAGGATCTGCACCTCGATGTGCCGCGGCGATTCGAGGTACTTCTCGACGTACACCGACGAGTTGTCGAAGTACGCCTCGCCCTCGCGCTGGGCGGTCTCCAGCTGTGACTCGACTTCCTCGGCCGACTCGACGACCTTCAGACCGCGCCCGCCGCCGCCGCCCTCGGCCTTGATCGCGACCGGGTAGCCGTACTCCGCGGCGATCTCCTTCACCTCTTCGGCGGATTCGACGGGCTCGGTCGTGCCCGGAACGACCGGCACGTCGGCCTCCTGCATCAACGCGCGGGCCTTCGTCTTCTCTCCCAAGCGCTCCATCGCGTCGGCGGAGGGGCCGATCCACGTCAGTTCGGTCTCCTCGACTTTCCGCGCGAACGTCGCGTTTTCGGCGAGGAAGCCGTAGCCGGGATGGACCGCCTCCGCACCCGCCTTCCGAGCGGCCTCGATGATCGCCTCGTGATCCAAGTACGAGTCCGCCGCGCGCGCGGGACCGACGTTGTACGCCTCGTCGGCGAACCGGACGTGACCGGCGTGCTTGTCGGCGTCGCTGTAGACGGCGACGGTCCGCACGCCCAAGTCGCGGCACGCCCGCATCACCCGGAGGGCGATCTCCCCGCGGTTGGCGACGAGAACCTTGTTGAACATTTGCCGATGTGTTCTGAAACGCGCCACCTCTATCTGTCGGTTCTGCACGAAGGCACATTCGACGATCG
The DNA here is from genome assembly GCF_037031285.1 of Halobellus sp. LT62. Classification (NCBI taxonomy): domain Archaea; kingdom Methanobacteriati; phylum Methanobacteriota; class Halobacteria; order Halobacteriales; family Haloferacaceae; genus Halobellus; species Halobellus salinisoli. Next base: position 936,219 of record NZ_JAYEZO010000002.1, read on the forward strand.
TCGATTTCTCCGTCGATTCTCGGCCGTCGAAATCGACTGTTCGTCGGGTGTGCGAACCGAGACACCGACGCCGTTGAACGATCGTGAGATACGGAGAGAATCCAAACCGCCTTATGTGTGTGCCTCCCACGCCAACGACAATGACAGTACGTGTCGGTATCCTCGGCGCGACGGGCGCGGTAGGACAGCGATTCATCCAGCTTCTCGAAGACCACCCGACCTTCGAGCTCGCGGCGCTGACGGCGTCGGAGTCGAGCGCGGGAAAGAGCTACCGCGACGCCGCCAAGTGGCGCGTGAACACGCCGATTCCGGACGACATCGCGGAGATGACCGTCACTTCGACGGCCCCCGAGGAAGTCCCAGACGACGTTGATCTCCTCTTCTCGTCGCTGCCCTCCGGTGCCGCCGCCGACGTCGAGCCCGACTTCCTCGAAGCGGGCTACGTCGTCTCCTCGAACTCCTCGAACGACCGGATGGCCCCGGACGTCCCGCTCACCATCCCCGAAATCAACCCCGGTCACCTCGATCTGATCGAGGTCCAGCGCGACCAGCGCGGCTGGGACGGCGCGCTCGTGAAGAACCCGAACTGCTCGACGATCACGATGGTCCCGACGCTCGCGGCGCTGGCTCAGTTCGGCCTCGAATCGGTGCAAGTGTCGACGCTGCAGGCCGTCTCCGGCGCGGGCTACTCCGGCGTGACCTCGATGGAGATCATCGACAACGCGATCCCGCACATCAACGGCGAGGACGACAAGATGGAGACCGAATCCCGGAAGCTCCTCGGCTCGTTCGACGGCGCGGAACTCGAACTGCACGGGATGGACGTCGCCGCCTCCTGTAACCGCATCCCCACGCTCGACGGCCACTTGGAGAACGTCTTCGCGGAGACGAGCGAGTCTATCACTCCCGAGGACGCCGCCGCGGCGATGCGCGAGTACCCGAGCCCGGATCTCCACTCCTCGCCGGATCAGCTCATCCACGTCTTCGACGACTTCGACCGCCCGCAGCCCCGACTCGACCGCGAGCGCGGCGACGGGATGCAGATCTCCGCCGGCGGGCTGCAGGAGACGACGAACGGCGTGAAGTACAACTGCCTCGCACACAACACGATCCGCGGCGCGGCCGGCGCATCCGTCCTCAACGGCGAACTCCTCGTCGAAGAGGGTTGGGTCTAAAATCAACCACCCACCTTTTTCCAGCGGTGGGTTTCCTCGCTCACTGCGTTCGCTGCGGGAACCCACCGTACAAAAACCTGGAGGGAAAAACTTCCCGCTCGGCTCGCTTCGCTCGCCTCGCGGTACTAGTTCTTGCACACGACTTCCGCTGACAGCGACCGCGACGCCCCTCCTCAGCTATACTGTCCGCAGGTCGTCAGTCGCGCGCCACCGGATCGCCGCGGCGGCAACCTCGTCGGCCCGCCGGACGATCTCGGCTTCGATCGTCGCCAGCTCGACGTTCGTTCGACTCGTATGAGAGAGGACGATGTGGGCGATTTCGACCGGCAGGCCGACTCGTGCGACGACGTGAACGCCGTAGTACGGATGCCCGAGGAGGTCGTAAACGGGCGTGTCGTCCATCCCGTCGAACTCCGCGAGCTTGCTCACGTCGTGGACGAGCGCGCCCGCGACGACGACGTCGAGGTCCAGATCCAGTCTGTCGCCGCGGCGCTCGGTGAGTCGCTCCGCGAGGGCGACGGAGCCGGCGGTCACGTCGCGCACGTGGCCGACGAGCGTCTCGTCTTCGATCCTCAACTCCCGCTGCGTCGGCGGCAGCCACGGGACCGCCGCGAGGTCGTCGACGTCGTGTTCTTCCATCGCGGTCGTCCACGCGTCGACGACGCCCGAACGCAGGCTGTCGTCCTCGATCGCGTCGAGTTCCGGAAAGATCGCACGGACCGAACCTTCGCTCATACCCGGGCTACGGCGGCATCAACAAGTAGAGTTTCGAAGCGGTCTGCGCGGCGGATCCGGTGGACGGGCTCCGCACACGCCCCGACTCAGAGTTCCCGCACTTCGTTGAGCAGTTCCTCGTAGTCGGGTTCGTTCGTCGGGTCCTCGGAGATCCAGTCGTACGCGATAATGCCGTCCTCGTCGATGATGAACACCGCGCGGTTCGCGACGCCCACGAGTCCGAGGGCGTCGATATCGATCTCCAGTCCGTACTTGTCGATCGCGCTGCGGGCCATATCGCTGAGTAGGCCAAACTCGATGCCGTGCTTCTCCCGGAAGGCGTTCTGCGATAACGCCGAGTCGGCGCTCACGCCGTAGATGGTCGCGCCCGCGGCCTCGAAGTCGGCGAGGGATTCCTGTAAGGCGACCATCTCGCTCGTACACGGCGGGGTGAACGCGCCGGGGAAAAAGGCGAGGACGACCGGACCGTCGCCGAGCGCGTCGGCGAACTCGAACTTCGATAGATCGCCGTCCGCGAGGGTCGCACGGAAGTTCGGTGCCTCGTCGCCGATCGTCGGTGATTGAGTCATTGCACTGCTATCATTCGGTCGCCACGGACCAAAAGATGGTGGGTGATATGGTAGCGTGCGGCGCGGCTTCGGTGGCCGTCAGCAGCCGTTTCTCGTGAATCGCTGCCGCACGTGACCGGGGCGACCTTCACGGCCGCCGACCTCAACGCGGCGGTGTCGCCTTTCGCACCCCGGGGCCGTCACTTCGCGCCGGGGTTCGTCACCGCGCCGTTGGCGGCGGAGTCGAAGTCGTTGCCGTACTTCGCGAGCACACCGGAGGTGTACTGCGGCTCGCGCGGCTCCCACGCCTCGCGCCGAGCGTCGAGTTCGGATTCCGAAAGATCGACCGACAGCTCGCGTTCGGGGATGTCGACGGTGACCTCGTCGCCGTCCTCGATGAGGCCGATCGCGCCGCCGACGGCGGCCTCGGGGGCGACGTGGCCGACCATCGGGCCGCGGGTCGCACCGGAGAAGCGGCCGTCGGTCAGGAGCGCGACGTCGTCCTCGTGACCCTGACCGACGACGGCGGCGGTGACGCCGAGCATCTCGCGCATCCCGGGGCCGCCCTGCGGGCCCTCGTTCCGGATGACGAGGACGTCGCCCGACTCGATGTGACCCTCTTGGACGTACTCCATCGCCTCTTCCTCGCCCTCGAAGACGCGGGCGGGACCGTGGTGGTGGAAGGCGTCGTCGCCGGTGACCTTTAGCACCGCGCCGTCGGGCGCGAGGTTCCCGGTGAGGATCTTGATCGCGCCCTCCGCTTGGTAGGGATCGTCGACGGTGTAAATGAAGTCGCCGTCGATCTCGTCGTCGTCGGGGAGATCGAGTTGCGCTAGCTCCTCGGCGATCGTCCGGCCCGTGACCGTCATCGCGTCGCCGTGGAACAGCCCGGCGTCGAGCAGGCGACGGACCACGACCGGGACGCCGCCCTCCTCGTGGAGATCGTTCATCGTCTTCGTTCCGCCCGGCTGGAGGTTCGCGATCTTCGGCGTGCGCTTCGAGATCTCGTCGAACTCCTCGATCGAGAGGTCGATCCCGGCCTCGGCGGCGAGCGCGAGCAGGTGCAGCACGGCGTTGGTCGAGCCGCCGATCGCGACCTGCAGGGCGATGGCGTTCTCGAAGGATTTCTTCGAGAGGATGTCGGAGGGGCGGATGTCGTTCTCGACGGCGTTGAGGACGGCTTCGCCGGCGCGACGCGCGACGTCGTAGCGCTCGGGCGATTCCGCGGGCGCGTCGGCGGTGCCGAGCGGAGCCATCCCGAGCGCCTCGGAGATCGAGGCCATCGTGTTGGCGGTGAACATCCCGCCGCAGGAGCCCGCACCGGGGCAGGCGTGGCGCTCGAGATCGTCGAGTTCGTCGGCGCTCATCTCGCCCTGCGCGTAGGTGCCGACGCCCTCGAAGACGTTCTGGACGGTGACGTCGCGGCCCTCGTGTTGCCCGGGCATAATCGACCCGCCGTAGAGAAAGACCGAGGGCAGGTCCGTGCGAATCGAGGCCATCATCATTCCCGGGAGGTTCTTGTCACAGCCCGCGACGGTGACGAGCGCGTCCATCCGTTCGCCGAAGGCGACGAGTTCGACGGAGTCGGCGATGACCTCTCGGGAGATCAGCGACGCCTTCATCCCCTCCGTCCCCATCGAGATGGCGTCGGAGATGGTGATCGTGCCGAACTCGATCGGCATCCCGCCGGCCGCTTCGATGCCCTCGATAGCGGCGTCGGCGACGTCGTCGAGGTGGACGTTACACGGCGTGATGTCGGCGGCGGGATTGGCGACGCCGACCATCGGCGAGCCGAGGTCCTCGTCGTCGAAGCCCATCGCGCGGAACATCGCGCGGTGCGGCGCTTTGTCCGGGCCCTCCGTGACGTCCGAGCTGGGGAGGTCCGGGTCCTTTCCGTGAGAGAACGGCTCCGCTTCGCCGTCCTCCCGTTCGGGTGGTTCCTGCTGGCTCATACGTGGGACGTAGTCGCAGTGGCATTAAAAGGCCACGCATAGCCGCACTGCGATATAGTAGCGTTTGCAAGTCTTCAGTCACTCGATCGCACGCTGTCGTGCGATCGGCTGAGAGGTCAGTTGCAACCGCTACTATCGGTGTGGGGCGATGATGTTCGCGAGCGTTTATATATGAGAACGCGGCCAGAGGTGCCGTGGTGTGAGAGCTACCCCGCGCCGCTTCGCGGTTGCTCGGCACGTCGACGCGGGTGTGAGGGCGACGCTTCCCGGCCGTCCCACCCGGTCGTCCGCGAGCGGGTGCCGACTGTTCGCCCAAATTCGCCCGAGAGCCTCGCCCTCGCGCTCACTCCGCGGGTCGCGTCGCCAACCCTGCCAGATGCGGCGCTTCGGGAACGATGATCTCCTCGCTGCCGAGTCGCGCGGCGTTCTCGCTGCCGGGCAGGCAGAACACGGGAACGCCGTGGACGATTCCCGCCGTCGCTCGCGTCCCGACCACGCGGGTTCCGATCTCGTCCTCGGAGTAGCGTCTGAACAGTTCGCCGAACCCCGGCAGCGTCTTCTCGAAGCGGTCGCCGACGGCCTCGACGGTCACGTCGTCCGGTGTAACGCCCGTTCCGCCGGTCGTGACGACCACCTCGACGTCGTCGCGCTCGACGATGGCATCGACCTTCGACTGGAGCGTGTCGAAGTCGTCGGGAACGACCTCTCTGACGGTAATCTCGTGGCCTGCGGATTCGAAGGCCGACGCGATGACGTCGCCCGCGGGGTCCTCGTCGAGCGACCGCGACGTCGAGACGGTGAACACCGCCACGCCCAGCGCGCCGACGTCGTGCGCGTGGTGGTCGTCGTGCTCGTGGGATTCGCTGTCGTGATGACCGTGTGTCTCGTGCTCGTGAGAGTCGTGGTCGTGCTCGTCGCTCATATCGGATCTGTGCAGTTCCGTCGACAAAGGTTCACCTCCTCGGCCTTCGGGTGTGATTCACTCTCACGACAGGACCGACGGGCACGGGGTCCGCGAGGAGATCGGTGCGGAGAAACAGATCGATTCGATTCGAAGCCGCTCAGTTGTCGCCCGATTTCGACTGCCACTCGTAGCTGCGGCGCTTGGCCGACTTGCCGAAGCCGCACGAGGAGCACTTCTTCTTCTTAACGTGGTAGGACTTCTCGCCGCAGCGGCGGCACTTGACGTGCGTCGTCTTGTTCTTCTTTCCTTGACTGGGGGTTCCTGCGCCCGTCATGTTTGTATCGTGACGACGTTGTCGCCGCGTATAATCGTTGTGTCTTCGACCGCCGTCGCGTCGAGGTCTCCGGCGGCGTCCTCGGCGTCTGCAGACGGTTCGAGCACGGCGTTCATGTGTTGGTCGTACCCGGAAAGCGTTCCGTAGTACGCGGTACCGTCCTTCAACGTGACCGTGACGACGTCTTCGAGTGCGGCTTCGAGAACGTCGAGGGGTCGTCCGCTCATACCTCAACGCCTCCCGTTTTGGTATTAAATGTGCCGGACCGACGTTCGGCGTCCGTTCGACCGCGTTCGCGACCGCCGAGGTGGAGGTCCGTTCGGGAGCAGTCGCCTGCGGGCGTCTCACACTGATCGGGAGTATCGTAAATCCTCATAGAATTCTCGCCACCCCCACGTGGCGAGAATATCTGGACAGTTACGATAACCCCTATCAGACGTCGGCGGCGAGCGGCACGTGTATCGAGACGCGGCTGCCGTCGCCGTCCCGGTTCTCCGCGGCGATCTCGCCGCCGAGCCGTCGAACGACGAAGCGGACCAGCCAAAATCCGAGGCCGCTTCCGTGCTGCAGCGGCGTTTCCTCCTCGGCGTGCAGCGCGGTCAACTCCTGCGGAGGGATTCCGGGCCCCTCGTCGACGACGCGTATCTCGACCCAGTCGGGGACGTGGCTGGGCGTTACTTCGATGTGGACGACTGGTCCGTCGCCCGTGGCGGGATCGTCGTTGTGCTTGATCCCGTTCTCGCAGAGTTCGACGAGTGCGACGTGGAGTCGTTCGGAAACGCGCATCGATGAGTCTACCTCACACGCCGCTTCGACGCGCCCCTCCGTCCACTCGCCTTCGACTGTCCGACGCGTGGAGGCGATGACTTCGGAGAGCTCCGCCGTCTTCGTGGGGACCTCGTCGAACAGCCGCTCGATGTTGCGCACCGTTTCGGCCAACCCGAGCCACCGGTCGGCGATTCGATCGAGCACCGCAGCGGAGTCGGCGACCTCGTCGTCACCGTGCTTCTTGAGGACGTTCGCGTGTCCTCGAAGCAGATTCAGGTCGTTCCGGACGTTGTGGCGCATCAGGCGATTCAGTACCTCCGCCTGCTGCTCGCGGCGCTGTCGTCGCGTTACGTCGATGTGAAAGATGACCTGCCCGTCCGCCTCGTCAGCTCGTGGGACCGCCTCCGCGACGGTTTGGATCAGATGCCCATCCACACCGACGAGCGTACAGACGGAACCGGCGGGGTTGTCTCCGTCGTCTGTGTCCGCCTCTGAAACGCACTCGTGCGCGGTGAACGCGCGGGTGAACCCGTGATCTCGTTCGTTCTCCGGCTGTGGTTCCGAACGCCGAGAATCTGTCGAGTTTCGGTGATCGCGACCACGTGGGGCGAGCGGGCCCGTCGCCCCCGATGCGTCGCTCTCATCCGTAGTCGTCTCCGAACCGTCCTCGTTTGTGGTAGCATCGCAACCGTCGGTCTGCTCGCACTCCCACGCGTCCGCGTTGCGCTCTGGGTTCGGATCGAGCGTTGGCGGCGTCGCGCCCGGCGCGTACACCGCCGTCGCGGGCTTCCCGATGAGATCCTCGCGAGCGTAGTCGAGTCGCCGGGCGAACCGAGTGTTACAGTCGTCGATCGTCTGCGTACCGTTGTCGCCGATCGTCGTGCAAACAGTCAGCACCGGTAGGCGCTCGAAGAGGTCGACGCCCGCAGTCCCGCAGATCACAGCTGATTCGTCCCCAGTCACGCTTATCGGTATCGCTGACGTCTTTGATAGTCAACGTTTCCCCGAAAGTATCGAATACGATAATATCTGCTACGCCTGTCCGGCGCAGAGGAACGGCTGGGAACTCCCGTTCTCCCCGCCGTCACCGTTGACTCGTCGGACGGGTCGTCACTAACCCGGATAGTTTTTAGTCCCCCGCCGAGAACCGACCAGTACCAGAACTCCCGCGGGCAAGTGCCTCGATGCGATCGGGGCACGCGGGACCGACGACCGACGCGCTGTAAGACGCCGGGGCCGATCGGTCCCGAGACGCGTCGCCTCGCAGTCGGGCGACAACCACGCCACGCCGGGACGTTTGAGTGAGCACCCCGCCGCGTTGGAAGGGCGGTTGAGCCCTTCCCCGTGGCTTTCGATGCTCGGGATTCAACTATGGAAATCGAAATCGCGACAATTGGCGGATACGAAGAAGTCGGTCGACAGATGACGGCCGTTCGCGCGGGCGACGACGTCGTCATCTTCGATATGGGCCTGAACCTCAGTCAGGTCCTCATCCACGACAACGTGGAGACCGAAAAGATGCACAGCCTCGATCTGATCGACATGGGCGCGATCCCGGACGACCGGGTGATGTCCGACCTCGAGGGCGACGTGAAAGCCATCGTGCCGACGCACGGTCACCTCGACCACATCGGCGCGATCCCGAAGCTCGCCCACCGGTACGACGCGCCGATCGTGGCGGCACCGTTCACGATCGAGCTCGCGAAACAGCAGGTCGAAGACGAGACGAAGTTCAGCGGGAGCTTCAACAACGACTTCATCAAGATGGAGGGCGGCGAGACGATGTCGATCGGCGACTCCGGCAACGTCGAGATGGAATTCGTCCACGTGACGCACTCGATCATCGACGCGGTCAACCCGGTCCTGCACACGCCCGAGGGCGCGATCGTTTACGGCCTCGACAAGCGGATGGACCACTCGCCGGTGCTGGAAGACCCTATCGATATGGAGCGGTTCCGCGAGATCGGTCGCGAGGGCAACGGCGTCCTCTGTTACATCGAGGACTGTACGAACGCGGGTCGGAAGGGCCGCACGCCCTCCGAGTCGCACGCGCGTAACCACCTCGAAGACACGATCCGATCGATCGAAGATTACGACGGTGGCATCGTCGCCACGACGTTCTCCTCGCACGTCTCACGCGTCTCCTCGATCGTCGAGTTCGCGAAAGACATCGGACGACAGCCCGTCCTGCTTGGTCGTTCGATGGAGAAGTACTCCGGGACCGCGGAGCGGCTCGGCTTCGTCGACTTCCCCGACGACGTCGGGATGTACGGCCACCGCAAGTCCGTCGACCGGACGTTCAAGCGGATTATGAAGGAGGGCAAGGAGAACTTCCTGCCCGTCGTCACGGGCCACCAAGGCGAGCCGCGCGCGATGCTCACCCGGATGGGTCGCGGCGAGACTCCCTACGAAATCGAAGACGGCGACAAGGTAATCTTCAGCGCGCGGGTCATCCCGGAGCCGACCAACGAGGGCCAGCGCTACCAGTCCGAGCGCCTGCTGCGGATGCAGGGCGCGCGGATCTACGACGAGATCCACGTTTCCGGCCACCTCCGCGAGGAGGGCCACTACCAGATGCTCGACGCGCTCCAGCCCCAGCACGTCATCCCGGCGCACCAAGATCTGAAGGGCTTTTCACCGTACGTCGACCTCGCGGAGTCGCAGGGCTACGCCCTCGGCCGGGATCTGCACGTCACGCGGAACGGGAATATGATCCAGCTGGTGGAGTGAGATGAGTTCGGACGCGGCGGAAGGGCGGGTACTCGACGCGGTCCGACAGCGGCGCGAGCTCGTCAACGAGGCGCTCGACGAGGACGTCCCGATGAAGTCGCCCGAGCGTCTGTACGAGGCGACGCGCTACCTGCTGAAGGCCGGCGGCAAGCGGCTCCGGCCGACCGTCGCCCTGCTGACCGCGGAGGCGCTCGCGGACGTCGAGCCCCTCTCGGTCGACTACCGCGCGTTCCCGGCGCTCGACGGCAGCGACATCGACATTATGTCGGCCGCGACGAGCATCGAGGTCATCCAGTCGTTCACGCTGATCCACGACGACATTATGGACGACGACGACCTCCGCCGCGGCGTCCCCGCCGTCCACAAGGAGTACGACACCGAGACCGCCATTCTCGCGGGCGACACGCTCTACGCGAAGGCGTTCGAGTTGCTCTCGGAGACCGGCGCGGACCCCGCCAACGGCCTCGAAGCCGTCAGACGGCTGGCGACCACGTGCACGCAGATCTGCGAGGGACAGGCCCTCGACGTCGAGTTCGAGCGTCGGACCGAGGTGCTCCCCGAGGAGTACCTCGAAATGGTCGAGCTGAAGACCGCCGTGCTCTACGGCGCGGCGACCGCGACGGCCGCGGTGCTGATGGACGCCGACGACGAGACCGTCGAGGCGCTCTACCGCTACGGCATCGACTCCGGGCGCGCGTTCCAGATTCAGGACGACGTCCTCGATCTGACCGTTCCCTCCGAGAAACTCGGCAAGCAGCGCGGCTCCGACCTCGTCGAGAACAAGGAGACGCTCATCACGCTGCACGCGCGCCAGCGGGGCGTCGACGTCGACTCGCTCGTCGGGACCGACGACGTCGATTCGGTCTCTGAGGCCGAGATCGACGTCGCCGTCGACGAGCTCGACGCCGCGGGCTCGATCGAGTACGCCGAATCGAAGGCCGAAGAGCTCACCGCGAACGCGAAGGCCCACCTCGACGTCCTTCCGGACAACGAGGCGCGGGCGCTCTTAGAAGACCTTGCGGACTATCTGATCACGCGCGGCTACTGAGCAAATCGCGGTTACTTAGCCACCGCGGCTACTACCGTCGCCGCCGGGTCAACGACTGCGATTCACTTTTCGACGCTTCAGACGCCGAGCGCGTCGGCCAACTCGAACAGCGACTCGACCGTCAGGTCCGGCTCGCCGTCGAACGGCTCCCACGGGCTCGCTTTTCGATCCGCCCAGACGCCCTGCATCCCGGCGTGTTGTGCGCCCATCACGTCGAACCACGCCGCGGTGACGTGTGTGATCCCGTCGATCGGGGTCCCCGTTCGCGCCGCAGCGTGCCGGTACAGTTCGGCTCTCGGTTTGAACGTCTCGACCTCGTCGGCGCTGATCGTGTCCGCGAGGAGGTCGCCGATGTCGGCGTGCTCGACCATCGACGCGAGCATTTCTGGATTACCGTTCGAGACGACGTAGCAGTCGTAACCGCCCTCGCGGAGGCGTTCGATCCCCTCGCGGACGTCGTCGAAGACGTCGAGTTCGTGGTAGACCGCGAGGATCTCGTCGCGCTCGTCCGTCGAGAGATCGACGCTGTGGGCGTCCAGCGCGTGCTGGAGCGCGTCGCGGTTCATCTCGTAGAACGGCTGGTAGGCGTCGATCTCGTTGGCGACGAAGGTGTACTCCAGCGACCGCGCGCGCCAGAGCTTCGAGACCGGCTCCGGGTCGTCGACGCGGTCTTTCAGGGCCGACTCGGCGGCGTCGACGTCGACGATGGTGCTGTAGGAGTCGAACGTGACCGTCTCCACGCGGTCGGGATCGAAGGGCATCGACGGACGTTCGCTCGCAACCGACAAAACAGTACGGTGATCGGGCGGTCAGGCGGTCGGGCGAGCGGGCGTTCCGCCCGCCGGACGATTATTGGTTGTCGACGACGAAATCACCGTATGGTCTCGAACACGCGGCTGTACGGCGCGTCGATCGCGTTCGCCTCGGGGCTCTACTCGCTGTGGAGTGCGTCGATGGCGACTCGGATGGGCGTCGGCGGGTGGCTGATGCTCCTCGTCGGCGTCGTCGTCCTCGTCCACGGCGTCGTGCTGCTCACCGAGTACGCCGACAGGCTCGGGAGCGCCAGCGGCCCGCTGATGATCGGGTATTCGATCGTGATGCTGCTGAATCAGGCGCTCCTCGGAACCGGAATGATGGGTGGGATGGGTTTCGGATCGACGAGCGGAATGGGTTCGGGGTCGATGGACGGCGGAATGATGGGTGGGGACGCAATGAGCGGCAGCGCGATCAGTGCCGGGATGGGCTGGGACGCGGGGATGGTGTTCCTCGCGCTGTTGATGCTCGTCAGCGGCGTGATTATGACTCGGAGCGGCGAGACCGACGCGTCCGCGGGCGGGATGTAAGGTCCGAGCGCGTCGGTTCCCAGTCTTCGGGAGCGCCGTCAACGCCCCAATCCGGCCCCCTTTTTACCGGGGAGGACGCACGCACGTCTAATGGACGACGATCTACGCGAACGGGTCGAGCGCGAGGCCGAGAAGCACGCGCTGCTCAACGCGGTGAAGTACGAGAGCGACGCCGACGTCGGAGCGGTGATGGGGCCGCTGATGGGCGAGAACCCCGACTTCCGCCCGCACGGTGACGAGATCCCCGGCGTCGTCGGGGGCGTCGTCGCCCGCGTCAACGACCTGTCTACCCCGGAGAAACGCCAGCGTCTCGAAGATCTCGCGCCCGAGGAGTTGGCCGAGATCGAAGCCGAAGACGAGGGCGACGAACACGACCTCCCCGACCTCCCGAACGTCGACGAGTACGACGAGGTGCGGATGCGCGCCGCGCCGAATCCCAACGGCCCGTGGCACATCGGCCACGCCCGGATGCCCGCGGTCATCGGCACGTACAAGGAGCGCTACGACGGCTCCTTCATCGTCCGCTTCGACGACACCGACCCCGAAACGAAGCGCCCGGATCTCGACGCCTACGACGCCATTCTCGACGATATCGACTACCTCGGCTTCGAGCCCGACGACGTCGTCGTCGCCTCCGACAGAGTCGAGACGTACTACGAGCACGCCCGCGAGCTGATCGACGCCGGCGGCGCGTACACCTGCTCCTGCTCGGGCGAGGACTTCTCCGATCTCAAGAACAACGCCGAGGCGTGCCCACACCGCGGGAAGGACGCTGAGACCGTCCACGAGGAGTTCGAGGCGATGGTCGACGGCGAGTACGAGTCGGGCGAAATGGTGCTCCGCGTTCGGACCGACATCGAGCACAAGAACCCCGCCCTGCGCGACTGGGTCGCCTTCCGGATGATCGACACGCCGCACCCCCGCGAGGAGGCCTCGGCGTATCGGTGCTGGCCGATGCTCGACTTCCAGTCCGGCGTCGACGACCACCTGACCGGCGTCACGCACATCATCCGCGGCATCGACCTGCAGGACTCGGCGAAGCGCCAGCAGTTCGTCTACGACTACTTCGATTGGGAGTACCCCGAAGTCGTCCACTGGGGTCACGTCCAAGTCGACGCCTACGACGTGAAGCTGTCGACGTCGACGATCAAAGAGCAGATCGAAGCCGGCGATCTCGACGGCTGGGACGATCCGCGCGCCCCGACGCTTTCGAGCCTCCGACGGCGCGGCATCCGCGGTGCGGCCGTCGTCGACGCGCTGATCGCGCTCGGGACGTCGACCTCGAACGTCGACCTCTCGATGAGTTCGATCTACGCGGCGAATAGAGAACTCGTCGACGACGAGTCTGATCGGTATTTCCTCGTCAGAAACGGCGGGACCGAGGGTGCGCAGTACGAATTCGATACGCGCGAGTTCGAGGTGGAGGGCGGCCCGGACGCGGGTCATCCCCCGCGGCATCCCGACGACGAGGAACGCGGGCGACGGACGATCCCCGTCCGAGGCGGCGTCGTCTTGGAGAACCCCGACGTGCCCGAAGACGGTGAGCGCGTCTGGCTGAAGGGATACGCCTGCGTCCGGCGCGACGGCGACTCGCTCGTCGCGACCGACGACGGCATCGACGTGGTCCGCGACGGCGACGTCGACGTCGTCCACTGGGTTCCCACCGAAGGCGGCATCGACGTGGAGATGCGCACCCCCGACGGCGACGTCACGGGCGTCGCCGAGCCCGACTTCGGCGAGACCGACGTCGACGACGTCATCCAGTTCGAGCGGATCGGGTTCGCGAGGGTCGACGAGCACAGTTCTGACGGGTCGGTCGTCTACTGGACGCACCCCTAGCGTCCGTGACTAACCGTGACTGATCCGAGGGATGCGACGGACCGGACTCGGCTGGTGGACCTCACGAGGCGCGTCGAGTCGGGGATGCCCACGTATCCGGGCGATCCGGCGGTCAGCGTCGAACCGCACGCGACCCACGAGCGCGACGGCTACCGCGTGTCCGAGATCCGACTCGGGACGCACACCGGCACGCACGTCGACGCGCCCGCGCACGTCGATCCCGCGGGCGCGACGCTCGACGCGTTCGACCTCGAAGACCTGCGGTTCGTCGCGTGCGTGGTCGACTGCCGCGGCACGGGGACCGGAGCGGCGATCGGTCCGGACGCGCTCCCGGAGCGGAGTGCGCTCGACGAACTGGACGCGCTCGTGTTCGACACCGGGTGGGCGGACAAGTGGGGAACGGACCGAATGCTCGAACACCCGTTTCTCGCCATCGAGACCGCGCGGCTGTGCGCCGAGAGGAACGTCGCGGTCGCGACCGACGCGCTCAGTCCGGACCCCTCCGACCACGAGACCGATCTCCCCGCACACCGCGCGCTCTGCGGGGCGGGACTGCCGATCGTCGAGAACGTCTGTACCCTCGACGCGCTACCGGGGGATGTCTTCGAGTTGCTCGTCTGTCCCCTCCGGGTCGACGCCGACGCCGCACCCGCGCGCGTCGTCGCGCGAGTTTGATTCCTCCGGCTGGCACGGGCTGACGTTCTTCGGTTCCCTTGCACTCGTTCAAATCCGATTCAATCCGAAATCATTGGGGTTGAACGCCGCGAAAACCGGCCCGAAACCCGGTTTAGCGAGTCGTCGGTTTACAACGGGTCGGCCTCACCTCTCGAGTGCAGATCGACAATGAACCGAACGAAGCTACTCGCCGTCGCGCTCACAGCCCTCGTCGTTGCGACGGGCGCGGCGGCCGCGACACCGGGAAGCACAGCCACGGCAGACAACGGCAGCGCGACGAGCGCGGCCGACGCGTCCGAGCGCGCGGGATCGAACGCCGATGGGTCGAGCGCCGCCGGACAGGCCGGACCGCCCGAGGACCTGCCGAGCGCCGTCCCCGACTTCGTCTCGGACATCCACGGCCTCATCGAGCAGTTCAAAAACGGATCGCTGGATTCACTCGGTCCGGCGATAAGCGACGTGGCCGGTAACGGCGACGAGGCAGCCGAAGGTGACGAATCCGCCGGCGGTGGCGAGAGCGACGACTCCAGCGGCGACGCGACCGACGAGAGCGACGACGAAACCGCCGATAGCTAACGTGAGAACGCGCCCCGCTGACACCGGTAGCCCTTTCGGGCGGCCGCCCGCACGTCGGATCAACGACGCAGACGGCTATAGTAGCATTTGCAACTGACCTCTCATCCGATCGCGCGCTGTCGTGCGATCGAGTGGGTAACGACTTGCAAATGCTACTATATCTCACACGACGAGCACCCTCCCACGCATCCCTCAAACAATGAAAACAGCACCGATCGTCGTCATCGCACTCCTCGTCGCCGTCGGCGCGGGAGCGGCCGTCATCGGCGACGACGTCCTCCCCGGAACCGACGGCGAGAACGCCGAGCCGTTCCCGACGGCGACGCCGCAGGAGTCGGCTGAAGGAGGTAGCACGGACGACAGTGACAGCGATAGCTCGGGCACGGACGCCGCAGAGACGTCGACGCCGCCGTTCGGCTTCGTGATAGAGAACATCGAAGAGTGCGGAACCACCTGCCGGGACGTCACCACGACGCTGACGAACCAGCAGGATTCGACCGCCGAGGAGACCACCGTTTACAGCCGGGTCTTCGCCGGACAGGAAGTCGATCCGGACAAGGAGGTCTGGCGCGGTAACGAGTCGGTCGGCACGCTCGACGCGGGCGAGTCCTACACGGCGACCCGTCGGGTCGACCTGTCGTATTCGGAGGCGTTCGAGGTGCGGAACGAGGACGGCTGGATCACGATCCAGACGACCGTCGAGACCGCCGATCGGACCGTCACGTTCACCGAGCGGCGACAGGTGCTCTGAGGGGGTAAGACCGGGTTCGGCCCGGTATCGGGCCTCCCGATCCGGAACGTCCTTACCCGCCCGCGCCGAACCGCGCGGTATGACGCTGCAAGTTCGGGCCATCTCGGAGCTCTCGCCCGACGAACGAGCGGCCTTCTTCGACCGCGACGCGGGAGTCGCCGACGTCAGAAGCGACGTCAGAGACATCATCGACCGCGTGCGGACCGAGGGCGACGTGGCAGTCCGCGAGTTCTCTCGGGAGTTCGACGGCGTCGAGGTCGGCAACCTCGACGTGACCGACGCCGCCGAGCGCGCCTACGACGAGATTCCTGACGACGTGCGCGGGGCGATCGAAGCGGCCGCGGCGAACGTTCGGGAGTTCCACGAGCGACAGGTGCCTGACGACTGGCGGGACACGTTCGAGTCGGAGGCCGGCCGCCGGGAACTCGGCCGGCGCTTCCGACCGCTCGAACGCGTCGGCGTCTACGCGCCCGGCGGCACCGCCGCCTACCCCTCCAGCGTGCTGATGGGCGTCGTTCCCGCGAAGGTCGCGGGCGTCGAGCGCGTCGCGATCGCGACGCCGCCCGCCGAGGAGCTGAACCCCGTCACGCTCGCGGCCGCCCACGTCGCCGGCGCGGACGCGATCTACAGTGTCGGCGGCGCGCAGGCGATCGGCGCGCTGGCCTACGGCACCGAGTCAGTCAACGCCGTCCAGAAGATCGTCGGCCCCGGAAACAAGTGGGTCACCGCGGCGAAAGCCGAGGTGCGCGGCGACGCCGACATCGACTTCCTCGCCGGGCCGAGCGAAGTGCTCGTCCTCGCCGACGAGACCGCCGATCCCGAGTTCGTCGCGGCCGACCTCCTCGCGCAGGCGGAGCACGACCCGAACGCCTCCGTCGTCGCCGTCACCGACGACGAGGGCGTCGCCGAAGCTATCGTCGACGCCGTCGAGGCGCGGGTCGACGAGCGTGAGCGCGCTGCGGTCATCCGCGATGCGCTCGATAGCGACACCTCGGGCGTTCTGACCGCGCGGTCGATGTCGGAGGCGGTCCTGTTCGCCGAGGAGTACGCGGCCGAGCACCTCTCGATTCAGGCCGACGACGACGAGGCGCTCTTAGACCGAGTCTCGAACGCGGGCAGCGTCTTCTTGGGGCCGTACACGCCCGTCGCCGCGGGCGATTACGCCTCCGGGACGAACCACGTGCTCCCAACGTCAGGCGGCGCGAAGCGCTACGGCGGGCTCTCGGTCGACACGTTCCTCCGCTCGACGACCGTCCAGCGGCTCGATCGCGCTGGCCTCGACGCCCTCTCGGAGACCGTGACGACGCTCGCGGAGGCCGAGGGGCTGGACGCCCACGCCGAGAGCGTCCGGGCGCGGTTCGATTCGTCAGCGTCGGCAGGCGACGACGAGTGAGTCGATGACGGGCCGACCGACTCGCCCGCCGACGTTCGCCGACGCCTGCGCGTCCGTGCTCGACGATCCCTCGGGAGAACACGGTGCCGACACGACGCTCGCGCCGATGGTCGCGCGGACCGTCTCGGACGCGTGGGGCGAGCGTCGCGCGCGCCTCGTGTCGTCACGGCTGCCCGCGGACGTCGACCGAGTGCTCGAACTCGGCTGCGGCGTCGGCGCGTTGTTGTGCGCGTTGGGATCTCGGTACGACGCTGTCGGCGTCGACGACCGCCGGGAACACCTCCGGTTTCCCGCCGCACGCGGCGAATCGGTCATCTACGGAGATCCGGCGGATCCGCCCGTCAGACCCGCGTTCGACGCGGTCTGTGCCGTCGAGACGACGACGGCCCGTGTGGACGTCTCGGCGGTCTGCGCGGCGGCGTACCGATCGCTGCGCCCGGGCGGCATCGCCGTCGTCGCCGCGCCGACGGACCCCTCGGCGGTGATCGAATCCGGCGTCGAGACCTACAGCGGGTCGGGGTACCTGCTCGAACGCGCCGTCGACGTGGCCGGATCGGGGACCGTCGCGGTCGACTACCGCGTCACGGATCGACAGACCGGCGCGACGACGGTCGTGACCGAGCGGGCGACGGTTTCGACGACGACGACCGACGGACTCACCCCCGCGCTCGGGCGGGCGGGGTTCGAGCACGTGCTGGTCGCCGGTGAGAGCGACCTGCCGGGCGTGGTCGTCGGCCGCGGCGTCCGGCCTGTCGAGACGAGCGCGCCGGCCGAGCAGTGAGTGGGCTACTCGCCGCGAATCGTCAGGACCGGAATCGGTGAGAGCCTGACGACGCGTTCGGTGGTGCTGCCGAGCAGGTAGCGATCCAGCCCGCGGCGGCCGTGCGTTCCCATCACGATGAGGTCCGCCTCCACCACATCGGCGTAATCTAGGATCGTTTCGACGGGGCCGCCCGTCTCGATGGCGTCGACGACGTCAACGGTGCCGTCGAGGTCGTCCATCGTGTCGGCGAGGATCCGTTTTCCCTCCTGTTCGAGTGCGTCGACGACCTCGCCGCCGAGCGTCGTCACGCTATCGCGGTTGCTGTCGGCGACGTAGAGCAGGTGAACCGTCGCGTCGTGCTGTCGAGCCAGCGAGAGCGCGTGTTCGAGCGCGGTGTCGGCTTGGTCGCTACCGTCGGTCGGGACGAGGATCGTCTCGTACATAGGCGGAGTTCACACCCGGGGATCATATAGTTCGTGCGGCCCCGTGAGCGGTTCGTGTGGTCATCGACCGTAGTTCGAGGGCAGCTATCGAGAGGTGATCAGTGGGCGGGTTGGGAGGCGGTTGGGGGCGCTGTGATGAGTGCGTCGTCGTCGGGGCGTCAAGATTAACACCTTGGATCTGCTATCTACTCGCATATGAGCACCGAGACGGCCGAAAGTGGTGGTGGCGACCCCGCCGTGACCGTCACACAGGACGCCGCGTCGGAGGCCATTCAACTCATCGAGTCTGAGGGGCTCGATACCGACGAGGCCGGGCTCCGACTCTTCGTCCAACAGGGCGGCTGTGCGGGGCTTTCCTACGGGATGCGGTTCGATCACGAGCCGGAACCCGACGACGCGATCGTCGAACAGCACGGCCTCCGCGTCTTCGTCGATCCCGCGAGCCAGAACTACGTCGGCGGATCCACGCTGCGCTATGAGGGCGGCCTCCAAGGCGCTGGCTTCCACGTCGAAAACCCGAACGTCGTCAGCGAGTGCGGGTGCGGCGAATCCTTCCGGACCTAGGGCGTCCGCTGCGGTTTTCAGCATTCGCTGCGACCGGTACGTTCCTCTCCGCCGACGCCTCCCGAGCGTGAACACTATACTGCTACTCAGGTAAGCGGGCGTATGACTGTCGAACTCGATCCCGTCGAACGCGGCGCAGGCGAGACCGTGTACGTCGATCGGACGGACGCCGAGCGCGGCTCGGAGGGCCCGTTCTTCGTCGTCTACGCGACGCCGGAGCGGACCGAGCGATGGGGCTTCCTCTGCGGGCACTGCGAATCGACCGATAACGCGATGGACACGATGGGCCGTATCGAGTGCAACGCCTGTGGAAACCTCCGGAAACCGGACGAGTGGGACGCGGCCCACGAGTAGCGCCCCGAGAGCGCGGTCTCCGAGTTCGCGCGGAGTTTCGCCTCCGACGCGTAAATCCCGTGTGTTAGACTGTAACAAGATTTATGCTCTCGGACGTAGAAGCCGAAAGTACATGCCCCCTGTCAGCATGCCTCCCTCGGAGGACGCTCGGGCGATTTTCACCCGTCTGGGCTACAGTGTCTCGGGCGACGGACCTGACTTCGTCGCCGAGCGAAAGTGGCGCACGGTTCGCGTCACGGCGCTTTCGGACGGCGAAGACCTGCGCGGCCGCCGCGTACTCGCAGACGGCGGCGAGCCGTCCGAAACGTATCGATTCCGCTGCTTCGTCGCTCCGAAAGGAGAGACAGGGGACGTACAGAATCGACTCACGAGCGTCGATCCGAGCTACGAGTGGGCGGTTATCGGCGTCGGCGACGACGGCGACTACGACGTCCACCACCCCGACGCGAGTTGAGCAGACCGGGAACCGCACGGTTCGGATTTTTTGATGCACGAACTGTTTAGTAGCGAGACGTGCCTATCGATGATATGTCGAACTCCGGGCTGTCGAGCGTCGTGGAGAGTCGCCGACTCAACGCCCTCTTGGCGGGGACGATCCTGCTCTTCTTAGCGATCGCGGCCGTCGGCCAGTTTCTCGACGGCGACTTGGAGTGGGCGGGGTTCACGCTGGCAGTGCTCGTCATCGGTCTCGTCCCGCCCCTCGCTCGGCGGCGTCCGACCGCGATGTTGCCGTGGGAGGTCGTCTCTCTCGCCGCGCTGCCGATCGTCCTGCGGGCGCTCGTCGCGGGCGAGACGGTCGGCGGAATGACCTTCTCGGGGCGGATCGTGACGTACGTGGCCGTCGCGGCCGCAGCGCTCTTGATCGCCGTCGAACTCGACGTGTTTACCGCGGTGAAGATGAACCACCGCTTCGCCGTCGTGTTCGTCGTGGTGACGACGATGGCCGCCTCGGGCATCTGGGCGGTCGTTCGGTGGCTCTCGGACGTCCTCGTCGGAACGCGGTTCCTGTACGACGGTCGCTCCGAACACGTCATCGAGGAGGCGCTGATGTGGGATTTCGTGGCGGCGACCGTCGCTGGCGTGTTCGCGGGAGTGCTCTTCGAGTATTACTTCCGCCGCCACGCGCGGCTCGTTCGGCGGATTCCGGACGCGACGCCCGCGGAGTACCCTGATCCCGACATAGGGTCCGTAGATGACCGCGGCGCGGACCGCGGGACGTACCGGTCGGTCGAGGAGGTCGAGGAGCGATGAGAGTTCGTGACGCGCTCCACATCTCGGATCGTCGGCAGCGACAGGCCACCCGCGGGATGCAGGTCTTCTTGGCGACGATGCTCCTCGCGGGTCTCGCACTCCGAAACGGCGGCGTCGTCGTCAACGCCTCGATCGGTCTCTTCGTGACGTTCCTCCCGGGCATCCTCGAACGCGACCTCGGCATTCCGATAGACGCGGGACTGGCGCTTTGGATCTCCGCGGCGGTGTTCCTGCACGCGCTCGGGACGATCACGTGGCCGGGGATCGGCAAGCCCTACGCGAGCGTCTGGTGGTGGGACCACCTCACGCACGCGCTGTCGGCCAGTCTCGTCGCGGGCGTCGGCTACGCGACGACGCACGCCGTCGACATCCACTCCGACTCGGTCTCGTTCCCCCCGCGGTTCCAGTTCGTCTTCATTCTCCTCTTCGTACTCGCGTTCGGGGTCTTCTGGGAGGTCATCGAGTTTATGATCGGGCTCGCGGCCGACTACACCGGCACGCAGGGCGTGCTGACGCAGTACGGGCTCGGCGATTCGATGCTCGATCTCGTCTTCAACACCCTCGGGGCAATGCTGGTCGCCGCCTACGGAAGCGCCCAACTGAGCGAGGTCGTCGACGCGCTCACCGCCCGGTTGGCCGAAACGTACGGGTAGTGCACTCCGACCGCTATTCGCCCCCGAGACTTATCCTGCTCCGTGCTGTACTGTCGCACGGCGATGGTGTTCAAGAAAGTAACCCTGATCGGCCGGAGCGGAGAGAGCTTCGACGACGCGGTGGACGACGCGATCAATCGGGCCGAGGAGACCCTCGACAACGTCCACTGGATCGAGGTCGAGGAACTCGGCGTGGAAGTCGCGTCCGTCGAAACGAGAGAGTATCAGGCGGAAGTCACGGTCGCCTTCGAGCTTCGAGACGAGTAACGGGGACAGCCCACTGGGGAGTGGGGACCTCGAAGGCGACGTACGGCGGTTGCGGGGCTCCGTCGACGTCACTCTCCGACATCGACGGCTTCATTTTTGCCGCGCGACCACTCCGCGTGAATGCCGCGTCTCCTCCACTATTCTGACGTCGAAAACGTCTACGACGACCCCGTCCGGGTCGGTCGCCTCGCGGGGGCGATCCGCTCGCGGGACGCCCCCGACGCGCTCGTCTGCGGAACCGGCGACAACACCGCGCCGGGCGTGCTCGCGCTGATCGAACGCGGTCGGCAGGCGTTGGACCTCTTTCACGCCATCGACGCGGACCTCGAAACGTTCGGCAACCACGACTTCGATTTCGGGCCGGCGGCGACGCGGTCGATCGTCGCCGACGCGCCGCAGACGTGGCTCTCGGCGAACGTCTACGAGCCCACCGGCGAGCGGTTCGCGGCGGATCACGTCGTCGATCACGCCATCGAGGCGGTCGACGGCGTCCGAATCGGGTTCTTCGGCGTCACCGACCCCGCGACGCCCTCGCTCAACCCGAAGTCAGGGGAGCTCGAATTCAGCGATCCCTACGAAGCCGCCGCGACGGCCGTTTCGGAGCTCCGTGCCGCCGGCGTCGACCGCGTCGTGGCGCTCTCACACCTCGGCAGCGGCGACGACGACCTCGCACGCGGGGTCGACGTCGACGTGATCCTCGGCGGTCACCTCCACGTCGAACGCTGCGAACGGATCGACGGGACGCTGCTGCTCCGACCGGGTGCGAACGGGCGCGTGATCTTCGAGGTCGACCTCGGCGCGACGGGACCGATCGAGGTCCGGCGTCACGAGACCGGCGACGCGTCGGTGGCCGAGGACGTGGTCGAGACGCTCCGCGGGCGCGTCGACGCCGCGGGGCTCGACGAGGTGGTCGCACACGTCGAGGAGCCGCTCACCCGGGACGAACCGACGGTATTCGGCGGCGAGTGCCGGATCGGTAACGTCGTCGCGGACGCGTACCGGTGGGCGCTTGACGCCGACATCGGGTTGCAGAACAGCGGTGGGATCCGCGACGGCCCGGCGCTCTCGGGCGACGTGACCGTCGCCGACCTCGTGAGCGTCATCCCCTTCGAGGAGCGCGTCGTTCGCGCGGAGCTCACGGGGGCTGAGCTGCTTGCGGTGTTCCGGGAGTCGGCGGCGGACGTCGTCGACTTCGGCGACGCCGGGTGGTGGCACGGGCACTTCTCGGGGGCGGAGATCCGCTGGGACGACGAGGCGAACGAGCTACTGGCAGCCCGTGTCGGCGGCGAGGCTGTCGATCCCGACCGCCGCTACACGCTCGCGACCTCGGCGTATCTGCTCCACACCGACCACGAGTTCCCGACGCTGCGCGAGCGACACCGCGCCGGCGAGGGCGGCATCCAGTACGAAGTACTCGCGGACTACGCGCGACAATTCGGGCTGGATACGGCGGTGGACGGGCGCGTCCGGCGACTCTCGGGATCGCGACCGATCGCCGACGAACCGGTTCGGGAGCGATCGAACGAGTGAGTGTTTGAGTGCTTGCGGTGCGTTTGGAGAACGGACCGAGATGCGTCTCTGAGAGGAGCGTGTGAGGCCGCGGTCCGATCGCCGTTCCAAGTGGAAACGTTCAGGGGTCGTCAATTCGTCATTCGGGACAATGACGCGCGTCGTGGTTCCTGTCAGATACCCCTTATCGAAGCACTCGCGAGCGACGCTCTCGGAGGCGACCCGAATCGCCGAGGAGCGCGAAGCAGAACTGACGGTCCTCCACGTCGACCTCTATCAGGAGAGCCACGGCGTCACGCGCGCCGAACTGAAACGGGCGGTCGAATCGGTGTTCGGCCCGCTGGAGCGGACTCGCTACGTGGTCCGACGGGGATTTCTCGTCGAGGAGACCATCCTCGAAGAGATCGCGGCCGACGACGCCGACGTCGTCGTCCTCGGCTCGAAACAGGCCAGCCGGTGGCGCACGATGCTGCGCCGATTCCTCGACGACCCCGACATCGAAACGTACCTGCGTCAGAAACTCGACTGCACAGTGATCACCGTCCGCGCCGACAGGTGACCGACCGGTCCACGCTTTTCGCTGCTCTCATTCCCCGTCGGTTTCGTTTGCAGGGTCCGGTTCCCCATTCGAGGGATATTCCATCGGACGGGTCGGCGGTGCCCGCGTGCCGACGGTCGCATCGACGGTCCCGCTCGTCTCGTCGAAGATCAGGTGGCGGTGCGGGTAGGCGAACTCGATGTCGGTGTCAGCCGCGTGGAACGCCTCCCAGATCCGGTCGCGGATCCGCGATTCGATCGTCGGGATCTTGTACGGCCGCTTCACCCAGTACCGGAGCGTGAGGATGACCCCGTCGTCGCCGAACGACGATCGGAGGACCGTCGGCCGAGCGGGGTAGCGCGCGCTTCCGACGCGGATGTCGGGGCCGCCCTCGATCACTTCCTCGTCGGCCGCGGCCGCGCGCCGCATCAGTTTCTTGGCTTGGTCGGTGTCGGACCCGTAGGTGATCACGACCTCTATGGAGAGGCGAACGCGCTCGTCCTCCGCGGAGTAGTTCGTCACGAAGTGATCGCGGATCGCCGAGTTCGGAATGACGAGCGAGGTGTTGTTCAACGTGAACAGTTTCGTGTAGCGGATCGTGATCTCGTCGACGAACGCTTTCCGCCCGTCGTCCAGTTCGATCAGGTCGCCGATCTCGTAGGGTTGGTCCGCGAGGATGAACAGCCCGTTGATCACGCTCCCGACGATCGGCGCGAGCACGATACCCAGCACGGCCGAAAACACCGTCACCGAGAGCACCAAGTCGCCGACTTCGAGGCCGAGAATTCTGGCTGCGACGCCCAAGAATACGAACACGACCGCGAGGCGAATGAGTCTGAGGACAGTCTGTGCGACACTCTGGCGGCGGAACCGCTTCGCGACGGACCGGCCGGTGAGTCGAACGACGTACCGCGAGAGCAGCACGCCGAGGGCGATCGCGACGATCGCGAACACCACCCGCCATCCGGGGAACTGGAGCCACTCCGGCACGACGGCGAGTACGTCGCCGTCGGTGGCGGCAGCGAGAACCAGTGTCGCCGTGAGTGTCGTCGCGGCCTGCATATCTCCGACCACGAGAGGGTCGGGCAAAAAGGGTACCGCCCTCGTCGACCGAATCCGATCGGTGACCACGACCGTCACCGTGGAAACAATAAGGTATCAGGTCACCGAATATCGAGCCAATGAGCGCGCCCCAGCACACCCCCGGTTTCACGATCACGCACGAGACGGCACCGAGCGAGACGCTCCTCACGGGGTTCTCGGCGTTCGGACTTGCAGGTCTCACCGCTGCGGACTACCTCGTCGACCACCTCGACCTTCAGGAGCAGGGCCATCTCTCCGTCGAGGGGTTACCGACGGTGACGCCGTTCGAGAACGGACGACCGCGCCATCACACGCGGCTGTTCTCGCGCGACGACCTCGATGTGACCGTCCTCGTCGGCGAGCTGTTCATTCCCGTTGGCGCGGGACGGACGTTCGCCAACGCCATCTTGGACTGGACGGAGAAGAACGGCGTCCTCGACATCGCGATCCTCTCGGGCGTCCCGATCCCGCACGGTCCCGAGGAACACAAGACGTACTACATCGCGACCGACGACTACCGCGAGCGTCGGCTCCTCGACGAGGCGGTTCCACCGATGGGTCGAGGCTTCCTCGACGGCATCAACGCGGCTTTGGTCGAATGTGGACTCGACTCTCCGTTGGGCGTCTGTACGTTCGTGACGCCGGTCCACGCGCAGGTGCCAGACATCGAAGCGGCGATTCGGTTGGTCGAGACCGTCGAAACGGTCTACAACATCGGGATCGACGCCAGTCCGCTCGAAGCGTTCGCTGCGGAAGTCGAACAGTACTACACAGAACTGGCCGAGCGGATGCAAGAACACGATGACGAACTGCCGGAGGACCGAATGTATATGTAACTTCCTCCGAACCGCGACACGCGTCGGTGTGTGATACCTCACCATGTTCCGGGTACCCTAAGTTTAAGTCTTGGTAAGAAGATCATTAGGTTATGCCGCTTGGAATAGATATATTCAGATACGCACAACGAGCGGGACGTGAGGTCATCGTCGGCCTGAGTTGGGACATTCTGCTCGTGTTCGCGTTCATCGGAACACTAACGTTTTTGATCCACTATATACTCCGCGAGCTCTGGAATCCGACGGACCACACCTCCCGACCCGACGATCCGCCGAAATCCGAGGTCGAACAGTCGCTCGAAGAGCAAGGCGTCGACGAGATCAAGCGGTTCTCCGTCGCCCAGCGCGTCTCCCACTGGGTGATGGCGATCTCTATTTTCGCGTTGATGCTCTCGGGATTCGTGATAATGAATACCGAAGTGACGCTCCGGGCCGTCCCGGGGCTATCGTGGCTCGATGTCCACATCGTCTCGGCGGTCGTGCTCATCGGCTACGTGATCTTTCACGTCGGCCACGTCGCGTACAAGGGCACGTGGTCGAAGATGTGGTTCGGCGTCGCCGACGCCAAGGACCTCTGGCGGCGGTTCACGAACCTGATCGGACAGACCGACGAGTACCCGCGCCAGTTCGAGTACCCGAGCGCCCAGAAGTTACTCCACTGGGGCGTCACCGGAGCCTCGCTCGCCGTCATCGTAACCGGCGTCGTCCTCGTTCGCCGGGTGAGCCTCGAACCGCTGTGGGGGCCGACGCGAGAGTTCTCCTTCCTCGGCCTGCAGTTCGGCCTCGGAACCGCCGATGCGCCCGGACTGATCGCGTGGAGTTTCGTCTTCCACGACTTCTTCGCCGTCGCGCTGTTGGCTCTCGTGATGGGCCACGTCTACTTCGCGCTGCGACCGAACGAGTGGGCGATCACGAAAAGTATGATCACGGGACGCGTCACCGTCGAGGAGTACGCCGAGAAGTACTCGCCGACGAGTTGGAAGATCGGCGGCTCGAAGGCCGCGGACGGCGGCGAGGTCTCGAACGACGACGCCGAGCGCTGAGCGAGGGTTCCTCGAGGGGTGTCCCGCCGCTCGGACCGCCATCTCTTTTTCGTCCCGAGATAACCAGAACGTATGTCGGACGTCACCATCACGCTCTTTTCCGATCCGCTGTCTCCCGCGGCGTATCGGCTACGACCCGTCCGCTCGCGACTCAGGTACGTCTTCGACGACGTCGACCTTCGATATCGGTGTCTCGTGTCTATCCCAGACGCACGCGACGATGCCGCCCGTGATACCGACGATTCAGACCGCGATACCGACGATGTCGACCTGTATACCGATGAAACCGCGGCCATAGCGACCGAACTTTCGGAACTGAAAGCCGCGGGTTCGATGCCGGTCGCCGGTTCGCTGACGGCCGAGGCGCTCCCCCCGTCGTGGGCGGCGTGCGAGGCGGTCGCCGCTGCGAGAGAGATCGGTGGACCCGACGTCGCGTTCGCGCTCACGAGGGCGCTCGCCGATCGAACGTTCGCGGAGGGCGAACCGACGGGCACCCCGGAAGCGATCCGAGCGGCCGCGGCCTCGGTCGACGGGATCGACGCCCGCCGAGTCGCCGACGCGGTCGGCTCTCGTCGCGCGACCGCGGCGGTGGGTCGAGATCTCGAACGTGCCCGACAGACAGCGGCGTCGCTCTCCGAGGTCGACGTCCGGGGGACGCCCGAGACGGTACCGCTGCAGCCGAGAAGCTGTCTCGACGGCGTCGCTGGCGACACAGACCGTCACAGCGATTCGGGTGGTGAGACGGGAGTAGACGACGAAGCGGAATCAGACGACGCGGCGGGACCGGATAGCGTCGGGACGACGTCGGACAGCGATGGGACAGGATCGAACAGCGGCGGAACGGGAACGAACGGCGACGGCGATACGAACTCGGACGAGTCGGCGTCGGCAGCGCCCCCGACGAGAGACGCCATCCTCCGCGCTCCGGTATACCGCGTTAACGGACCGGGCGGAGCGACGATCGTCGACGGGAACGCCGGGTTCGACGCGGTCCGCGATGCGGTACGGACGTACGACCCCGACCTCGGCGACACGGGTGAAACGACCGGAACGCAGAGCCGGAACGTGATGCAGCAGTACGGTGCGGCACCGATGAACGCCGAGAGCTTCAGCCCGGAGGACCACGGTTCGCGCGCGATCGAGGTGCTCGAGACGCTTCCCTCGGCGTTCACCGCCGAAATATGCGCCTGTCTCGACGTCACCGAAGAGACCTGTCGCATCGCGCTGCATCGCCTGAAACGGGACGGCGACGTACGACGGCTAACAACCGGCGCGTGGACCCGGGTTCCCGAAGAGTAATATCGCGAGCTACGCAACTGAGTGGCATGCCTGAAACGCCAGTATCAGATCTTCGTGACGCGATCGAGCGGATCGAGATCGCCTACGAGTTCCTGATATCCTTCGCCGGGGAGGGGATCGACCGCGAAACGATCCAATCCGGGACGGGTCAGACGAAGGAGTACCTCACGGACTTCGAGGAAGGGCTGGCAGACGGGTACGAGGCCGCCCGGTCCGTCCCTGACAGTCACGAGGAACTCGACACCGAGACGTATCGGGCGTTTCTGGAGGAGATGGAGCCCGAGATCGAGGAGGCCCGGACCGTCCTCCGACTGCTCTCCGAACAGGAGTCGGTCACGTCGCGGATGGCGGACAACCTCAACGGAATGTCGGTCTTCCAGTCGGTGATGATGAAGTTCTTCTTCCTCGACGAACTGACCGACCACCTCGAACGCGAGTGAGATGGCCGCGTTCGTCGCCGCGATCACGGCCGCGGGGAAATCGACGCGGATGGGCGGGTTTCCCAAGCCGCTCTTGACGTTCGACGGGCGTCGATTCGTCGAGCGGCTCGTCGGGACGTACGCCGGACTCGGGATCGATCCCGTGGTGGTCCTCGGTCACGAAGCCTCGGAAGTCCGAGCGCGAGCGGACCTGTCCGAGGCGGTCGTCCGTGAGAACCCCGACTACGAGTCGGGGATGCTCTCCTCGGTCCACGTGGCCGTCGAGTACGCGGCCGAACGCGGTGCCGACGGCGTGTTCTTGAACCCCGTCGACTGCCCGCTAACGCCGGACGCGGTCATCGAGACTCTCGCCGCGGCCGCCACTGACGACGACGGCGACGTCCTCGTTCCCAGTGCTGACGGCGGGCGAGGCCATCCGCCCCTCTTCCGCTCGGACACCTTCGATGCGCTCCGTGAGGCACCGATCGATCGGGGTGCCCGGGCAGTCGTGCGGTCCGACGACACCGACACCCGCACCGTCGACGTCGACGACGAGCGCATCCTCGCCGACGTCGATACTCCCGCGGAGTACTGGGATCTGGTGAAACACTACGAACCGGTGTAGACCGCGCCCTTCCCCGCGGCCGCTACTGCGGCGGTATTTTTATCCAGTTTCCCCGAGAAGCATCGAGATATGGCAACAAGCGTCACACACACAGAGTCGAGCGGTCTGCAGACCGCGCCCGACGTCGTCGGGGCTGCCGTCATCACTGTCTTGGGACTGCTCCATCTGTTCGGCCTGCAGGTCGGTGGCGTCATCGGATATCTCGTCCTTCTCATCGGGTGGCCGCTCATCGGGGGAACCGTCGCAGCGAGGCTGTCCCCCGTCGGCGACGAACGCGTTGCTGGCACCGTCGCCGGAGCGTTCGCCGCTATCACGACCACGCTTATCGTGTTCCTGATCGGGCTGTTCGGCGCGTGGTCCGGATTCATCATCGGCACGTTCGGTGTGACGCTGTGGCCGGTCACGTTCGGAATGCTGTTGGTGCTGACTATCGCGTGGTCGGTCTTCGGTCTCGTCGGTGCGGACCTGTCGGTCCGGCTCACGGACTGACGCGTGTCACTATTCGTGGGGGCTCGGACTCACTCCGGCGAGCGACGAGGCCGGACGCGGTCGGTTCATCCGTCGGTTTCGACCCGTCGTCCGCCCGCCTCGACCGCGCGTTCGACCGCCGCTTCGTCGGGACAGAGGAGGGTCGTTCGTAGCGGGCCCTCTTCGACGAACACGGCCGTCGAGCGCACCGATACGGGCGGGTCGCGCTCGAAGATGACGCGGTACGCGTCGAGGTCAGAAACGGTTCGCCACTTGCCGGGAAGGGCTTCGAGTTCGTCCGCGGTCGGTACTTCGTAGCGGTCTTCCGCCTCGTTGTAGTAGCGTTCCAGCGACGCCGGAACCGACGCGTCGTCGACTCGAAACACGTAGACGCCCCTGAGCTCGAACACGTTGAACGGCATCGGTCTCTGTTCTCCGTCGCGACGCCGCCGGCAAAACAGTGGCGCTCGTCGGCGTTCGGTTCGTTCCGGGCCGCGAAGGACCGAGGGACGCACCCACCGCTCTAACCACGCTGACGGCGAACGTCTCGGACTTCTCATCGCGGGGATAGGCGTCAGTCTGGGAACGTACTTCGCGGGAGCGACCTTCGGACTGAACCCGCTCGGGGACGACCGACCCAGTTGCCGCTTCTGGTACTCACCGAGACATCACCTCAAACCGTCGTTCGCGGGCGGCTGCTGGCCGGCGTTGCTGTTGGACTCCCGATTGCGGTCCTCGTTTCGACTGCTTCGATACTTCTCGGAATGGCGGCGCTCTATGCCCCGCATTCGCTGTCATTGGGATCGGTCTGTGTCTCGCCGCAGCAGTGTTTGCGGTCGGAGTCGGCTCGGCGTACCCCATCTACGAAGAGCGCGAGATCTGGGGCACCGAAGCGGTCGTGCCGTCAACGTTTGTGATGATGGTGATCCTGCTCGTCATCGGTGGTTGAACAGTTCTTGGACTGTTCATCAGGTGGTTTGCGGTTACTGACAATCTCGTCTTGACGCCCGTATTCCTCGTGGGATTCGAGATTCACTGCCTGGTGGCTGTGGGTTGTCGTACGGGTCGTACCGGTACGCGGTTCGACGGCATCGAGAAGACCCTGAAGCCCGCGTAGTCGCGACGTCTGGGTGTCTGCTTACTGGTTTTCGAGCGCATCAAGGACGCACGCGGCGGCGATTACAGCCTCTTTTGGGACGTTGCTGGCATCGTCGATGCTGACTATGTAGGTATCCCGAAGGGAGAACTGCCCGTCGATATCGCCAACATGGGTGCCGTCGGCGTCGACGATCTCGTATTTGTTCGGGATCAGGTTCGTGATGGAGATGAGGTGTCGGAGCGCCGAGAGGAGCTTGTTTTTCGATCGAATGACCGCTAACGGCTCCCCCGTGTCGGGATCTCGAACCGTCCAGTTTTCCACGAACAGCGAGAAGTCCTCGTCGAGGACGACGACTTCCTCGCCGGTGCCCGCATCCGTGATCGCGTAGTTCCCTGCGATGTCCATAATACCGCCGGCCTTCACCGTGAACGCGTCTTCGTCGTCACCGGTGACGAACGGGAACTCCTCTTTCAGTTTGAACATCTTCTGTTTCCCGCGCAGAACAACAGTACCAGCGCTGTCGCGGATGACGTACTTGTTCCGAATCGCGGACTGTTTGACCTCGTAGCGGTCGTCGTCGAGATCAACTGTAGAAATGTCGTAGGGGGTGGTTGTCGATTCGAACGTGGAGGAATCGGCCATACGTGGTTGATCCCTCGGAGTATGATAAAAGCCTTCTGCTCAGGTCGATTCAGTACGAGATACGCACTCCAACCGGTTTTCGGGGGGCTTGGCTTCCGAGTACGACCAGTCGGGATCGACACCACCGAGGTCAGCGCTAATTTCTGCTCTCGATTCTCCGGATCGGTCGCTTCTGTCGACGGGGCCGTGATTCCGGTGACGTACGTACCGGTTCGCTCACTGAATTCCGGAGTGGTGACGAGGTTGTAGAGTCGTCGTGCGCCTTCTTGTTGTGTGGAGCCGATACCGGATGGTGGCTGCCGGACGGATCATCACTCGGGTCCGGACGGTGGCGTCGCCGAACAGGTTCGTCGATGGGACGAAGCCGGGGTGGAGGCAATTCGCCGTGATGCGTGGAGACCCTGCTCAAACCTGTTTTCCAATCAAATTCTCGTGTAGAACAGTCGATGAGAACGGAATATTGTCTCGATGATAACGACACCAACGAACACGATAAGTGCCTGCGCGAGTCCCTCAACGGCCTGTGCCGCAGAAAGCGTTACCCCAAGGTGGTGAGAGTACCAACCGAATCTTGGAGGGATCGATCTCCCACAACCTTCGATACTGTCGCTGCCCTCATCGGCCGTTTGTTACTGTGGCTGGTTCCGATACGCCTTGGACTCAGAGCGAAATGCACCCCACAGATACAACCCACCACTAGCAAATAGTACGGACGTCAGCCAGACCGCTTCGAGTTCAGACGCAAATGATTCAATGAGATGGATCGTAAACAGATACCCGACGGCCCCACCAATAGCACTTGCAAGGACTACAATCGCAACAGCGTGATTCACCGAGATCGTAGTTCCGTCCCAATCCGGACTCATATCTTCGATATCTCTACTGTAGGTGAAATATCTTGACCCCGCTGGACCCAGTGCTTATGCCCGCTGACAGCCTGTGTTTCGAAGAATGGCCGACGCCAAAGCAGTTCTCATCGGTGCAGTCTTGGCAGCAGGCCTCACCTACGGGGGGCTCGTGGGCGTCGAACTCCTCGTCACCGGCGAGTTGGACGGACCGGCCGCGCCGCTCGCGGGGGAGACGACGGTCGAAGGGACCACCTATCACCTCGACCGGTTGGGTCGGCCCACAGTCGTCGGCGAGGTGTACAACGGCCGGTCCCATCCGGTCGGGAACGCGACCGTGACGGTGACGTATTACCGCGACGGCGAGGTAGTCGGCGAAGCGGTCGGCGGCGTGTTGGGTGAACCGATCGCACCGGGGGAGTCCGCACCGTTCGACGTCCACTACGGAGAGAGCGGCGATGTCGACGATTACAACGTCTCGCTCACGACGGAACGGGCGACTGCGAGCGCGGCTGATTTGGCCGTCGACGCGGCTGTCGTCGATCGCTCACAGAGCCGGGTCGTCGTTTCTGGGACCGTCGAAAACCGCGGGAGCGACCCGCAGGCGGCCGACGTCGTCGTGGCCTTCTACGACGATGAGGGCAACGTGATCGGCGTTCGGACGACGCGGCCGAACCGCGAGGTTCCGCCCGGGGAATCTGTCCCGTTCACGGTCACGTTCCAGACCACCGGCGACGTGCCCAGCCTCGCACAGGAGTTCGACGACTTCGAGGCGCGAGCGGTGGCCGTCTCCTGAGGCCTGTGGCTGCTGAGGGAAGTCGCTGACGGCTGGATTGGATAGACCCACTAAAAAACCGCGGGCGACCGCTCAGGCGACGTTGCTCAGCGCCCGGCTGACCAGTCCGTCGGCGAGGTTCAGCTTGTACTCGTTGTCCGATTGCGGGCGCG
Source organism: Halobellus sp. LT62 (assembly GCF_037031285.1). Classification (NCBI taxonomy): domain Archaea; kingdom Methanobacteriati; phylum Methanobacteriota; class Halobacteria; order Halobacteriales; family Haloferacaceae; genus Halobellus; species Halobellus salinisoli. The sequence continues at coordinate 968,639 of NZ_JAYEZO010000002.1, forward strand.
CGTTCGGAAGCACGTTCTCGGAGGCCGAGGCGATGTTTCCGTCCGAGAGACTGTTTCCGCGGATCGCGTTCTCGGCTTTGCGGAGGCGCTTCGGCGTCGGCGCGAAGCCGTTGGCGACGAGGCGGAGGTCCGAGACCGTACTGCCGCTCGTGCGCACCGCGGCGGCGATGTTCCCGATCGCGAAGTCCCACGAGTCGCGCCCGCGGACCTTCTCGAAGTAGAAATTCTCTCCCCGCCAGTCGCTGGGGACCTCGATGTGCGTGAGGATCTCGTCGTGCGCGAGGTCGTGCATCACGGTGATGTTGTCTTCGGGACCGACGAAGAACTCCGAGAGCGGCTCGCGGCGCTCGCCGCGCGGACCGGCGACGACGACGTCCGCGTCCAGCGCGATGAGCGCGACGGCACCGTCCGAGGGATGGGCGGTGATGCACCGCGAGTAGTCGGTGACTGCGTGGTCGCTCGACTCGCCGGTGATCGCATAACAGGTGTTCCCGCCCGCGCGGTAGCAGTCGAAGCCGCCGCGGTAGTACCAACACCGCGAGTCCTGCGTGAGGTTGCCGCCAATCGTTCCCTGATTGCGGATCTGCGGCGTCGCGATCTCGCCGATCGACTCGGCGATGAGCGAGAAGCCGTCGGTGACCGCGTCGTGGGATTCGACCTCCGAGAGCGTCGCCAACGCGCCGATCCGAAGCCCGCCGCCGCTCGTCTCGGTGATCTCTTTGAGCTCCTCGATCGGCTTGAGGTCGACGAGTACTTCCGGCGTCCGGTCGCGGTTCTTCAGCCAGTTGATTTCGTCGGTGTTACCCGCGATCGTCGCCGCGTCGCTACCGTGTTCGTCTAGGAGCCGCACGGCGTGCTCGACGCTCGTGGCGTCGATGTGCTCGAGCGGCGGGATCATATCTTGTTGCATAGTTACAGCTCCACCTCCCCACTGCGGACCTTCGCAAGCACCTTGCCGGGGGTGACGGGGAACGTGTTGAAGGTCACCCCGAGGGCGTCCTTGACCGCCGCGGCGACCGCGCCTGACGCCGCCCCGTAGGGGGGTTCGCCGACCCCTTTCGCCCCGAAGGGGCCGAATGGGTCCGGTTCGCCGACCGCCCCGACGTGGAGGTCACCGGCGACGTAGTCGTGAATCGACGGCGGGTTGTTCTTGTAGAGGTCCGTGTTCACCGGGATGCCGGTGCCCTCGTCGTGGCGGTACTGCTCGTAGAGGGTGTACCCGATGCCTTGGATGGCACCGCCCTCGACCTGCGCTTTGAAGCTCTCGGGGTGAATGACCGTTCCCGAGTCGTTGTAGTTCGCCATCTCCTCGACGACGACCTTGCCCGTCTCGAGGTCCACCGAGACCTCCGCAATCGCGCCGGCGAAGGAGGTCACGAACCCGTCGAGGTCCTCGCCGGTCGTCTTACCGAACGCGACGAGCCCCTGCCCGACCGCGTCGCTCGCGGCGGCGATCGTCAGCGGGACGAGGCTCTCTTGGTACTGCTCGGGGATCTCCTCGGCCGTGTACTTGCCGCCCGCGTCGACGGCGGCCTGTGCGGCCTCGGCGAAGGTGATCGACTCGCCCGACTGTCCGTGAACGACCTCGTGGTTTTCCACAGTGTAGGCGTCGGCCGTGCCGCCGAGTTCCTGTGCGGCCAGTTCCTTGAGGTACTGGACGGCCGTCTCCGCGGCTTTGACGTTGGCCAGCCCCTCGGTGAAGGTCGTATTCGAGGAGAACTGCCCGAGGGTGAACGACGACTTGTCGCTGCTCCCCCACGAGACCTCGACGTTGTCCCAGTCGGCGTGCATCGTGTCCGCGACCATCCGGGCGACCGCGGCGAAACTCTCGGTCCCGAGGTTACCGGCACCCTGCCGCACTTCGACGGTACCGTCGGTGTGGACGACGACGAGCCCGTCGAAGCCGATGTACCCGGAGGCGTGCGACGCCGACGCCATTCCGACGCCGTACACCTTCGATCCCTCGCGGGTCCCGGACCGGGCGCGCTTCTCCTCGTAGTTGATCGCGTCGGCGGCCAGCTCGTAGGCCTCTCCGAGGTACGCGCTGGTCATCGGAATCCGCTCGGCTCCCGCCGGCCCGCGGTTCTCCGGGGCGTTCTGTAGACAGACGTCGAGCGGGTCGAATCCGGCCTGCTTCGCCGCTTCGTCGATGACCTGCGTGACGGCGAGCGCCGCTTGGTTCTGGCCGGGACCGCGCTGCGGCCATCGCTTGGGGGTGTTGGTGAAGACGCCGACTCCGCGGAACCGAAGCGTCTCCGGTTGCCAGCACTGAGTCAGCGAGTTGAACCCGGAGCTGAGCGTCGACAGCGCGTCGGCGGAGTACGCACCGGAGTCGCCGATCGCCTCGATCTCCATCGCGGTGATCGTTCCCTCCGAATCGAGCCCGACGCGAGTTTTCGCGATGAACGTCGAGCGGCCGTTGCCCCAGTGGAACTCCTCGCGCCGCGTCCCGCGGATCTTCACCGGGCGGTTGACCTCCCGCGAGAGGAACGCTGGCACGCCCATCTGCGGGTACGCGGTACCCTTCGAACCGAATCCGCCGCCGCAGAAGTTGCTGATGAAGGTGACGTCCCCCGGAGACTTACCGATGATCCCCGCGACGCCCGTGTGCGTCATACTGATGCTCTGGCTGGAGCCCCAGAACGTGACGTGCCCGTCCGTTCCCCACTCGGCGACAGTCGAGCGCGGCTCCATCGGGTTCGTCGGCTGCGGGTGCGCCGAGACCGTGTCCTCGTAGATCGTCTCGGCGTTCTCGAACCCCTCGCTGACGTCGCCCCAGTTCCACTCCATCGTGAACTCGCCAGGGTCCTCCGGGAAGTCGCCGCTGAAGTCGGCGTCGTCCCATTTGATGGTGTCAAAGGCGGCGTCGGACCCGCCTTGCCCTTCGGCGCTCTCACCGCCCGCTTCGCCCGTCGGGGCGTTCCCCTCCGGACGGGCGTTCGGACTGCCCGGCTTGAGCGTCTCGATCGGATCGACGACGTGATCGAGCACCTCCCAGTCGACCTCGACGGCCTCGACCGCCGCGGCGGCGGTGTATTCGTCGTCCGCGGCGACCGCGGCGACCGGGTATCCGAAGGTCAGCGGCTCCTCGGCGAGCACCGGCTGTCCGACCGCCGCGTCCGGGACGTCCTCGTGGGTGATGACCGCTTGGACGCCCGACATCGACTCGGCCGCCGAGGTGTCGATGCTCCGGGCTCTGGCGTGAGCGTAGGGACTCTTGACGGTCTTCGCGTGCAGGAGGTTGTCGAACTGGTAGTCGTCGGCATACTTCGCTTCGCCCGTCACTTTCGCTCGGCCGTCCGGGACCTCGAAGTCCGTTCCGACGTAGTTGTGGTTAGACACGGGTGATCACATCCGCTCGGCCGCGCTGAGAACGCTCTCGATCTCGTTCTCGTAGTTCCCGCAGCGACAGAGGTTCCCTTCGAGGGCGTCTTTGACCTCCTCGCGAGACGGGTCGCTGTTCTCCTCCAGCAACGACTTCGCGGACATAATCATTCCGGGCGTACAGAACGCGCACTGTCCGCCGAGTTCCTCGATGAACGACTCTTGGATCGGGTGGAGCTGTCCGCCCTCGGCCAGCCCTTCGACCGTCGTGATCTCTTTGCCGACGGCGTCTTTCGTGAAGTACGTGCAGCTGTAGATCGGATCGCCTTCGACCTGCACCGTACACGCGCCGCACATCGCTCGGTCGCAGCCGAACTTCGTGCCGGTCAAGCCGAGCTTATACCGGAGCGTCTCTGCCAGCCGCTCTTGGTCTTCCACCCTGACGAAGCGCTCGCGGCCGTTGACTGTCAGTTTCAGTTGATTCGAGAACCGCTCTCGAACTCCCGGCGTTTCGTCGCCCTGCGCCGACGTCTGTCTGATGTTGTTGAACAGATAGGCGTTCGCCGCGACGAGCGTCCCGCCGATCGTCCCCTTGATGATGTCACGGCGGGATGGTCCTCCCGAGTCGTCGCCGGCGTCTGGCTCTGACTCGTCCGGTACGTCTGTCGTAGACATACCTTGATTATCTTTCACACACATTCATATATGTTCGGCCTCCGGAAGGGGTGACCGGTGGAATCGGCCGCAAAACCCGGTGAAACAGAGACGTCCGTTCGCAATCCGCTAGGATTCGACTACACCGGGTGAGAGACCGTTCCGAACTCGGTTGAGTTCGCCGAGTATCGAAAGGGCGACGTCCGCGGGATCGCCGCCGCCGAGATCGAGCCCGACCGGCGAGTGGAAACGCTCGAAGTCGCCCTCGTCGACGCCGTCCTCTCGAAGCCCCTCGGCGACGCGTTCGGCCTTCGTGTCCGAGGCCACGAGACCGACGTAATACGCCCCCCGTTCGAGCGCTTCCCGGGAGGCGACGCGGTCGAAGTGACCGCTCCGCGTGGCGACGACGACGGCGGTGTTGTCCGTGACGCCGATCGCGTCGATTCCCGCGTCGTACTCGTCGGCGTACACCGCCGCGTCGGGGAAGCGCTCTTCGGTGGCGTACTCCTCCCTGTCGTCGACGACGGAGACGTCGTAGCCCAGTTCTACTGCCATCGGTGCGAGCGACTGCGCGATGTGGCCGCCGCCCGCGACGATCAGTCGTTGACTGCCCGGAACCACGTTGATGAACACGTCCATTTCGCCGCCGCACACCATTCCCGTGTTACCCTCGGGCCGCAGTTCCCAGCGTTCCGTCCGCGGGGTCCGTTCCCCGATCGCCTCGACGGCCGCCCGACGCGTCCGCTCTTCGACGGTGCCGCCGCCGACGGTCCCTTCGGTGCTCCCGTCGGCGCGAACGAGCATCGACGCCCCCGGATCCTGCGGGGCCGACCCGTCGACTCGCGTCACCGTTGCGAGCGCCACCGTCTCACCGGCCGCGGTCAGTTCGTCGATGCGACCGTACACGCTGGACGCGCTCTCGTCCCCTCCGTGCTCCTCCATCACACGCATTTTCGGCCGCCGAGGCTTATATTTATTCAACGGGGTATTCACTCCAGCTATCGGAGTCCGCTCACCGACCGATATGTATTCCATTCCGGAATCGCGTGCTACTCGAAGCATAGTAAACAGTAAGTGGGAGGGACGTAATCACCCCGTATGGCAGACGAACTCCGGATGACGTTGGAGCGGGTCGGAGAGCGCTTCAACCTCGGCGAGTACGAGATCGAGGCGTATCTGGCCGTGCTCGAACACGGCGAACTGACGGCCTCGGAGATCGCCGATCGGACCGAGATCCCGCAGCCGCGGGTGTACGACACCGTACGGAGCCTCTCCGATCGCGGACTCGTCGAACTACGGGAGTCGCGCCCGATGAAGATCGTCGCGGTCGCGCCCGACGACGCCTTCGGCAACGTCCAGCAGTCCCTCGACAGCCTCGTCTCGGAGTTGGAAGCGCGGTACACCGCGCCCGCTCGGGACACCGAAGCCGTTTCGCTCGTGAAATCGCGCTCGACGATCCTCCGGTACGTCGAGGAGATCATCGAGAGCGCCGAGTACGAACTGGTGCTGTCTCTCACGCCGGATCTCCTGCGTCGCTTCCGCGAGGATCTCGCCGCGGCGGTCGACGACGGCGTGAGCGTCGACCTGCTCGTGACGCCGCTGTCGCGCGCGCCGGATCCGGACAGCTTCGACTACCTCGAAGTCGCGACGGTCGCGCGGGCACGCCGGGGAATCACCACGCCGATCCTCGCGGTCGCCGACGGCAACTACTCGATCTACGCGACGCAGGACGCCCTGCGCGACGACCGCGACCGCTACGGCGTCATCTTCAACCGCTCGGCGCTGGGCTTTCTGGTCTCGGGGTTCTTCGGGACCGTCCTCTGGTCGACCGCGGAGACGATCGCCACGGACGGCAAGCGGCGGCCGTTCCCCAGACGCTACGCCTCGATCCGACGCGCCGTGAAGGACGTTCGCGAACTCGACGGCCCGTTCTACGCTTCGATCACCGGCCGCGACGTCGAGACCGGCGATCCCGTCGTCGTCGAAGGGAAGGTGAAGACCGCGACGCTGGAGGAGTCCGAGGAGGTCGCCTCAATCCAGTTGGAGACCGACGACGGCGTCTTAGAGATCGGTGGGCTAGTCGCGGCCTTCGAGGACGTCGAGGCCCAAGAGATCATCCTCGGACGCGACGAGGTGCCCGACCGCGAGCAGTTCGCCTGAGCGTCTCGGCCTTCCGTCCGGCCGTCGCGTTCTTCGGTCCGGCTGTCTCGACCCCTCGTCCGAGCGTCGCGTTCTCCGCACCGTCCGGAGGCGCAACGGCTTTACTCCTCGCTCCGAAAGTCTCGGCGACCGATGGAGGCGCGCACGCGGACCTACCTCGAAGGCCGGTTCGGCGACTACTACCGCCGCAGCGACGTCTCCCTCCCGCCCGCGGCCGAACGCCGCGAGTGGGGACACATCCCGTGGAGCGCCGGCGCGACCCGGATGATCCGCCACCAGTCGCTGCTCGACGTCGGCGACCTCGGCGACTTCCTGCACCGCACCGCGCCCCGGCACGTCTACTTCTCGTCGGCTCGGTTCGCCGACCCCGGAGCGGGTTCGATGGACGAGAAGGGCTGGCAGTCGGCCGACCTCGTCTTCGACCTCGACGCCGACCATCTCCCCGGCGTCGACCCCGAGACCACCTCGTACGCGGAGATGCTCGAAGCGTGTAAGGGAGAGCTTCTGAACCTCCTCGATTTCATCGACGACGACTTCGACTTCGAGGAGACCGAGGTGGTCTTCTCCGGCGGGCGGGGGTACCACGTCCACGTTCGCGACCCCGAAGTACGAGGGCTCGACAGCGAGGCGCGCCGCGAGATCGTCGACTACGTCCGCGCGATCGACCTCGATGTCGACGGCCTGATCGAGACCGAGTCGAACCGCGGGACGACCCGCCGGGTTCTCCGCCGTCGCGGCGGGTGGGGGGCGCGCACGCACCGCCGCCTCGTGGACCTCGCAGAACGGCTGCGCGAGATGGACGACGACGACGCCTTAGAGCGGCTGCAGGAACTCGACGGGATCGGCGAGGGGCGCGCGCAGACGATCCTCGGAACGGTCCGGAACAACTTCGAGGCGATCCGCGCGGGTAACGTCGAGGCGGGCGGCCCCGGGACCCGCATCCTCGTCGAGGCGCTCGCCGCCGAGGCGATCGAGACGGAGACCGCGCCGATCGACGAGCCGGTGACGACCGACACGAAGCGGCTCATCCGGCTTCCGGGCAGCCTCCACGGCGGCTCGGGGCTGGTCGTCACGCCGCTCGCGCGCGAGGAACTCGACGGTTTCCACCCGCTGGAAGACGCCATCCCGGAGCGGTTCCGCGGGCGAGAGATCAGCGTGAACGTGGTCGATCCGGGGCCGACGACGTTCGACGGCGACACGTTTACTATCACGGAGGGTGAGCAATCCGTCGAAGAGTGCCTCGGGATCTTCCTGATGTCTCGCGGGCGCGCGGAGAAAATCAAAGAATGAATTCGGCCGAGTGCAAAGAATGGACTTAGACGAGCTGCGGAGCGTCCGACGGACCGAGCGACAGAAGGACAGCCTCCAGCACCTCCGCGACTCGTTCTACGAGGACGTCGCCGCATACATCGCAGAGCGGAAGGCCGAGCGCACCCGCGCGGCAGACGCCGCCGACGATCCCTTCGGGGATCCCGAAGTGGGTCAGCTGACCGACGAGATCGAGACCGCCGAAGACGTCGTCGAGTCGATCTACGAGCGGCGCGTCGGCAAGGTCGTCAAGCTGGCGTCGTTCGCGGCGGCGGATATGAGCGCCAACACCGACGGCCTCACCGCCGAGGAGCGAGAGCTGTTCGACGGACTGGTCGCGCAGATCAAGCGGAACCGACAGACTGTCCTCGATGTCCTCGCCGGCGAAGGCGGCGACCACTCCGGAAGCGACGGCGTGACGATGTCGGCTTCGGCCGACCACGCGGCGACCGCCGCCGAGACAGACCACGCGGCGATGCCGGATACGGCGACCGAGTCGTCGTCGACAGCCGAGACCGACGCGACTGCTGAGACGGACGCACCGTCCGCGGATATGGCGACCGCACCGACGGACGACCCGGCCGGCCCTGACGACGTTCTCGCCGACGCGATGGGCGGTTCGGACCCGGGCGGCTCCGGGGAGTCGTCGGATCCGATCGCCGAATCGGAGTCGGATCCGAATCCGGGCGCTCCCCCGGATGTCCCGCCGGACGCCCCACCGGACACGTCGGAATCTGAAACCCCCGTCATCGGGAACGGAGATCCCACCGAAGGCGGGCAACCGTCTGACGATACCGAACGCGTCACGCTCCGGATCACCGAAGACATCGGCCAGATCTTCGGCGTCGACGAGCGCGAGTACGACCTCGAATCCGAGGACGTCGTGACGCTCCCGGCGACGAACGCCGGGCCGCTCTTGGACCGCAACGCCGCGGAGCAACTCGATTAGCCCCGGCGGTCGGGGAATCGCGAATCCGCGCTCGCTTTCAAGCGGTACGTTGAAGCCCGGCTCGCGAGACGGACGGAGTATGCTCGATATCGGTGAGACCGCTCCCGGCTTCACGCTGCCCGACCAAGACGGCCAGACCGTGTCGCTCTCGGAACTCCGCGGCGAGTACGTCGTCGTTTACTTCTACCCGCGGGCGGACACGCCCGGTTGTACGACAGAAGCGTGCGGATTCCGCGACGTCTACGACGAACTTCGCGAGCGCGGTGTGACCGTTCTCGGGATCAGCGACGACCCCGTCGACGACCTCGCGCCGTTCGCCGCGGAGTACGACCTCCCGTTCAGACTGCTCTCCGACGAGGACGGGTCGGTGTCGTCCGCCTACGACTCCTACGGCGAGAAGAATATGTTCGGCAACACCTTCGACGGCGTCTTCAGAAACACGTACGTTGTCGGCCCCGACGGGGACGTCGTTCTCGCGTACGAGGGCGTCTCCCCCGAGGGCCACGCGACGGAGATTCTCGACGACCTCGACGCGCTCGAGGACTGATCGGACGGCGTGTCGATCCCGCGCGCTTCAAGCGGAGATTCGAACGCGGATCGACACCGCATTTCCGGTGAAAGAAACGATAACTCAGTTTTATTGTTTGAGATATAACAGGCCGTTGATTGCCCGATACGAGCTACAGTGAAATTCCCGAAGGCTCCTCCGGCTACTGGAACGTCCGCCGCGATGGTCTACTGGAACGTCCGGCCGATTTCGGCCTCGGGCTCGCGCTCGACCTCGCTGGTCTGGAAGCGCTGTTCGATCTCCTCGTAGCGCTCGCGCGTTTCCGGCGTCACGCTCGGGCCGACCTCGTCGAGCGCGTGCTCGAAGTGCGCCATCGTCACGCGGACGTTGCCGACCGATTCGGTGACCTCCTCGCGGGAGACGCTGTTGATGAACTCGCGGCTCGCAGCCATCGACGCCTCGCGACAGACCGCTTCGATGTCGGCACCGACGTAGCCGCCGGTCTCCGCGGCGAGTTCGTCGAGGTCGACGTCGTCTGCGAGCGGCTTGTGCTCGGTGTGGACCGCGAATATCGCCCGGCGACCCTCCTCGTCGGGGACGGGCACGTGGACGTGACGATCCAACCGTCCCGGGCGCAGGAGCGCCGAATCGATCAGATCCGGGCGGTTCGTCGTCGCGACGACGACGACGTCTTCGAGGGTTTCGAGCCCGTCCAGCTCGGTCAAGAGCTGGGAGACGACGCGCTCTGAGACGCCCGAATCGCCCGAGTGGCTGCCGCGCTCGGTCGCGATCGAGTCGATCTCATCGAAGAAGACCACGGTAGGCGCGTTCTCGCGGGCCTTCTTGAAGATCTCGCGGACGCCTTTCTCGGATTCGCCGACGTACTTGTCGAGCAGTTCCGGCCCCTTCACGGAGATGAAGTTCGACTCGGACTCGTTGGCGACGGCCTTCGCGAGCAGCGTCTTTCCAGTTCCGGGCGGCCCGTACATCAGGACGCCCTTCGCGGACTGCATATCCATCGCCTCGAACACTTCGGGGTATTCGAGCGGCCACTGGATCGTCTCCCGAAGGCGCTCTTTGGTGTCTTCGAGACCACCCACGTTCTCCCAAGAGACGTCTGGCACCTCGACGAACACCTCCCGCAGCGCCGAGGGCTCGATTCCTTTGATCGCCTCTTTGAAGTCCTTCGAGGTGACCGTCAGCTTTTCGAGGACCTCGGCGTCGATCTCGTCGGAGTCGAGGTCGAGTTCGGGACGGATGCGCCGCAGCGCATTCATCGCGGCCTCTTTCGCGAGGCTCTCGATATCCGCGCCGACGAAGCCGTGGGTGTTGTCGGCGTACTCGTCGAGGTCGATCGCATCCGACAGCGGCATGTTCCGCGTGTGGACCTGCAGGATCTCCTTTCGACCCTCGCGGTCCGGCACGCCGATCTCGATCTCGCGGTCGAAGCGACCGCCGCGGCGCAGCGCCGGGTCGATCGCGTCCACTCTGTTCGTCGCACCGATGACGACGACCTCGCCGCGCTCGTCGAGGCCGTCCATCAGCGAGAGCAGTTGCGCGACGACGCGACGTTCGACGTCGCCGCCGGCCTCGCCGCGCTTGGGCGCGATCGAGTCGATCTCGTCGATGAAGACGATCGCCGGGGCGGCCTCCTCGGCCTCCTCGAAGATCTCCCGGAGCTGCTCTTCGGACTCGCCGTAGTACTTCGACATGATCTCCGGCCCGGAGATCGTGTGGAACGAGGCGTCGATCTCGTTGGCGACGGCTTTCGCGATCAGCGTCTTCCCCGTTCCGGGCGGGCCGTGGAGGAGCACGCCCTTCGGCGGCTCGATGCCGAGCCGCTGGAACAGCTCGGGGTGCCGCATCGGCAGCTCGATCATCTCTCGCACTTGTTCGAGTTCGCGATCGAGACCGCCGATGTCCTCGTAGGTCACCGAGGGCGTGTCGGCCTCGCCATCCGCGCCCGACTGGATGTCCTCGGCGGGCGTCTGGCTGATCGTCACCTCAGTCGAGTCGGTGACGACGACGGTCCCGTCCGGTTCGGTCGAGGCGACTTTCAACGGCAGCGGCTGACTCGACGAGCTCATGAAGCCGAAGCCGAACGGGATCCGGATGTTCTGCCCCTGCGTAACGGGCTGCCCCGCGAGCTTATCCCGCAGGTGCGCGCCGATGTTGCCGCTGATGCGGAGGTTCTGCGGGAGCGCGACGGAGACGTGCTTGGCGGGCTTGATGTCGGCCTTTTCGACCTCGACGCGGTCGTCGATGCCGACGTTCGACTGCTGGCGGAGCCGGCCGTCGATCCGGATGACGCCCGAGCCGCTGTCCTCGGGGTAACCGGGCCAGACGCGGGCGATCGCGGTGCCGCCGTCGCCGTCGATGCGGATGTAGTCGCCGCCTTCGAGGTCCAGATCCTCGGCGGCCTGCCGGTCGATGGCGGCGAGCCCGCGACCGGCGTCCTTCTGCTTGAGTGGTTTGACAGTGAGCTTCATTTTTCGACCGTGATCGTGAGTACGCCGTTGTTCGTCGCGACCGACGCGTCCGAGCCGGGAAGCTCGAACTCGGCCTCGGAGACCTCCTCGCCCGTCTCGGCGACGACGATGGCCGTCGTGCCGACGATGTCGACATCGAGATCCTCGTCGGCGACTCCCACGTCGGCGGCGAGGACCCAGCTGTCCTCGTATTCGTACCGGCGAACGATGCGCTCGTCTCCACCGGCTAACTGTTTGATACTCATCGTGATTCCTAACTCCAAGTTAGTCGCCCTAATATTTAAATCTTCCTACCACTAATCGACGTACAGCGGTGGATGAGCGTGACTTGCGATTGAATTGCGGTCCAGGCCGCTCGGTGTTACTGTCACTCGAACCGGAGTGGTGCGGTTCCGTCGTCGAGGCGACTCCGACGTCACGTCGACAGGGCCGTCTCGACACTTCCACATCACGTTCAATCGCTGACGGCTTCCACGTTCAGGGTTTATACCTCGGCCGATCGAACGAATTCGTATGCAAACGGTATCTCACCACGGTCGGGAGACGGCCTACCGGACGTTCGACCGGGACGCGAGCGGCCCCGTCGTCCTCGCCATCCACGGCAGCGGCGGCACCCACCGCGTCTGGAGCGCGCAGGCGAAGATCGCCGACGAGTACCCGCTGATCGCGCTCGACTTGAGCGGGCACGGCGACAGCGACGACGTCGCGGCCGAGCCGGGGTACGAAACGCTCTCGGCGTACGTCGACGACGTCGTCGCCGTCGCGACGGCGGTAGACGCCGACGTCCTCCTCGGCAATTCTCTCGGTGGCGCGGTCGTGCTGACGGCGCTCATCGAGCGCGAGATCGACGCATCGGGAGCAGTCTTGGCCGGAACGGGTGCGCGGCTCCCGGTGCTCGACGACCTCCTCCAGTGGGTCCAGACGGATTTCGACCGCGTGATCGAGTTCTTCCACGAACCGGACCACTTGTTTCACGATCCCGACGAGACCACCCTCGACGTCTCGAAGGCGGCGCTGCGCAACACCGGGCGAGCGGTCCTCGAACGAGACTTCCGAACGGCGCACGCCTTCGACGTCCGCGGAGCGCTTTCGACCGTCGACGTCCCGACGCTGGCGCTCGTCGGCGAGTACGACCGGCTCACGCCCCCACACTACCACGAGGAGCTCTGTACCGGACTCCCCGACTGCGAGCTCTCGGTTCTCGACGACGCCGCCCACCTCGCGATGCTCGAGGCCGCCGAGGCGTTCAACGCGGGGCTTCGGGACTTCCTCGACCGGCGCGTGTTGGCGTAGCGCGACTCCATCGCGACCGCACAACGCCGAAAGCGCTCGCGCGAAACCGGCACGCCTTTGCGCCTTCCACCGAAGTCGAGTCCGTGCAACCGGTCGAGACCTCGGATCCGGACGGGATCGACTACGGCTGGGTGATGCAGACGACGTTCGTCCTCACTATCGCCGTCGGCGCGCCCGTCGTCGCCGCGCTTTCGTTGCAGACGACGCTGCCGACGTGGGGCGCTCGCGTCGAGTTCGCGATCCGCGTCGGCAGCGTCGTCTGGATCCTCGTCGCCCTCGCGGTCTTCGGGTACGCGTGGCGATTCGACGCGGGCGACGGCGGCAACGACCCCGACGACATCGTCGAGGGGGAGTGAGGACGACATCGTCGAGGGGGAGTGACCGATTTCGCGCGGGCGCGGGTCGGCGCACATCGGTCGCCGCCGTCGGAAGGTCTTTGACGCGAGTCGCCGACTCTCGCATATGATCGACGAGACGATCGCGGAGATCCGAGAGATGCAGACGCACAGTTCGTCCGTCGTTGCCGTGAAAGCGACGCAGGCGCTCTCGGATCTCATCGAACGCGATCACGCGACGGTCGAGGAGTTCGAGCGCGACCTCGAACGCAACGTGAGCGCGCTCAAGCGGGCGAATCCGTCGCACGCCTCGCTGTTCAACGCGATGCAGACGGTGCTCGTGAACGTCGTCGATCGGAAGGACACCGTTCCCGAGGCCAAATCGCTCCTCGAAGAGGTGATCGAACGAGTCGTCGAGGACGTCCGACAGGGGAAATCCCGCGCGGCCAGAAACGCGGCCCCGACCTTCGAGGAGGGCGAGACGTTCCTCACCCACGACTTCTCTTCGACGGTTTTGGAAGCCGTCGAGCAGGCCGCCGCCGACGGGACGTACCTGACAGCGTACGTCACCGAGGCGCGGCCGCGGTTCCTCGGCCGGAAGACGGCCCGACGACTCGCCGCCTTCGACCGCGTGGAACCCCATCTGCTGGTCGACAGCGCGGCGGGCACGTACCTCGAGGAGTGCGATCGAATCGTCATCGGGATGGACTGCATCGTCGGCGACACCCTGTACAACCGGGTCGGCACCTTTCCGATCATCGCGACCGCGAACTACCTCGACGTCCCCGTCACGGTCGTCGGGTCCGCCGCGAAGATCGTCGAGGACGGCTTCGTCTTCGAGGACGAGATCCGCCCGCCTGCGGAGGTCACGCTCGAACCGATCGAGGACGTCGTGATCGAAAACCCCGCCTACGACGCCACGCCGGTCGAACTGCTCGACGAAGTGATCACTGACAACGGCATCGAGAACATTCCTCGGGAGTGACGGGCCGCTGCGGCGTCCGGCGGAAAGCCCGCTGCGGGGATCAGCGAGAATCGATGCGGACGTGAGCGTGATAGGCTATCAGTCCTCCAGATACGCGTAGAGGTCCTCCCGCGGGCCGCCACAGCCCGGACAGCGATCCGGGATCTCGTCGAGATCGCCCAGTTCGCCGCAGTTGACGCACCGCCAGAGCAGATATCCTTCCCCGGCGTCCGATCCGAGCGCTTGTTTCAGTGAAACGGTCTCGACGTCGCCGTGCGTTTGTACCTCAACGCCGGTTTCGGTGATTGCGCGGATCGTGCCGATCGCTCGGCCGTCGGCGTCGTACACCCGTTGGCCGGGTTCGAGCGTTCGCGTCGTCGCGTCGGTGGTGTTCGTGTCGGCCATACCGGACTATTCGCTCGCTATCAGCATAAATCGTCCCTCACTGATTGATCGGCGAGTTACGTCCCCGTCATCGACCGCCGAAAGAACTCGGCGAACTTCTCTCGGAGCGAGGAGCCGTCGCCGAGTCGGAGGTAGTAGGCGTCGCCGCCGTCCTCGTAGTAGCCGTTGATCCGCCGGATGATCTCGAAGCCGAGGTGCTCGTAAAACGACAGCGCGCTCTCGTTCGTCGCCCGCGCGTGACAGGAGATCGATTCGTGATCTTGGAGCGCGGCGGCGACGAGTCGCTTGCCGTACCCCTCGCCGCGACGGTCGGGCGCGACGGCGAGAAAGAGAATGTATCCGTCCCGTCGAACCGACGCGAAGCCGACGAGGTCGTCGCCCTCGAAGAGCAGGTGGTCGTTCGCGCGGCGGTACGCGTCGGCGAAAAAGGCCCGTCGCTGCTTGAGGACGCTCTCGCGCTCTCGGATCCGTTCTTTGAGTTCCCACGTGTCCGCGGCGAACTCGCTGGATCCCGGGGGATCGACTCGCGTCTCGACGTTGACGCTCACAGGTATCGATAGAACCACGACCGATATAATTCCACCGTCGAATCGCGAATCTGCCGACTCGTTCGTCTCAGCCCCCCGCGAGGGTCGAGCTCAGACGAACACGATCAACAGGAGCACGACCAGCACCGACCCGGTCAGGATCACCTGCACAACCGACGAGGCGAGCACGCCGACCGTCGTGTACAGTGCGACGCGCAGCCCCCGTTCGGTGTCCGCGTGCTGGGCGAACTCGACGGCGAAGACGGCAACCGCGATCCCGACGAGAAAGCCGATCGGTCCGGCGACGAGGAGGAGTACGAGCCCGACGACGACGGCGACGCCGGTGGTCACCAGCGACGCCCCGCCCGCCCGGGCCGCAATTGCGCCGCCGACGTAGTCGACCGTCATCGTCAGGACGCCGACGCCGACGAGCACGGCGACGACGAGCGCCGAGGGCTCGACGAAGCCCGTCGACCACCAGTAGCCGACGACGCCGACGACGGAGAGCAGCCCGCCGGGAACGAGCGGCAGCACCGATCCCGCGACGCCGGCGGCGACGACCGCGAGAAAGAGCCAACTGAGCGGTTCCATACCCGAGAGAAGTCATCGACGGTGATGAGCGCTGTGCTCCCGATCGCGCCGCTGACGCTGGTCGCTACTCCTGACGCCGGGCGCTACTCCCGATCGAACCGCGCGCGCTCAGCCGCGGTAATCTCGTTGTCGCCGTACCGATCGAGGAGCGTCGCGTACGCCGCGCCGAGATCGCGCAGGCACTCCCGCGTCGAGGCGTAGCCCAGTTCGTCGGCGACGGTCTCTTGCGGCCGCGCCTGCAGCACTTTCCCGACGAGGAGTCGCTCCTGTCGGTCGGATAGTTGTGCGGTCGACTCGTCGTCGTCGCCGGCGGCGTCGGCGTCACCGTCAGCCTCGTCGACTCCCGCAGTCGCATCACCACCGAGCAGCGCGGTCAGCGCGAGCCGGCGAAAGGCCCCCGGCGCGGTCGCGTACTGACCGGGGCCGTCGGCGACACCGACGACGACGCGCCATTCGTAGTCCGACAGCGCGGGCGTGAGCGACGCGGGACACGCCGCGAGCACACCGCGCACGATGTCAGGGTCGGCGTCGCGAAGTTGATCGGCGAGCACGTCGCCGATCCGGTCGCGAAGCAGCCGCGCGTGTCGCTCGCGAAGCTCCTCGCCCGTCTCCGAGAGCGGGCACAGCATCACCGCCGAGTACTCGCCGCTGGACTCGTTTCGCGTCGTCGAGAGGTGCACCGTTCCGTAGCCGTTGTCGGCCCAGAACTCCAGTAGGTCGGGCGTCGCGCCGTAGCCCGTGCCGAGGTAGTCCGCGTCGCCGTCGAACTCCGCGCGAATTTCCGAGAGGAGTGTCGAGCCGAGCCCCCGCGTTCGGACCGCGTGATGGGTCGCGATGCGCACCACCCGGTAGCCGAGCGGCGTCCCGGCGTCCTCGTCGCGGAGTTGACTCGTCAGCACGTCGGGTATCATGTGTCCGCGGATCCGCGAGCCCTCGTACACCGATCTCCGCGTCTCCGCGTCGAGGTCGCCCTCGCGCGCCAAGAGCGCGACGCTCACCACTCGTCCGTCGTGTTCGAGGACGCGCACGCGGAAGTTCGGGGCGTCGAGGAGGCGCGCCAGATCGTTCGGCTCCGTCCGATAGTGCGCGAACACGAGAAGGCCGAAGGTCGCCCGCAACAGGTGCTCGTCCGCCGCGAAATCCTCCGGTGAGAGCGCCCGATACTCGACGGTCGACGGCGACGCGTCGGCGACGAGGTCGTCGACGGGCGGGCGCGCGTCGAGAAGCAGCGCCCGGAACGCCCACGACTCGATCGGATCGCCCGGCGCGTAGCGGATCGGCTCCGAGAGCGTCACGTCGGTCACGTCGTGGTCGGACGCCGCCAACTGACCGCGGAACCGGACGGAGAACCCCCGTCCCGTGCCCTCGTAGCCGTGGACCGTCGTGAAAAAGCCGACCGCCGGGGCGTCGAGCAGCGACGAGAGCAGCCGGACGGGTATCGCTGCGGCCTCGTCGACGAGGACGACATCCGGATCGTCGGGGAGGTCGGCCGCCGCCGCGGGTGACTCGAATCGGATGCGACCGCCTGCGGCGGTCTGCAGCGCGTCGATAGAGCCGGAGCCGTCCTCGATCTCCGCCAGCAACTCGCGAGCCCGGGCGAAGAGATCGTCGGCGTTACGCCGGTCCGGGGCGGTGACGAGGACGTCACGACCGACCGCCGCCAGCGACGCGGCCGCCAGTCCGGCCGCGCTCGACTTCCCGCGCCCCCGGTCGGCCTCGACGACCACCGCGTTTTCGATTTCGGCCCCCTCTCGTTGGAGCGCTTCGAGCGCGGAGAGCGCGCGGGACTGATCCGCAGTCAGGCAGGCGGCGTACGCCTCGCCCGGGAAGCGGCGACGCTCGGTGGGAGGAACGACGGGGTTCGAGCGACGGCTCGCGGCGTCGTCGGCCTCACCGCGGCGTTCGACCCGTCCCTCGTCGACGTCGACGATCGCGACGCCCGGGTGATCGAGGAGTGTCTCGCGGAGCCGCTCGCGGAACCGCCCGCCGACATCGCTGACGTCGTACGGCGAGACGGCGAGCGAGGACTCGAAGGAGCCGGCTCGGTCGGGCCACGAGTTTAATGACGGCGTCAGGAGGATCAACAGCCCGCCGCCGTCGACGCTCCCGACGAGTCGGCCGAGCACGTTGGGCGAGAAGTCCTCGTGGGCGTCGCAGATGACGGCCGAGCGGGTCGTTCCCAAGAGCGTTCGCGCCTGCTTGGGATCGACGCGGTCGAACCGGAACCCCTCCCGCGTCGTGACGATCGTCGTCTCCGCGTCGGGGATCGACGCGCCCTCGATCGCGTCGTAGGCGGCGTCGATGCCGCGGTCGCGGTCGCCCGCGAGGACGAGCAGGCGTCTGTGGTTCGTCCGCTGCCCCGCCGCGCGGAGCTTCGCAGCGAGGACGGCCACGTTCATACCCCGGAGTGGGGGGCGGCAGGTAAGGAAATTGCGTTCGCGGGCCGTCGCTCGGGCCCGGGGGAAGTAGTCGCGCGAATATGACGCGTGTGTCGTCGTGCCACGGCACGACGCCATTGAAAGCGCTTTTATGGGATCCGAAGCAACCGACGTGTACAGCCTGCCCGGGGTTGATGATACTCCCCGCCGTCAGGGAAACCACACACCGGCGGGGCAGTCGAGCCCGCGAGCAGGAGAGGTGAACAACAATGCCAGTCTACGTAGAATTCGACGTCCCAGCCGACCTCGCAGAGGATGCCCTCGAGGCCCTCGAGGTCGCACGAGACACAGGAACCGTAAAGAAAGGAACCAACGAGACGACCAAAGCCGTTGAGCGCGGCACCGCCGATCTCGTCTTCGTCGCCGAGGACGTCTCGCCCGAAGAGATCGTGATGCACCTGCCCGAACTCGCCGACGAGAAGGGCATCCCGTACGTCTTCATCGAGACGCAGGACGAAGTCGGTCAGGCCGCGGGCCTCGAAGTCGGCTCGGCCGCCGCCGCCATCGTCGATGCCGGCGACTCGGAGGACGAGGTCGAAGACATCGCCGCGAAGCTCGAGGAACTGCGGTAACCGACGATGAGCGCAGAAGAGACCGCCAGCGACTCGACGTCCGCGGAGGTCATCGAGATCGTTGGCAAGACAGGGATGCACGGCGAGGCCATGCAGGTCAAATGCCGCATCCGCGAGGGCTCGAACCAGGGCCGCATCATCACACGGAACGTCCTGGGCCCCGTCCGCGAGGGCGACATCCTCCAGCTCCGCGAGACGCAGCGGGACGCCGACTCCATCGGAGGTCGATAACCTATGGTCGAAACGCGCACGTGCGATTACACCGGCGAGGAGATCGAACCGGGTACGGGAACGATGCTCGTGAAAAACGACGGCACGATCCTCCACTTCAAGGACTCGAAAGCCGAGAAGAACTACCGCCTCGGCCGCGAGCCCCGCGATCTGGAGTGGACCGAAGCCGGCCGCGAGGACAAGGGCGAATGACCCACCACGACGAGCGAACCTTCGTGATGGTCAAGCCCGACGGCGTCCAACGCGGCCTCATCGGCGAGATCGTCTCCCGATTCGAGGAGCGCGGCCTGAAGCTCGTCGGCGGGAAGTTCATTCAGATCGACGAAGAACTCGCCCACGAGCACTACGGCGAACACGCCGATAAGCCGTTCTTCGACGGCCTCGTCGACTTTATCACCTCGGGCCCGGTCTTCGCGATGGTCTGGGAGGGCGCTGACGCGACCCGTCAGGTCCGCTCGATGGTCGGCGAGACCGACCCCGCCGAGTCCGCGCCGGGGACGATCCGCGGCGACTTCGGGCTCGACCTCGGTCGCAACGTGATCCACGCCTCCGACCACGAGGACGAGGGCGCGAACGAGCGCGAGATCGGACTGTTCTTCGACGACGAGGAACTGCTCGATTACGAGCGCATCGACGCGCCGTGGCTGTACGAAGACGAAGATCACTGATTCTTCTCGACCGGGGATTCCGAGCGGCCCCGTTACCGCGCTTCGATTGTGACTGACACGTCGTCGACGTAGTGCGCCGCGTTGGCCTCCCAGACGACGGCCGTGCCGATCGCCAAGTGGAGCGTGTCGGTCGAAAGCGTCGGCGTCGTCCACTCGAACGCGTACTCTCGCCAGCCGTCTGCGAGCCACAGCGGCTCTCGAAGCCCGCCGTACGGCGTCTCGCCGAGAGCTGTCGTGTTGACGCCCGGCTGCGGGAAGTCCTCCTCCGTCTCGGGTGGCTCGGCTCCGAGTCTCATCACTGCGTTGCGGATCGTGTTGAACGACTCGGACTCGCTCCAGAACTGCGCCCGGACGTCGATCCGATACCGTCGGTCCGCCTCGACGGAGATCGGATGGACGCCCCACGTCACGCCGTCGTCGTACGATCCCTCGTTCCAGATCCGCAGCGACCGCTCACCCTCGACCGCCTCCGCGTCCGAAACGCCGAGTTCCCACGCGAAGTCGTCGATGTCGACCTCCGGTCCGATCGCCGCGTCGGCCTCCCACTCGCCGAGTTCGTCTTCGAACCCCTCGGTGAACGCCGGCCCCTTGGTCCGCCCGGTGCATCCGGCGACGCCGGCGAATCCGGTTCCGATGCCCGCCCGAAGCACGTCTCGACGTTTCATACCGCCGAACCGTCCTCCACTGGTATAACCGCTGGGTCCGATCCGGGAACGCGCGCTGGAAAATCCGTCCGTCGGTCGCCGGG
This sequence comes from Halobellus sp. LT62, assembly GCF_037031285.1. Taxonomy (NCBI): domain Archaea; kingdom Methanobacteriati; phylum Methanobacteriota; class Halobacteria; order Halobacteriales; family Haloferacaceae; genus Halobellus; species Halobellus salinisoli. Next base: position 988,803 of record NZ_JAYEZO010000002.1, read on the forward strand.
CAACGATGCCGACGTCCCCACTGAGCCGATCGGCAGGGAGAGCGTCAGTCGTCGGACGGAAGCGCGACGTCGATCTCGTCGGCGTCGAGATCCGCCTCGACCTCCCGCGCCGCGGTCACCATGTTCGAGATCTTCTCGTAGGCGACTTCGCGCGGCAACAGTTTCACCCCGCAGTCCGGGGAGACGCTGAGCCGATCGGGCGAGACCACCTTCAACCCCTCCTCGATGTTCGATTTGATCTCCGCGACGGACTCGACCTCCGGGGTGTGGACGTCGACGACACCGAGTGCGAGATCCGGCTCGAAGGCGTGTTCGCGGAACACGTCGATCTGCTGGTAGCCGTCGTTGCAGAGTTCGATGTCGAACTCGTCGATCGGGAAGTCGTTGATCGCCGGGTACAGCTTCGAGTAGTCGCCGTAGCAGACGTGCAGACAGACGCGGACGTCCTCGGGGACGCCGTCGACGATGCGTTCGAGGCATTCGCCGACGATCGCGTGGTCCTCGGGCGTCGTCGCGAGCGCGGGCTCGTCGAGTTGGACGTACCGCGCGCCCGCGTCGATGAGTCGATGGACCTCCTCGTTGACGAGGTCGGCGAGGTCGTACGCGAGCGCGGCCTCGGTGTCGTAGGCCTCGTTGAACGCCCACCGCGCCAACGTGTACGGACCGGTGATCGGCACTTTGACCGGCCTGCTCGCGACGCTCGCGGTGAACTCGAACTCCTCGACCAACCACGGTTCGTCGTACTCGACCTCGGAGACGACCGAGGGCTTGTCGAAGTAGTTGTGTCCCCACACTTTCACCGGCCCGTTGAACTCGTAGCCGGGGATCCGGTGGGCGAAGTACTCGACCATCTCGTCGCGGCGCATCTCGCCGTCGACGACGGTGTCCAACCCGGCGCGCTCGTGCTCGTGGGTGATGACCCGTGCGGCGTCGTCTTGGGCCTCCGCGAACGCCCGCTCGTCGAAGCCGGAGTCGGGGTCGTCGGCGAGCTTCTTCGCCCGGTTGAGCCACGCGGGCTTCGGGTAGCTTCCGACGACCGTCGTCAAGAGGAAGTGCTCGGCGTCGTGGTCGGCGGGGCGGAACTGCTCGCGGTTCGATGGGTTTCGGACCATCAGACGCTCACCTCGCGTTCGAGGTCGGCCGCCGCGGCGAGGGCGGCCAGCTTCTCGCGATAGCTGTTCACCGGGAGGTAGAACAGTTCGGTGTTGGTGCTCACGTACGCGTTCTCGAAGTCGGCCATCGGCACTTGGTCGATGAACCACTCGACGCGTTCGCGCAGCGTCTCGGCCGACTCGACGAGCGTGTTCTGCCCGTCGGCGACGCCGAGTGCGACGTCGTCTGTGATTCCGTACTCGACGGCGTTGTACACGCTCTGCTCGCGGTCGTCGGCCACGAGATCGAGACCGAGGGCGTCGACAGCGGCGTCCATCAGGTGTGCGTAGGTCTTCTCATCGAGCGCGCCGAAATAGGTGTGCGCGACGACGGCGGAATCGGTCGCGTCGGCGACGGTGCTGATCGCCTCCGGAACGGCGTCGGCGAGGTCGTCGTCGGGCGGCGATTCGACGAGCGAGGGCTCCAAGAGAAACAGCGTCTCGTGCGCCGGGAACGACTCGACCTCGCTCGCGAGAAAGTCCGCGATCGCCGAGAGGAATTCCCGGTCGTCGCCGTAGTGCGCGTCGGTCGCGAGGTCGGCGAGCGAGTACGGACCGGGGAGGACCGCCTGCAGGGGTGCGTCGTCGATCACCTCCGCGGCGGCCGTCAGTTCGGCTGCGACGTCGCCGGAGTGAGTCAACTCGCCGACGACGCGGGGGTTGCGATAGAAGTTGTTGTTGTCGTAGTAGCGAGCGATCCCGCCCGTCTCGACGCGGTCGTGAACCGTCAGCGGGTGGGCGAGCATATCGTCCCAGCGGAGTTGTCCCTCGACGACCCGATCGAGACCGGCGTCGAACTGCTCGTCGACGGCCTCCGCGCGGGCCCGCTCGTACGTCGACACGACGGCGCTGGACTCCGATCCCGAGATCAGATCCGCCTTCTGGCGGCCCTTCAGGTCCGCGAGGTCCGATTTCGCCCAGTCCGGAAGCGGGAACAGCCCCGGCGTCGTCGCGACGAGTTCAATCATCGGGGTTCGCTACGAAATGCCGCTGCTTAATATTTGCTAAAGTGTATTATTCGTTCCAGTTATTTTCCGGCGAGCGGAGGAGGACCGCTATCAGTCGTCGTCAGCGGCGGTCAGCGCGAGCACCGAGAGCGTCTCGAAGGGATAGGATTCCTCGACGACGACCTCGTGGTCGAAACCGCACGCCTCGGCGTGAGCGAGGACTTCTTCGTACCCGGTCAGCGAACTCACGAGCAGCAGCGCGACCCCGTTCGGCGCGAGCGCGCGGCCGACCGTTTCGAGGAACGGCTCGATCAGTTCGCGACCCGACTCCCCGCCCGACAGCGCCCGCTCCATCCAGTCGTCCCACTCGCGTTCGGGGTCGGTGGGGAGATACGGCGGGTTGAACGCCACGGTGTCGAACGCGCCGTCGACGAACGGTGAGAGGAGGTCCGCGCGAACGACATCGAAGCGCGCCTCTCCGGCCTCACCGCTCAGCGCGCGTTCCCGAGCGGCCAGACAGGCATGGGGGTTGACGTCGCTGGCGACGACTGAGGTCACCGTCTCGACGTCTGCGGCCCGTGCGGCGACCCACCCCGAACCGGTGCCGACTTCCAAGAGCCGCCCTCGACCCACGGCTTCGACCGCCGCGGCGAGGAGCCGAGAATCCTCCGCGGGTTGATACACGGTCGTCTCGACGTCGCGGCGCGCGGCCAGCGTTCTCTTCGTCTCCTCGCTCACGACTCGCCCCCGTCGGTCTCGTCCGCGCCGGACCCGTCCGGAGCTCCCTTGGCTTTCACGTTCGTCGCCGCCTTCGGGGGCTCGCGGTCGGCGTCGTTCTCGGCGGTCGGTTCCGTCTCGCTGTCCGACTCCGTGCGCTCGGATTGTTGTTCCCCACTCTCGGGGTCTTCACCATCTGCGTCGCCGTCAGCTTCTCCGTTTCCTCGCGCGTCCGCAGACGACGCTTTTAGCTGTTCCTCCGCCGATCCTTCGTTGCCCGCGAGGATGAACCCGCCGGCCTCCTGCCGACCCATCAGCTCCCGCTGGGGGAACGGGATCTTGATGCCCTCGGCCTCCAGTGCCTGCTTGACAGCGCCGATAACGGCCGTCTGTGAGCGCCACTTTCGACGGGCGCTCGGGTTGTTGATCCAGTAGCGGACGCCGAGCACGACCGCCGAGTCGTCGAGCCGCTTGAACACCACCTGTGGCGTGGGCACGTTCATCGGATCGTCGAGCTTCGCGACGGCCTTCTTCGCGATGTCGGCGGCGTTCTCGGGGTCGGCGTCGTAGTCGATGCCGACTTCCACCTCGATGCGGAGTCGGCCCTTTCGGCTGCGGTTGACGAGGCTCTCCGAGGAGACCACGTCGTTGGGGATCATCACGTACTCGCCGTCGAACGTCTGCATCCGGGTGTTGACGATCGTGATGTCGGTGACGATGCCCTCGTAGTCGCCGACTTGGATCCAGTCACCGATCTCGAACGGCCGTGAGAACATCAGGACGAATCCCGCGAGCATCGCACCGAGCGTTTGTCTGGCGGCCATCCCGACGACGATACCGAGGAATCCAGCACCGACGAGGAATCCGCCGACGTTGACGTCCCACAGCGAGAGGATGATCGTGAGCGCGAGGAGGTAGAGCGCGACCTGCCCGAGGCGATACGCGATTTCCCGCTCGTGCTCGCCGACCGACGACCGAGTCTCTGCGAGCTGGTCGACGAGTTGCTTTATCAGCCCGGTCATCGTGTACGCGCCGATCAGAAACAGCGCGGAGACGCCGAACCTGACGATCGTTTCGGGGCCGTAGCTCGTCCCGAAAACCGCGAAGAGATCGTCTGAGAGGCCCCAAATCCCGACGATCGCCAGCCCTGCGGTGGCGGCGACGATCATCGTTCCGACGGTGACGATCACGTGCCACGCGGTCGATTCCAAGCGATCGGGGGCCGTCTTGTGGAGCCAGTCCGTCCGAGCCAGAAACGCCATTACGGCGACGCTGATCGCGAAGGTGACCGCGATTCGACCGGTGAACGTCGGCACCAACTCCGAGAGCGCCGAAAGCGCGTCTCCGACGCCTTCGACTCCTCCGAATCCCGTTTGAAGTATTCCAGCCATACTCGTGATTCAGCGACCGTGTTCGTCGGCAATCGCGGTCAGTTCGGCGAACTCGGCGGGCGTGAGCGATCCCGCTCGCGCGCGGAGCAAGTCCTCGTCGACGCTCTCGATCGCCTCGATGACGGCCTCTGGATCGGCGAGCCCCGAGATGTGGGCGGTGTTCCGGATCCCGTTTCTGATCGTCTTGCGCCGCTGGGTGAAAAGCGCCTTCACGAAATCGAAGAAGAACGTCTCGTCGTCGACGGCGTACTCCGGCGCTCTCGGTCGCAGCCGAACGATCGCGCTCTCGACGGCCGGTGCGGGATCGAACGCCGTCGGCGGAACGATCTCGACGACCTCGACGTCCGCGTAGTGTTGCGCACTCACCGATAGCCGGCCGTACGCGTCGGTCCCGGGCTCGGCTGCCATCCGCTCGCCGAACTCCCGCTGGAACATCAACACGAGCGGGCGCTCGGCGGGGAGCAGCCGAAACGTGATCTCCGAGGAGATCCCGTACGGGAGATTCGAGACCGACGCCGAAAAGTCGGGCAGGTCGACGTCGAGCGCGTCGCCCTCGACGATCTCTAATCGCCCGACTTCGACGTCCTCTCGGAATTCCTCGCGGAGGAACGCCGAGAGCGACGGGTCGCGCTCGACGACGGTCACCCTGTCGGCGACGCGGAGCAGTCGGTCGGTGAGCGCACCCGTCCCGCCGCCGATCTCCAGCAGTCGCGTCGCGTCGGCGTCGTCGGGGAGGTAGCTCGGAATCCGATCGAGCACCCGGTCATCGACCAGAAAGTGTTGGTCGCGATCGGGATCGCCGCGCACGCCGGCCCGGCGGCGCAGGTCGTCCGGATCCCGGAGGTCGGACGCGGCGTCGGCCCTCGAATCTGTCATTGCCCCCCGTTGCGCCCGGGAGAGTGTAAACGTCTCGGGTCGTCGATCGTCGGAGAACAATTCGCCGTCGCGCTCGCAAAACGGCTGTTCAGGCGTCGCGCCCGACGAACGCCTTGTACTTCAGGTCGTCGTCGCGCAACTCCTCGATGATGCGCTCGATGAGGACCTCTTTCGGGCGATGGAGCCCCGAAACCCGGTCTTCGAGGTCCTCGAAGCTCTCGAAGGGGCCGCGCTTGCGCTGATCGAGCACGTTGTTCCGGAGTTTCTTCCCGATTCCGGGGAGGAGATTCAGCTGGTGCAGCCGAAGCGTGATCGGCTGCGCGTCGTTGTAGAAGTCGACGAACCGGCGCTCGTTCGTATCGATGATCTCCTCGATGGCGTATTCGAGTTCCGCGCCGGCGGTGTTCGAGAGGTCGTCGTACATCACCTGCTTGAATCCCGACACCACGTCCCGAGCCTCCGTCGGGCCGATCACGATGCGGTCGCCGATCGAGACGTCCGCGTCGTCCGCGAGCGTGATCTCGAAGAGGCGGAAGTCCCGCTCACCGATCGCGTACGCGAGCGGCGACTTCCGGTGTCGCGGGCGGTCGTCGTCCGCGCGGCCGTGCGGGAGATGATCTAAGACGACCGCGTAGCGCACCTCCCGCTCGTCAGCGTCGCCCCCGTCGTTCGAATCGGGGACGTGGTCGGAACCGTCCGACGACTCCGTCACCTCGTCGGCGTCTCCGCTCTCGGTCGTAGTCATAGACTGACGTACGGTGAGGGTCTATTTAAACAATTGGCCGACGGACCCGCCGTGCGTCGGTATCGATCGCGCTAGACGTACTTCGCGACGACGTTCAGCACGTCGTCGAGTTCGTCGCCGTCGAGCGCGTAGCGTTCCTGTGCGTACACCGCGCGGAGTTCGTCTCGGCTCTGTGGCAGGAGATCAGTGATCTTGATCGCCGTCTCGATGTCGACCTTCTCCAGTTCGAGAAGCTCCTCGACGAGGTCGCGAGACTCTTCGGGATCGAGATGAGCGAACCGGTTCACGTGCTCGATGGCGCGAGCGAGTTCGTACCGCAACTCGCGCTCCTCGTCGGCGGCGCGCTCGGCCTCGACGTCTTCGAGGAGCGTTTTGACCTCTGAGACGGTCAAATACTCCTCGTCGACTTTCTCTTTGAAGATGGTCATCGGCGTACGATGTTACTCCTGAGCGCGCAGGTGGGCGGGGCGGGCGATGAGCGTCTTCTCTTTGCCGCCGTCGACGATACTGACCTTGAACGCGCGGCCCTGCTTTCCGACGACTTCGCCGGTGTGGCCGTTGAACCGCGGGTGGAAGCGACCTTCGCGGACGCTTGGGTCGATTTTCAGGTGGACCTTCTGACCCTCGTCGAACTCCTGGATCGCGCGCTGCGGCGGGGAGGTTCCTCGCTCGCGCGGTTTGTTCGATAGCTTTCCTCGCGTACCGTGAAGTGGACCGTTGGAACTCGGCATAGTCGTTGATGGCTGTACTTCCGACGCGGTTATAAAACGCACGTTCCCGTTCGACGAGCGCCGCCGCCGAGAGACGTCGCTAGCGGGTTCGACACCGTGCGATTAGTTCACAGACTGTGGCTCACGGAGTTCGGCGCGTCTCGGCAAAATCTAAACCATCGGGTGTCGTACGCCCGGTTATGGCACTAGAATCTGCAAGCGGCGGACAACTTCCGGAACGCTCGGCGAGCGGCGACGGCGAATCGATGCATCAGGACTCCAGCTCGCGGCTCGAACAGTTCGGCGTCGGCGTCTCCGTGAGTATCCTTCTCGGCGCGGTCGTCGGCGTCGCCGCAACCGCATCCGTCGACGCGGGCGGGCTCCCGCTGCTCGTCGTGCTCGGAATCGGCTTCATCCTCTCGCCGCTCGTCGGGCTGCTCTTTCTCCGTCGCGCGGAGTGACTGTTCCGTCGGGAATATCTCTTCCGTCGGGAATCTAGCCGATCCGCCGATGGCGTCAGCGAAACGGACCCGAACGCACTCAGCCGCGGCTCGGCGAAGTGAGAGCCAACGGAGAAAACGTCAGCGCAGTCGTCGACGAGTGCCGACAGCTATGACCGGAACTGACGCGGTTAGATGCGGCCGACGTTCTCGACGGCGACGCTCTCGACGCCGTCGACGCCGATGAACGCGTCTTCGACCGCTTCGGTGCCGCCCGCGTCGTCGGGGACGATCACGGTCGGGAGCAGCGCGACCAGCCCGAACGCGACGTCGTCGCGCTCGAAGCCGTTGATCTTCGCGCCCTCGGGCAGCGACTGTTCGAGTCGCTCCTGAAGCTCGTCGAGGTCGATTTCGGGGCTGTTCGGCATGACCTTGATCTTGGCTGCGACTTTTCCCATCGTTCAGGGTCCCATAAACCCGCAGTCGGGGCACTCATAGAGGTTGCTCTGCTTTCGGCACTTCGCACACCGCGAGATCTCGTGGCCACAGTCCGGACAGTTGAACGTCGCCGCGCTCATGCCGGAGATGTTGATGCCACAGGACACGCACTGTCTGGCGTGTCGCTGCTCGGACTGGCTCATACTCTACACGACCCGGTCGCGACTTTTAACGGTTGTCTTTCCCGATCACCCGACTCCTCTCGGTGCGCCCGCCTACCATCCCAGCGCGATCGGCCCGAAGAGCACGCCCATCAGATGGACGCGCCGCGCGCCCACTCGCGGCGGCAACAGGCCGACGGCCGCGGCGAGACAGAAGACGGCCCCACCGAGCACGCCCGCGAAGCCGACCGAGAGCGCGAACAGCAGTCCCAACACGCCGAGGACGAGCGGGCGTCGCGGGAGCCGACGGACAACGAGCAGATAGCGCTCGCCGACGGTCAGGAGGACCGCGATTCCCAGACCCGCCGCGAAGACGATCACGAGCAGCATCTCCAAGAGTGGTATCGGAGCCGTCGCTCCCATCGACGCGCTCGGCGGGGCCGACGGCGAACCCGCTCCCGCGAGCGACGAGAGCGCGACAGTGACGCCGCTGCGCGGCGCGCCGAGCACCGCGAGCGAGGCGACCGCGAACACCGCCGTCGCCGTGTCGGCACCGCTGGTCGCGACGACGTAGGCCCGATCGGAGCCACGACCCGCGGGACCGCTGCCACCGGCCCCGCCGAGCGCCAAGACCGCCGCGACGCCCGCGGAAACGCCCGGCAGGTAGCCGACGAGCGCGCCGCCGCCGACGCCGGAGAGCGCGGCTCGCAGCGTCTCACTCCCGGAGAGCCCGAGCGTCGTCCCCTCCTGCGGGGGAATCGCCCCGTCGGCATCGACCGCGTCCAACAGGATCGGCGCGCCGAACAGCCCGCCGAAGATCGGCGCGAGCATCGACGCCGCGCCCCTCGGCGTCAGCGCCCCCGTCGCCGGGAGATCGAGCGTCAGAAAACCCAGTGCCGTCGCGACACACAGACAGAGCACGCCGCCGAGTCGCGCGCGGCGGGTCGGCTCGGCGAGCACGAGGAGCGCCGCGACGAGGGCCAACAGGATCGGAAGCGCGGCGAGCAGCCACTCGCGCCCGGCGGCGACGACGCGCGAGAGCGGCAGCGCGACCGCGACGGAGCCGAGGAGCGCGACGCCGCTCCCGACGGCCGACAGTCGGATCGCCTCCCGCCCGCGGCCCGCCAAGACGAGCCGGTGGCCGGGCAGCGCGCCCGGCGCGGTCGCGGCGTCGGGCACGCCGAGGACGAGTCCGGGAACGATCGAGAGGAAGGTGTGAACCACGCCCGCCGCGAGGATCGCCGCGCCGACGGCGACCGGCGGGCCGTCGATACCGGGGGCGATCCCGACGAGGAGAAACGCGACGCTGTTGACGTGCAGTCCCGGGAGCAGGCCGGTCAGCGTTCCCAGTGCCACGCCGCAGAGCGCGAACGCGAGGGTAATCGTTGGCGACGCCATCGCGACGGAGTGGCCTCGTTCTCCTATTTGAACGTTCGTGCGAGCACGTGCGATGATGCGCGCGCTACTGCGGTGACCTCTCTGGACGGACAGCGTCGCGGCTGTTCCCGTGGCGTCGAAAGAAATCGGATCGAAAGACGAGTCGGCGCGACGTCCGGATCGGACGCTCGGCGTCTTCGGCGGTTTCCGAACTCAGCCGAAGAGGTTGCCGAGGCCCTCGCCGGAGGCCTCTTCGTCCTCGTCCTCTTCGTCGGCGTCGCCTTCGTCGGCTTCCTCGGCCTCGTCGGCCTCGTCTTCGCCGTCGTCAGCGGTCTCGACCTCGCCACCGGCACTGCCCGCGGCGGGCGCGGGAGCGGCGGCGGCCGTCTCGACGGCCTCCTCGATGTCGACGTCCTCGAGTGCGGCGACGAGCGCCTTCACCCGGGACTCTTCGACGTCCACACCGGCGGCCTCGAGGACCGCGGTGATGTTCTCTTCGTTGATCTCTTCGCCCGATTCGTTCAGGGTGAGAGCTGCGTAAACGTATTCCATTGTCGTATTTCCTCGTAGTTATCCGAACATCGCGCCGAGGCCTTCGGCACCGTCTCCGTCGTCGTCGTCGTCGTCGGTGTCGTCGGCGTCGGCATCTGCTTCCGTGTCTTCGTCAGCCGATTCGTCCTCGCTCTCGTCGGCCGCCTCCTCGGCGGCCGGTTCGGGCGCTTCGACGCCCCGGAGCTCCTCCGGGAGCGCCTCCTCGTCGTCGATCTGGGCGGCGAGCGCGCGAACCTGCGCGTCGGCCTTCGCGACGAGATCGGGCACCACGTCGGGGTCCTCGATGGCGGCGAAGAGGCCAAGGGCCTTCGCATTGCCGGCGGCCTTCGCAAGCAGCGTCGGCGCGGTCTGCGCCGTCGGGTAGCTCGCGTTGACCGAGAGGTTCCGAGCGGCCGCGGCGGCGGACTGGATGTCCGCGCGGTACTCGTCGATGTCGATCGCGAGCTCGTCGGGCTCGAAGAGGACGCCTTCGGAGAAGACGCCGCGGAGGTCGAGACCGACTTCCTTCGGCTCGATGCCGAGCTCGGAGAGCACGCCTTCGAGTTCCTCGGAGACGGGTTCGCCGGCTTCGAGGACCTTCGAGTCCTCCGTGACTTGGATCGAGCCGTCCATGATGCGCGCGGCGGCTCCGACCTGCTGGAGTTCGCCCACGAACGGGCCGGGGTCGACGCCCGTGTCACCCTCGGGGATGACGACGTCGTTGGGCGCGATCTCGCCGGCGCTGATCGGTGCGGGCGTCTTCGACGCTTCGAGCTGTTTGTACAGCCCGAAGGGGTTGTCGTTCGTGCCCACGAGCGCGACCTGTCCCGAGACGTATCCGACGAGCTCTTCGAGCCCGTCGTCGACGTCTTCGAGCGCGCGGACGGTGAGCGTGTTACGGCTCATCCGCAGTTCCGCGCTGCCGTGGAGTTCGCGGCGCATACTCTGCAGCTGCCGGCTCGGAATGCCGGCGACGTCGACGACGCCGACCGACTCGTAGCCTTCGAGGAAGTCGACCAGTTCGCCGACCTCCGCTTTTTTCCACTGGGGGATCGTCTCGGTTCGTCGGGCGGAGGCACTTTCGCTCATGCCTCGACCTCCACGGACGGTCCCATCGTCGTCTTCACGTACATCGAATCGATGTTGAGCGGACCCTTTTCGAGGTTCGCCTCGAGACGACGGACGATGACGTCGATGTTATCCGCGATTTCCTCGGAATCCATATCCTGTGCACCAACGCGGGTGTGGAACGTCCGGCGATCGCGGGAACGGAGTTGCACCGTGTTCTTCATTCTATTCACTGTCTCGACGATGTCGTCGTCCGGCTGAAGCGGTGTCGGCATCTTACCGCGCGGACCGAGAACCGTCCCCAAGAAGCGGCCGATGTCCTGCATCATGCTGGCTTCGGCCACGAAGAAGTCGGTCTCGTCGGCGAGGTCTTTTGCCGCGTCGGTGTCGTCTCCGAGCTCCTCGAGGTCGTCGCCGTCCAGAACCTGGTCGGCGACCTCCTCGGCTCGAAGCGCGGTCTCACCGCTCGCGAAGACGACGATCTGCGTCTCCTGTCCGGTGCCGGACGGGAGAACGACAGACTCGTCGACACGTTTCGATGGGTCGTTTAAGTCGAGATCGCGCAGGTTCACGGCGAGGTCGACCGTCTCGCGGAAGTTCCGCGGCGGTGCCTCGTCGAGTGCGCGAGAGACTGCGTCAACTATCGTATCTGCCATTATTCACCTCCGTAGTACGCAGGATTGCTCCTACGGGTCAGTGAAACAGGCGTCTGCCTGCCTCGTCGAATCGAACGGGTATGCCGGCCTTAAGTCCGTCGAAGCAGTTTCCGCGTACCGCCGGTTTTCGGGGTCGAGACGGCCGATCCGTGGGAACAGTCGACACGGTTCCAACGGCCCATCTGTCGGGGTCAATCGTCCCCACACGGAACGACGTTCACGCTCGCCGACACGCATTTTGCCGTAGACGACGACTCTCCACTATGGCGCTCAGTGCCCGGAACAGACTCTCAGGAACCGTGAAATCCGTTAAGACCGACGAGATAATGGCGGAGGTCGTCGTCGAACTCGGCGACGGCCAGACGATCACGTCGACGATCACGCGCGGGTCCGCCGATCGTCTCGGGCTCAGCGAATCCGACGAGGTCGACGCCGTGATCAAGGCCAGCGAAGTGATGGTCGACAAGGAATAGGCCCGTCTCGATGTCGCGCTCGCGGTCGACATCGCGCTCGACGTCGCGATCGCTTGTACTTTCGAGAACGCCGCAAAGAGAACACTGGTCGTCGTCAACTGCGTGACGACGAAATCCGCTTACTCCGCGAAGACGTCGTCGTACTCGCCGTCGTCCATCCGCTTTTTGAACTCGCGCGGGTTGTTGCCCTCGATGGTGACGCCGAGTGAGGTGCACGTTCCGACGACCTCTTTCGAGGCGTTAAACGGATCGTACGCGAGCAGGTCCGAAGACTTCTGCTCGGCGATCTTCTTCACCTGCTCGACCGTCAGGTCGGCGACGAAGTCCTTCTGCGGTTCGCCCGATCCGGTCTCGAATCCGGCCTCGTCTTTTATCAGTTCCGCCGTCGGCGGGACGCCAACGGAGATCGTAAAGGAGCCGTCGTCCTCGTACTCGACGGTCACGGGGACTTCCATCCCGTCGAACGCGGCCGTCTCGTCGTTGATCTGCTGAACGACGTCCTGCACGTTCACAGGAGTCGGTCCGAGTTCCGGACCGAGCGGCGGGCCGGGGTTGGCCTCCCCGCCGGGAACGAGTACTTCGATAGTTCCAGCCATACCTCACAACACCCTGCGGCGACTTTTAACGGTTTTCTTTCGGTCGAACGGCGTGTTACGGTTGGGCACGGTCGACACGGGGACGGCACGACCGACGCGGGACCGCACGGCCCGCACGACCGACGCGGGGACCGCACGGAAGAAGCGCAGACCGCACGACCAACGCGCCGATCCTACAGGTCTACCCCGAACGGCGCGGCGTCGGCGGCCCGGTCCGCGACGGACCCGAGTAGTTCGGCGGCGGCGTCGAGGTCGTCGGTGTCGATCACCTCGACGGGCGTGTGCATATAGCGGTTCGGGATGCCGAGGTTCAGCGCCGGAATGCCGCTGCGCGCGGTGTAGAACGCGTCGGCGTCGGTGCCGGTTCGCGTGCCCGTCGCCTGCAGTTGCACGTCGATCTCGGCGGCGTCTGCCGACTCGCGCGCGAGGTCGACGAGCGAGGGGTGGTTCGCGCTGCCGCGGGAGACGACCGGCCCCTCGCCGAGTTCGACGGGGCCGCTGCGCTTGCCCGGGATGTCGGGGTTGTCGGTCGCGTGCGTCACGTCGACGGCGATCGCGGCGTCGGGATCGAGGCCGAAGCCGATCATCTTCGCGCCCTGCACGCCGACTTCCTCCTGTACCGTACTCACGGCGTAGACCGTGGCGTCGACGTCGGCTTCGACGGCGGCGCGGAGGCCCTCCGCGGCCGACCAGATGCCGACACGGTTGTCCATCCCTCTCGCGGCCATTCGCGTGCCGTGCAGCGCTCGGACCCGCGTCTCGACGGTCACGGGATCGCCGACTTCGACGAGTTCCCGCGCGTCGTCCCCGTCGTCGGCACCGACGTCGACGAACTGGGCGTCGATATCCTCATAGGACTCCTCCTCGCGCTCACGGAGGTGGATCGCGGTCTGCCCGACGACGCCCGCAACCGGCGTCTCCGCGTGGACCGTCACGTGCTGGCCCTTCGAGACCGTCCGATCCGCGCCGCCGATCGGGCTGATCCGGAGGAACCCGTCCTCGGTGATGTCGCGGACGATGAACCCGATCTCGTCGGCGTGGCCGGTGAACGCGATCGAGACGTCGGAGCCGCCTTGGTGAACGGCGACCGCGTTGCCGTACGCGTCCGTCCACACGTCGTCGGCGAAGTCGCGAACGTAGTCGAGCCACACCCGCTGGCCGACGGCCTCGAAGCCGGACGGGCTCGGTGTCGTCAGAAGATCCGTCAGAAACGCGCGCCTGTCGTCGTCCATACCATCGCTGCGATTGCCTGACACGTGAATCCACCGGGTTCCCTCCGCTATTCACAGGGTTTCCCTCCGCTATCCACTGGGGTACCCTCCACCATTCACCGGGTTTCCTTTTCGTTCCTTTCGCGGGTCCAAACGCGGTCGCCGTAACCTCCGCAACGGTTTTCCGTTCTGTCGGCGTATCGAAAGGTGAGATGACAGAGAAATCCTTCACGCTCTTCGAGATCCATCTGCACGACGGCCTCAGCTTCAGCGCGACCAACACCGCCCCCGCGATCGGCGGGTCGTCGTCCGAGTCCGACGAGGGGATGTCGGAAGATGTCGACGACTCCTCGGAATCGACCGATTCGGGGAAGAACACACCGTTTAGTGACGGCGTGGGCAGGCTCCCGATCGGCGGATTCATCGCGCTCGTCCTGCTCGTCGCGCTCGCGGCCGCGGCGAAGCACTTCCGCGGCGAGGACTCCGACGCGCTCGCGGAACTCGACGACGTCGGCGAGGAGTGACTGACCCGGCGTCGACGAGGAGAGAAACACTTCGCGTCGCCGGAGGGACGAGGGGCCCCAACCGATTCTCCGCGGTCGGATAGCTTAAGCGGCCGCCACGAAATGCCTCCCGTATGACTGTCTCAAGCGCCCCCGGGAAGGTGTATCTCTTCGGGGAACACGCGGTCGTCTACGGCGAGCCAGCGGTACCCTGCGCCATCGAACGCCGCGCCACCGTCACCGCCGACGCCCGCGCGGACGACCACATCAGAGTCGAGGCCCGGGACCTGAGCCTCGACGGCTTCACCGTCGAGTACACCGGCGACACCGGCTACCGACCCGACGTCGACGTCCCGGCGGGGCTCGTCGACGCCGCGGTGGGGTACGTCGACGCCGCGGTCGAACAGGCACGCGACGCCGCTGGCGCGCCCGACGCGGGATTCGACATCACCGTCGAGAGCGAGATCCCGCTCGGCGCGGGGTTGGGATCCTCGGCCGCCGTCGTCGTCGCCGGGATCGACGCGGCCACGCGCGAGTTGGGCGTCGAACTCGCCTCCGAGGAGGTGGCCGACCGCGCCTACCGCGCGGAGTACGACGTGCAGGACGGCCAAGCCTCGCGCGCGGACACGTTCTGCTCGGCGATGGGCGGCGCGGTCAGAGTCGAGGGCGACGACTGCCGCCGGATCGACGCGCCGAACCTCCCCTTCGTCGTCGGCTTCGACGGCGGCGCGGGCGACACCGGCGAACTCGTCGCGAGCGTCCGCGCACTCCGCGAGGAGTACGGGTTCGCCGCCGACACCGTCGAGAGCATCGGTGACATCGTCCGAACGGGCGAGTCGCTGCTCGCCGAGGCCGACCCCGACGCGGAGCCCGAATCGGAACTGCTCGACGAACTCGGTCGACTGATGAACTTCGATCACGGGCTGCTGGAAGCGCTCGGCGTCTCCTCGCGCACGCTCGACAATATGGTGTGGGCCGCTCGCGAGGCGGGCGCACACGGCGCGAAGCTCACCGGCGCGGGCGGCGGCGGCTGCATCGTCGCGCTCGACGAGACGCCGGAGACGCGCACCGCGCTTCGGTACACCGCCGAGTGCAAGGACGCGTTCCGCGCCGAGTTGGACCGCGAGGGCGTTCGCGTGGAGACGTCCGGAGGCGGCGGCCTGAACGCGAAACCCAGCGACGGCGCGAACCGGGGGGCCGATCGACGATGACGACCGTTCTCAAACTCGGTGGCAGCGTCGTCACCGACAAGGAGACGCCGGAGACGGTCGACGACGACGCGCTCGATCGAGTCGTCGACAGCGTCGCCGACGCGGACGTCTCGCGCCTCGTGCTCGTCCACGGCGCGGGGAGTTTCGGTCACCACCACGCGGACAAACACGGCGTGACTCCCGCAGAAGGAAGCCGCGACGCCGCGGGGATCTGGGCGATTCACGACTCGATGCGGCGGCTCAACGACGGAATCGTCGGTCGGCTGCAGGACGCCGGCGTTGCGGCCCTCCCTGTCCATCCGCTCTCGGCGGGCGCGCGGGACGCGGATTCGACGCTATCCCTTCCGGTCGACTCGACGGCGACGATGCTCTCGGAGGGGTTCGTCCCCGTGCTCCACGGCGACGTCATCGCGCAGTCGGGCGCGGGCGCGACGATCATCAGCGGCGACGAGTTAGTCGCGCACTTCGCTCGGGCGCTCGACGCCGACCGCGTCGGCCTCTGCTCCACCGTTCCGGGCGTCTACGACGAGTCGGGCGAAGTCCTCTCGCGGATCACCCGATTCAGGGACGTCGCAGAGGCGCTCGGCGGGGCCGACTCGACCGACGTGACTGGCGGAATGGCGGCGAAAATACGCGCGCTGCTCGATCTCGGTGCGCCGGCGTCCGTGTTCGGCCCCGACGACCTCGACGGGTTCCTCGCCGGGCGGTCGGTCGGGACCGTCGTGGACGGCTGAGATTCGAACGGAATTACGTCCCCGGCACGCCGAGCGCCGAGACCGAGCCCAGCCCGATCAGTTCGAGCGCCGCGAGTGCGACGACCGCGGCGGCCCACGCGGCCGCGCCGGTGACGCCGGCCTTCACCCAGCCGCCGGGATAGCGCCAGCGAATGACGGCGATCCAGCCGATGAGCCCGAACAGCGAGCCGAAAAGCGGGATCCACGACAGGAGCGCCCAAGCCACAGCGCCCAACAGCGCCGTGAGCACCGCGTGTTCGAAAGTCAAGCCGCCGGGTTCCCCCCGCGAAATGACGTGTTTGGCCGCGACGTGGATCGCGCCGCCGCCGATGAGCAGGCTGACGGCGAAGACGACGACGCCGTCGAGCGGATCGAACCGACCGAACTGCAGCGGGATATCGAGGTACATCGGTATTCACTGATTCCTCCGGCACTCTCTCGCCGTCCTTCGGCAATGAATGGGGCTGTCGGTGAACGCCACTTTCGGCCCATTTCGCCGCACTTTATCCGGTTTAGGCGAATTCGCCGCGGAATCGTCAAACGGACGATCCCTCGACCCGCGGTGGGATGAACGGAAACCCCGCTCGAGATCGATGCAGAACCCGCTCGAACAGCACGGATGAATCCAGAGTCGGCCCAGTCTCGTCCAAACCGGTTCAGCCGAGCAGTCCGAAGAGACCGAGTACCCACCGAGCGACCTCCGACAGGGTGAACGCGATCTCTTCTAGGCGGGAGAGCACCCGCCCAGACCACAGGGCGGCGACGATCGCGATCGAAATTCCGGCGAGCCAGACCAGCGTCTCCAACGCCGTTCCGCTCACGGCGAGCGGCGAGACGAACGCCGCGACGCCTCCGCCGACGAGCGTGTCGCCAACAGGCGACGCCGTCACGGTGGACGAGGGTGTCGGCGATCGGAACCGTCCGGTGGAAACGTAATCAAGGCTCGGACTCGTCGTTGGGATCCGATTCAGACTCCTCCTCGGCTCTCGTGGGGTTGCGTCGATCGAGCGGATCTTCGAGCTCGCCCATCACCGCTTCGAGGGCGTCGGTCGCGGTGAGCAGGCCGACGACCCCGCCGTCCTCGATGACGAGCGCTAGCTCCTGATCCTCCGCTTGGAACTGATCGAACGCGTCGCTGACGTTCGTCCCCGCCGCGAGCGTCATCGGCGGTGCGGCGATCTCGGAGAACGACAGGTCGCCGGATTTTAGCTCCTCGAAGTGGTCGATAATCGACGGCGCGTACACGATGCCGCGGAAATCGCTCAGGTCGTCGCCGACGAGCGGGAACCGCGTGTGCGGCGTGCTCCGAATCCGCTCGAAGTTCTCCTCGGGCGATACCGCCGTCGAGAGCGCGACGATGTCGTCGGCCGGGACGATGAGTTCACTGATCGGGAGTTCGTCCACGTCGAGCGCGCTGAGGACTTCCTCCCGTCGCTCTTCGGGGAGTTCACCCTCTTCGAGCAGCGAGTGGATACGGTTTCGCAGCTGTGCCCGCGATTCGAGCACCTCCTCTTCGGTTTCGAGCCACGCGCCGGTCATCTCGATGCCGAACAGTTTGAGCGTCCCCTTCGCGACCCAGTCACCGAGCGTAATGAGCGGAGAGATGAGCCAGTTGAACCAGTACAGCGGGGCCGCCCCGTACCGACAGACCATCCGTGAGCGCTCGACGCCGAGATACGTCGGCGTCTGCTCGCCGTGGGTGAGGTGTAGGAGGTTAATGATTCCGAAGGCGATGATCGCACCCGCACCCACCGATGCCAGCGGCGTGCTGGCGAAATACGGCTCGAACAGCGCGGCCAGCGCGGGTTCGGCGACGATACCCACGGCGATGCTCGAGGCCGTGATTCCAACCTGACACGTCGTCAGGTAGATCTCTAGGCTCTGTGTCATCTCCCACGCCCGTTCGAGGGCGGGGCTTCCGTCGATGAACTCCTGTTCGCTGAACTGCCGCGCACGCGTCAGCGCGAACTCGATAGCGACGAAGAAGCCGTTCGTCAAGATGAGTGCGAGTCCCGCGATCAGACGAAAGCTAAGCTCGATCGGCGTCATCGAATCGTGCCAACGGGCCACTCTCCCAAATAAGCAGGGAAGACCGACCACCGTGCGGAATCGGTAGTCGTCGTCTCGAGCAGACTAACGATTACGTGGCTGTACTGGTTCAGGACAGAGATATCCGGAGTTCGTATTCGTTTGTCACGCCGAGGAGAATCTGCGGTAACTCGTCTGTGAGCCGATCGCCAGTCAGTCGATTGGATGGGCCGGAGACGCTGAAGGCGCCGACGACGTCGCCAGCGTCGTTCTTAACCGGGGCTCCGATGGCATTGACGCCCTCGATTTGCTCTTCTTTGTTGTACGCGTAGCCTCGCTCTCGAATATCCTCGATTGATTGACACAGCGCCGTTCGCGAGGTGATCGTCTGCTCCGTTTTTTTCTCCAGTCCGTTGTCGAGAATTCGGGTGACTCGCTCGTCGGGGAGGTGAGCGAGCAGCGCCTTGCCACCCGCAGTTGCGTGAAGCGGAATCCGTTTGCCGATCGTCGACTGTACCCAGACGCTGTGGTGTCCCGGTGACGTATAGAGGTAGATCCCCTGTAGCCCCTCTTCGACGATGAACGTCGATCTACACCCACTCTCTTCTGCGAGCATCTCCGTATATTTCTCCGCATTCGTGTAGACCTCCTTTCGCGTGCGGGCCTGCTCACCGAACGAGAGGAATTTCAGTGCAAGGTAGTAGGAATCGCCCTCTTTGACGAGATATCCCTCGTCAATCAGCGTTTTCAGGTACCGATGTACGGTGCTCGAACTCACGTCCAGATATTCTCCGAGATCAGCGGGCTTTGCGCCGTTATTGGTATAAATCCACTCTAATATATCGAATGTCTGTTCGACTGTAGTCAAATTTTCTCGGTTTGTTTTTGTCATATGTTTGGAACGGAAGATCCCGTATATAGTTACTTCCGTATGCTGGGATTAATAACTATGCCTAAAATACACTCAGGTTCAGTCAGATACTACGCTACTATACCGCTTTTATCGATGTAATCGCTACTACCATCGTAACTGACTGTCTTAAATCTGTCCCGTATACCGGGCTACTAATTATATATTCCCGTATATTATTATATTCATCGTATAAGAGACTGAATTTTTTGTTCCAATTTCAGATAATAAATCTGCTATTAATGATAATCTATTTGTTATTAGGGCCGGTGGGTGACATCAGGTACCAATGACTGATCGTAAAATTTCGCGAAGAAAAGTGCTCGCTGCGACCGGAACTGCGATTCCGGTCGGGTTGGCGGGATGTTCGAGCGACAACTCGGGCGATGACGGGGCGAACTCGGGCGACTCCTCCAGTGGGGAGACCGATTCCGACTCCGATACCCAAGGGTCGTCGTCGTCGGCAACGACGTTAAATATCGGGCAGGCGCTCCAGCCGACCCGATTCGACCCGATCCTACAGTACTCGAATCCGGACGCACTGGTGGGCAATCGAATCTTCAGTGGCCTCTACACCTACGCGGAGGGAACGGATACGACCACGGACCTCGCAACGTCCGAACCCGAGATCACGCGGGATAACACGCGATACGTTATTCCCATTCGGGAAGACGCGAGTTTCCACAACGGGGATCCAGTTACTGCCGAAGACGCAGCGTATTCGTTTACCGCGCCGCTCGAGGAGGAAACACCGCTCGCAGGAATCTTCTCCGTCATCGATTCCGCGACGGTAGTCGACGAGCACACGGTGCAGTTCGACCTCTCGAATCCGTTTGCGATGTTCAACGAGCTGCTCACCCACCAGATCGTTCCGCGAGCGGTTCGCGAGGACGATCCGGAGGCGTTCAACACCGAACAACCCATCGGCTCTGGACCGTTCCAATTCGTCGATTGGGAACAGAACTCCTACGTCACGCTCGAACGGTGGGACGATTACTGGGGCGAACCGCAACCGGAAGTCGACGCGGTCGAATTCGTTCCGGTCACCGAATCGACGACCCGAATCACGGAACTGGAGACCGGGAACCGAGATATCGTCGAGACGATCCCACCGAGGCTCTGGACGACGGTTCAAGACATGGAGGACGCCAGTCTCGAAGCAGTCGAGGCGATCGGTTACTTCTACGTCGCGTTCAATATGAACGAGGGGCCGACGACCGACCAGCGGGTCCGCGAAGCGATCGATTACAGTTTCTCGATGGACGATGCGGTCGAGCGGTTCATCGAACCTGCCGGTGTGCGGCAGTACTGCCCCCTACCGACACCGGTCGTCGAAGACTGGGGAATATCCGTTGATCAGTGGAAGGATATTCCGAACGATAAGGATATCGAACAGGCACAGCAACTCTTCTCGGAGGCTGGCGTCCCATCTGATTGGAGCTGCAAGATTATCGTCCCGCCGGACGACAACCGTGAAAACATCGGTATTTCCATCGCCAACGGAATCCAAGAGGCCGGATACGACGCGAACGTCGAGCGCCTCGATTGGGGCACGATGCTCAGTCAGGCGTACACGGGGAACGCCGACGACTACAACATGTACGTTCTCGGGTGGGTCCGGTATTCGGACCCCGACGACATTATGTACAATCTCTTCCACACTGACGCGACCGGCGCAAACCAAGGCGTCTACTATGAGAACGAAGAAGTCATGGAGCAACTCGCCCAGGCGCGTAGCTCCGTCGACCGAGAGACCCGCAAGCAACTGTACACTGACGTAATCACGACAGTTCTCGAAGATAAGGTCCATCTCCCGGCGTTCAACTACAAGAACTCCTATGGAGTCCGCTCCCGAGTAGAGGGATTCGACGTTCATCCGGTCTCGCCGATCAATCCACGGATTGTAACCAAAGACGGAACCATCTCGCTTCAATAGTAGCGCGCCCAATATCAGATCTACTCGAAAATGAGTCTGCTTCGATATGTCGTGCGGAGGCTGGCGCAATCTGTCTTCACGCTTCTCGGCGTTGTTACGCTCACGTTTCTGCTCATCAATGCAGCACCGGGCGACCCAGTTCGAATCTTCATCGGGCCGAGTGCCGACGCGGCGACTGTAGAGGCCATTCGAACGCAGTTTGGACTCAACCAACCGCTACACGTGCGCTATTTCAAGTACCTCCTCAACGTGCTCCAAGGGGATCTCGGCCAGAGCATCAACTACCGAGTGCCAGTGACCCAAAAGATCCTCGAACGGTTGCCAGCGACACTTCTTCTCGTCGCCTCGAGTTTCACGTTCGCGATTCTCACCGCGGTTCCGATCGGCGTTCTGTCCGCGAAAAACCGAAATCAACTCTCAGATCACGTGTTCCGCATTCTCGGACTCATCGGGGTTAGCACCCCGAGTTTCTGGGTTGGTCTGCTACTTATCATCGTTTTCACCTACCACCTCGGGCTCTTCCCAGCGACCGGGCTCGTGATGCCGTGGGCGGATCCAGCCTCAGTCGACAACGCAACGACCCGTCTGGACGTCCTCTATGAGGCCGGGATGCACCTCCTGATGCCGACGCTGACGCTCGGCACGCTACAGATGGCCGCGATTATGCGAATCGAACGATCCTCGATGCTCGAAGTCCTCAACCAAGAATACGTGACGCTCGCCAGAGCGTTCGGCGTGAAAGAGCGAACGATGCTCCGAAAACACGCGTTCAAGAACGCACAGCTCCCCGTCTTGACCGTCATCGGACTGCAACTGACAACCGCGCTCGGGGGTTCTGTACTCACAGAGACAGTCTTCAGTATCAGTGGAATGGGTACGTTGATCGTCACAAGCGTCAACGCCCGGGATTACCCGCTTATCCTCGGGGGGACGTTGTTTTACGCGTCCCTGTTCGTCATCGGCGTCCTCATTACGGATCTCCTGTACGCGTATCTCGACCCACGGATCTCCTACGGGGGTGCTGACAACTAATGAGCGACGCTGATGAAGGTTCCGTGTCGACAGACGTTCCTCGAACAGGATGGAGAGAGATAACGGAACAGCTCCGGAGTAACTCGACGTCGCGATGGGGAACGTATATCATCGCTGTCGTCCTCGCCGTGGCGGTCTGGGTGTTCATCGACGGTGTACTCTTGGATTATCACTTCGCCGAAAAGTACTGGTACAGTCCGGTGACCGCGCCTCCGGGATCACCGAGCTTGGCTCCCCCCGTCGGCATCACGAACCAGTTCGGGACCGGAACGTGGGCACACCCGCTCGGAACGGACCACCGCGGTCGCGACATCTTAGCACGCCTCGTGTACGGGACGCGTGTCGCGATCCAAGTCGGAATCGTCGCCACCGGCATCGGAGCCGTCGCCGGAACGGTCATCGGCGCTGTCTCCGGTTACTACGGCGGCTGGGTCGATGACGTTCTCCAGCGGTTCGTCGAGACGTTCTACGCGATCCCGTTTATCGTGCTGATGATCGCGATTATGTCCACGTTCGGCCGCGATCTCTGGATCGCCATCGTCGGCGTCAGCGTCATCACGATGCCGATCTTCGCACGGCTGATTCGATCAGAGGTACTCAGCGTCCGCGAGGAGGAGTACATCGAGGCCGCGAAGGCCGCGGGACTCCGTGATCGCGACATCATTCGTCGACACGTGATCCCGAACAGTCTAGCTCCCGTGTTGGTACAGGCGACGCTTCAAGTCGGCGTGAACATCCTCATCGTCGCCGCGCTATCGTTCCTCGGCTTCGGTGCGCAACCCCCAACGCCGTCGTGGGGCGCGATGTTGGCACAATCGCGAGAGTATATGTTACCGGACCCGTGGTTCAGCCTTTGGCCTGGACTCGCTATTCTGGTGACCGTGGTCGGGTTCAACCTCGTCGGAGACGGTCTCCGCGACGCCTTCGATCCGCGATTGGACGACTGAGTAATCAAGAGATACGACAACTATGAGCCACAATCCACTACTAACGGTCGAAAATCTGAAGACGCAATTCTTCACGAAATCGGGGACGGTTCAGGCGGTTGACGGCGTTTCCTTCAGCGTCGAGCGCGGCGAGATCGTCGGCCTCGTCGGCGAATCCGGCGCTGGAAAAAGCGTTGCCGTCCAGAGCATCCTCCGGCTCGTCGAATCGCCCGGGCGTATCGTCGGCGGTGAGATAACGTTTGACGACAAAACCATCGTCGGATTCGAGGAAGAACGAGACGAGAACGGCGAGCCGATCGAACGCGAGGAGATGCTCTCCGATTCCGAGATGCGCGCTGAGATTCGCGGGAGCGAGATCGCGCTCATCTTCCAAGATCCGATGGAGAGCCTCAATCCCGTGTTCACGGTCGGCGAGCAACTCTGTGAAGTCATCGAGATCAACCGAGATCTCTCTAAGAGAGAGGCTCGCAGCCGTTCGATCGAAATCCTCCGCGAAGTCGGTATTCCGCAGCCCGAAGAGCGGTTTGACGATTACCCGCATCAGTTCTCGGGAGGAATGCGACAGCGCGTCCTGATCGCGATGGCGCTCGGATGTGAACCGAAACTCATCATCGCCGACGAGCCGACGACCGCGCTCGACGTCACGGTCGAAGGGCAGATCCTCGATCTCGTCTACGATCTGCAAAAGCGGTACGATACGAGCTTCCTCTGGGTCACCCACGACATGGGGATCGTCGCGGAGATTTGCGACCGGGTCAACGTGATGTACCTCGGCGAGGTCATCGAGCGCGCGAATGTGGATGACCTGTTTTACAACCCGCAGCATCCCTACACCAAAGCGCTGTTAGATTCGATTCCGCGTCCCGATCAGTCCACGGATACATTACGACCGCTCGAGGGATCGATGCCGGAACCGATCGATCCGCCGTCCGGATGTCGGTTCCACGATCGCTGTTCCGAGGCGCGAGCCGTATGCACTCAAACGCACCCGGATCTCCGTCTCGTTACTGACCACGAACAGTGGGCGGCCTGTCTCAAACACGACGCGTTCGAGGCAGACTACGAAACGAGTCCGGAACTCTCCTCGGAGGGGCTCTCAACGGTCGGTGGTTCCGATGAGTAGCATAGAAGCGAATCCGCTCGTCCGTGTCTCGGGGCTGTCCAAGCACTTCGACAATTCGAGCGGACTGTTCGGCGGGTACGAATTCTCGCCGAATGGGCTGAGCTTCCCGTTCGAGTACGATCCGGAACTCGTCCGCGCGGTCGACGACGTCTCTTTCGAGATCGAACGCGGTGAGACGTTAGGGCTGGTCGGTGAATCCGGCTGTGGCAAATCCACACTTGCTCGCGTCATCTTACGACTCCTCCAACCGACCGAAGGGGACATCTATTTCGGCGGCGAGAACCTCGCGGAACTGAGCGACGAGGAACTCCGGCGGCGTCGAAAGGACATTCAGATAATCTTCCAAGACCCACAGTCGAGCCTCGATCCGCGGATGAAGGTCGGTTCGATCATCGAAGAACCGATGGAGGGTCACGGAATGTACGACGCTTCCGGCCGGGAGGAACGAGCGAAGGAGCTCCTAAATTCCGTCGGACTAGAACCCCAGTACTATCATCGGTATCCGCACGAGTTCTCCGGTGGACAACGCCAGCGGATCAATCTCGCCCGTGCCCTCTCGGTCAACCCCGAATTCGTCATCCTCGACGAACCGACAAGCGCCCTCGACGTCTCGATTCAGGCGCAGATCCTGAATACGTTACAGGATCTCCAAGAGGAGTTCGACCTCACGTACCTGTTCATCAGCCACGACCTATCGGTCATTCGCCATATAAGTGACCGTGTCGCCGTGATGTACCTCGGTGAAATCGTCGAGATCGGAGCCGCCGAGCGGATATTCGAAGAACCGAAACATCCGTACACGCGGGCACTACTGTCCGCGATTCCGGTTCCGGACCCTCGGAATCGGGGAGAGCGAAGCGTTCTCCACGGCGACGTGCCAAGCCCGATCAACCCCCCGAGCGGTTGCCGGTTCCGCACGCGCTGTCCCTCGCTCATCCTTCCCGAGACAGACGAGCTAACCGAGGACGAGTGGAGCGATGTCAGAGAGTTCATCCGCGCCGTCGAACGCCGTTCGTTCGAAGCCAATGACACCGAGACGGTACGAGAAGCATTTCTCAACGGATCGCTCTCCGATCCCACGTGCGAGGAGGTCGTGCACGACGCGATCGAATCTGTCGTCGATGGCCGGTGGACGGACGCGATTACGCTCCTCGATCGACAGTTCGCCGAGAGGAGCATCTGTGCGAAGGAGAGTCCGTCCCTCGAACCCCCCGGCGGGAACGATACGACCCGAAAGGTATCGTGCCATCTGCATTCTTCCACTGCTGCAGAACGTTCGTCTGGACACCTAGGAGGGGAGAGATAGCGAAGGCGTCCCCGCACAGACTGCACCGTCACCGAACATAGATACGTCCAACAATGACCAAAGACACGATACACGAACGAATCGAAGAACGTCGAACCGAACTCGTCTCGCTCACTCGCACCATCTGGGAAAATCCAGAGCTCGGGCTCCAAGAGACCGATTCCGCGGGTCTCCTCGCGAACACGCTCGCCGAGGAGGGATTCACCGTTGAGCGTGGTATCGGTGGAATGCCGACGGCGTTCGCTGCTTCCTACGGAACCGGAGACCCGACTATCGGAATCCTCGGCGAATACGATGCACTTCCCGGACTCTCGCAAAAAGTGGGGGCGCAACGAGAACCCGTTGAGGTCGGAGCCCCCGGACACGGATGCGGGCATAACCTCTTCGGCGTCGGCAGTCTCGGTGCCGCAATCGCGATCAAGGAGGCGATCGAGAGCGGTGAAATCGACGGGACGATTCGCTATTACGGTTGTCCTGCGGAGGAAACGCTCGTTGGCAAGGTCTATATGGCCCGCTCTGGCGTTTTCGACGACCTCGATGCGGCGCTAACGTGGCATCCGAGCCAGGTATCGGCACCGTGGAAGGCACGGTCGCTCGCGATGAACTCTCTGGAGTATACGTTCACTGGGCAGTCAGCCCACGCGGCAGATTCGCCGGAATCTGGACGGAGTGCACTCGACGCAGTCGAACTGATGAACCTCGGCGTCGAGTTTATGCGAGAACACATCTCTGAGGACGCCCGCATCCACTATTCGATTACGAACGGCGGCGGTGCACCAAACGTCGTTCCGGCCGAGGCCTCGGTTTGGTACTTCGTCCGTGCGTCGACGCGGTCGGGCGTCGACCGGATCACCGACTGGCTCGACGACATCGCCGACGGTGCCACGTTGATGTCGCAAACGACCGTCGACCGCCAGTTCCTAACCGGCTGCTACGACTACATCGCGAACGACACGCTTTCGGACGTACTTCTCTCGAATATGCGCGAACTCGGAGAGATACCGTATACGGAGGCGGACCGGGAATTTGCGGCTGAGCTCAGAGACACGCTCGACGAAGCAACGATCGAGAGTCGACTCAGCGTACTTTCAGAACCTGTGCGTTCGGCTGCGAGAGACCAAGCGCTCTACTCGGAACCGATGGAATCGTTCGATGAGGGAACCGTGCTAAGCGGCTCAACCGACGTGGGTGACGTCAGTTGGATCACGCCCGTCGCACAGTTTTGGTGCGCATCTTGGCCCGCCGGAACGCCCTCCCACACGTGGCAGGCAGTCGCCGCGAACGGCGACTTCGCGGCAACGTCCGCGGTTTACGCCGCGAAAGTTCTCGCAGGAAGCGCATACGATCTGTTCACGACTCCGTCGTTGATCGAGACGGCGAACGAGGAGTTACGATCGACTCGCCCGCACGAGTACGAGAGTCCGCTTCCGGAAACCGCTGAACCACCTATGGAGATGGATGTGAACTGATATGCATACTGTAGAAACTACCTCTCTTACGACGGCTGTACAGCATCACACACCGGTCGAAACCGCGGTCGAGGGTATCCTCCGATCGATCGTTCGATTCGACAACGGCCCGGAGATGACCGACAATGAGTGACTGCGGCCAGTACCGTCTCGATCAGATGACGTGGGAGGATGCCGAGGAGGCGTTCAAAACCGCTGACTACGTCGTCCTCCCGTGTGGAAGCACCGAGCAGCACTCGTTGCACCTTCCGACGTCAGTCGATACGCTTCGGTCGTTTCACCTCACGAACGAACTCGCGGAGCGTGCACCGGCTCACGACCTCGAGTTGCTGTTGCTTCCACCGCTCCAATACGGATACTCAGAGCATCACCTTCCCTTCTCGGGGACGATTACACTCGATGCCGACACGTACCGCGACGTGATCGTCGACATCGGTCGATCGGTGAAGCGACACGGAGCAGAGCGGTTCCTGATTACGAACTTTCACGCGGGGAATATCGAGCCACACAAACTGGCTATCGATCAGCTCCAACGACAGCACGAGCTACCGACGCGGTACGTGAACTGGACCGACTTCGCACGAGAGAAACTCGAAGAGCGCTTCGGCGATAAGTGGGGTCACGCCGGCGAACACGAGACGAGCATCATCGAACACTATCGCCCGGATCTGGTTCGGCAGGAGAAAAAGCGACCACAGACACTACACGATCTCGCAGAATCGGAACAGTTCCAATATTTCGATGACTTGACTCTGGAGGGTGGGCTCGGTGATCCCACTGACTCCGATCCCGAGTTCATCGCAGACATAATTGCGGAAACCACCGATAAAGTCCTCCGAGACCTCGAAATACAGGGATAAGATGATCACCGAAACCACTGCAACCGAACGGTCTACGCCTCCGACGGCGGTGTGCAACGTACGACTGAGCGAATCCGCGGCGGAACGGAGAGTGCGATGAGTCGGGCCACCGTCTGTCTCACCGTCGACTTCGATGCGGTCTCCTCGTGGATCCATTCGTTCGGTGAGGCCGATAGCCCGACAAACCTCTCCCGGGGCGTATTCGGTGCCGACGTGGGTGCACCGCGGTTGCTCGAACTCTTCGATGCGCACGATATTACGACCACGTGGTTCGTCCCCGGTCACACTATCGAGAGCTTCCCGGACGTCGTCGAAGCGGTATGGGCCGACGGAACCGGACACGATATCCAACACCACGGATGGTCTCACACCCGCCCTCGGACGTACCCCGATAAAACGAGCGAACGAGCGGACATCGAGCGCGGAATCGAAGCGATCGAAGACCTCACGGGGCGTCAGCCGGTCGGCTATCGTTCCCCTTCGTGGGATTTCTCGGCCAATACGCTGTCGTTGCTCCGAGAGTTCGGGTTCGAGTGGGATTCGAGCCAAATGGCGTCCGAATTCGAGCCCTATCGGCTTCGCGACGGGTGGCGAGCACCGGCGGATGCTCCGTACGAGCGGGGCGAGAAAACGGAAATCGTCGAAGTTCCCGTCTCGTGGCAGCGTGATGATTTCCCGGCCTTCGCCTTCAATCGCCAACGAGGCTACGCAAACGAGTCGGCCGTCTTCGAGATGTGGGAGGCCCAGTTCGACTGGATGTATCAGAACGTCGAAAACGGGATCTACACGTTGACGATGCACCCGCAGATTATGGGATATTCTCACCGGGTTCAGCGTCTCGAGTCGCTTATCGAGACTATCGACGCGTATCCAGACGTCGAATTCGCCACGATCGAGTCGGCGATCTCCGAGAGAGAGTCCTGACCTATTTCAGTCCGATGGGACTTCGTACGTCGTCGGCTGCTTGCAAACGCTTCTCTCGGTACTCAGAGGTGTTATCGTAAATCCTCATAGAGTTCTCGCCACCCCGCGTGATGAGAATCTATGGACAGGTACGATAGTTCCTCTCAGAGCTCACACGAGATCCGAACCACCATCGACGTTCACGACGCTCCCTGTCATATACGCGCCACCGTCCCCGCATAAAAAGTGGACAACTCGCGCAACTTCATCCGGTTCGCCGAGACGACCGGCGGGTAGTCGCTCGACGAACGCGGCTAGTTCCGCTTCAGACCAGAGACCGGAGTCAGTCGCCAACGGTGTGTCGATAAGCCCCGGGACGACGCAGTTCACCCGCACAGCGGGCGCGAGTTGTTTCGCGAGCCCCTTCGTGAGACCGAAGATTCCCGCTTTCGACGCGGAGTAATGAACCCCCGCGCTCGCGCTCCCACGCTGGCCGGCTGTCGAGGAGATATTGACGATTGAGCCCTCCCCCCGCTCGTACATTCGGGGACCGACCGCGTGAACGACGTTGTACTGCCCCGTGAGGTTGATCTCGAGAACTTCGTGCCACTCCTCGGGCGTGAGGTCCGCGAGCCACGCATACCGGGAGACCGCAGCGTTATTCACTACCGCGACGCAGTTGTTCGACTCCTCGATGTCGTCAACGACGCGACGAACCGCGTCGTGATCGCGGACGTCCACAGTGTAGGTCGACACCGATTCGCCGAATTCATCGTGCAGGGATGGGTCGATATCGAGCGCGGCGACGCGATCGACCGATCCGTCGTCGAGAAACCGGTCAACTACGGCGCGACCGATTCCGGAAGCGGCACCGGTAACGAGGGCACACGTGGACATACCGTAGATTCGAACTCGACTATCTTAATTAACGCCTATGAGCAGTTCTGGCCACGTTGGCATCGGAACGCAGCGCGTTCTGGGTGACGAACGGGAGCTTCGCTCTCGGTGGTGCCCCCGATCCCGGTTCGAGGGGTGGCCGTCCGTCGGGAATGCGCGGTACGAATGTCGTCGAACAGACGCATAACAGAGATTCCCGTGGGTCGTTTGACGTGCCATCCGAACGATTTCGGATTCTCGCTCGAAACGGGAGTCATCAAGCAGCTCATACGAACTTGTGTAACTTAGATCCCGCAGCGCATCCCTACGCCGTTCCTCGGTCGATGTCGACGCCGGTGATCTCGAAGCGTGCTCCGCCGTGGTCGCTTGAAACGGCCGCAATCTCCCAGTCGTGCATATCGGCGATGCCATCGACGATCGATAGACCGTAGCCGGAACTGCTCTCGTCGGTCGAAAAGCCGGAGTCGAAGATTTCATCGCGGAGGGCCGACGGAATTCCGCTCCCGTTATCCTCGACGTAGAACCCCTTCGAGAGCGCACCGACGCGAATTTCAGTCGCGTCTCCGTGATCGAGCGCGTTCCAAAACAGGTTCTCGAAGAGCCGACGCAGTTGACTCTCGTAGGCCTTAAAGCTCGCCTCCTCCTCGACGATGAGCTCTCCCTGTTTGGCTGACACGGTTTCCCAAGCCTGTCCGGCGCTTTCGGACAGCGATATGTCTGTGAGATCCAACTCGTCGCCCCGGGCGACGTGTAACAGCTCGTCGATGAGGTTTCGCATTCGGTTGTGGGCCTGTGCGACCTCTTCGAGGTACTCGAAATCACCCGTCTCTTGCGCCAGTTGGAGGTGTCCCTCCGCGATGTTGAGCGGGTTCCGAAGGTCGTGAGAGACGGTGTTAGCGAACGACTCCAGTACCTCGTTTCGATACTGGACCTCGTTTTCCCGCTCTTTCTTCTCTGAGATGTCTCGCGAATGCACGAACAGTCCCGAATCGACCGGGTACGCGCGAATCTCCACCCAATAACCGTGAGGCTCGTACTGTAACTCGAATTCCATCTCCTCGCGCGTTTCCATCACAGTCTCGAAGTTGTCGTAGATCTCGGTCTCGACGGCTTCGGGAAACACCTCCCAGAACTCCGCGCCGACCACCTCGTCGGGGGATAGGCCGGTCCGCTCGGCGATCTGCTGGTTCCAGTAGGTGACAGTCCACTCCTCGTCGAGGCTGTAGAATCCGTCAGTCTGCTCGTACAACTGGACGAGGCGGTCCTGTGCGATCTGTGCCCGGTGCTCGGAGCGGCGTTGGCTGACTAGGTTCTGAACTCGGTTCGCCAGCAGTTCGTAGGACTCGACGCCGTCTTTCTGGAGGTAGTTGGTGACGCCCGCCTTGATGGCGTCAGACGCGATCTGTTCGTTTCCCTGTCCAGTGAACAGAATAAAAGGGAGGTTCGGGTACGTCTCTCTGACCGTTTCGAGAACGTCGAGACCGTCCATCCCCGGCATCTGATAGTCGCTGACGAGACAGTCGATCGGTTCGGAGTCCAGCCGGTCGATCGCGGTACGGGGATCCGTCTCCGTGTGTACCGTGATCCGGTCGTCGGTCTTTTCGACGTACGTCTTCACGAGATCACTGAACTTCGGATGGTCGTCGATATGTAATACCTGAATCGAAGTGTCGCCGGGTATCTCGCTCATACTTTGGTTATGCGTGTTCTCATTTGAATAAAAACTTTGGTACGAGACTGGTACCCCACGCCACATTCAACCGGCTTCAGCACGAATCTCCGAGGATGACCGCACAAGGGGATGTAACTGATACTGGGGCGTATATCTCCAGCTCGAAGTACCGGTTACACGTCTTGGAAGCCCTCGACGCGCTCGACCGCGCGACGCCGAAAGAGATCGCAGAACGCGTCGGGGACCGACGGCCACACGTCTCCCGCGCCATCTCCGAACTCCGAGAGAGGGACGTAGTGGAGTTGCAGGTTCCGGAGAGCCGGTCGGTCGGGCGGTACTACGGTCTCACGGAGAAGGGGGCAACCGCCTACGAAGAGGTGCAAAACCGGATCAGCGACGTCGACTGGACGGTCACGGAACCCGCCGATGAGGACGTTCGCGCGGTCGTGCGGCTGGCGCGAGAGGAGTTCGGCGACTGGTTGCGCCTTGTCGCCCTGTACGACGGTGCGCAAGTCCGCATTTGCCACGCGGACCCAGACGTTCTGGCGAGTTACTCCGAGGACGAATTCGAGCGGGGGCTCCGGACGGTCGTATTAGAGCACTCGCTGGATTCGCTGGCGGTTTCGACCGAGGAGTGCTGGTCGAAGGTGCTGCACTTCGAGAACTTCTCGGTCGTCAAGGTCCTCGTCGAAGAGGACACGCAGCTGTCGATCTCCTTTTCGAACGCCACCGACGTCTCCGTTCCGTCGTTCAGCGAGTCCGTCGTCGAACTCTTCGAGTAGAGAAACTCACGTGTATCGGATGGACGAGTGCGGTACTGGCCACCGAACGACCCGCAAGACCCGGACGGCGGACAGTTCGGTGGCGCGAACGGACACGAGCGCGTGGTCGGCGATCGACGCAGTCGCTCGCGTAGCGCAAAAGGCCGATGTCGCCCAAGACACTACCGGACGAAAATCTACTAGTAGGCTTAGTGGAACTGAAATCGAACACTCTGGATCCAATACGTCACAACAGCCTGAACCCGATATTGCGGATAGGTCTCTGTGAGGGAACCGAGTTCAAGTGAGCTATGGCCTGTCGTATAATGTTCTACGCTCTTGGGTGAGAGATTGTTGATGGAGAGCTGTCTGGTGGTTTCGTGCCGAGTGCGTTCGGGTGTTGAGGAGACAACCCCCGGTTACTACGGGCTGAACCGGGTGGTCAACCGTCCCGAATCAACCCTTCCCGCCACGATCAACAATCCTCTACACAAGAGCGATCGGAATTTATCTAACCACAGTGGATACGTAGCCATAACCGGATTCTTATCTAATATGTGTGTTATTTGCTACTGATTAACATACATTCTTATATCGGGGGTTTCTCAGGCAGAAGTATGTATGAGCGAGACAGCTGATACAATTCGCGTTCTCCATGTTGATGACGAGCCAGGCCTCGTCGATATGGCCGCTACATTTCTCGAACGCGAGGACAACCGAATTGATGTTCGGACAGCGAATAGCCCCACCGACGGATTGGAAATATTGGGCGATTACGAGCTTGACTGTATTGTCTCCGACTACGATATGCCACAAACAAACGGTATTGAGTTTCTTGAAGCTGTCCGTGAAGAGTATCCGGAGCTTCCATTTATTCTCTATACAGGCAAGGGGTCAGAAGAAATTGCAAGCGAAGCGATTTCGTCAGGTGTGACTGACTATCTTCAGAAAGAATCCGGAACCAGCCAATACACCGTCCTCGCACATCGGATTCAGAACGTTGTCGAGCAGTATCAGGCCCGGCAAGCGGTCGAACAAACCGAACAAAAACTCACTCAACTTGCTGAGAAAAGCGATGATATTCTGTTCATGTTTAACGAGGACTGGAGCGAACTCCTCTTTACTAATTCGGCGTTCGAAGACATCTGGGGTATCTCCGTCGAACAAGTCGAAGAGAACTCAGAGGCATTCATCGAGTACATCCATCCCGAAGACAGGGACGATGTCCGACGCTCGATGGAACAAATCTCCAAGGGACAGCCCGATGAGATTGAATACCGTATCATTCCGCCCGATGGCGACCAACGGTGGGTACGAGCGCAAAGCAAGCCGATTTTCGACAGCGAGGGGTCCATCACACGTATCGTGGGCTACGTCCGTGACATCACCGAGCAAAAGGAACACACCCGTCGCTTTGAGGCAATCTTCAACAATACGTACACATTCGTTGGATTATTGGAACCGGATGGAACGCTCATCGAAGCAAACGATACCGCCCTCTCGTTCGGTGGCTTGGATCGAGACGATGTCATCGGGAACAAGATGTGGGAAGCAACGTGGTTCGAATATTCTCAAGAAACCAAAGACCGTGCACGCAAAGCCGTCAAAAGCGCCGCACAGGGAGAGTTCGTCCGCCATGAACTTCCGGTCAAAGGTGCCGGTAGAGAAGCGATCATCGACTTCTCAGTGCGCCCAGTATTGAATGACGAAGGCGAGGTTACCTTACTCATCCCCGAAGGACGCGATATTACCGAACGCAAAGAACACGAACAGAAGCGTCAGCAAATCATCGACCGAATGAACGATGCAGTCATCGAAGTCGATTCCAACTGGGAGATCACGGTGGTCAACGATCCCGTTGAAGAGTTCACCGGGCAAGATGAGTCGGAACTTCTCGGGCAAGATTTCTGGGATGTGTTCGCTGAGGCACGCGGGACTGAGTTTGAGAGAAAATACCGACAAGCGATGGAAACCCGGGAAGGAACCACTATCGTTGAGTACTATTCCGGTGTGGACGAATGGTTCGATATTGACGTATATCCGAACGATGACGGTGGGCTTGCGTTCTATTTCCTCTCGGTAACGGAACACAAACAGCGCGAAAAGGAACTCGAACGGACGCGTGATTTCTTCAACGAAGCAGAGCGATTGGGGAATTTGGGTGCTTGGGAATTTAGCGCGTCCGGAGAATTGGTGTGGACAGACGGAACGCGACGGATTCATAAAGTGGATGATAAGTTTGAGCCAACGTTGGACGAGGGAGTTCAGTTTTTCCACCCCGAAGACCGGGAGACAATCGAACAGGCAGTCGAAAGCGCACTTGAGAGCGGAGCATCATACGATCGAGAAGCCCGCCTGATTACCGCAAACGACAACCAGCGGTGGGTTCGAACGAGAGGCCACGTTCTTGCGGACACGGATCAGCCGACAGTTCGCGGATACATTCAGGACATCACCGAACAAAAAGAGCGAGAAGAGCAGCTCCAGAAGACGAACGCCCAACTGGAGAACGCGATTGAGGCGGGCGCAGTCGGGACGTGGGAGTGGCACATTCCCGAGAATCGGCTCGTCGTCGGCAACGAGTTCGCCAAGCGATTCGGCGTCGATCCTGACGTGGCTCAGGACGGTGTCGAACTTGACCGATTCATCTCCTCGATCCACGAGGACGACCGTGAGTGGGTCGAACAAGAGATCGAGGCAGCGATGGACGCGTGCGGAGAATACGAGGCGGAGTATCGCGTTTGGAATATTGATGACGAACTCAAGTGGGTGCTCGCACGAGGGTACGTCGAATGTGACGATGATGGGACACCAATCACGTTCCCCGGAGTTCTCGTTGATATTACCGAACGAAAGCAAATCGAACAGGAGCTACACCAGCAGAACGAACGCTTGGATGAGTTCGCAAGTGTCGTCAGTCACGATCTTCGAAGCCCGCTGAGTGTCGTTGAGGGACGATTAGAACTCGCACAAGAAGAGTGTGAAAGCGAGCATCTTGATGTGATCGGTACTGCGACAGATCGGATGGATCGTATCATCGAGGATGTGCTCTGGCTAGCTCGGGCGAAACAGGAGATTGGATCTGTAGAACCGACTGTGATGCAAACTACTGTTGACGCCGCGTGGAATCTGGTGGCCGACGATGTAGATCAGGCTGAGCTACTCTATGCGGATGAAAAACGCCCCCTGCCCACAATCAAGGCGGATGAGAATCGGCTCAGCCAACTCCTAGAAAATCTACTCAGGAACGCGATTGAACACGGTGGGACGGATGTAACAGTTACCGTTGGCCCATTAGAGAATGGGTTCTATGTCGAAGATGATGGCCCCGGAATCCCTCAGGATAAGCGTGAGGACGTGTTCGCTGCTGGCTACTCAACCGACAAGGAAGGAACCGGCTTTGGACTGAATATCGTCAATCAAGTTGCCGAGGAACATAACTGGGAGATCCGTGTGACGGACGGCCGTGATGGGGGCGCACGGTTCGAAATTACCGGTGTTGAAGATAATCAAAAGACTGCTGAATAAGCGCTGTGTATTCGGCACGGACATTCAAATCTATCAGATGTCAGTACTCCCGGCAGATCTCATTCCAGGCTCGTTATCATCGGTAATTTCCGTGATCCGTCAAGAAAGAGAGGATACTACGGGTGAATCTCATTCAACGGTAGACTCTGACTGAAGCTATCCATATTATTTGCAGATAATTCTAATAGTATACATAAAATGTCGCCCAAGACACTAACGACCGGCCTCATCCCGTGGCGGCGTGCCGCGTCGGCCGGGAAACCCTCGTGTCGGGCGGTCCGTCTTTCGGGCGCGGACGATCCGCTGATGTCGCACACCCGGGTTCGCCGCCGGATCATCGCTCCCGTAGCGGGAGAACTCGAGGCGGGGACTAAGGGTGCGCACCGGAACGAGGGGTCGAACGCGTAAGATCGTTCCGGATACACGGACGGGATCGGAACCGACGGTTCTCGACGGCGAACCGGGGTACCGAAAAGTATACTCCCGGGTACTTGAGACTGAAACCCATGACAAACGCGAACGAATCGTACGACTACGTCGTCGTCGGTGCGGGGACCGCGGGCTGTACGGTCGCGACCCGGCTCTCGGTGGATCCCTCCCGGAGCGTCCTCGTGTTGGAAGCGGGCGAACCCGACCACAGACGGTCGATCCACGTGCCGAGCGAGGTCGGGAACCTGTTCAAATCCGCGGTGGATTGGGAGTACTACACCGAACCCCAAGACGCGATGCACGGCCGGGAGCTCTACTGGCCGCGCGGGAAGACTCTCGGCGGCTCCAGTTCGATCAACGCGATGATCTATATCCGCGGGCATCCCTCCGATTTCGACGAGTGGGCCGAGATGGGTAACGAGGGCTGGGGCTACGACGACCTCCTCCCGTACTTCAAGCGGAACGAGAACAACCAGCGCCACCGAAGCGAGTACCACGGCGTCGGCGGACCGCTGAACGTCGCCGACCTCCAATCGCCCTACGAGCTCTCGCGGGTCTTCGTCGAGGCGGGCGTCGAAGCCGGTCACCCGCGCAACGGCGACTTCAACGGCGGACGTCAGGAGGGCGTTGGCCTGTTTCAGGTGACCCAGAAGGACGGCGAGCGACACAGCGCCGCGCGGGCGTACCTCAAACCCGCGTTGGTCGAGCGGTCGAACTTGTCGGCACAGACCGGCGCGCAGGTGACCTCGCTGCGGTTCGACGGCGACAGGGTCGTCGGCGTCGAGTACGAACGAAACGGCGAACGGCAGACCGTGAAGGCCAACGAGGAAGTGATCGTCTCGGGCGGCACGATCAACTCCCCGCAACTCCTGATGCTCTCGGGGATCGGTCCCGCTGAAGAACTCGAAACCCACGACATTGAAGTTACAAAGCAGCTCCCCGGCGTCGGGCGCAACCTCCAAGATCACCTGTTCGCGACGGTGCAGTACGAGGCGGAAAACGCGGTGACGCGGGAAGGCGTCGGCGACCTCGAGGACATCGTCGAGTATCACACCCAGCGCAGCGGTCGGATGACCTCCAACGGGGGCGAGGGCGGGGCGTTCATTCGAACCCAGTCGGACCTCGACCGCCCCGACGTGGAGTTCCACTTCGGTCCGGGATTCTTTATGCGACACGGCTACGAGAACCCCGACGAGGGGCGGGGCTTCTACATCGGCGCGACGCAACTTCGACCGGAGAGCCGCGGCCAGATTACGCTTCGCTCTGACGACCCGTTCGACGACCCGGCGATCGACCCGCGTTATCTGGCCGAAGACGCGGATCTCGATACGATGATTCGAGGCATTCGTGAGGCCCGGCGCGTCGGGCAGGCCGAGCCGTTCGACGAGTACCGCGTCAGGGAGGTGTGGCCCGGGGAAGACCGCCAGACTGACGAGGAGATCGGCGAGTTCGTCAAGCGGAAAGCGCAGACAGTCTATCACCCGGTCGGCACGTGTAAGATGGGGAGCGACGAGACGGCCGTCGTCGACGACCGACTCCGCGTCCACGGGCTCTCGGGGCTCCGCGTCGTCGACGCGTCGGTGATGCCGCGGATCGTCGGCGGCAACACGAACGCGGCGACGTTTGCGATCGCCGAGCGGGCGGCGGATCTGATCGTCGCCGACGAGTAGCGAGGGTCTCTTGGCTTCCGGGATTTTGCGGGCCTTACACCGTGTACTCGGACTCGGTGAGTTGGACGTACTTGCCGTTTCGGAACCGGAACTTCGTGCGCTTGTAGGTCGTGACGAGCCGGGCAGCGCCGAAGCCCGCCCGGATGTTGCTCGTGTCGAACAGCCCGTACCCGCCGCTGTTGTCGAGGAGCTTCCGCGCCGTCGAAAACGCCCAGTCCCAGTCGTCCGGCCCGTAGTCGTGGACGACGTCAGCCATCGCGACGTTGCGGAGCACCTCGTCGCCGATGGCGTCCTTCCAGCGGTCGTTGTACGGCGAGAGGTCGCCCGCGGCGGCGAGTTCGCCCGCGATCGCACCCGTCCGGACCGCCGTGTGATCGCCGCCCTCGTGGAAGGCGGAGGTCGCGCCCATCGCGCCGCCGACGACGGCGATTCCCGCGCCGGTCGGGGAGTCGATCGGGCGGGTCGAGGAGATGGCGTACGTCTCGGTACCCTCCGATTTGCCGCGGTCCTCGACGAGCGGGAAGTCCTCGTCGATGTCGTACTCGTCGCCGTACTCCATTTCGAGCAGACGTCGAACGTACGTTTTCCCGTTCGGGATCCGTTCGTCCTCCGGGCGGAGGAGGGGATAGTCGTCTCTGTCCTCGACGTCGTCGATGTCCATCCCGATGGGCATCGTCAGGCCGATCCGGGCGACGTTGTCGTCATTCGGGAAGATCCACGGGTAGGCGGTGTGGCCGGGCATGTGGCCCCACCAGAACTTGATCGCGCCCGCGACTTCCTCGAACACGTCCTCGGGGAGGCGGCGGTGCTCTTGGTAGGCGATGTGGTTCGTCTCCCGCGTTGAGAGGCGCTCGCTCACGTCGAACGGGAGGTACGCGTCGAGCACGCCGCTGGTCACCTGCCGCTGCGGGCCGTCCGCAAGGATCAGGAAGTCCGCGCCGACCGCGTCGCCGTCGGCTAGTTCGAGTCGGTGCCGCGGGCCCTCGTTGGCGTCGAGGTCCGTTTCGACGTTCCGAACCGACGTCCCGACGCGGTACTCCGCCCCCGCCTCCTCCGCGCGGTCGCGCAGGAAGTCGTCGAAACGGGCCCGCTGCATACAGAAGCCGAACTCGTCGTACGACGACTCGATCCCCGTCGAGCGCATCGTTAGCGTCTCGTTCGGGCCGATGAACTCCGCTCTATCCAGCTCGCCGAGGACGACGTCATCGGGCATCTCGTCGGGGTGAATGCCCATAATATCGACCCAGTAATCGAGAATCCCCGCGGCGTCCGTCGAATCGGGACCTAATCTGTCGGGACGGTCCGTCCGCGGGACGCCCTTTTCGAGCACGACCGCCGACGCCCCGGCCGACGCGGCGGCGTGTCCGGCCGACGACCCCGCGGGGCCGCCGCCGACGATGGCTACGTCGAATCGCTTCATATGGCTACAGCGACCCCGACCCAGTATTATACTGTCGTTAACTTTCTGTCGTTATGGTGATATATTCTGTCACCCATTCGGCCCGAAAAGGTAATTGCGGCTCATTCGAAGCGCGGACAACGATGGCAGCCGAGAGTCGAATGACGGTCTTAGAGAAGCGCGAAGCGGCCGAGGGGATGACGCTCGCGGAGCGACCGATTCCGACGCTCGGAGCGGGCGTGAAGATCGTGTTACACCCCTAGCGACGGTTGGATTGACTGTCGGTTTTCTCTTCTAACCGCCGGACGCGTATCGCGAGTGCGAGAAACGTCGCGAGTACCGTCAGACCGACAGCCGCGGCAGCAGCAACGTCGTGGGCTCGGACGCCGTGATCGCCGGCACTGACGAGCTTCGGGCCGAAGTACGTGTGGTGGTAGTCTCCCACGAGCGGGAGGAAGTAATCCACCACATCGTTGAAGCTGAACCACAGTGTGGCGACGCCGACGGCTGGGACGGTGAACTCGGCGTACCGATAGATTATGAACGCCTGTAGCCCCATCCCGAGGTGACTGACGAGTAAAAACCAGTGGTAGGGATCACCGGTTGCGAACACGTCGTTGATCGCGATTTGGACGACGACCACCCAGAAGCCGTACTTCAGGTTTCCGACGAAGGCCAATGCGTGAATCCAATTTCGGTTCTTTCCGACCTTCCACGAGACGATACTTGCGACCATAAACAACGTCGCCAGTGGGCTGTCGGGCACTGCGGGCCAGATTATGAGCTGACTATTGAGGAGTTGAAACCGGTAGTACCAGAATCCGAACACGGTGCCCGCGAGATTGACGGCGACGACCACCCACGCGAGGCGGAGTGCGACCTCCTCGACCCGGTCGGGAAACGGTGCGAGATAGGCCGGAAGGTCGTTTGTGGAGGGCATCTGAGCCATCGTGTTTCGGTTTATGTGCAAAGTCGGTAAGTGGCTCGGAACCGATCTTCGATCGGCACCGACTCGAAGGGGTTGTTCGCGACTTCCACCTGAGGGTCACAGTTCTCTCGCGGCTGCTCACGCCAGAGCGCAGGCACGCGAGTAAGACGAGACGCTGGTCGTCAGTGCAGACGACGATTGCGCCAATCTCCCCGTCACAATGGATCTGTTTCGGGGTCGAAACGACGGGGTTTGAACGCCTCACAGAACGTGCTCGGCGATGAGTAAGAATAGCAGCGATTGCTCGGGTTTCCGATTTGTGTGAGAAGTCGGTAGCCTACTCGCCTCCCGCGAACGGTCCCGCGACGGTCTCGATCTTCTCCGGAGCGTCGTCGAGCAGCTCGTCTACTTTCTCGCCGTCGGTTCCGACCGGCCGCTTGACGACGGTCGCGATGTCGCCGCGCTCGGCGGTCGCCAGCACGTGATCACCGACCACGTCGACGTCGATCACCGCGGGCGGCTTCGAGATCGTCGTGACCTCACGCGTCTCCATCGCCGCCTCCCCCGCAGAGTGCGCGGTCTTCTGCGGCGTGGTCGAGTCGGCCGCCGATGCCCTCGCAGAAACGCGAGTTTCCGTCTCCGAGACTCACACCACCGTCCGCGACGAGCGGTTCCTGCTCGCATTCTCTCACGTCAGAGTGTAAATTCGAACGGTGATTCACTCGATTTATCAAATTTACAGACTGGGTGAATTCGGGGCTTGATCCGCAGTGAGAGCGAATATTCACTCGGAAGGATCGTGTAACTATGGTTTCAGAGTTAGCAATCGGAATCGGCGTATCTGCCCTCGTCATCGCCTTATTTGCGGCCATCATCGAATCTCTCGGGTTCTACTGATCGACTTCTCGCTTGGATTTCGAATTTCCGTTCTCAGACATCTTCCTCATCCCACGGTTTGCACGGCGCGTCGTTCGGGTGGATGCACTCGCAGATCGCACGGGTGATGATCGTCCCGCTCGGTACCTCGCTGTCGTCGCTCTGTGTTGTCGCCGTCGGTCAGACCCCGGGTTCGTGTCGCTGTCCTCTCGCCAGTATTCCAGCACGTGGGACGGATTCGAGACGT
The DNA here is from genome assembly GCF_037031285.1 of Halobellus sp. LT62. Lineage (NCBI taxonomy): Archaea > Methanobacteriati > Methanobacteriota > Halobacteria > Halobacteriales > Haloferacaceae > Halobellus > Halobellus salinisoli. The sequence goes on from NZ_JAYEZO010000002.1 coordinate 1,029,660, forward strand.
CGTGCTCCCACTGTCGCGTTCGACCGGTCTCGACGAGCAGCGCCTCCGAGGCCTCGCAGCTGCAGCAGTTGCAGGCGATCACCCGCCGCTCGTCGGTATCCCGATCGAACGGTGTCAGCGATCGCGCCGCAGCACCCCGCGTCGACGTTGTCGGCCGCGGCGGTCTCCGCGTTTTCGCGATCGAAAACTTGGATTCTCGTTCCGTCGTCAGCCGTGTCGTTCAGAACGAGCGCTTTGCGAATCGTACAGAGATGCGCACACGGTTCAGAATCGTCACTGTACTTCCGTGCCGGGCAGCGCTCTTGCTCGGAGTAGTCGACGCCCTCTTCCGGCTGTCGACAACCGCCCGTGAGTACGCCGTGGTCGCGTTCCAGTTGGACCTCGTGAGTCACCTTCGAGTCCGGCAGTGCCACGAGCCAGCGGTTGTAGACGACGCGCTCGATCAGCGCAGGTTCTGGGTCGGCACGACGTCAGCTTTCCGAGTTGCTGTCGCGTTCGTCCTCGAAGTCGAGGGGCGTCACGACGACCACCTCGGTTTCGTGGCGGCGAGAGCGGTCGCTTTCCGATCGATTGTATATGAATTATTATGGGACCGCTGAGAGTCGAACTCAGGTCCTACCGACCCCATCGGCAGAGGATACCACTACCCCACGGTCCCGAAGTGCATTCGATTGGATGCGAGTGTGACCGTTAAGTCCTTCGTTTCGACGCGTGCGAGCGACGCACTCGCACGCCTTGCGAAGGCCGTTCCAGTTCCGGTTGCTACACCAAGACCCGTTCGAGCGAGACGACCTCACCCGATTCAGCCGTCGGATCGCCGACCAAGCGACCGAGACACACGGCTGCGCCATCAGGTGTGACGCACGCGACGAGCGACCCCGGGTCGGCCGCGAGGACCGCCTCGTCGACGTCGACGATCCCCGGGGCGTACACAGGCGCGCCCTCGGCGACCTGCTCGGCCGCGGAGAACGCGACGGTGAGTCGGGGAAGATGTCTCAGCGATCGCTCGGCGGGCTCGACGACCTCACGGAGGGCGGACTCGTCGCCCTCGCGAGCGAAGGCGAGCGCGTCGGTCAGATCCGCGGTCGAGACGAGATCGGCGTCGTCGAAGGGGTCGGTCGCGGTGCGACGGAGGTCGCCCATGTGTGCGCCGGTGCCCGCTGCGAGCCCGAGATCGTGACAGAGCTTTCGGACGTACGTGCCGCTCTCACAGCGGATCCGGACGAGCGCCTGCCGCTCGCGGACCTCCAGCAGTTCGAGTTCGTGAATCGTCCGCGTGCGCAGGCGACGCGCGACGGCGCTCTTTCTCGGCGGCTTCTGGTAGATCTCGCCTTCGAACTCCGCGAGGACCGCATCGAGATCCGCGGGCGCGGGGCCGTGGAGTTCCAAGACCGCGACGTACTCTTTCGTCCCTTCGAGAAACACCTGCGCGAGCCGCGTCGCATCGCCGAGGAGAATCGGCAGACAGCCGGTCACCTTCGGATCGAGCGTCCCCGCGTGGGCCGCGCGGTCGACGCCCGCGATATCCCGCGCCCACGCGGAGACTTGATGTGCAGACGGTCCCGGCGGTTTATCGAGGTTGACGACCCCGAACGACAGCAGTTCCTCGATCGACCGCTCCCCGGGCGGACCGCGGAGTGCCGACATCGTCACCGCCTCCCGTTCGCCGGTTGGGGCCCAGTCATCGTCAGAAGTCGTAGGTGACGCCTTCGACGGGGTACTTCCCCTCGTCGGTGCTCGGATCGTACGCGCCCACGGCGGCGGTCAGGATGTCCGGAACGTCCTCCGCGCTCCAGCGCGCCGTATTGAGCGCGATATCGTAGATGGAGAGATCGGTGATGTCGATGTTGTAGTACTCCCGATAGCGCAGCGCCTCGCTCTCCTCGCGTTCGCGAGTCTCTTCGAGCGCCCGTTCGGGCGATTTGTCCTCGCGGTCGGCGATCCGCGCGGCGCGAACCGACAGCGGCGCGTCGAGCCAGAGTCTGAAGTCGGCGGCGTCGCCCGCGAGCCACCCCGCAAGGCGCGACTCCAGCAACACATCGTCGCGTTCGAGCGCGATGCTCCGCAGTCGTTTGTCCAGATCGCGATCGATCTGATCGTCCTCCTCGGCGAGTTTATTGAACTCCACCGCCGTCATTCCGCGCTCGTCGGCGAGCGCGCGGAAGATGTCCCCGCCGCTGACGTGTTCGAGATCGAACGCCTCGGCGAGGGCGGTGACGGTCGTACTCTTCCCGGCCCCGGGCGGGCCAGAAACGGTTACCAACATACTCCCTCTGCGGGAAGGCGAGTAAAAGAGGTTGTCTTTGCGATTCGTCCAACGGGAGTCGATGCGGGCGACGTGGCGGTCGGCCCGCGTGTCGCAAGCGCCGCCGGAGATTCGAGGACCGGCCGATCAGGACGATGTCGGCGAGATGTCGATGTTCAGGCTCTTGCGGATGATCTGCGTGAACCCCATCGAGCAGAGGAAGTACCAGACAATCCACGCCTGAATCGGCCCGATAACCGACTCCGTCCACTCGACTTCGCCGACGAGCGGCAGCACGAGCGAGTCCAGCGCGACCTGCGCGCTGGCGTTCTGCCCGACGCCGATCGACCAGTACATCCACAGGAACACCGGGATGGTAAAGAACATAATCCACACCATCGGACGGAACTGCTCTTTGAACATCCCGAGTTGGTCGCCCATCGCTTCCATCTGCTCCTCTTGGATGGCGTCGAGGGCGTCGTCGTCGCCCGCCTCTTTCGCCTCTTTCCGGCGTTCCTGAATGTCTTTCATCCGGTCTTGATACGCGGACATCTTGTCCATATCCATCAGGTTCGCCTGCAGGAGCGTCGAGTACAACCCGGTCGCGAGCGCGAGGATCATCACGACGGCGTAGAAGGGAAGCAGTTCCTGCAGCGGGCTGAGCGGGACGTCCATCGCGGTCCCGATGAGGTCCCGAAGCGGCTTCCACGAGTAGCCGACGAAGAGGCCGACCGTGACGAGCGCCGCGCCCTTGTCGTACTTCGACCAAGAGGACTCGTCGTCGTCCGGAATCTCCGTGACGCTCCCGGCGGCCGATCCCGACGAGTCCGACGTGGACGCGGGTTCGAGCCCCGCCCGAGTCGCCTCGGCGTCGGCCACGCGGAACCCTTCGTCGCCCTCGACGAGAATCTCCTTTTCGATGAGACGGCCCCACTGCCCGGACGTGAGATCACCTTTCACGTCCAACCACGTGACGTCTCTCTCGCCGTCGTCGGTCCGATCGAGGACCGTCTCGACGGCCTCACGCATCTCGTCGTCCTTCGAGACGAGGGTGCGAACTTTCGATTCGATTCGTGGCATCTTCCCTGAGGTAGCCCCCCATCGGTTATGAACCTTTTACTCTCCGCGTGCTAGCGGTCGGCAGTCGCTCGACGCTGTCAACAGTTCGGAAAAATGTCCTGTCCGACCGATGACTCGTTCAATCCGGTAGATGACTCGTCCAATCCGGCAGTGAGCCTTTGACCGGTCGACGGCTCGAATCAGCTTCGGTCCTCGCTACTCGTCGACGACGTCGACGATCGCTTGGAAGACTTCCTCGGGCGTTCCCTCGCCATCGACCTCGACGAGGACGCCTTCGTCGCGGTAGTGCTCGATCACGGGCGCGGTGTTCTCCTCGTAGACGCGGAGTCGCTCGCGGACGGTCTCCTCGGTGTCGTCGTCGCGCTGGACGAGTTCCGCGCCGCACTCATCGCAGACGCCCTCCTCCTCGGGCGGCTCGAACTCGACGTGATAGCTCGCCCCGCAGTCCGGACAGACGCGGCGACCGGTCAGTCTGTCGACGAGTTCGTCGGTGTCGACTGCGAGGTAGACGACGGCGTCGAGGTCGGTCATCTCCGAGAGCTCCTCGGCCTGTTCGAGGTTCCGGGGGTAGCCGTCGAGGACGTAGCCGTCGGCGCTCGTGAGCGCCTCCTCGACGATGGCGTTGACGACCTCGTCGGGGACGAGTTCGCCGGCGTCCATGTACTCGCCCGGCGTGTCGTACTCGGTGTCCATCTCGCTGATGTCCATCTCCTTGTTGGCGCGGAGCGCGTCCCCGGTCGTCACGTGTTCGAGGTCGAACTCGGCGGCGAGGCGCTTCGACTGCGTTCCCTTCCCGGCACCCGGCGGGCCGAGAAGCAAGATGTGCTTGCCCATATCGCCTCAGTCTGCGTCCGGCCGTATAACGTTGAAGAAATGCGCCCGCGCTACCGCGTTCTCCACCACCGGCTTCTCCGCTGACGGCGGCGGATCGTCGATCGAGGCGCGACGGCTTCTTGAGGAACCGCGGCAACTGCCAGATATGACGAGATTCGACGCCGACGACTCGCGGGAGCGACAGAAGCTGTTCGCGGAGGCGATCACAGCGCACCGGACGCGCGGAAGCGCGTTCACGACGGTCGAGGCCGATCACGATCCCGACCTCGACGGTGAGGACTCGCCCGCGCCGTGGGTCCAGTTCGCCGACAAGACGTTCAACCTCGACGTCGTCGGCGACGAACTGGATCGCCTGAAGGACGTCGTCGACGACTTCCCGGCGTTCCGGATCGACCAGCTCGAATCGCCTGACGAGGCCGAGGCCACGAACGTCCGGATCACGGCTCGCTCGGACGCGAACCACCTCGCTGCGTTCGCCGATCGGGTGTTCAGAGAGGTGTACGAACGCGACGAGGACTACCGCGCGTGGGTGACAGCCGTGTGACGTCGAGAACAGATCGAGAACAGATCCGCCCTCACTCGGAGGACAGGACGTGACGAGAATGCTCTCTGCGATAACGAGACGAAAATACGACACCCTCCGAGGTGACGAAGCGGCAACATACCGGTTCGTTTCTCGGAACTGAGTGAGAACCACTATACCTGATGACGACCTATGCCCGTCGTATGATTACACACGGAGTGCCTCGACTCACCAGTCGACCACCGTCTCAGACTGGGACTCGACCCGCACGCGGTCCGCCGGTACCGACCGCTACGAGGTGCACCGACACCAGCGGTTGCAGGGACACAGTGGGACGAGAGACACCACCACGCGCAACCAATGACTGAGAGCGAACCCCTGTTCGCCCGGCCGATACTGCCGGTCGCGAACGAGGACGACGCCGCCCGGACGGCGGCGGTCGCGCTTCCGCACGTGGCCGCGGCGGGCGGGCGGGCGACCGCACTTCACGTGATCGAGAAGGCGGGCGGCGCGCCGGACAAAGCGCCGCTCGAACAGCGAGAGGAGATGGCCGACGCGATATTCGAGCGCGTTCGCACGGCCGGAGCCGACGCCGGCGTCGAGGTCGAAACCGACCTCCGCTACGGGACCGACGTCGCCGAGACGATTCTCGAAGCGGCCGAGGATCTCGATGCGACCGCGATCGTGTTCACCCCGCGCGGGGGCAAAGCGTGGTGGGACATTTTCAGCGGCGACACGCGCGAGACGCTGACCACCGAGAGCGAGATTCCGGTCGTCGTCCTCCCGAGCCGCGAGGATGACGGGGCCGACGAAACGGCGGATGATGCCGATGGATCGATGGATGATGCCGATGGCGGAACGACGGGTGACGACGCGTGAGCGGAGAGGAGGAACTCGCCAAAGACCTCGGCCCCCTCGCCGCGCTCACCATCGGCGTCGGGACGATGATCGGCGCGGGGATCTTCGTCCTCCCCGGCGACGCGATCCTTCGGGCCGGCTCGTTCGCCTCGATCGCCTTCGTGCTCGGTGGCATCATCGCGATGTTCACGGCGCTCTCGGCCAGCGAACTCGGCACAGCGATGCCCCGATCCGGCGGCGCGTACTACTACGTCAACCACGCGCTCGGGCCGTTACTCGGGTCGGTCGCCGGGTGGGCGAACTGGCTCGGGCTCGCGTTCGCCAGCGCGTTCTATATGGTCGGGTTCGGACGGTACATCTCACGGATATTCGGCGTCAGCGGCACTCTGGGAGTCGGTCCGATCGGACTCGACGTGGTGACGATCGCGGCGCTCGTCGGCGGTGCGTTCTTCGTGCTGATCAACTACGTCGGGGCGAAAGAAACCGGACGACTGCAGAATATCATCGTGATCCTTCTGGTCGCGATCCTCGCGGTGTTCACGCTTCTGGGAACGCTGCAGGCCGATCCGGCAAACCTCCCCGCACCCAGTACGGTCGGTGAGACGCTCGGAACGACCGGGTTCATCTTCGTCTCGTACCTCGGGTTCGTGCAGATCACGAGCGTCGCAGAAGAGATCAAAGATCCGGGGAAGAACCTCCCGCGGGCGGTGATCGGCAGCGTCGTCCTCGTCACGGTGATCTACGCGCTGGTCCTCGTCGTGATGAGTGCGGCCGTCCCGCAGGGATTCATCGCCGATCTCGTCACGAACGTCGCGCCGGGCGAGACACAACCGATCGCGGTCGTCGAAGTCGGTCGGCAGGTCCAAGGCGCACTGATGGGCGGTGCGCTGCTGTTCGGGGGGCTCCTCGCGACTGCGTCCAGCGCCAACGCGTCCATCCTCGCGTCTTCCCGGATCAACTTCGCGATGGGCCGAGACCGGATCGTGACGCCTGCGCTGAACGAGATCCACCCGCGCTTCGGGACGCCGTACCGATCGATCGCCATCACGGGCGGCCTCATCCTACTTTTCATTCTGGTGGGCGACATCGCGCTGCTCTCGGGGGCCGCCTCGGGACTCCACCTGATCATCTACGGGCTCTTGAACATCGCTCTCGTCGCGATGCGCTACGTGAACCCCGAGGAGTACCAGCCCGACTTCACGGTTCCGCTGTACCCGCTGTTGCCGATACTGGGAACCGTGTTTTCGTTCGCGCTATTGGCGTACGTCGAATCCAGCGCGCGGCTGCTGTCGTTCGGCATCGCTCTCGCGGCCATCGTCTGGTATCTCGTGTACGCTCGCGGGGAAACGACGAAGCAAGGGATCCTCGGCAAGTACATCCTGCACCGCTCCGAGGAGATGCCCGACGCGGCAGTCTCGGCCGCGACCTCCGTTCAACCCGACGGCGGCGACTACCGGGTGATGGTCCCGCTTGCGAACCCCGAGCACGAGACCGACCTAATCACGCTCGGGAGTGCGATCGCCAAACAGCGGAACGGCACGCTCGTCGCCGTCCACATCGAGACGGTCCCTGATCAAACGGCGCTGGAATCGGCGCGAGAGAAGATGGACCTCTCGGCGTCGCGCTCGCTTCTCGATCGCGCCCGAGCGGACGCGGAGACGCTCGACGTGCCGGTCGAAACGCACACGGTGCTCTCACACCAGAGCTTCGAGGGCATCTTCGACGCCGCGACCACGTACGACGCCGACCTGACGGTGATGGGCTGGGGACCGGACCCCCACGGCGCGCCGGGCCGCGCCGAGAGCGCCATCGACGAACTCGCGTCGTCGCTCCCCTGTGACTTCCTCGTGCTGAAGGACCGCGGGTTCGACCCCTCCGAGATCCTGCTCCCGACAGCCGGCGGCCCGGACTCGGAGCTGTCCGCGGCAATCGTCGGCGCGCTTCAACAGGAGTACGACGCCGACGTGTCGCTCTTACACGTCGCCGACGACGAGGAGGCCGGACGGGCCTTCCTCGAAGAGTGGGCGGTCGAGAACGGCCTTCCGGACGCGAACCTGATCGTCGAGACCGGGGACGTCGAGGAAGCGATCGAACGCCACGCCGCCGACGCGTCAATGCTCGTCGTCGGTGCGACCGAGCGCGGCCTGCTCTCGCGACTCGTCCGCGGGACGCTCGTCCTCGACGTCATCGAGGACGTCGAGTGCTCGGTGCTGCTCGCCGAAAAGGCACGCAAGCGGTCGCTGTGGGAGCGACTGCTCGGCGATAGTCGGTAGCTGTCGGAGAGAAACGACGACGGAGCCGCTCAGGCTTCGTTCGCGTCGACGAACTGCTCGGCCCCTTCGTAGAACCACTGGTCGTTCTCGCGCATCGCGCGGCCGACCGCCTTGTGCATCGCGACGAGGTCCTCGAACTCCGCTTCCTCGATGTTCTCGAAGATCTCTCGGAGCGGGACAACGCGCTCGTAGTCCAGCCGAACCGGGTCGTCGCCGTACTCCGCGACGAACTCATCGCGCGAGAGCGGGAAGTCCTCGTTCTCGTCGATCTTCTTCGCGATCACGGCGTGGCCGTACTTGCGTCTACCCTCCGAACCCTGCTCGCCGTCGGGGTCGTGTGGCCAGTCCATACCCGCGTGTTGGGAGGGCGCGGCAAAGCCGTTACGCATCTGTCGGCGAAGTGCCTCCGGAAGCGGGCGGGACTGGGATTTGAACTCACTCGCAAATCACAGATTCGCTCGCTGCTCAAATCCCAGTGTGTCCGATTTAGTTGTTCACGAGTGCGCCGCAGACGTAGCTGCGGCGCGAGTGAGCCTCGCAAAATGCGGTGGGACTGGGATTTGAACCACAGTCGCTCTGCTCACTGCGTTCGCGACGCTCCCTGATTCAAATCCCATTCGTGACCGAATAGTCACTCACGAGTGGCGAGCGCACGAGGCGCTCGCGAGTGTTCGTGACAATATGCGGTGGGACTGGGATTTGAACCCAGGAATCCGTGAGGATACCTGCTTTCAAGGCAGGCGCAATAGGCCGCTCTGCCATCCCACCCGTAGTGGTCACCCCGCGACGGGATGCGTCTCGACATCCACCACCGATAAAGTTGAAGCTATCGCTCTCCGATTCTCGCTCGAAACACGCGATAGACACTGACAGGAATCCAACGAGGAACTCGGCGGGTCGACCGCTCGCCCGACTCGACAATTGTGGGCCGCTAATCAAGCGTAACCCACGTCAGAAACCCGATTGCGAACGCCTCTAGGATGTGGAAAACGACCATCGCCTGCCACGCGGGATCGGGGACGCTGGTGCTGAACCACACCCTGAGGACGGGATCGAGCAGGTACACGTAGAGGGCAAACCCGTTTTCGACGAACAGCAACAGTGCGAACACCAACATCCCCAGCGTCTGGCGGGACCGCAACTGGTGATAATTGCGTCCCCAAATCGCCAACAGGACGGCTAACAAGACCAAGTTTACCCCGGTCGCCAGCCGCGCGATATCTATCCAGATGCTCATCGGAATTCCTCCGGTCGCCCGGTGTTCGTCTCGTCGTCCTCGATCGGGTTCGTGTTCATGAGTCGAGTTGATTGATGATTGTTTCGACGGTTTCCCAGTGGTTCCGCGCCGGCGGTGACGGGAGGTACACCGCACCGTAGTCGTCGCCGCTGGCCCTCACGACGTCGTTGTCGACCATCACCTCGAGGTGGTGACGGATCGTATCGTAGTTGAGATCCAACTCCTCTGCGAGCTGGTTCGGGTTACGGGGCCGCTCGTCGAGTGCGCGGAGGATACGAACTCGGTTCGGACCGCCTCGCGTCCCGGCTAGCACGTACCAGAGGACGGCCTCCATTGCGTGCAGTCGATGAAATCCCCGACCGTAAAGGTATCGTCACGACCGGTTGGTCCCCGGTCGATCAGTTCTGAACGATGAACTGCCCTGCGATCTCCGTGACTTCCTCCATCGTCTGCGGCTCGTCGACGCCGTTGGGGAACGGTGACATACCGTTCAGTTCGTTGAGGAAGTTCGCGTGCCGGGCTTCGACGCTGTGGATTCCGATTGCAGCGTTGAAGACGGCGTCATTCGAGACAGTCGGTGCCGCGCCCTTGTAGGCGGCGACGCCGGTGTTTTCGAGCGCTCTTGCAACGCCGAAGAACTCGCTCGGCGTCTCGTAACCGAAGTCGTACTCGGCCTCTTCGACCGGGTCCCCACCGAGTTCGTTCACGGTGTCAGTGATCGCCTGCACGTGAGCCGCCTCGTGTTCGCCGACGGTTCGGAGGTGATCCGGCACGTTCATCCGGACGCGGTCGCCGAACTCCGAGAGGACGTCGGCGTTCATCAGTTCGTCGTCGCTGAACTCCTCGAGACCATCGCGATAGAACGCGTTTTCGAGGTGCTCCAACGTCAGCGCGTAGTTGAGGACGTCGAGATCGCTCGTATCGTCCTCGACGGTCCGATCCGGTTCGGGGCGCGAGTCGTCGGTCTCGTACACGCTCGGGTCGACTTCGCTGGTGACGAACTGTCCGGCGATTTCGAGCACTTCGTCGATGGATTGCGCCTCGTCGACGACATCGGGGAACGGCGTTTCGCCGTTGACCATATTCAGGAAGCCCGCGTGACGCGCCTCAACGCTGTGAATCCCCGCCGCCGCGGCCAAAATGTCGTTGTTGACGACTTGCGGTGCCGCCCCGGCGTAGGCGGCGACGCCGGTGTTTTCCAGCGCCATCGCGACTTGGAAGAACTCTGTGGGGGTGGTGTATCCGAAATTGTACTCACCTTCCTCTACCGGGGTTCCGTTGAGGGCTTCCACCGTGTCGGTGAGCGCTGAGACGTGGGCGGCCTCGTGGGCACCGACCGTGCGCAGGTAGTCGGGGACTTCCATCCGGATGCGGTCGCCGAACTCAGAGAGCACGTCGGCGTTCATTAGCTCGTCATCGCTGAACTCCTCGAGGCCGTCGCGGTAGAACGCGTTTTCGAGGTGTTCCAACGTCAGTGCGTAGTTGAGAATCGGGACGTCCGGTGCTGGCATCGGCGCTTCCGTCGTCTGTTCGGTCGGCTCTTCGGTCGGCATCGCCGTGGGGGACTCAGTCTGTTCGGTCGTCGACATCGCGTCGTCGCTGCCATCGTCGCCCATACAGCCCGCGAGTGCGATTGAGCCGAGTGCTGCGGTTGCCCCGAGGAAGCCGCGGCGGGTCTTGCTATCTTCGGTGTTGTCGGTTGGATTCATTGCTCCACTTCGTTCGAGCCACGACATCCGTAAGAGCATTTTCCGAAATCTGACACAAATGGCTCGGGGAAGCATTGGAACTCTGTCGGGATTCTCTCCCAAATTCATCCAAAATAGATGTCTGCATCCAAAATAACCGCCCTTGAGACGCTAAAGCGACACTGAATCAGTTTGAGGCCACGAAGACGGTCGACGAATCCGCGACGAGACGGTCGAAATAATAAACGCTTGATCACTGATACGTCAGACAGTCTCGTCGGTATCGACCCGGACAGGTCAGTCCCGCACCACTCGCAGTTCGTCGTCCGCGTCGCCGACGACGGCCAGTCCGTTGTCGACGACGAACTCCGCCGTTCGCTCGGGGACGACCCGTCCGGCCTGCCAGCGGGAGCGGATCGTCGAGACGAGCGTCGCGAGGTCCGAGCCGGCCCGGACGGTCGGCTGCATCTGCATAAATCCGACGTCGCGGTCGGCGTCGTTCGCGCGGTCGACGAGCGTCTCCATCTCGGGAGAGACGAACGCGCCGTCGAAGTCGATCGGCGCTTTGAATCCCGCGAAGTAGACGCGCCCGTCCGTCGACGGACCGAGCACCACGTCGTTCGTTCGGAGCTTCATCGCCGCTGAATCGATCGTCGAGCGGAGCACGAAGGGGGCGTCGCCGCGGACGACCGCCGCGGACTGGACGCCCTCATCGCGCAGGAGATGTGTGACGGTGTTTCCCGCCCGCGCGGAGAACGACGAGCCGACCTGCACCTCGAATCGGGCCGCCTCGGGCGATTCGAGCGCGTCGTCGGCGACGGCTCGAATCGACTCTTCGGGCGACTCGTCGGGGTCGACGGCCGGCTCTGGAAGCAGGTCGTCCGGGCGGTAGTTCACGAGTAGTTCGCCGCCCGATCGCTCGACGGCGCGGAGGGTGTCTCCCAGCATCGCCTCGACGAGGTCGGCGGCCTCCGATTCGGAGAGCGGGCTCGTCTGCGCGAGCCGCGAGAGCGAGTGCCCCGGACGCGGCGGATCGACCAGAACGGCGACGACTGTCATACCCGCCTTCGGCGTCCGTCGCTCTTGAACCCGGCGTTTCTCGTTCTCGCGGGGACGTCGGCCCGGCAATCGGTGGTCTACCGTCCCCGACGACCCTTCGTCTGCCGGTAGTCACGAGAAAAGATGTTTTCGAGGAGGTGCTCGACGAACGCCGCGGTCTGCTCGTCGGTCTGACGCTCCAGTTCGACCATCGGAACGAGCTCGAACCCGCGGCCGCGGATCGTCGTCGCGTGCGCCTCCTCGACGTCGACGTCGCCGGGGCGGTTCGTCGTGTAGTCAGTCGCGAGCGCGTCGAGCGTACGCTGACCGATCGGAACGATGATCTCGGGGTTGATCATCCGGATCTCGGCGTTCAGGTAGGGCTCACACGTCTGGATCTCCGCGTCGGTCGGCCGCCGATCGGGATGGCGACAGCGCGTGAGGTAGGTGAGAAAGACGTTTTGGAGATCGGGCTCGTCGGCATCCGGCTCCGAGCGCGCGAAGCCGAGCTCGCCGAGGATCGACTGGAGGCGTTCGCCCGCCTCGTCGCCGGTGAACGGGACGCCGGTCCGGTCGGCCCCCGCGTGCGGTCGCTCCGCGACGAAGAGGAACTCGCCGCCGACGTCGCCGTAGCCGTGCACGACGTTCGTTCTGACGTCGCAGAGGTCCTCGCAGTTCGTGCACGACGCGTCCATACTGAACGGGTTCGCCAGCGAGTCCTGTTCGGCGTCCATACTCACTCCCCGGCGTGCGGCTCCGACGGCGACGGGCCGTCCGTGGAGGTACCGGCGGAGCCCTCTCGCTGCGATCCCGACCGCTGCGATGCGTTCCGATCAGACGCGTCGCGCCGTCGAACGACGCCAGCCATATCCGCGACGTTCTCGGTCATCACGCGGAACGCGTCGGCGGTCTCGCCCTCGTCGAGGACGACCGGCTCGCCGCCGTCGCCGCCAGTCCGAACCGAGGGATCGAGCGGGAGCGAACCGAGGAACGGCAGGTCGTTTTCGGCCGCGAACGCCTCGCCGCCGCCCGCGCCGAAGATGTCGTGCGCGGAACCGCAGTCGGGACACCGGAACGACGACATGTTCTCGACGATGCCGAGGACGTTCGTGTCGTGTTTGCCGAACATCTCCAAGCCCTTGCGCGCGTCGTCGATGGCGACGTCCTGCGGCGTCGTGACGATCACCGCGCCGGTGAGTGGCAGCGTCTGGAGGACGGTCAACTGCGTGTCGCCGGTCCCCGGCGGCAGATCGAGGACCAGATAGTCGAGATCGCCCCACTCGACGTCCTCGACGAGTTGGGTGAGCAGCTGATGCACCATCGGGCCGCGCCAGATGACCGGGTCGTCCTCACCGACGAGAAAGGCCATCGACATCAGCTTCATCCCGTACTTCTCGGGCGGGACGATCGTCTGCTCGCCCGTCGCCTGCGGGGCCTCCTCGGCGGCGACCATCCGCGGGACGTTCGGTCCGTACACGTCGGCGTCGAACAGGCCGACGCGCGCGCCGAGTTTCGAGAGCCCTGCCGCGAGGTTGACCGCGACGGTCGACTTCCCCACGCCGCCCTTCCCGCTCGCGACGGCGATCACGTTCTCGACGCCCGGGAGGACGTCCTCGTCCGGCGAGACGGCCGAGGGGATTCGCGCGGTGAGGTCGACGTCGTAGCCGGTGTCGGCCAGCGCGTCCCGGACGTCGCCCGCGATAGCGCTTTCGGCGGGCGAGTAGGGCGCGCCGAGCGCGAGCGAGATGCGGACCCGCTCGGCCTCGTCGTCGACGTCGACGGCGTTGACGAGCCCCAGCGAGACGATGTCGTCGCCGAGATCGGGGTCCGATACCGACCGGAGGCGCTCGCGGACGGCTTCCTCGTTCATACCCGGTGGTCGGTGAGAACAGCCGATAAGGGTTTTGAACGTTGTTCCGCTTTCTCAACGGTTCCCCCTCGGCTTCGATGTAATGACAGACGGTTACATACCCGCCCGAAACGACGGCGAATTTATCTGCGTCCCCACGAAGTCTCGCGTAATGCTCGAAGACGACTTCGGGCGCGAGGTGTCTGGCGTTCGCGTCTCTCTGACGGACCGATGCAACTTCGACTGCGTCTACTGTCACAACGAGGGGCTCGGCGACACCCGCGGCCCGATGGACGCCCAGGACGACGAGATGACCGCCGACGAGGTCGTTCGGTTCCTCGAAGTGGTCTCGGAGTTCGGGGTCGGGAAGGTGAAGTTCACCGGCGGCGAGCCGATGCTGCGCGGTGACCTCGAGGAGATCATCGAGCGCACGCCGGACTCGATGGAGGTCTCGCTCACGACGAACGGGACGTTCCTGCCGGGGCGGGCGGCGGCACTCAAAGAAGCGGGTCTCGAACGGGTCAACGTTTCCCAAGACGCGCTCGACCGCGAGGCGTTCGCGGAGATCACCAAATCCGGCGCGTACGACAAGGTGATCGAGGGCGTCGAAGCCGCACTCGACGCCGGACTCGACCCGGTGAAGCTGAATATGGTCGTCTTCGAACACACCGCGGGCTACGTCGAGGGGATGGTCGACCACGTCGCCGAGAACCCGGGCCTCCAGCTCCAGCTCATCGAATATATGCCCGAGTTGACGGGGCGTCCCGAGTGGAACATCGACATCGAACGCGTTCACAACTGGCTCGAAGAGAAGGCCGATCGCGTCGAAACCAGAGAGATGCACAACCGTCGCCGCTACTACGTGGGTGAGGGGATGGTCGAGATCGTCGACCCCGTCGAGAACCCGAACTTCTGTGCGAACTGCCACCGCGTGCGCGTCACCCACGAGGGCTATCTAAAGGGCTGTCTCAACCGCAACGACGACCTGCGTCCGATGGGTGAAATGAGCAGAGAGGAGATCCGCGAGACGTTCCGCGAGACGGTCGCAAACCGGGTGCCGTACTACGGCGAGTATATGATCAAAGAGGAGGGCGAGTGGGTCGTCAACGACGAGTACATCGACGCGCCCGTTACGCACTCCTGAAGGGTCGTTTCCGTTTTCTAAACGTCAGTCGAGGGGCGATTCGAGAAACGCATCGATCGCGTCGCCGCCCTGAAAGCCGTCGGCCAGTCTGCCGACGAGTTCGCCGCCCTCGAAGAGCAGAAGCGTCGGGGCGCTCGTGATCGCGAACCGATCGATCAGCGACGGGTCGTCGCGGGGGTTGATCGTCGCGACCGCGAGATCCTCGTGTGCGCGAGCGACGTTGCCGACGACGGGTTCGATGCTCGCACAGAGTGTACAACCCTCCGTGTAGAAGTCGACGAGGACGCGGTCGTGAGACTGGACGAACTCGTCGAGATCAGCCTCGCTGTCGAGGGCGACGGGGCGTTCCGGTGTCGCGTCAGTGGTCGAAGCGTCGGTACTCATAAGTCACCGTTCGACGTCGAAGCCCATATACTGATTGCAGCGTGTCGGAACCGGTGCACACCCGGTACGTCGTGACGTACCACGGGCCACAGGCCGTACCGCCGCCGTTCGGACGCGCCGAGCGGTGTGCGGACGGCTCGCACCCGACCGGCCTATCGTGACGTTTAAGTAGCAACCACGGGTTGTTCTGACTGCAATACGCTGTAGGGAGGCCGGCTCCCGAGTCCGGAAGGGCGACAGTACAAGATCGCGCGTTGCGGTAGCCAAGCCTGGCCCAAGGCGCAGGGTTGCTAACTCTGTGGCGTCACTGCCTCCGGGGTTCGAATCCCCGCCGCAACGCTCACCAGACTGCTAACAAGTCATGAGTGCAGAAGAACCACAGGACGACGCTCCCGAGGAGGAGGAAGACCTCCGATACTTCGTCCGGATCGGTCAGACCGACCTTGACGGAACGAAGACGGTAGAGCGGAGTCTCAGCGACATGAAAGGAATCGGCAAGCGCACGGCGCGCATCGTTGCCGACGCCGCGGACGTGGACCGACACGCGACGTTCGGTCTGCTCGAGGACGACGAGATCGACTCCGTCGTCGAGGTCGTCGAGAGCTTCGACGAACACGTCCCCGAGTGGATGGCCAACCGCCGAAGCGACTTCTTCAGCGGAGCGACCACCCACGAGACCGGCTCGGACCTCGAAGAGAAGCGCCGCCACGACATCAACCGCATGAAAATGATCGACTCCTACAAGGGCGTCCGCCACCAGCGCGGACAGAAGGTCCGCGGACAGCGGACGAAGTCCACCGGCCGCACTGAGGGAACGATCGGCGTCAACGTCGAGGCGATCAAAGAGGAGGCGGCCGAGGAGGCCGCCGCCGCCGCCGAGGAAGGCGACGAGGAATAACCAATGGCGACCGGAAACAACACCAAGCGGTACGAGACGCCGAACCACCCGTTCCAAGGCGAGCGAATCGTCCAAGAGGGTGACCTTCTCGGCCGCTACGGCCTGAAGAACAAAGAGGAGCTCTGGCGCGCCCAGTCGGAGCTTCGTAACTACCGACGCGAGGCCCGACGCCTCATCGGCGACGCCCAGGGCGACTTGGACGCCGCCGAGGCGGCCGGCGAGGAGTTCCTCACCCGGCTCCGCCGCTACGGCGTCCTCTCGGAGGGCGACGACATCAGTCGCGTCCTCGGGCTCGACGTCACCGACATTCTCGAACGCCGACTGCAGACCGTCGCGTACCGGAAGGGGCTCGCGAGTACGCCCCAGCAGGCGCGGCAGTTCATCGTCCACGGGCACGTCGTCGTCGACGACGCGCGCGTCACGCGCCCGTCGAAGACGGTCGAAGTCACCGAAGAGGACAGCATCGCGTTCGACGAGCGGAGTCCGCTCGCGGACGAGCTACACCCCGAGCGCGCGGAGGGGCAGGAGTAACCCATGAGCGAATCCGAAGTAACCCAAGACAAGTGGGGTATCGCGCACGTCCACGCGTCGTTCAACAACACGCTCATCACGGTCACGGATCTGACCGGCGCGGAGACGATCGTGAAGTCCTCCGGCGGTGCGGTCGTGAAACAGAACCGCGACGAGGCGTCGCCGTACGCGGCGATGCAGATGGCCGAGTCCGTCGCAGAGGAGATCAAAGCGGCGGGCATCGAGGGCCTGCACGTTCGCGTCCGCGGCCCGGGCGGGAACGACAACAAGAGCCCCGGCCCCGGCGCGCAGGCGACGATCCGCGCGCTGGCACGCGCCGGACTCGAGATCGGCCGCATCGAGGACGTCACGCCGATCCCGCACGACGGAACGCGAGCGCCGAAAAACAGCCGACTCTGAGGACTCACAAATGACGAACGATTTCGAGGTCGAGTTCATCGAACGCGGCGACCGGGAAGCCCGGTTCCTCGTCCGCGACGCGTCGCCAGCCGTCGCTAACGGCATCCGCCGAGCGATGGTGGCCGACGTCCCGACGTTCAGCATCGATACCGTGCGGTTCGTCGAGAACACCTCGGTTATGTTCGACGAGATGATCGGGCTTCGGCTGGGACTCGTCCCGCTGACCACGCCGCTCGACGACTTCGAGGTCGGCGACGCCGTCACCCTCGCACTCGACGTGCAGGGTCCGGCGACGGCGTACTCCGGCGACATCGAGTCGTCGGACGCGCTCGTCCAACCGGCCGACGAGAACATCCCCATCATCGAGCTGAAAGAGGACCAACACCTCCAGTTCGAGGCCGACGCGGTCCTCGACAGGGGGAAGTCGCACGCCAAACATCAGGGCGGTGTCTCCGTCGGCTACCGACACCTCCAGCGCGTGGAGACCGCCGGCGACGCCGGCGAGTTCGAGTCCCAAGAACCGAACATCCTCCGCGGTGTGATCGAGGAGGCGGCCGCAGCGGACGCCGACGACGAGAGCGCCACGGACGGCGACCTCGTCCTCACCGACGAGTTCGACAACGACCTCACGAACCGGTATCCGGGGAAAGAGGTCGAGGTAAGCGACGTGTCAGACGCGTTCGTCTTCCACGTGGAGACAGACGGGTCGTTCACCGCCGAGGAGCTCGTGCTTCGCGCCGCCGGATCGCTCGGCGACCGCGCAGCGGAACTCGAAGAGAAAGTCGCGATATAGTACAATGTCTGTCCCTTCAACCAACGCCCGACGTTCGCCCGTCGCACCAGCGGCGTCTCCGTCGTCTTCGACGACCGGGAGCGTCGCTCGCGCCGCGATGATCGCGGTGTCGCGCGGTCGGCGTCGCCAGATCGAAAGGAGTTTGAAGGGGCACGCAGTAGATCGGAGTGCGAGCAGGGATAGCCAAGTCTGGCCAACGGCGCAGCGTTCAGGGCGCTGTCCCATAGGGGTCCGCAGGTTCAAATCCTGCTCCCTGCACTCCGAATTCTCTCAGGCGACTGGCCGACGCCAGTCGCACCTCTCTCAGGAGACAGATAATGAGTAAGACGAATCCGAGACTCAACAGTCTCATCGCCGAGCTGAAGGCGGTCTCTCGCGAGTCCGGTGCCAACATCTGGCAGGACGTCGCGGACCGTCTGGAGAAGCCGCGGCGCACCCACGCGGAGGTCAACCTCGGGCGTATCGAACGGTACGCGCGCGAGGACGAGACCGTCGTCGTCCCCGGCAAAGTGCTGGGGAGTGGGGCGCTGCAAAAGAACGTTACAGTCGCGGCGGTCGACTTCTCGTCGTCCGCTCGAACGAAGATCGAACAGGTCGGGGACACCGTGGCGCTCGAACGCGCCATCGAGGAGAACCCCGAGGGAAGCAACGTGCGGGTGATCCGATGAGCCTCGCAGAGTTCGACGCCGACGTCGTCGTCGACGCGCGAAACTGCATCGTCGGCCGCGTCGCCAGCGAGGTCGCCCAGCGGGCGATCGCCGGCGAGACGGTCGCCATCGTCAACGCCGAGGACGCCGTCATCACGGGGTCTGAGGACGACGTGATGGCGACGTACAAGAAGCGCGCTGACGTGGGTTCGGACCGCGGACCGCACTACCCGACGCGGCCGGACGGCATCTTCAAGCGCGCCGTGCGCGGAATGGTTCCGCACAAGAAACAGCGCGGTCGCGAAGCGCTCTCGAACGTCCGCGTCTACGTGGGCAACCCGTTCGACGAGGACGGCGAGGCGCTCGATGAGACCACGCTGGATCGACTCTCGAACATCAAGTTCCTCACGCTCGGAGAGATATCCGAGAACTTGGGGGCGAAAGTCACATGGTAACGAACACCTCTGGTAAGAAGAAGACGGCCGTCGCCCGCGCCACCGTGCGCGAGGGCGAGGGTCGCGTCCGAATCGACTCCCAGCCGGTCGAGCTCGTCGAACCGGAGATGGCCCGCCTGAAGATGCTGGAACCGTTCCGCATCGCCGGCGAGGATCTCCGGTCGCAGGTCGACATCGACATCAGCGTCTCCGGCGGCGGCTTCGCCGGACAGGCCGACGCCGCGCGGACGGCGATCGCCCGCGGGCTGGTTCAGCACCTCAACGACGCCGAACTCCGCGACGCGTACATGGAGTTCGACCGCTCGCTGCTCGTCAACGACGTGCGTCAGTCCGAGTCCAAGAAGTGGGGCGGACCGGGCGCGAGAGCGCGCTATCAGAAGTCCTACCGCTGAGGTGATCCAACTATGATGATACCCGTCCGGTGTTTCACCTGCGGCAACGTCGTCGGCGAGCACTGGGACGAGTTCAAAGAGCGCGCCCGCGAGGGCGATGAGGACCCCGCCGCAGTGCTCGACGACCTCGGTGTCAATCGGCACTGCTGCCGACGGATGATGGTGTCGCACAAGGACCTCGTCGACGTCGTCGCCCCCTACCAATGAGCGGAAAAACACAGTACAACCGGTACGAGAAGGCCCGAATCCTCGGCGCACGAGCGCTGCAGGTATCTTACGGCGCGCCCGTCCTCGTCGACACCGACCAGTCGGAACCGATCCTGGTCGCCGCCGAGGAGTACGACGCCGGGGTCCTCCCGTTCACGGTCAAGCGAGAGGGGAACTGAGATGACGCGTATCGCGAACGTCTCGCTCCGTCGCATCCTCGACTCGCGGGGGAACCCGACCGTCGAGGCCGACGTCCTGACCGAGTCGGGCGGCTTCGGCCGCGCGGCAGCCCCAAGCGGGGCGAGCACTGGCGAGTACGAGGCGATCGAACTCGATCCCGCGGAGGCCATCGCCGCGGCCCGAGAGCACGCGCTCCCGCGACTCGTCGGCGAGGTCTACGCCGGAAACCAGCGCGAGGTCGACGCCGCTCTGCACGCTGCGGACGGCTCCGACAACTTCTCGCAGATCGGCGCGAACAGCGCCGTCGCCATCTCGATGGCGGCCGCGAAGGCCGGAGCTGACGTCCTCGGCGCGCCGCTGTACCAGCATTTAGGAGGTACCTTCCGTGGGGAGTCGTTCCCGACACCCCTCGGTAACGTCGTCGGCGGCGGCGAGCACGCCAAGGAGGCGACCCACATCCAGGAGTTCCTCGCCGCGCCCGTCGGCGCACCGAGCGTCTCCGAGGCCGTCTTCGCGAACGCGGCCGTCCACGCGCGCATCTCCGAGATCCTCGACGACCGCGGTGTTCCCGCGGCGAAGGGCGACGAGGGCGCGTGGGCCCCGCCGATTTCGGACGCGGAAGCGTTCGAGGTCGTCGACGAAGCCGTGGACGACGTGAGCGACGAACTCGGCTTCGAGATCGGCTTCGGTCTGGATATGGCCGCCGCCGAACTCTACGACGCCGACGAAGACGGCTACGTCTACGGCGACGAAGTCAAATCGACCGCCGAACAGGTCGACTACGTCGCAGAGATGGTCACCGAGTACGACCTCGTCTACGTCGAGGACCCCCTCGACGAGGACGACTACGAAGGCTTCGCGGAACTCACAGCGCGCGTCGGCGACCAGACGCTGGTCTGCGGCGACGACCTCTTCGTGACGAACGTCGAGCGCCTGCAGGCGGGCATCGACGCCGACGCCGCCAACTCGATCCTCATCAAGCCCAACCAGATCGGCTCGCTGTCGGACGCCTTCGACGCGATCGAACTGGCGACCGAGAACGGCTACGAGACGGTCATCTCTCACCGCTCGGGCGAGACCGAGGACACCACCATCGCACACCTCGCCGTCGCCACCGACGCCGGTTTCATCAAGACCGGTACGGTCCAAGGCGAGCGAACCGCCAAACTCAACGAACTCATCCGCATCGCGGACGACGCAGTATGACTGAGAACGACAACGACGCGGTCGAAGTCGTCGACGACGATTCCGAGGTGGCCGAGGCGGCCGCCGAAGACGTCGAAGCGACCGAGGCCGACGCTGAGACGACCGAACCGGTCGCCGAGGCCGCCGAGGAGGTCGACGCCGACGACGGCGCGGCCGCCGACGAGGCTGCCGAGGCCGAAGCAGACCCCGAGCCGACGTTCGACGAGGACGTGATGCCCGACGACGAGGCAGACCTCCTCATCCCCGTCGAGGACTACCTCTCTGCGGGCGTCCACATCGGGACCCAGCAGAAGACCGAGGACATGGAGCGGTTCATCCACCGCGTCCGCGACGACGGGCTGTACGTGCTGGACGTCAGCCAGACCGACTCGCGGATCCGGACGGCCGCGGACTTCCTCGCGAACTACGACCCCGAGCAGATCCTGGTCACGAGCTCGCGGCAGTACGGCCGCTTCCCGGCGACGAAGTTCGCCGACGCAGTCGGCGCGCGCGCTCGCACCGGCCGGTTCATCCCGGGCACGCTGACGAACCCCGACTACGCCGGCTACATCGAGCCCGACGTCGTCGTCGTCACCGACCCGATCGGTGACGCCCAAGCGGTGAAGGAGGCCATCACGGTCGGCATTCCCGTCATCGCGATGTGCGACTCGAACAACCAGACCAGCAACGTCGACCTCGTCGTCCCGACGAATAACAAGGGTCGACGCGCGCTGTCGGTCGTCTACTGGCTGCTCGCCAACGAGACGCTCGACCGCCGCGGCACCGACACCGTCTACGCCCTCGAAGACTTCGAGGACGAGATCTAACGACATTCGACGTCCGCAGAGACTTTTCTCGCTCCATACCAGACCACGCTCTGACAGCGACGCACTCGTCCCGTGACCGTCGTTGAGTCCGACGGTCACCTCGATCCGACGACCACAGTTCCGAGCCAGCCAAACGGTTATTCGCGTCTATCCCATAACTGTGCGTATGCCGAAACTCCTCGATCAACTCACCGTCGCAGAACTCGCTGCGGCGCTCGACGCCGGCGAAGACCTCACAGTCATCGATACCCGCCCGCCGGAGAGTTTTGAGGCGTGGCACGTCCCGGGGGCGATAAACGTCCCCTATCACCCGGTCGAGGGGCTCGGCGCGAACCTCGGCTGGGACGATGTCGACGACATCGTCGACGGGAAGCGAGTCGCCACTATCTGCGGGAAGGGTCTCTCCTCGACCTCGTTCGGCATCGAGCTGTCGACGCGCGGCTACGACGACGTCCAAGTCGTCAAAGGCGGGATGGAAGACTGGAGCAAGCTCTACGACGTCGTCGAGGTCGAGACCGACGGGGACCTGTTCGTCGCGCAGATCCAGCGACGCGCGAAGGGCTGTCTGGGCTACGTCGTCGGCGACGAGCGCGCGGGGGAGGCGCTCGTCGTCGATCCGACGCGCCAGCACCACGAGTTCGAGCTCGTCGCCGCCGACAACGGGCTGGTGATCACGGGCGTCCTCGACACGCACGTCCACGCCGACCACGTCTCCGGCGGCCGCGCGCTGGCCGAGCGTCTCTCTGTCCCCTACTACCTGAGCGCCGACGCCGACGAGCGCGGTGTCGCGTTCGAGTACGAGCCGATCGCCGACGGGGACACGCTCTCGGTCGGCGATATCGATCTCACGGTTCTCGCCGCCCCGGGGCACACCACCGAGCTCGTGAACCTGCTCGTCGACGGGACGTACCTCCTCTCGGCGGACACGCTGTTCGTCGAGTCCGTCGGCCGCACGGAACTGGAGTTCGGCGAAGGGGGCGCAGAACGCGGCGCGAGGTTGCTCTACGAGACGCTCCACGAGCGGTACGGTTCGCTCTCTGAGGACGTGGTCGTCCTCCCGGGACACGTCTCCGTCGACGCCGACGGCCGCTTCGGCGTCGGTGCGCCCGGCAAGCTGATCTCGGCCACGCTCGGCGAGCTCCGATCGCAACTCGACCTGCTCGTCCTCGACGAGCCGGCGTTCGTCGAGCGGCTCACCGGCGACAGCAACGAGAAGCCGCCGAACTACCGGCTCGTCATCGACGTGAACCGCGGACGGCTCGAACTCGACGAGAGCGAGGCGACCGAGGTCGAGTTGGGACCGAACAACTGCGCGGCGTAGGAACGGATATTTGCGCGGCGTAACGGAGTTCGCCGCATTCGACCGTCGGAACAAGGGTTTTGCGTACCGGACCCAACCACACCGTATGGACCTCTTTCGGAGCGTTCGCGCGATCGCCGGGGCGTCTGAGAGCGGCGATGGCCGCCCCGGGTACATCGACTGGGAGGCCGTCGCGACTGCCGCCAAGAGCGCGACCGACGCCGGGAATCTGGAGTTGACGCCCGCGGACCGTCAAGGCTACGCAGCGGACGTACGCGACGCCCGCGAGCGACTGCGATCGGTGGGCGGCCTCGACTTCGACGTCCCCGAGACGATCGAGGTGCAGAACCGCCACCACTGGATCGACGCGAACGTCGCGACGTTCCGCCGGGTGATGCGTCCCGTCGAATCCGAGATGCGCGTCGCGTTCCCGAACGCGACGCGCGTGATCAACACCGGGTCGATGTCGTTCGTGCTCTCGTTTCTCGCCTCGCACGTCCTCGGGCAGTACGATCCGCTCTTGCTGGCCGACGGCGACGCGTCGTCTGCGGCAGGAGCCGGAGATACCGACGGCGACGCGGCCCACAGCCTCTTTTTCGTCCATCCGAACATCGTCGCCGCCGCGGCGGAACTCGACGTCGACTACCCGCGGTTCCGCCGGTGGATCGCGTTCCACGAGGTCTCACACGCCGCGGAGTTCGGAGCCGCGCCGTGGCTCTCCGAACACCTCGAATCCCGGATGGAAGACGGGCTGGAGACGCTCGCGAGCGGCGGAATCGACCGCGAGGCGTTCCACGATCTCAACGTCGCGATGACCGCCGTCGAGGGCTACGCGGAGATGCTGATGGACCGCGCGTTCGACGCCGAGTACGCCGATCTCCGCGCGAAACTCGACGCGCGACGCCGCGGCGGCGGTCCGGTCGCTCGGATCGCGCGACGATTGCTCGGTCTCGGACTCAAGCGGCGGCAGTACGAACGCGGCGCGCGCTTCTTCCGATCCGTCGCCGACGAGCGCGGGGTCACCGCCGCGGCCGCCGTCTGGGAACGTCCGGAGAACCTCCCGACGAGCGCCGAGTTGGACGATCCCGCGCGATGGCTTCGGCGCGTCGACCCGTAGCTCCGAGGTGTTGAGGCGGCCGGGGCCGACTCGCGACCGTCATACTCTTTCTCCCTCGGGGCGACGGTCGGACGTATGCGCGTCAGAGACTGGCAGGACATCCTCGCGGACGTGACCGACGCCGACGTCGACCCC
The DNA here is from genome assembly GCF_037031285.1 of Halobellus sp. LT62. NCBI lineage: Archaea > Methanobacteriati > Methanobacteriota > Halobacteria > Halobacteriales > Haloferacaceae > Halobellus > Halobellus salinisoli. The sequence goes on from NZ_JAYEZO010000002.1 coordinate 1,053,879, forward strand.
GACGGCTGGCGGGCCGTCGCGGGAGAGCGACGCCGCGGTCTCGGGGAGGACCTCTACCTCGGACATCCGAACGCGGGCGTCTACGCGCTCAAGACGTACGCGAAGAGCCCTGTCGAACTCCGCGGCGTCGGGAGCCGCGTCGCCCGCCGGATCGACGAGGACCTCGAACCGCTCTTGCCGCGGCAGGAACGCGACGAGCCCGCGCGGTTCGCCGTCAGGTCGCCCCCCGAGGACGAAGACCACGCGAAGTCGATGGCGAAGCGACTCGAAGAGGCGGTGAAGGTGCACGCCGACGCGCCGACGACGCCCGAGGACTTCTTCGACGATATGATGGACGCCCTCGAGAGCCCGGCGTTCGGCCCGATGGACTACGAGTTCGACGGCCGACCGGAGCGCCTCGACGACCTCACAGACGAGTTCGCCGACGCCGACGAACTGCTCTCGAAGGACCTCGACGAACTCGTCGAGGAAGACGGCGTCGACAGAGGCTTCCAGTGAGCTCATTTATTCGATCCCACGGGCGGGTGTCGTGAGTGGTCGGTCCCAGCCTCACCGACGAGGATCGCGACGTCGCGAGCAAACGGCTCAAACTCGGATTCGTGGGGCTCGTCGGGATCTCCGGTGCGCTCATCGCCGTCCAAGGCGGCGGGTCCGAAGCGGTGATCGCGGCGGGCTTCGCGGCCGGTCTCGTCGTCGGCGCGGTGCTGTTGTGGTTTCTGCTCCGCTGGTGGGCGGAGTTCCTGCCCGCGCCGCGGAACGGTCGCTGAGTTTTCCACGTCCTGACCGCTAGAACCGCGCCGACCGATAGCGTCTTACCGCGCGACGCGCAGGTACGCCACGTGAAACTGCGCGGCCGCGTCGTCGACGTCGGCGACGAGCGCGAGGTGGAGACGAAGTACGGCTCGCGGACGCTCGCCGAGTTGACGCTCCGTCCGGAGAGTGATCACTCGGTGACGAACGACGACCAAGACGCTGCGACGAACGGCGGCCAAACGACACTCGACGATGCGGGCGACGACGAGACAGACGAGCAGGCCGGAGACGGGGCCGACGAAACGCTCACACTGACACTCTGGGGGAAGTGGACCCACACCGTCGAGCACGCCGAGCCCGGAATGGAGCTGCTCGCGACCGACGTCGACACTTCGGAGTACCGCGGCGAGACGACGTACGCGACCACCGGCGACTCGCGGGTCGTCCTCGAACCCGGGTTCCTCGTCGACGTGACCGACATCCGCTCGTGGGTGCAGTGCCCGCGGATGTATTATTTGAACAAGCTTTCGGGGATTCCGCTGAACTACCCGGTCGTCAAGGGGACGATCGTCCACGAGGTGTTCGGCGACCTTCTTCGGGACCGCGACCTCGACGACTCGATAGACGAACGGGTCGAAGAAGCGGGACTCGAGTTGGGACTGCTCGGCCACGACGCCGGCGAGGTGCGCGACGAGGTGCGGCGCAACGCGGCCGCGATCGAGGGCTGGCTCGAGCAGGGAACGTTGACCGAGGAGGACGCTTGGCGCTCCGAATACACGCTCATCTCGCCGACGTTCGGGATCAAGGGTCGCGCGGACGCGCTCCGCCGCGGGACGCCGGTCGAACTCAAGACGGGGAAGAACACCAACCGCGAGCCCCGTTTTCAGGACAAGATTCAGGCCGCCGCCTACGCGCTCGTGCTCGACGAGCGGGGCGTCCCGGCCGATACGGGGACGCTCCTGTACACCAAGAACACGGCGCTCGAACGCAACGAGGAGAGCGGGGATCTCTCGCCCGCGAAGGACTTCTCGATCGGCGACGGCTTACTCGACTTCGTCGTCCGCACGCGCAACGAGATCGCGGCGATGGAGTTCGATTCCTCCGTGCCCACTGGCTACGAGGCCGACGCGCGCTGTGAGTACTGCTTCGAGCAGGACACCTGTATGGTCGTCTCCGGGCGACTCGACCAGGAGTCGAAGGCGGGGAAGATCGGCTCGCCCGTCCCAGAGGAGGAGCGAGAGTACTTCGAGCGATTCTACCGCGCCACCGAGGCCGAGCGCCGCGAGGTCCACGCCGAATACCGCAAGCTCTGGGAGCAGTCCGCCGAGGAACGCGCCGACGACGACCGGGCGCTGATCGACCTCGAACCGACCGACAGACGCGAACTCGATGACGGTCGCTGGGAGATGCGCGCGAGAAAGCCCGGCACCGCCGTCTCGAAACTCCGTGCGGGCGACGTCGCGCTCGCGAGCGACGGCGACCCGGTTTCCGGGCACGCCGAGCTGTGTCGGATCCGCGAGTTGGGCCGGGAGGTCGTCGTCACCGCTGACGAACCAGTATCGGTCCGACGGCTCGACGTCTACCCCTCCGAGATCGGCGTCGACCGGATGCTCACCGCGCTGCACGACTTCGTGCTGAAGGGCGACCCCGACCGCAAAGACGTGCTGTTCGGTCGACGAGAGCCCGGATTCGGAGACCGATCTGCGGGAGAAACCTACGTCGACAACAACGACGCACAGGACCGCGCGGTCCGACTCGCGGTCGACGCGGAGGACTTCGCGCTCGTCCACGGGCCGCCGGGGACCGGCAAGACGTACACGATCGCCCAGATCGTCCGCGCGCTCGTCGACCGCGGCGAGCGCGTGTTGCTCTCGGCCTTTACGAACCGCGCGGTCGATAACGCCCTCGAGGCGGTTCGCGACGCGGGCGTCGACGACGTCGTCCGCGTGGGAAGCGAGAACGGCGTTCGCGAGGACATGCTGGACGTCCGCTTGGAGCGCGGCGGCGAGCCGAACGAGCGGGCGGCGGCGCTGCGGGAGGCGTCGGTGGTAGCCGCCACCACGGCTGCCTGCGGCTCGCGCGTGATGCGCGAGCAGGCGTTCGACGTCGCGCTCGTCGACGAGGCCTCACAGCTCACCGAGCCGGGGACGCTCGCGGCCGTCGGACTCGCCGAGCGGTTCGTCCTCGTCGGCGACCACGAGCAACTTCCGCCCGTCGTGAGAGCGGGCGGGGCGCAGAGCGCCCCGGAATCAGCGAGCGGCGAGCGAGCGGCGAAGCCGCGAGCCGAGAACGACCTCCAGACGTCGCTTTTCGAGCGCCTCATCGAATCCCACCCCGACGCGTCTGTCCTGCTTGACCGACAGTACCGGATGAGCCAGCGAATCCAGGCCTTCTCCTCGACGGAGTTCTACGACGGCGCGCTCAGACCGGCGACCGGCGCGGTCGCGGGCCAACGGCTCTCGGATCTGGGTGTCGACGAATCTGCCTTGCCGACCGAACTCCGCGACCCCGTCGCCTTCGTCGATCCCGGTGGCGAGCGCATCGGCAACACCAACCCCGCGGAGGCCGATCGGGTCGCCGAGATCGTCGAGGCGTACGTCGCGGCGGGGGTCGACCTCGACGACATCGGCGTCATCGCGCCGTTCCGCGCACAGGTAGCCGAGATCTCCCGGCGGACGGACGTGACCGTCGACACCGTCGATCGCTTCCAAGGATCGGCCAAAGAGGTGATCGTCGTCTCGTTCGTCGCGACCGGCTCGCTCGACGGGCCGATATTCGAGGACTACCGCCGCATCAACGTCGCACTGACCCGGGCGAAGAAGTCCCTCGCGCTCGTCGGCGACGCCGACGCGCTCGCCTCAGATCCGTTCTACGCGCGACTGTTGTCGTGGGCGCGGCGGTAGGCGGCGTACGCGTCGAACGCTACGCCGAGTCGCCCTCGCCATCGATCGACTCCATCACGCGCTCGTGGAACTCCCGCAACACGGCGCTCTCGTCCTCGGCGAGCACGACGTCGCTGGCGAGCAGCGTCGCGAGGCCGAAGGCCCGGGGCGTCGGCGAGTCCACCCGTTTCGAGACGACCTCGACGTCGCCGGCGTCGATCCCCGCGAGCGCGCGCTCGACGGCCGCGACGTTCAGTTTGTCCTCGACGATCTCCCGATAGGTCTCCTCCATCACCGCGAACTCGTCGAGTTCGTCGGCGAACGACAGCAGCATCTCCGCGGAGACCTGCTGTTGGGCCGCCGACTTCTCGTAGCCCTTGTACCGCTTTAAGATCATCAGCGCGCGGGTGGCGTTGATCCGGAAGTAGCGCTTGAGCAGGTCCGTCTCCGCGAGCGCATCGCGCAGGTCGTCTCGGACCGTTTCGGAGTCGAGGTCGGCGAGCACGCCCGCGACGTCGACCTTCCGATTCAGCGGCATAGAGAGTGAAAATCCGTTGTCCGCGACCGCAATCTGGACGTTGGTATTCGAGCGGTTCGCACAGCGTGCGGCGACGAGTCGCGAGAGCCCGTCGTTGAACCGCCGCCCGAAGGTCGAGTGCACGTAGAACTTCCTTCGGTACGTCTCCCGATCGAGCGTCTCCTCGACGACGAGCCGCTCGTCGGTTGCGACGCTCTCGGGGCCGCAATAGCGACGCTGCTCGTCGAACAGGCGCGTGATCGCGCGCACGGCGTTCTCGTCGATCGGGAACGCCCGGAGCCACTCGCGGACAGCGGGGGGACCGCCCGAATCGAGTTGGTCAAGGAGTTCCGCTTGAAACGAGCCGATCTCGCGGCCGAGGTCGTACGACAGCGGCAGCCGTTCGGAAAACCACGAGGGGACCGTCGCCTCCTTGCTCGTCCGATCGACGTACACCTTCGAGCCGCGCCGGTAGCGGTAGGCGAACCGCTCGCCGCCGAGGACGAACACGTCGCCTTTCTCCAGCGTGTCGAGGTAGTCCTCGTCGAGCGTGCCGACCCACTCGTCGCTCTGCCGGACGACCACGTCGCAGGTGAACGAATCCGGGATCGTCCCGATGTTCGTCATGTAGATCACGCGGGCGAGTCGGCCGCGCTTGCCGAGCAGCGGCTCGCCGACGGCGAAGTCGCCGTAGTGGTGCTCGCCGTCGGGCGCATCGTTGGTGTCGCGCCAGACTTTCGCGTAGACGTTCTTCTCTTCGAGACCGTCGTAGTCGGCGGTGAGATACCGGAGCAGCCGCTCCCAGTCGCCGTCGGTGTAATTCCGATACGGGTACGCCCGGCGGAGCGTCGCGAGCACGTCGGCCTCCCTGCGCACGTCGTTGATGGTCATCCCGTAGACGTGCTGGGCGGCGACGTCGTGGGCGTTCTCGGGCACGAACACCCGGTCGACGAAGCCGTCTTCGGCCTTTCGAAGCATCACCGCGCACTCGACGAGTTCGTCGCGGTCGAGCGCGATCACCCGCCCCTCGACGGTTTGTCCCAGACTGTGTCCCGCGCGGCCGACGCGTTGCAACAGCGACGCGACCGATTTGGGAGAGCCGACTTGCACCACGAGGTCGAGATGCGGCATATCGATACCCAACTCGAGGCTCGTCGAGGTCGTGACGACGTCCAAGGAGCCGTCTTTCAACCCCTCCTCGACGGCCTGCCGTCGCTCCTTCGAGAGGCTGCCGTGGTGACAGCCGGAGTTGGCGTCGTCGTAGTCGTCGAAGCGCTCCCGTAGGGTTTCGAGCACGCGCTCTGCACCCGACCGGGTGTTCGTGAAGACAAGCGTGTTCTCGTGGGAGGCGATCAGCTCGTGCAACCGGTCGTAAAAGCCCGATTGAATCGTCGACCGCGGCGTGTGGATCAGGTCGTCGGTCGGACACTCGAGTCGGAGATCGAAGTCGCGGACGAACCGCGTGTCGACGATTTCGCAGTCCCGAGGGTCTCCGTCCCCGTCGCGCCCGACGAGGAACTCGGCCATCTCCGAGAGCGGCTCGACCGTCGCCGAGCAGCCGATCCGCGTCGGCGACGCCTCGGTGAGCGCTTCGAGGCGCTCTAAGGAGACCGACAGGTGCGTCCCGCGCTTGTTGGCCGCGAGGCTGTGAATCTCGTCGACGACGACGTACTCGACCGTTCGGAGCTTCTCTCTGAACTTCGGTGCGTTCAGGAGGATCGCGAGCGTCTCCGGCGTCGTGTTGAGGATGTGCGGCGTCTCCTCGAGCATCCGCTGGCGCTCGCTCGACTCGGTGTCGCCGTGCCGGATCGCGTGCCGTACCTCGACGGCCTCGCTTCGCTCGTCCATCCGCGATTCGATCCCCTCTAGGGGAACCGTGAGGTTGCGGTGGATGTCGTTCGCGAGCGATTTCAGCGGCGAGACGTACAGGCAGTACACCGAGTTGTCGAGGCCGTCCTCGCGCTCTCGACCGCGCCGAAACAGCTCGTTCAAGATCGCGGTGAAGCTCGAAAGCGTCTTCCCGCTCCCGGTCGGCGCACAGACGAGCGCGTTCTCGCCCTCGTCGACGAGCGGGATCGCCTCGCGCTGCGGCGGCGTGAAGAACCCGCCGTTCTGGTCGACGTAGCGGCCGAACTCTTCGACCCACCACTCTCGAACGGCCGGTTCGAGGCGATCGAGCACGTCGTCGTCGGCGATGTCGACGGCGTCGGGATCGAACTCGAACGGGTCGGTTTCGAGTGCAACGGCTGCGCCGCTGTCGGCAGTCTCGTCACCGGCGTCGGCCGCCGCTGCGTCGTCGGCGACTCGTCGGAGCAGTTCGCGCCCGGTCGGCGGCATCGTGTGGAGGTAGGAGCGGACGGATAAGTGGGTTCTGCCCGCTTCCGACGTACCACTCCGAAGACCGTCCCTCTTCAACGGAGGCGGATCCCCACACGGCAGATGGTTCTCCCCGGCGTGTCGTGGCGAACAGCTGGCACCCACATCGGCGACGCGCGGCCTCCTCGACGCCGCACCCGCTCGTTCCCACGTCGGCGTGCCAGGCAACCGCGGCCCGACGCGGGGTCGTGTCTACGTCACGGGGGCTGTGGCCGCCCGTTCGTATATAAACGTCCGCACGGCGGTCCGTCGGAGCGGCGTCCCGGTCGCCGGAGGCCCACCTCGATTCGCCCGAACGGTTTTCGACCAGCGTCGTCTACGGAACCGTATGCGCCTGACCTTCCTCGGGACCGGCAGCGCGATGCCCGTTCCCGACCGCGTCCAAGCCGGCCTGCTCCTCGAAAGCGCGGACCGAGCCCTCCTCGTCGACTGCGGCAGCGGCGTCCTCCACCGACTCGCCGGAACCGACGTCGGCTACGAGGGCGTCTCGACCGTGCTCCTCACGCACCACCACCTCGATCACCTCGCCGACCTGCTCCCGCTTTTGAAGGCGCGCTGGCTGGCCGGCGAGGAACACCTCGAAGTCGTCGGCCCCCTAGGGACGAAATCCCTCCTCGACGGCCTGCTGTCCGTCCACGATTACCTCGACGGGCGCGTCGACCTGAGCGTCCGTGAAGTCGGCCCGACCGACTTCTCGGTGGCGGGGTTCGACGTGTCTGCGACCGAAATGACGCATTCGATGGACTGTCTGGCCTACCGGTTTTCGGATCCCGACGCCGGCGGGTCCGCGGGCGACATCGTCTTCTCCGGAGACGGCGAGGCCGAAGCGAGTCTCGCGAACTTCGCCGACGGCGCGGCCGTCCTCGCTCACGACTGCTCGTTCCCCGACGACGTCGACGTCTCGAACCACCCGACTCCGTCGCAACTGGGCGACGTCTTGGCGGGTCACGACATCGGTCGCGTCTACCTCACTCACCTCTACCCACACACCGAGGGCCGCCACGAGGAGATGCTCGACTCGATCCGCTCGCGCTACGACGGCGACGTCAGGTTCGCGCGTGATGGCCTTCAAGTAGATGTCGAGTGAGCGTGCCGTTCACGTCGTCGAGGCGCTCTCTCCCCCGTCGACGGGCACGGCGGCACCCGAGATAAACGACGACGCTGGCGAGGAGAGGAACGCGACGGTTTGGCCAAACCGGTCCGGGTCTCCGAGGCGGCCGAGTGGGATATTGCTCGCGCGTGCTTCCAGTCCGGCCGCGAACGAGTCGTATCTGCCGTCGGTAACGCCGTCTTCGACGCGTTTTTCTACCCGAGGTGTTCTGTGCGTTCCCGGGAGAACGGCATTCGTTCGAACGTCCGGCGCGAACTCCTTCGAGAGGGTCTTCTCTAGGCCGATAACCCCCGAACGGACCGCGTTCGAGAGCACGAGGTTGTCTGTCGCCTCTTTGACGCGCAGCGAGCCGATCGTCACGACCGTTCCGCACGCGCTCTCACGGAGATGCGGCTCCGCCGCCCGGACCGTCCGAACGACGCTCATCACGAGCAGGTCGAACGCGTCGTACCAGTCCTCATCGCTCGTTTGGAGAAACGGCATCGCCGGCGGTCCCCCGGCCGAGGTGACGAGGTGATCCAACTCGCCGAACTCCTCGACCGTTCGATCGACGAGCGCGTCGCCCGCCGTCGGGTCGGTGAGGTCGACGGCGTGTCCGATAACGGACGTACCGTCCGCAGCAGCGTCGCGGATGTCGTCGACCGCGGTCTCGAGTCGCGTTTCGTCTCGTCCGTTCACGACGACGTTGGCACCTTCTGCAGCGAGAGCCCTTGCTGAGGCTTTTCCCAGCCCGCTGCTGGATGCCGTCACGAGCGCCGTGTTTCCGGCTATCTCCACGTCCATAGTCCGGGAGATAGCTCGGTACACAAAAGCCTTGATTCGTCGCCCGGTCGGTGACGATGAACCACCGGTCGGGATTGCGAACACGATCGAGATACGGACTCACGGAAGCACCCGTGAACGAGAGGTCGTCTCAACGCGCGGAATGTCTCCCCGAGTTATCCGCCGCGGCAACTGTTTACTCGCTCCGGATTGAAGGGCCGGTATGAACGACGTCATCTCGGGACTCGAAGGCGACCTCCGGTCCAACGGGATCAACGTCGAGTCGATCGATCCGAGCGGTGAGGTCGTCGAGTTGGTCTATCTCACCACCTTTCCCGACGTCTCGGTGAACCACCAAGAGATGGGTCGGGCGCTCCGCACGTTCGTCGAGGCCATAGAGCACGACGAGTGGAACCCGAAGCGCGTCGAGGCGACGGTGCTTCGCCACGAGGACGATGTCCAAGGGACGTGGCACGCGGAGGCCGAGTGGTTCCGGCAGTACGTCGACTACGACATCAGCGGCGAGGAGTTCTCCGAACGGGTCATCGCGACGCTCTCGGGGGATCGACGGTGACGGTTCGACGTCCCGAATCCGACGACCGAGACGCGGATCGCAACTCGGATCGTCGTCGGAGACCATCGAGATACGACTTTTCGACGGTGAAACTGACGTTCCGCAGCGGCGGCGAGCGCTGCGTCGGACGGCTCTACCGACCGGACCGCCCCGCCGACCCCGCGCTGATCGTCCTCGGTGGCGGCCCGATCGGAGCCGAGGGCGCGGGCCTCGATCGCTTCGCGGAACACCTCGCCGCGGCGGGGTACGCGGTATTCCACTTCGACGAGCGGAATTCGGGCGGCAGCGACGGCGAGCCGCGAAACCTCCTCTCGCCGTCCCGGCAGCGCGCCGACTGGGAAGCCGCGCTCGCGGGACTGCGCGGTCGGAGTGACGTCGCTACCGACCGTCTCATCCTCTGGGGCGTCGACCTCGCGGGCGGGACCGTCCTCGACGTCGCCGCCGACGATCCGCGGGTCACCGCGGTCGTTTCGCAGACACCGATCCTCTCCGGGCGCGCGTTCCTCCGCGAACGGGGGCTCGGCTTCTTCGCTCGGGGGACGCTCGCGGGCGTCCGCGACCTGCTGCAGTCCCGCATCCGCGGCCCGCACACGGTCTCTGTCGTCGACGACGGCGAGGGTGATAGCGGCCTCGCACTCGTGTCGACGCCGAGCGCGGACCGCGCCTATCGCGACCTCGCTGACGACGACTGGGAGAACCGTACCCCGGCGCGAACGCTCCTCGCGCTGGCCCGCCACACGACCGACGAGGACCGCGAGCGACTCTCCTGCCCCGTTCTGTTCGTCGGCGGCACGCGCGACGACGTGGTCCCGATCGAGTCGGTCGAAGCCGCGAGCGACGCGCTCGCCGACGCGACGCTGGTCCGCCTCCCCGCGGGCCACTTCGACCTCTACGAGGGCACGGGGTTCGAGCAGGCGATCGGGCACGGTCTCGCGTTCGTCGATGCGGTCGTGGAGCGGTAGCGGTTTCGAGACCCCGTCGGGCGGTAGCGAGCCGACGTCCCGTTGGGTGATGGCGATTCCGGGACCCGGTCGGCGCAACCGTCTTTTAGCCCCCGAACGGACTATGGGAAATGAGCCTCACGCGAACCGTCGAACTCGAGGGCCACATCATCGATTCGGGGACGCTCCAGCGCGCCTTCGGGATCGTGATGGACTTCGGCGGCAGCTTCGAGATCGAGACGTTCGACGTCGGGCGGCACAAAGACGAGACGTCGTACTGCCGGATGACCGTCAGCGCCGACGACGAGCGGTCGCTCCGGGAGATCCTCCACGAACTGCACCAAAATGGCGCGAACCTCGCGGATCCCGTCGACGCGCGGGTCGAGCCCGCCCCGGCGGATCAAGTCGTCCCACAGGGCTTCTACTCGACGACGAACCACCCGACGGAGATCAGATACGACGGCGAGTGGATCCCCGTCGAGCACATCGAGATGGACTGCGCGATCGTGGTCGAGCAATCGGCGGGTGACAATACCGACGCCCGGGCGTACACGAAAGTCCTGAACGCGATCCGCGAGGGCGACCTCGTCGTCACCGACGAGGCGGGCATCCGCGTCAAGCCGCCGGACCGGCCCCGCGATTCCTCCGGCCCGTTCGGCTTTATGCAGGGCGGCGTCTCCTCGGAACGGCCCTCCGAGTCGCTGATCCGGGAGGTCGCCGACGCGATCGTCGCGACCGAAGAGCGGGACGAGTCGGTGCTGGTCGTCGCCGGTCCGGCGGTCATCCACGCGGGCGGCGGCGACGACCTCGCCCGACTGATCCGCGAGGGCTATGTCGATCTGCTCTCGGCGGGCAACGGCTTCGCCACCCACGACATCGAGCACGGCCTCTACGGGACGTCGCTGGGAATGGATATGGAGACGATGGAACACCCCCGAAAGGGCCACAAACACCACATCTATGCGATCAGCGAGATCATCCGCGCCGGCGGCATCGAACCGGCGGTCGCGGAGGGAATCGTCACCGAGGGCGTGATGTACGAGTGCGTCGAGAACGACGTGCCCTACGTGCTCGCGGGGTCGATCCGCGACGACGGACCGCTGCCGGACACGATCACTGACGCGGTCGAGGCGCAAGAGGCGATCCGCGAGCAGGCCCGGGAGGCCGACCTCGTGCTGCTTCTCTCCTCGCTGCTGCACTCGGTCGCGGTCGGCAACTGCCTCCCGTCGACGACGAAGGTCGTCTGCGTCGATATCAACCCCGCGACGGTGACGCAACTGCTCGACCGCGGCAGTTCGCAGGCGATCGGGATGGTGACCGACGTCGGGACGTTCGTCCCGCTGCTCGCCGACGCGGTGCTGGATTCCGCAGCGTAGCGTCAGTGCGCTGTCCCCTCGCTCACTCGACGTCTTCGAGCGGAACGACGACCATCGGCCGGTTCGAGTGCAGCAGGATGCGCTGGGCGGTGCTGCCGAAGACGACCTTCGCGGTCGGGTTCCGCTTTCTGATGCCGATAGCGATCTCGTCGGCGTCGATCTTCTCGGCCTGTTCGAGGACGTCCTCGTAGGGGTCGTTACCGCGGACGAACTGGTGGGTCTCGACCGTCGCGATGCCTCCGAGCCGCGAGGAGACGACGTTGAGCGCCTCCTCCCCGTCGCGGATATCACCGACGTCGGTCTTGTCGCCGCCGCGCTGTGAGTTCACTGCGTGGATCTCGTCGCTGCCGGAGATCCGGTCGACGAGGTAATCGCAGAGTCGCGCGCTCGTGTCGACGTGGTTCGTCGCGAGGACGTAGGTTGTCATACGTTGTTTCCCGTGTGCGGACACCAAAAATCCACCACACCAGACCCCTCGTTCGATCGGCCGCTTGCGACGACAGCCGGACGCAGCCGGGTCCTCCACTCAAGTCATCCCCGTCCGACGGGGACGTATGGATCGACAGCGGTTCCTGTTTGTCTCCGCCGACGCGGCGCTGATCACCGACCTCGCGTGGCAGATCCACCGCGAGGGCCACGACGTGAAGTACTACATCGAGTCCGAGCGCGACAGAGAAATCGGCGACGGGTTCGTCCCGAAAACCGACGACTGGCGCGCCGAAGTCGAGTGGGCGGACGTCATCATTTTCGACGACATCTGGGTCGGCTCCGACATTGGTACTGGCGCGCTCGCTGAGGAACTTCGTGAGGACGGGAACGCCGTCGTCGCCGGGACGCCAAACACCGATCACCTCGAAGAGGATCGGGGGTACGCGATGGAGATTCTCGAAGACCACGGTGTGAATACCGTCGACCACCACATCTTCTACGACTTCGATGCCGGCGTCCAGCACGTTCAGGAGAACCCCGCCCCGTACGTGATCAAGCCGCTCGGCGAAGTCCAGAACGTCAAGCGCTTGCTGTACGTCGGTAACGAGGACGACGGGAGTGATGTGGTGGATGTCCTGAAGGCGTACAAGAAGGCGTGGGGTCACCGTATGAAGGGCTTCCAGCTCCAGCGGAAGGTCGAGGGCGTTGAAGTCGCTATCTGCGGGTTCTTCAACGGCGAGCGGTTTATTGACCGAGTCAATTTCAACTTTGAACACAAGAAATTGTTCCCGGGAAACATCGGCCCCTCGACCGGCGAGATGGGGACGTCGATGTTCTGGGCGGGCCAGAACAAATTGTTCAAAGAAACCTTTGGTAAAATCGAAGACTGGCTCGCCAACGAGGGCTACGTCGGGAGTATTGACTTGAACTGCATCGTCAACGAGAACGGGATCTACCCACTGGAGTTCACACCGCGGTTCGGGTACCCGACGATTGCGCTGCAGGAAGAATCAATCGAGTCGTCCACTGGCCAGTTCTTCTATGATCTCGCCCACGGCAACGACCCCGGGTTAGAAGTTCACAACGGCTACCAGATCGCCGTTCGAATCGTCCTGCCACCGTTCCCGTTCGACGATGAGAAAACGTACGATGAGAACTCTCGAAACGCGGCTGTGGTTTTCGAGACGGAAAGCCGCGAAGGAATTCACCTCGAAGACGCAAAGAAGATCGACGGCCAGTGGCGCGTGGCTGGCGATAACGGGATGCCCATCGTCGTGACCGGCAAAGGCGACACGATGCAAGCCGCACGTGAACAGGCGTACGGCAGGATCAACGACATCGTGATGCCCAATATGTACTACCGCGACGACATCGGCGAGCGGTGGATCGGCGGCGACGGCGACCGTCTCCAAGCGTGGGGGTATCTCGGGCCGAACGACGGAGGGCGATCCGAACCGCGTTCGTAGAACGCGAGGGCTACGGGCCCGATGCTAACTACAGAGGCCACCAATATCAACTACAGAGCCCACCGATGACCCGGATGCGATGAATTTCACTAACTGGTAACCACGGATCCACCTTTTTATGTTGGGTAACCGATATTGAGGTGCACTATGTCTACCCAAGAAGTCACACTCCGGAGCACGCTCGCCGGGTTCACAGCGGAGGGAAAGCTACACACGCTGAGCGTCTGGTTCATCCTCGCGCTCAGGCTGATGATCGGATTGGCGTTCTTTCAGAGCGGTCTCGATAAGGTGCTCTCAGGGAGTTTCAGCGCCGCGGGCTATCTCCAGAACGCGCCGCCGGCGAACGGAAGCCCGGTCGCCGGCCTGTTCGTCGCGATGGGAGAGACGCCGTGGTTCGTCGACTTCGTCAACGTCGCTGTCCCGTGGGGAGAGGTGTTTATCGGACTCGGGGTCATATTCGGCGTCCTGACGCGGTTCGCGGCGTTCTGGGGCGCGTTTATGATGCTCCTGTTCTACCTCGGGAACTGGGACATCTCCCACGGCTACATCAACGGCGACTTCGCGTACATGCTCGTGTTCCTCTCTGTGGCCGCGTTCGGTGCCGGACGGATCCTCGGACTCGACAGCTACATCGAGCAGTACGACATCGGCGGCGAATCGCTGATCGAACGGTATCCGTGGATGCGGTACCTCCTCGGCTGACGCAGCTATCGCTTTTTTTACGCCGAACCGCTTGGGCCGCGTAGATAGACGGCCAGCGCTCCGAGCACGCCGACCCCGACAGCCGCGAAGAGCGCGACGACAGCACCGATACCGACACCGAACAGAATGACTGCGAACGCGACGAGGAACGTGGCGGCGAACGTTCCGAGCGCGTTCGCAAGCGTCTGCGAGTCGTCGTCGCCGGCGCGGGACGCGAAGAGCACGAGCGCGGCCACGGCAGAACCCGCGAAGATGCCCACTGGCAGCGCGACGAACACCGAGAACTCTATCGTCGGCAGCAGCAGTTCGATCACCGCGACCGCGGTCAAGAGGAAGGCGGCGCCCCCCGCGAGGACCGCCAAGGCAACTGCGCGAATATTCATACCGTAGACACGGAGGGCGCGGTGAAAAATACGCACTCGCTACTGTGTCGGTGACCGCAGTTCTCCGCGGGTGTCACGGATCGACTCACGCGATCACGAGCCACGCGAGCAGGACTACGAGACCGCCGAGGGAGGTCGAGGCGACGGCGTGGATCCGCAGTCTGTCCAAGAGCGCGTGCGCGTCACCGGAAACGGCGAGGAGATCGTGAATCTCGCTGCCGATCTCACATCGCGGGAGAAAGTCCATCGCGACGTGGAGGAACACGCCGGCGGCGAAACCGAAGACGAGCCCCCGAACGGGTCCGGCCGCCGGGAGCGCGACCATCGACGAGGCGAGTCCCGCGAGGCCGACGCCGGTCGCGGGAAGCAGCAGCACCGACCAGTCGCGTCCGGTGTTCACGAGGCGGCGCGCCGCGGCGTACCCGGCGGGCCCCTTGTGCGAGACGATCGCGAGGCCGAGAAGCGGCCCCAGTTCCGGCATATTCCCGTAGATGATTCCGATGATCGCCCCCGCCGAGAAGGCGTGGGCGGTCAACTCCGCGACCGTCCGGTCCATAGGGAGGTCCATATGTGCCAACCGGTGGCCGATCGTGTGGGAGGCGAACCCCGCTAAGAGACCGAACGCCACGCCGAAGCCGCCCCACTGCGGGTGCTGTCCGATCGCCTGCGGCACAAGGAAGACCGCCGCGCTCGTCACCATCGCACCCGCGGCGAGGCCGTAGCCCCAGACCAACGCACCGGCGCTCTCGTTCCTCGTTCTCGCGCCCAATGGTGCGGCCAGCGCCATCGCGAGGAACGCGACCCACGAGATGCCGACGAGCTTTGCGGCGTTCGTCACGTCGACGACGACCGCGAGCGCCGACAACCCGACGAGTCCGATCGTCGCGCCGACTCCGAGCCGAGAAATTGACGTCACGATATGAAATCTTTATCCTAGATTAATAACTCTCTCGTTCCGCTGTCTCCCTCGGTCAGTCGGCGGATTTGGCCAGCCGATTTATACCGATCACGCACCACTGGTTCGCTATGGATGCGCTCTCGGATCTCCGCTCTGTCGACGGCGCGGACGTCGTCGTCATCGGCGGGGGCTTTGGCGGTCTCTCGACGGCCTGCTATCTCGCCGGTGCCGGTGCCGACGTGACGCTGCTCGAAAAGAACGAGCAGCTCGGCGGACGCGCGAGTCGGCTCGAAGTCGACGGCTTCCGCTTCGATATGGGCCCCTCGTGGTACTTGATGCCGGACGTTTTCGAGCGGTTCTTCGGTCACTTCCGCCACGAACCCTCCGATTACTACGACCTCACGCGGCTCGACCCGCACTACCGGATCTTCTTCAAAGACGGCGACCGGGTGGATATGGTCCCGGACCTCGAACGGAACCGGGAGGTCTTCGAGTCCTACGAACCCGGCGCGGGCGAGCGCTTCGACGACTACCTCGAAAAGTCGAAAACGAACTACGAGGTCGGGATGAAGCACTTCGTCTACGAGGACCGTACGTCGGTTTCGGACTTCCTCGATTGGGACGTCGCGAAGCACGCCCGCGGCCTCTCGCTCGTCGGCTCGATGCAGCGCCACGTCGAGAAGTACTTCGATCACCCGAAGCTCCAGCAGATAATGCAGTATACGCTGGTGTTTCTCGGCGGCGCGCCGACGAACACCCCGGCGCTATACAACCTGATGAGCCACGTCGACTTCAATATGGGCGTGTACTACCCCGAGAACGGTATCGGCGGCGTCGTCGACGGCATCGTCGCCCTCGGCGAGGAACTCGGCGTCGACTTCCGAACCGACGCGCCCGTCACCGCAATCCGGGGGAGTGAGGGGGCGTTCGTCGTGCGGACCGAGGAGAGAGAAGAGTTCTACCCCGACTACGTCGTCAGCGACGCCGACTACCGACACACCGAGATGGAACTGCTCCCGCCGGAAAAACGGCAGTACGACGAGGACTACTGGGAGTCCAGAACCTACGCGCCCTCCGCGTTCTTACTCTATCTCGGCGTCGAGGGCGACGTCGACCCGCTCGAACACCACACGCTCGTCCTCCCGACCGACTGGGACGAGCACTTCGAGCGGATCTTCGACGATCCGGCGTGGCCTGAGGATCCGGCGTACTACCTCTGTGTTCCCTCCGAGACCGACGACGACGTCGCGCCCGAGGGTCACTCGAACCTCTTCGCGCTCGTGCCAGTCGCCGCGGGCTTGGAGGACACGCCCGAACTGCGCGCGGAGTTCCGCGACCTCGTGTTGGACGACATCGAGGCGAACACCGGCGTCGACCTCCGCGACCGGATCGTCGTCGAGGAGTCCTTCTGCGTGAACGACTTCGCCGAGCGCTACAACAGCACGAGGGGGACCGCGCTCGGGCTCGCGCACACGCTCCGACAGACGGCGCTGTTCCGACCGCCGCATCACTCCTCGGAGGTGGAGGGACTGTACTTCACCGGCTCGTTCACGACGCCCGGCATCGGCGTCCCGATGTGTCTGATCAGCGGTGAACTCACGGCCGAGGCGATGGCCGAACGGGTCGCCTGATCGAATGACGGCTCACACTCGAACAGCGGACCGAGTCCGAACGGCGGAGCGGGTCAAAACGGCTGAGCTGATTCGAAGAGAGGAATTGACCCGATGAGAACACCCACTCGAACCGCGAGACTGACGGGACGACTTCGGTACCTGTTGACGCTGTCGCGGCCGCGCTTTTGGTTCTACCTCGCCGGACCCGTCGTGGTCGGCGTTGCCTACGGCGCGGAGACGACTACGGACCTGTTCACGCCGGCGACGCTCGGCCTGTTCGCGTACTTCCTCCTCCCGGCGAACGTCTTCCTCTACGGCGTCAACGACGTCTTCGACGCCGATGTCGACGTCGACAACCCGAAGAAAGACGAACGCGAGGCGCGCTGGCGGGGAGATTCCGTCGTCGCGGTTCTGATCGCCGCGTCGACGCTCTCGGGCGTCGCCGCCTTCGCCGTCGCCCCGTTCGTCGCGTGGCCGTACCTGCTGGGATTCTTCCTCCTCGGGTTGCAGTACTCCGCGCCGCCGCTGCGTTTCAAGACGACGCCGTTTCTCGATTCGCTCTCGAACGGGCTGTACATCCTCCCGGGCGCGGCCGCGTACGCCGCGGTCGCAGGCGCGCATCCCCCGGTCGCGGCGGTCGCGGGCGCGTGGCTCTGGACGATGGGGATGCACACGTTCTCGGCGATCCCCGACATCGAACCCGATCGCGAGGCCGGGATCCGAACCACGGCGACGTACCTCGGCGAGCGGCGCACGCTCGCGTACTGTCTGGTCTGTTGGCTCGCCGCCGCGCTCGCCTTCGCGCTCGTCGACATCAGACTCGGTGTCCTCCTCGTCGCGTATCCGGCGCTCGTGTTTGCCATCTACCGAGCCGACGTCGACGTCGAGCGCGCGTACTGGTGGTATCCGTTGGTGAACACGGCCGTCGGCGCGCTCTTGACGATGGGCGGGCTCTGGAGGCTCGTCTATGCCTGAAAGTGGCGACACACCCGCAGGTGAGTCGCTAACGACTCGGATTCCCCGGACGCGCACCGAGTGGGAGGCCCGACTGGAGCGACTCGTCCGCGAGAACCGGTTCACCATCTCGGTGTTCTTCCCGCTCAACGGCATCGTCCTCCTGCTCGCCAGCGCCGAGGGCGTCCTCCCGGATCCACTGGCGTTCAACGGGTTGTTGATCCTCCTCGGGACGCTCGTGATGCGCTCGCCGCTCGTCGTCGGCGTGCTCCCGATCACCGACCGCCGGGCGGCCGCGGGCGTCGGCGCGCTGACGCTGTACGCCTACGGGATCGAGTACCTCGGCGTGCACACCGGCGTTCCCTACGGGGAGTTCTTCTACGGGGTCGACCTCGGGCCGATCGTCGCCGGCGTCCCGCTCGGGCTGCCGGTCTTTTTCATCCCGCTCGTGATGAACGCGTATCTGCTCTGTCTGCTCCTCTTGGGCGAGCGCGTCGCCCGGACCGGAGTTCGTCTCCTCGCGGTGATCGCCGTGGTGCTGGCGATGGATGTCGTCCTCGACCCCGGAGCCGTTGCGCTCGGCTTCTGGGTGTACCCGAACGGGGGCGCGTTCTACGGCGTCCCGCTGTCGAACTACGCCGGGTGGGTGCTCTCGGCCACCCTCGCCGTCGTCGCTCTCGACTGGGGGTACGATCGCCGCGCGCTCCGGAACCGACTCGACGACTGCGAGTTCCTGCTCGACGACCTCGTCTCCTTCGTCATCCTCTGGGGCGGGATCAACGCGTGGTTCGCCAACTGGATCCCCGTCGCCTGCGCGTCCCTGTTCGGCTTCGGCCTCCTCAAGACAGACCGGTTCGACGCGCCGCCCGCGCGGCTCTCGTGGGGCCGGGCCGATCGTGGAGAGTCGGCGACGGAGCGGGAGCAGTGAGTCTGAGCGAGCCGTTGGTCCGCCGCTAAGCGTGACGGCGACCGGCGGCCGCGCTATTCGGTGAACCCGCGGATCCATCCCGAGACCCGACGACCGAGGGCCCCGGAGGACCACGGCCACCACGTTCGATCGGTCGACGGTCCCGAGTGACCGGGCCCTCGGGTCGCATCGCTCTCGTCGGGGTACGGGACGACGCTGACCCGGCGGAACACGGCGACCGGGTCGCGCTCGAACGCCCAGTATAGTCGGGTCTTCGCGAGCAACAGCAGTTTCCGCGACGTCGACAGCGACGGCGTCGTCGAGAGGACGTCACAGCCCAGTTTGCGGATCTCGCGGTGGTGGTCGGCGTAGAGGACGGCGGCCAACAGCACCGCGAACTGGCAGTCTTCGGGGAGATATCGGATACCCTCGACGCCCTCGCGGTAGAGCGCCTCCGTTCGCTGTAACTCCGATTCCATCGCCGCGCGAAAGCGCTCGTCGAACTCGAAGTTCAGCACTTGTGCTTCGGTCACACCGTGTGCTTCGAGCGTCTCTTTTGGGAGGTAGATCCGATCGCGTTCGACGACGTCCTCGCGGACGTCTCTGAGGAAGTTCGAGAGTTGAAACGCCTCGCCCAACGACGTCGCGTGCGGCAGCGCGCGCTCTGCGTTCGCCGTCTCCATAATCTGGGTCATCATCCGCCCGACGGCCGCCGCCGACCCGTCCATGTACGCTTCTAGCTCTTCGTACGTCTCGTAGCGGTCCTTCTCGATGTCCGCGAGCATCGCGTCGACGAACACGTCGACGTCCGATTCGGCGATGTCGTACCGCTCGTGGAGTTCCGCGAAGGCGGCGAGGACCGGATCGTCGGTCTCCTCGCGGCCGACCGCTTGGAGACGTAGTTCTTCGAGCCGGCGACGCTGCTCGGCCGGCGGGGCCGTGTCGGCGGCGTCGACGACCTCGTCGGCCTCTCTGAAGAACGCGTACAGCACGTACGTCGCGTGCCGAACGCGTTCGGGGAGGACGCGCGTCGCGAGGTGGAAGGTCTTCCCCGTCCGACGCTGGATCTCCTTACTCTGTCGAATCTGTTCTCGTTTCACCATCGTTACGTCTCACGGTTCAGGACGTCTCGTCGCGGTGCCGTCGGACCACACATCTGTCACTCAATGGACGGACCGAACTCATATAACGCTTCGTGCCGATCTGAAAGCAAATCGAACGTAACTGGAAAAAACGGCCAATAGACTCTTATACCTCAATTCGAGGGTATCGGGATATTCGTATCAGATTACCAGAACGTGTCGCTGCAGTCGTAGATCACGCCGTGCTCCGGGCAGACGTACTTGCAGTGGCGGTGGTCCATCGACCGCTCGCAGATGGGACAGGGTCGTCCCGGAAGCGCTTCGACGCCCTCCTCAGAGTTCTCGGAGTCACTCGCCTCGCTCGGGTCGCTCACGTCGCAGTCGGCGCTCCCCGACGACAAGAAGGTTCGCGTTCGAGAAGGGAACCGCGGTCGATGTGAGTCGCGGTCGACTCGTCACCGTTGGGGGACCGGCCCCGTGTCCGTTCGGTCCCCGCTCAGCACTCCGACCAGCCGCAGGACTCGCAGGTCTTGCAGCCCTCGGAGTAGTACAGCGACATACTGCCGCACTCGGGGCACTCGGGGCTCTCGCCGGCCGCGAGGAGATCGTCCGTCGCGTCGGGTGCGCCGCCCTTCGGCGTGCCGTCGTCCGTCTCCGCGTCGGGGCTCACGTTCGCGTCGCCGACGTCGACCGCCGCGCCGCCGTCGGTCTCGCGTCCCGCCGACGCGCTCACGTCGGCGTCGTCGGAGAGTTCGGTGAGACTCTGCTGCTGCGGGTAGCCCTTGTCGATCTCGCCGTCGAGGTAGCGACGCATCGCCGTCCCGATGGCGTCCGGGATGGAGTTGATCTGCTCGCCTTTGTCCCAGGCGACTTTCGGGCTGCGGATGCCCTGCAACTCGCTGGCGATCTCGCTCGGATCGACGCCCGAGCGCAGGGCCGTCGAGATCGTCTTCGCGAGCGCCTCGGTGAAGGAGGCGGTGAACCCGCCGGAGTTCCCGATGTTCGCGAACAGCTCGAACGGCTGGCCGTGCTCGTCCTCGTTGATGTTGACGTAGAGCTTTCCATACCCTGTGTCGATGCGCTGGGTCACGCCGTGGAGGACGTCGGGCCGCGGGCGCTTCTTGCCCAGATCGGGCTGGCCGTCCGCGGCCGACAGCAGCCGGTCGACCTCCTCGTCGAGCGCCGCTTGGACGTTCTCGTTCTCGAGGAATCCCTCGACGCCGCCGAAGACCTCCTCGATCTGTTCGACGAGCGTTTCGGCCGCTTCGCCCTCGTCGGCGAAGTCGGCGTTCTTCGCGCGGGTCGTGAGGACCTGCTTCGAGCGCGTCCCGTCGCGGTAGACGGTCACGCCCTTGCCGCCGTTGCGGTAGATGTAGCGGTACACCTCGTCCATGTCCTCCTTCGACGCGGAGTTCGGGAAGTTACAGGTCTTCGAGATGGCGGAGTCGACGCCCTCTTGGGTGGCGCACTGGACTGCCGCGTGCTGCTTGCCCGAGAGGTCGCCGGTGACGACGAACAGCTCCGAGATGGCGTCCGGGACCGTCGACAGCGAGGAGACGCCGTCGAACTCGTTCGCGGCCATCTGCTCTTGGGCCTCCTCTTTCACCGCTTCGACGTCGATGTCGTTGGCCTCTAGCACTCGAAGGAAGTAGTCGTCGAACTCCACGAGCATCTCGTCGCCCTGGACGTCGTCGGAGACGTTCTTGTAGTAGGCGACGTTGTAGATGGGCTCGATGCCGCCGGTCGTGTTGCCGACCATCGAGGTCGTGCCCGTCGGCGCGACCGTCGTCGTGTTGTGATTGCGGATCGAGAAGCCGTCGGCCCACTCGTCGGCGTCGAGGCCGGTGTGGTGCTCGAACCACTCGCGGTACTCGGTCGGATCGGCGTACTTCGAGTCGTCCCAGTCGTTGAACGCGCCGCGCTCGTCGGCGAGTTCGTGGCTGGTCCACTTCGAGGTGTGGTTGATGTGGGTCATCAGCTGGCGGGCGACCTCGTTGCCCGCCTCGGTGCCGTACTGGATGCCCAGCTGGATGTACAGCTGCGCCAGTCCCATCACGCCGAGACCGATCTTCCGCATATCGCGGACCTTCTGTTCGATCTCCGGGACGGGGAAGTCCGACATCGTGACGACGTTCTCGAGGAAGTGCGTTCCGCGGTCGATGCGGTAGTCGAACTCCTCCCAGTCGATGGATTCGGCGAGGAACGCGTCGACGGCCTCGGCGAACTCGTCGTACTCGTCGCCGTGTTCGTCGTACCAGACGCGCCAGTCGGGCGCGTCGACGTCGACGAGCGTCGAGAGGTTGATGTGGCCGAGGTTACAGGCCTCGTACTCCTCGAGCGGCTGCTCGCCGCAGGGGTTCGTCGCGAGGATCCGGTGTTCGGGATGTTCCTCGACGTCGAAGGAGTGCTGTTTGTTCACCCGTTCGAGGTAGATGACGCCCGGCTCGCCGTTCTCGTGCGCGCCGTCGACGATCTGATCCCAGAGCTTTTTGGCCGGAATCGAGAGCACTTCGCCGACTTCGACGTGCTCGCCGAGCCCGAACATATCATACAGCTCCTTCGTCTCGGGGGTCGCGACGTGCGGCTCCTCGGTTCGGGGATTCGTGAACGTGAACTCCTCGCCCGCGAAGAGCGCCTCCATGAAGTCGTCGGTGACGCCGACGGAGATGTTGAAGTTCGAGAGGTGACCCTCCACGGCGTTCCGGAGGTGCTTGGGGACGCGTCCCTCGTCGTCGATGAGTTCGCGGGCCTCCTCTAAGGCGTCCGCGAAGGAGTTGTGCGTGAAGTCGTCGGGGTCGTTGAGCCGGAGCGTGTTCGCCAGCGAGACGTCTTTGTTCTTCGCGTGGAGGAACTGGATGACGTCCGGATGCGAGACGCGCATCACGCCCATCTGCGCGCCGCGGCGTGCCCCGCCCTGCGCGATCGTCTCACAGAGCTGGTCGTACGTCCGCATAAAGGTGATCGGCCCGGAGGCGATGCCGCCGGTCGAGCCGACCGCGTCGCCGTAGGGACGGAGCCGCCAGAAGGCGTAGCCCATCCCGCCGCCGCTCTGGAAGACCTGCGCGGCCTCCTTGGCGGTCTGGTGGATGTCGTCGATGTCGTCGTCCGGGGAGTCGACGAAACACGCCGAGAGTTGCTGGAGCTCGTCGCCGGCGTTCATCAGCGTCGGCGAGTTCGGCATGAAGGACAGGTCCGCCATCAGCTCTTCGAACTCCTCGCGCTTGGTCTCGACCGCCGAGCGGATCCCCTCGGGGAGCTCGGAGACGATCGTTTCGTAGGCGAACTTGTTGACGTTGTACACCGACAGCGACGTCTCGGCGTCGTCGGCGGCGGTGACGCCCTTCCCGAACACCTCCTCGGCGAGCTCGTCGCGGCGCGGGTGATCGGGCTTCAACTGATCGGGCGTGACCGTCACCTCGACGTCACGCTGTTCGGCCTTGAAGACGGCCTCCGCGAGCGCGACGTTCTTCGCGACGCGGGGGAAGAGCTCCTCCTGCGTCTCGACGGGGTCGCCGTTGGCGTCCTTGCGGAGGTACCGCGCGGGCAGGATGTTGTGGTAGGCGTTCGAAGTGAGGCGCTCTTCGAGCGTGTCGCCGTCGGTCCGCTTGATGGGGAGTTCGAGGTCCCCGGCGCGTACGTTCGTGTCACTCATTTACTGTTCCTCCGGTCCAGTGCGTTCACACCGGACGGTTTCGAATCGACTGCGTGGCTCAGTTCCGGTCATTTGTAACGATGTCTTGTGAGTGCGGCGGGTCGGTTAAGGCTTCGGTATCCGGGTATCATCATATACATATCACATTTAATACCTTATTCGTGACCCTCGTCGGCGTAGCGGTGCCGTTGCGACCATTTGTACTCACACAACGAATATCAAGCTACCCAGACCAGAGTGAAAGTGAAGTTTCAGTGCGATATCAGCGACGCAGTACTTCGATTATTCAGTCGAACTGAAGGAGGGTTCTCCGCCGGTCGTTCCCGACAGTTTCCGCGCTGATTCCCGAGTACCAGTTGGGCGGCAGAGCGGGTAAGCCATCCGTACCGAAAGAAATACCAAAATTCGTATGATTCGTCCGATCCCGTCACAGTCCAGCGATTTCGACCGGCGTCGACGAATCTCCCACAGACTTATTCCCTCGTCGGGCGATACCAGTGGTACGATGTCCCTACTCGCCTCGGCCACGACGGTCGCACCGATGCAACTCGGCGGACTGCTATCACAACCGCTCGGTCAGGCTCTCGCCGTGATCGTCGCGGTCGCGGTCGTCATTCTCGTCGGCCGGATCGCCCTCAAGGTCGCGTGGAGGCTGGTCACCATCGCCGCGGTCGTCGTCGGCGCGCTGTTGGTCCTCTCCTTTTTCGGGATCAGCGTGCTGTGAGTCCGGTCGAATAAAATCAGCTCTGTTGAAATACTCCGATTCTGCTATTTTTACACCCGCCAGTCGCTCAGTACCGCGGACTTGCCTACCGGTCTATTCAGAAGAGACATCCACCGAGAGATACCTTCACTGTCATAGTTCACGCTATCTTTATCAACACTCGGATCCTACATTATAATTGGTGTAGGAAATGACATACCTAGTAGGTAAAGCTCCTGTAGAGGACTTCCGGAAGTGGAGATCGACGTTCCACGATAATGAGTCCTACCGCACTGAGCACGGGGAACGAGGCTATCAGGTCTTCCAGTCAGTGGACGACCCAAACGAGGTTATCGTCCTCTTCGAGTGGGACGAGAACAAAGACCCTCGTGCGTTCTTCGAATCCAAGGAGATGCGTGAGATAATGGCGGAGGCAGGTTTGAGAGGTCGTCCCGACATAACCGAGGTTGAGTTAGTCGATCAAAAGCCAGCTCAGCAACCGTCCGCGTGAACTCATAGACGGGCTTTCCTGCATTCTCGTCACCTCTCCCCCTTGCTCAGGGCCGCGCCGCGCTCGTCGCTCGGTGCTCGCAAACGCACTCCTCCAGAAAATTCCGCACGACGTCGTGGCCCACGCCTGTCAGCACCGATTCGGGGTGGAACTGGACGGCTTCAATCGGGAATTCTCGGTGGCGAACGCCCATCACGAGCTCCGTGACCGAATCGTCGGTCTCCGCTTCCTCCGACAGCGCGTGCGCCGTCGTCGCCGACACCTCGAAACAGTCGGGGACGCCAGTGGCGACGAGCGAGTGGTACCGACCGGCCTGAAAGCCCTGATCGAGCCCCGCGAAGACCCCGCGCCCGTCGTGGTCGACGGGGTAGGCCTTACCGTGGATCGGCTCGGGCGCGTGCCCGATTTCGCCCCCGTAGGCGTACACCGCGGCTTCGAGGCCGAGACAGACCCCGAGCGTCGGAATCGTCTCCGAGAGCGACGTCAGAACCTCAGTGGTGACGCCGACGTCGCGCTCGTTCTTCGGGTGGCCCGGGCCGGGGCTGATCACGACGGCGTCAGGGTCTAGATCGCGGAGTTCGTCGAGGTCGGCGGTGTTTTTTCGAACAAGTACCTCGACGGGCTCGCCGTCGACGCGCTGCTCGGAGAAATACTCCACGAGGTTGTAGGTGAACGAGTCGAAGTTGTCGACGACGAGCAGTCGGAGCGTCATTGCGACACCTCCCCCGAAACCCGGGTCTCGTCTGATGACTCCCCGGTCTCCTCAGCTCCCCCGTCCTCCCCGTGCTCGTTGCCTCCATCTGGACTCTTCCCGTGCTCGTCGTCTCTATTCGGAACCTCGCCGGCGTCTCCGTCGCGTTCGATTCGCTCGACCGCCGAAAGGACGCCGCCCATCTTCTGTTCGGTCTCCTCGTACTCGGCGGTCGGATCGCTGTCTGCGACGATCCCCGCACCGGCGCGTACCGAGATCACGTCCTCCTCGCCGCCCCGGTCGACCGTCGCCGTGCGAATGACGATCGCGAAGTCCGCGTCGCCGGACCACGAGTAGTAGCCGATGCCGCCGCCGTAGACGCCTCGCGGACTCCGTTCGAGGTCGTCGACGATCTCCATCGCGCGGACCTTCGGCGCGCCGGTCAGCGTCCCGGCGGGGAACGTCGCCCGGGTGGCGTCGAACGCGTCGGCACCGTCCGGATATTCGGCGTTCGTACTCTCTCGGCCCGCGAGCGTCCCCGTTACGGTCGATTCGATGTGCTGGACGTGGCTGTACTTCAGGACGTTCATGAACTCCTCGACGCGGACGCTGCCCGCCGCCGAGACCCGACGGACGTCGTTGCGCGCGAGGTCGACGAGCATCGTGTGCTCGGCGCGCTCTTTCGCGTCCGCGAGCATCTCACCGGCGAGGCGTCGGTCCTCGACCGGGCTCGTTCCGCGTGGACACGTCCCCGCGATCGGATTCGAGACGACGCGGTCGCCCCGCACCGAAACGAGGGTCTCGGGACTCGCGCCGACGATGTGGCGGTCGTCGTGCCGAAGGACATACATATACGGCGAGGGGTTGATCTCGCGGAGCGCCTCGTAGAGGCCGAGCGGGTCGACCTCGCCGCGGAGTTCGCGGACGCGGGAGATGACGCCTTGGTAGATGTCGCCGTCGAGGACGTGTTTCTTCGTCGTGTTCACGGCCGCCTCGTACTCGGCCTTCGGCCCGGCCGACTCGTCGCTGCGGACGAACCCGCCCGTCTCCGGGAGTGTCGCGTCCGCGACCGTCTCGGCGACTGTATCGGCCTCGACGCGGAGGTCGTCGTAGACCTCGCCGGGGTCGTCGTCGGGAGCGACGACGGGCGTGAGGACGAGCTCCGCCGTCGAACGGGCGTGGTCGAACGAGAGGGTCTTCGTCGTGAGGACGAACTGCGCGTCCGGCGTGTCGGTCTGGGGGCGCTCGACGCCGACCTCCGCGAGCCACAGGTCGTAGACGGCCTCGTAGGCGAGGAAGCCGACCATCCCGCCGCGGAGCTGCTGGCGCTCCTCCTCGGGGAAGCCGACGCGCGGCAGGTCGGGGAACGCCGCACGGAGTCTGTCGAGGACGTCCCGATCCTCGTCGGTCACAGTCTGCCCGTCGCCGGCCGCGGAAGTCGGCGGAGCGTCCGCGGCGACGTCGGCGTCTGCTCCGCCGGCCTCCGCCGCGTCGACGGCTGCGTCGACGTACTCGGCCGCGCGGCCGCCGATCCGCTCGACGTCG
The DNA here is from genome assembly GCF_037031285.1 of Halobellus sp. LT62. NCBI lineage: Archaea > Methanobacteriati > Methanobacteriota > Halobacteria > Halobacteriales > Haloferacaceae > Halobellus > Halobellus salinisoli. Next base: position 1,080,707 of record NZ_JAYEZO010000002.1, read on the forward strand.
ACGCCCTCCGGATCGACCGTGACCACGGCGTCGGGGTCGTAGCCCACAAATGAAAAGCGGGCGTGCCGGTCGGCCGTCACGTGATCGGGCGCGAACGCGCCGGCGGGGTCGCTGGAGGCCGTCTTCTCGGCGCTTTCGAGGAGGAACCCGTAGTCGCTTCGATCCGAGAGCGCGGCGTAGGCCGTCATCGGCGTGACCTCCGGCAGTTCGGCCGTGACGTGCGCGACGACGGGACCCTCGTGCGCTTCGGTTGCCGCCGCGACGTCCGCGACGAACGACTCTCGCGACTGCGAGAGGGGCGTGTCGGTCGCCGTATCGCGCTCCCGTGCGTCGTCGCTCACGACGACACCCCCTCGACCTGCGCCGTCGTGTCGCGGTCGCTGTCGTCGTCTCGCTCGCTCGTCGCGTCGCCTGCAGCCGCGGCAACGGCGTTGGCGACGAACATGTGAACGGCCTCACGGTCCTTCTTCCCGCCCGCTCGCTCGACACCGCTTGCGACGTCGACGGCGTAGGGGCGCACCGTCTCGACGGCCTCGGCGACGTTTTCGGGGCCCAGCCCGCCCGCGAGAATCACCGGTTTATCGATCGTTTCGACGACCGCGGCGGTCGCCTCCCAGTCGTGGGTCTCGCCGGTGCCGCCAGCGCCCTCGTCGTCGACGGAGTCGACGAGCACGGCGTCGACGGCCGGGGCGACGGTGCGCGCCCGCTCTGGGTCTGCCGCGTCGGCAACGGCGACGAGATCCGCGGCGATGCGCCCGCGGACCGTTTCGAGTTCGGCAGAAGAGAGTTCGCTGTGGAGCTGGAGCACGTCTGGCGCGGCGCGCTCGGCGGCGTCGACAGCGTCCTCGACCGTCTCCGACATCGTGACGAGCGCCGTCGTGAGAAACGGCGGCGCGGCGTCGAAGAGTGCGGCGGCGTCGTCGAGCGACACCTCGCGCGGAGTGTCGACCGGCACCTCGGCGATCGCGCCAACGGCGTCTGCCCCAGATTTTTCGACGGCCCGGAGGTCCGCCTCGTTCGTCACGCCGCAGATCTTCACCCGAACCATCTCAGCGCTCCACCGCGGCGTCGAGCGGTTCGCAGAGCGCCTCGAACGTGGCCGCGGCGTCTCCCTCGTCGATCGCCTTCGCGGCCGCGTCGACGCCCGATTCGATGCTGTCGGCGATGCCGGCGACGTAGACAGCCGCGCCGGCGTTCGCGAGGATGATGTCCCGCTTCGCACCGGTGACCTCGCCCGTCACGATCCCGCGCAAGTCGGCCGCGTTCTCCTCGGGCGTCCCGCCCGCGACGGCGTCGATCGGAGCCGAATCGAGGCCGATCGACTCGGGCGTGAGCGTGTACTCCTTGATTTCGTCGCCGTCGACCTCGGCGACGGTCGTCTCGTCGTGCAGCGCGATCTCGTCCATCCCGGAGCCGTGGACGACGAGCGCGCGCTCGACGGACATATGCGAGAGCGCGCGAGCGAGGACCGGAACGAGGTCCTCGTCGTAGACGCCGACGACCTGCGCGTCAGCGCCCGCGGGGTTCGTCAGCGGGCCGAGGACGTTGAAGATCGTCCGCATACCCAGCTCCTTCCGCGGGCCGATGACCGCCTTCATCGCCGGATGGAACACCGGCGCGAGCATGAAGCCGATCCCGTCACGTTCGATGGCGTCTTCGACGGCCGGTGGCTCGGCCTCGACGTCGACCCCGGCGACCTTCAGCACGTCCGCGCTCCCCGAGGACGAAGACACCGAGTAGTTGCCGTGCTTGGCGACCGCCGCGCCCGCGCCCGCGGCGACGATGGCGCTCGTCGTCGAGACGTTGATCGTGTCGTAGTCGTCGCCGCCGGTCCCGCAGGTGTCGACGAGCGGGGCCCGGTCCGGTTCGATCGTGCGCGCGGCGTCCCGCATTCCCTGCGCGAAGCCCGCGATTTCGGTCTCCGTCTCTCCCTTCGCGCGCAGCGCCGCGAGCAGCGCGCCGATCTGCGCCTCGGTCGCGTCCTCGAACACGAGGCTCGCCGCCTCGCGGGATTCCTCCTGCGTCAGGTCCTCGCCGTCTGCCGTCCGTTCAATGTAATCTTGGAGTGTCATAGTGATCACCGATGTACGTGTTCGTGTTGTAGTGAACAACTTCGTTCATCAGTATAAGGTTGTCGGAGCGGCTGATAGCGGGGCGGCGTCGACCGCTCGGCCCGGCGGGCGAGCACGATACGCGAACCGGGCCGTCGGGTGCAATACCTCGTCAACGCGCGAAAATCGAACGACGGCACCGTCCGTTCCCGAAACGAAACCTTCAATTACGTCCCCGAGGAACTCAGTAATGCGCTCAGACGGGCGCGACGAATGCGGACCAGACGGGTTGGTGGTCTAGTCTGGTTATGACACCTCCTTGACATGGAGGAGGCCGGCGATTCAAATTCGCCCCAACCCACTACCTTTTAGGCAGAATCGAACCACGTAGGAGACCCTTTATACCAGCGGCTTCCTCAGGGGGTGGTTCCCGTGGCGTCTGACTGGGAACCACCAAATCTGGACGATCTAAACCGTCAGCGGGCGGTTTGTATTTTCTGCGGTGGGTACATCGAAGAGGGCGTAGACTGCCCTGCACGGGATAAAGGAAGGAGGTGCCGCCCGTGAGCTCTCGCGCTCGCAGTTGGCAGCCAAGCCAAGACCTTCCGGATCGACTCGGCGGGCCGTCGCCGCTGTCGATATGTCAATCACGAATGGTGATTCGTTCACGGGAACTCGGTTCTCAACTACCAGCAATCCGCTGTTGCTTGATGCGCTAAAGCGTGAGGAGTCCCCCGTAAGGGATTTCGGTAAGGAAAACTCAAGATTGATACTTTGACCGGAAGTCATTTGCGTTGACTTGTGAAAGTAACGTACCAAATACGACAACCTCACCGGGTATCACAAGAGCATTCCGAACTCAATTATTTGCTCAGAATTCGCCAGTCAAGCACTCAGAGGCCATATATTGGAAGATAATATCGTCACGCGATATCTGGTGGAATAACAACAATACACAATAAGCGATGAAATATTCGGATTTACTTTCCCAAGTTAGCGTTCTCTTTCTCGAAGAGAATGACGTCCAACGAGATTTGTTTTCACAGTGGATCACAACTGTCTCGACGAAGATGGCCACAGAGCCAGAGGATGTTTTTCGCGAATTCGATTCAAGCGTAGCCTTGGTAATTCTCTCACAAACGGCCCTCAACGACGAGGAATCTGAAATCCAGAGATATATTTTGACGCGGAGCCCTTCCTGTCAGTTGGTCTTACTCACTTCATCAGCGATAGACGATGCGCTCTATGAAGACGAGTATGATGCAACGATCACACGACCCGTCTCGAAACAAGAGCTTACAACTGTGGTTGAAAAACGGCTGCGGTACGGAATCTACAGCACGCTTATCGAGGAGTTTTACGCGTTGAATTCGCGGTTGATTACGCTTGAACAGGGTGATTCAGACGAGGATGATGGTCTCAAAAAAGCAATCCAAGATCGTATCCAGAAAGTGAAGATTCCGGTCCAACACCTTGGATCGACGATTAATCACAAGGACACACAAGAGTTAGTCAAAAGTCTCAGTTTACACAATGAGTTTCTGAATAGCCCATCGCACGACAAAGAAGCTCCTACAACATCGAAGTTCCTGCCGGATCAGTGTCCGAATTGCTCACTTACGTGGGGCGTTGATCACGGTACTCAACTGGGAGAGGGGTACACACAAATGGGTGCGAGTGTTTGGAAATGTACGGACTGTGGCTATACCGTCCATAGTGCTGATGCGAGTAATCGATACATCTCTTGATCACGAAGCGTTGAGTTACAAGAAGGATGTTCACGATTCGTTCAAAGACCATTTTGAGCACCACTGAATTAGGCCGATTGAAATTTTTAGAATATCCCAGTTTCGTGAATCTATGCCGAGTCGTTTCCCTTTTCGCCGTGTTACTGCTCCAATAATCTCCCGACCCAAACCACTAATCCGCGAGCGACCGCAGTCGCGGTATGATCGACGAAATCGCTCCCGACGTGTACGACATCACGACGCAGACGCGCCCCGGCGGCGGTCGGTTCCGCGTGTACCTGTTCGACGGCGAGACGCCGACGCTCTTCGACACCGGGTTCGAGGAGACGACCGACCGGATCGTCGACGCCGTCGAAGAACTCCGCGTCGACCCCGAGCGGCTGATCATCACGCACGGCGATCACGACCACATCGACGGGTTCGACGCGCTCGTCGACGCGGTCGACCTCGAAACGTGGGTCCCCGAACAGACAGACGTCAGCGACCTGCGCAACGATCCCGACTATCGTTACACCGAGGGCGACTCGATCGGCGAATTCGACGCCGTCCACCTCCCGGGACACCGCGCCGACAACCACGCGCTGGTGGACGAATCGAGGGGCATCGCGGTGCTGGGCGACGCGGCGTTCGGGTCCGATCGCCGCGGGCTGCCCGCGGGGTATCTCGTCCCGCCGCCGGCTGCGTTCTCCGAGGACGTCCACGAGGCGGAACTGGCGCTGCAGAAGCTGCTGGCGTACGACTTCGACGCCGCGCTCGTGTTCCACGGCTCGTCGGTCCCGGAGGACGCCCGCGAGATACTAGCGTCCTACGTCGATTTTCCCGAGCCCAGCTGATCGCGCGGTTCCGCCGTCGGCGTCGCCGTCCCAGCGCCCGTGTCGAGCCCGGTACGCGAAGAGGAGAGGACTTAACCGGCTCATCTCCTAAGACCCGCGCGTGGAGTCGCCGTACGACGTCTTGGGAATCGATGCCGACGCCGACGAGGACGCCGTCGTTCGGGCGTATCGCCGTCGGATCAAGGACGCCCACCCCGACCACGGGGGGTCGCTCTCGGAGTTCGAGCGGGTCCGGCGCGCGTACGAGCACATCACTGCGGGACGCGATCCGTCGACGTTCGAGCCGGACGTGGCAACCGATGAGATGGGGGCCAGAGCCGCGCGAAACGGAACTGCTCGCGACACCGCCGCGTCGGGGGAGAGACGGTCCGAGACCGGAGCCGAAACCGGCGAGACCGACGACGGCGACGGCGACGCGCTCGGCCCGACCGTCGAATACCTCGATTACGACGCGCTCGAAACGCACGGGTGGGAACTCACCGACGAGGACCTCTTCGAGAAGGCCGACGCAGCCGACCTCGCTGTCGACACGCACGGCCTCCTCGTCGTCGACGAGCGGGAGAGCCTCCTCGAAGCGGCCGAACGGTACGGGTTCTCGTGGCCCTACGCGTGCCGTGGCGGCGCGTGTGCGAACTGCGCCGTCGCCGTCGTCGAAGGGGAGGTCGAGATGCCCGTGAGCACCATCCTGACCGACGAGATGAAAGAACAGAACATCCGTCTGTCGTGTATCGGCACGCCCGTCACCGACGACCTGAAAGTCGTGTTCAACATCGAGAAGCTGCCCGGGTTGGCGGAGCTCAGACTGCCCGCAGAACAGTTCAAGAGCGCCCGCGCCGACGACTGAAGGTTCGCCGAGTCGACGGGTGGCGACGCCTGATCGGCGGGCGTCACCGGAGAAACGGGATATCCCGGAGCCCTCGACCGCTTTTGCTGTCACCAAGGGCTCGAGAACGGGACGAAGTTTCAAGACGGCAGCCGGCGTACTCCCCGGTTGGAGGCGACTCCCACTATGGATATTACTGATATTGCCACTCCTGATTTCGTCGAAGTCGACGTCGACAAGCGCCTCGGGAAAATTCGCGCCATCTTCGAGCGCGAGAACCCCCGGGGAATCGTCGTCACCGAGGGGGGTGACTACGTCGGCATCATCGGCGAGAAACAGCTCGTCCGATCCCGGATGGAGGACGATACGAAAGCCTCCGTCGTGATGAAGTCCGCGCCGCGGGTCGACCGCCACGAGGACGTCCGTGAGACCGCGCGGATGCTCGTCGAGGGCGACGTGAAGGTCGCGCCGGTGTTCGAAGGCGAGAAGCTCTACGGCGTCGTCACCAGCGACGCGATCCTCGACGCGGTCCTCGACAACCTCGATGCGATCTCCGTCGAGGACATCCAATCCGAGGACGTCATCAGCGTCGGCGAGAAGTCCCACGTCGGGGGGGCGATCAACAAGCTCCGCGAGCACGGCATCTCCCGGCTGCCGGTCGTCGACGACGACAGCGGCAAGCTCACGGGCATCCTGACGACGCACGACCTCGTCGACTTCGTCGTTCGCGACGACAGCCGACAGGGGCGTGGCGACCGCCGCGGCGACCTCGATCGGATGTTGGACCTGCCGGTCTACGACCTGATGTCGTCGCCGGTCGTCACGGCGACGCCCGCCGAGACGGTCGAGGAGGCGGTCGAACGGATGTTCGAGAACGACATCTCCGGACTCGTGGTGACGCCCACCGAGAGCGACGCGGAGGTGCAGGGAATCGTGACCAAGACGGACGTCCTCCGCGCGCTCACGTTCACCGAAGAGCAGAGTATGGACGTCCAGATCACCAACGTCAGTCTGCTGGAGACGCTCACTCGTCAGGAAGTCGTCGAGTCGATCACCTCCGTCGTCGACAAGTACCAGCAGATGCAGGTGCTGCACGCGCACGTCCGCTTCCACGAGCACAAAGAGAAGCTCCGCGGCACGCCGCTGATCCAGTGTCAGATCCGCCTGCGCACCAGCCACGGTCAGATCGCCGGTAGCGGCGAGGGCTACGGCGCGGAGCACGCCTTCCACGTCGCGCTCGATAAGCTCGAACGCAACGTCCTCGAACTGAAGGGCCTCAACGCCGACGAGAAGTACCGCGGTCAGCTCATCCGGAAGCTCGGCGAGCTCTGAGGAGCGCCGCCGTTCATCCTTGACCTAAGGATCGTCGCCGCTCGCCTTCGACTCAGAGGTCGACGTCAGCGAGCCCCTCGCCGGTGATCTCGAACGTCGCCGACTCGCCGACGGGCTTCGATCGGTGCTTTTCGAGCGTCGCGCGCCTGTTTCCACCCCGGTAGCGATCCAAGCGGACGACCGCGCCCGTCCAGTGTTCGAGCGTGTGCCCGCCGAGCGCCCGCGAGCGGTCGCTGTCGGGATCGGTGAACACCTGATTGGTGATGACCACCGCGAGATCGTGTTTCCGCGCCAGCGAGAGCAGATGCGTCACTTGGCTGGCGACGCGGCGCAGCGAGTCGCCGGCGTCGGCGTCGCCGGTCCGTTCGAGCCGGTAGAAGCCGGTCGCGCTGTCGAGGACGATCAGCTCCGCGTGGTCGGCGAACTCGGCGGCGTCGCGGACGGCCTCCTCTTGCTCCTCGAAGTCGTGCGCCTCCGAGACGACGAGCCGGGAGGTGACGTCCTCGATCGACTCCTCGCCGCCCGCGGCGGCCTCCGCGAGCTGGCGGAACCGATCGATCGAGAGCCCCTCGGTGTCGATGTAGACGGCCGTCCCGCCGTCGGCCGCGACCTCCACGGCCGCCGAGAGCGCGAGGTTCGTCTTGCCGGCGGCCGGCGGCCCGTAGAGTTGCGTGACGGTGCCGCGCTCGAAACCCCCGCCAAGCAGCTCGTCGAGCGATCGGCACCCCGTGGTGAGTGCGTCGGACACGCCGGGGTCTCGGTCGGCATCGGCGAAAAACCCCCCGGTCCGGAGGACCTGCTCGGCGAACGCGACGTCGCGCTCGCGACACCTCTCGAATCCGGCCTGCTCGCGACACCTTTTATACCAAGACGCCGAACACCCGCCAGTGATCGTTGTCGCGACCGACGACTTCGAGCTGTACCACGACGTCGTCGACGAACTGCGAGATCGCGGAGTCGCGTTCACCACGCAGGAACCCGGAGACGAGCTTCCGGACGGAACGCGAGTAGTCATTCGTTCGCCGACGGACGACCCGATCGGCGGCTCGGGGGCGACGAATGACCCGGCGGGCGTCGAGACCGTCGTCGCGACCGCCGAGGAGGCCCGCCGCGCGGTCGAAGAGGCGGTCGCGATCCTCCGCGGCAGCGGCGGACGGACCGTCGTCGGCGTCGACCCCGGCGTGCGACCGGGCATCGCCGTCCTCCACGGGGAGACGATCGTGTCAGCGTTTCAGGTGCCGCTGGCGGACGCGGTCGAGACGATTCGCCGGGAGGTCGCCGACGCGCCGGACCCGCTCGTCAGGATCGGCGACGGCGCGCGGTTGCAGGGCTCACAGCTGATCAACGACCTCGAGGACATCGCGGTCGAGATCGTCGACGAGACCGGGACGACGCCGTATCTCGGCACCGGCGCGCGCGGGATGGGCGACGTGCTCGCCGCCGTCAACATCGCGCGGCTCTCCGGCGACGCGATCGACTCGCGACGGATCGAACCGACCGCCGGCGAACTCCAGCGGATCAAGGACCGCTCGCGCCGCCAGTCGGCGGACGACCGGACGATCGACGAGGGGCTCGCGCGGCGGGTCGCGGCCGGAGATCTCAGCGTCGAGGAGGCGCTCGCGACGCACCGCGAACGCGACGAGTCGGGGACAGAACAGGGCGGCGACGAGGGCGCGACCGAGAGCTGAGCCGAACGGCAGTCGCCCGGTGTTGCGGGCGGTCACTCCCGGTCGCGAACCGCCGCTTCCGCGCGGCGCTGTATTTCGCGAACTGACTGGCCTGTCGCTTCGGCGACCCCAGCGGCGTCGTCGTACTCGGCGCTGTAGTCGTAGACCTCGCCGGTCGCATCGCTCGCGACCTTGACGGCGACCTCGTAGCGCTCGCCGTCGAGTACCAATTCGGCCGTTCGGAACTCCCGAGAGGCGATCCAGCGGTGCCCCGCGCCGTGCTCGCGGATTCCGAGCGTCCCGGTCTCCACGGCGAGCCGGTGGGCAACGCGCTCGGCGTCCTCGGGCTTGACGACGACCTTGATCAGGTGTCCCGGGCGGGACTTCTTCATCGTCGTCGGGACGACGCTCACGTCGCGCGCGCCCGCCTCGCTGAGCGTCGACTGGAGGCCCCCCAACACCTCGGGGGAGACGTCGTCGACGTTCGTCTCTAGCACGGTTATCTCGTCGCGTTCGAGTCGGCCGCGGCCGTCGCCGACGATCGCGCGCAGCACGTTCGGCCGGTCCGGGAAGTCCCAGCCGCCCGCGCCGTAGCCCGCGGTGTCGACCGTCAGTGCAGGCAGCGAGTCGACGCCCTCGGCGAAGTGCGCGAGGATCGCCGCGCCGGTGGGCGTGAGCAGCTCCGCGTCGACGGGACCGCCTTTCAGCGACCAGTCGGCTCCGGCGGCGATCTCGACGACGGCGGGCGCTGGAACGGGGTATTCACCGTGAGCCATCGCCTGCGTGCCGTCGCCGGTCGAGAGCGGCGTCGTGACGACCCGGTCGACGTTGAGGTCGTCGACGAGGAGCGCGACGCCGACGACATCCGCGATGGCGTCGTCCGCGCCGACCTCGTGGAAGTGCGTCGATTCGAGGTCGGTGTCGTGGACCGCCGACTCGGCCTCGCCGAGGCGTCGGAAGATCGATTTGGCGTCGCTCTCGACGTCCGAGGGGAGACCCAGCGACTCGACGATCTCGACGACCTCGGCGTAGGTCCGATGCGGGCCGTGTCCCTCCGCGGGCGTCTCGTCCGATCCGTGGGAATGGTCGTGTGTATGGCTGTGACCGTGTTCGTGGCCGAGGAAGTACTTGTGCTCCTGCCCCTCGGAGCCGTGATCGTGGGTGTCTTCCGAATCGTCGGCGTGGCTATCGACGTCGCTATCGCTGTCGGCATCGTCGTCGCCGTTGGCTCGATCGAACAGCACGCGGACCCGCGTCGCGGAGATCCCGTTCTTGTCGACGCGGCCGACGTCGTAGCGGAGGCCGAGCGCGTCCTCGACGGGAGCGAGCGCGTCGGGATCGGCACCGGCCGCGAGCAACGCCGCGAGAAGCATATCCCCGCTGGCACCCATCCGGCCGTCGAAAGCCAGTGTTCGCATACGCGATCACTCGCCGCGCACGGGCAAAGATCCACGCATCGATGCCGCGGTCGGTAAGGATTTGTATCCCCCGAGACTACATTGGTATAGCGTGTCACGGCTCGGGGATCACCCGCGTCGGAGACGACTCAGGGAAGGACTTAACCCCGGTCGTGACCCATCTGCGGGACGTATCCCCGCGACCAAATCATGAATGAAGTTCAACTCGAAGTGGCGAAGGCGTACCCGAACGACTCGGGCCGCGGCATCGCCCGTCTCGACCCGGACACGCTGCTCCATTTGAAGCTCTCGCCGGGTGACATCATCGAAATCGAGGGCGCTGAAACCACCGCGGCGAAGGTGTGGCGCGCGGACCGGCAGGACTGGAACACCGACACAGTCCGCATCGACGGCTTCACGCGGCAGAACGCCGACGTCAGCATCGGCGAGCGCGTGACGATCCGAAAGGCCGAGGAGACGAAAGCCGAGAAACTCGTGCTCGCGCCACCGGAGGAGGCGAGCGTGCAGTTCGGCTCCGACGCCGCCGGGATGGTCAAGCGGCAGATCCTCAAGCGTCCGGTCGTCGAGCGCGACATCGTCCCGGTTATGTCGTCGACGAATCACCCGTTTATGCGGTCGCCGGGGCAGGCGATCCCGCTCATCGCCGTCGAGACCGAGCCGGACGGAGTCTGTCTCGTGACCGAGGACACGGAGGTCGAACTCCGCGAGGAGCCCATCTCGGGCTTCGAGAAGACCGGCGGCGGGATCACCTACGAGGACATCGGCGGCCTGCAGGGCGAGATCCAGCGCGTTCGGGAGATGGTCGAGCTCCCGATGAAGCACCCGCAGATCTTCAAGAAGCTCGGGATCGAGCCGCCGCAGGGCGTGCTGCTGCACGGTCCGCCGGGAACGGGTAAGACCCTGCTCGCGAAGGCCGTCGCCAACGAGACCTCCGCGAGCTTCTTCTCCATCGCGGGCCCCGAGATCATTTCCAAATACTACGGCGAATCCGAACAGCAACTCCGTGAGATCTTCGAGGACGCCACCGAGGAGTCGCCGTCGATCATCTTCATCGACGAGCTCGACTCGATCGCGCCGAAGCGCGAGGACGTGACCGGTGAGGTCGAACGGCGCGTCGTCGCCCAACTGCTGACGATGATGGACGGCCTCGAAACGCGCGGGCAGGTCATCGTCATCGCGGCGACGAACCGCGTCGACAGCGTCGACCCCGCCCTCCGCCGTCCCGGCCGCTTCGACCGCGAGATCGAGATCGGCGTGCCCGACGAAGTCGGTCGCAAGGAGATCCTCCAGATCCACACCCGGGGGATGCCGCTGTCGGACGACGTCTCGCTCGATCACCTCGCCGACGAGACGCACGGCTTCGTCGGCGCAGATATCGAGTCGCTGACGAAGGAGGCCGCGATGAAGGCACTTCGTCGGTACCTCCCGGAGATCGACCTCGACGAGGAGGACATTCCGCCGAGCCTCATCGACCGGATGATCGTCAAGCGACAGGACTTCCAGGGCGCGCTCGCGGACGTCGAGCCCTCGGCGATGCGAGAGGTGCTCGTCGAGCTACCGAAGGTGTCGTGGGACGACGTCGGCGGGTTGGAAGACCCGAAGCAGACAGTGAAAGAGAGCGTCGAGTGGCCGCTCACCTCCCAAGACAGGTTCGATCGGATGGGGATCGACCCGCCGAAGGGCGTGCTCCTCTACGGGCCGCCGGGAACGGGTAAGACGCTCATCGCGAAGGCCGTCGCCAACGAGACGAACGCGAACTTCATCTCGGTGCGAGGGCCGCAACTGCTCTCGAAGTGGGTCGGCGAGAGCGAGAAGGCCATCCGGCAGACGTTCCGGAAGGCCCGCCAAGTCAGTCCGACGATAATCTTCTTCGACGAGCTGGACAGCCTCGCGCCCGCCCGTGGCAACGAATCGGGCAACAACGTCTCCGAGCGCGTGGTGAACCAACTGCTGACCGAACTCGACGGGCTCGAAGACAACGGCAACGTGATGGTGATCGGTGCGACCAACCGACCGGATATGATCGACCCCGCGCTTATCCGCTCGGGTCGGTTCGACCGCCTCGTCCTCATCGGCCAGCCCGACGAGGAGGGCCGCGAGCAGATCCTCAAGATTCACACCCGCGAGTCGCCGCTCGCACCCGACGTGAGCCTCCGCGAGATCGCCGAGATCACCGACGGCTACGTCGGCTCCGACCTCCAGACGATCGCCCGCGAGGCCGCGATCGAGGCGCTGCGGGAGGACAGCGACGCCGAGGAGATCGAAATGCGGCACTTCCGCAAGGCGATGGAGTCCGTCCGACCGACGATCACGGACGACCTGATGGACTACTACGAGCAGATGCAGGACCAGTTCAAAGGCGGCGGCCGAGAACGGCTCGGCGAGCAGCGCGACGGACGGATCGGGTTCCAGTAGTCGCGAGCGGCTTTCGACGGGATCTCGTCTACGCCCGTTTCTGTATGCTCACGTCTCTTCTGTTTCTCCACGTCCAGTTCTTCCAACAGGATGGTAACACCCGTGTCACCACCTGATACGGGTGTCCGCGAGCGGTTAAGTGTCGTCGGTGGGTACGGAGAGACGTCGAATCCGACGACGCTCACTACTAATGTCACAGCATAAATCCGACTACGCAGACGACACTGAAATCGACGCGACGCTCGACGAAACCGCGGACGAGGACGCGATCGAAACGGCCGTCGAGAATCTCGAAGCCAACGGCTTCGAGGTCGTCGTCGTCGACTCCGCCGAGGAGGCACTGGAGGCGATCCAGTCGCAGATTCCCGCGGGCGCGTCAGTGATGAACGGCCACTCGACGACGCTCGAAGAGATCGGCTTTATGGAGTATCTCTCCGAGGGCGACCACGACTGGGAGAGCCTCCCCGACGAGATCTGGAGCATCGACGACGACGCGGAGCGGCAGGCCGCCCGCCGCGAGTCCCAGACGGCAGAGTACTTCCTCGGCGGCATCAACGCCATCTCTCAAACGGGCGAACTCGTCGCCGCGGACCTCTCGGGCAGCAGAATCGGCGCGTATCCGTTCGCCGCGGGAAACGTCGTCATCGTCAGCGGCGCGAACAAGATCGTCCCCACGCTCGACGATGCGCTCGACCGCCTCGAATCCGTCGCCTACCCGCTGGAGAACGAGCGCGCTCAGGAGGCCTACGGCGTCGAATCCGCGATCGCGAAGCAGCTCATCTTCCGACGGGAGACCGAACCGGGCCGAACGACGGTCGTGCTCATCCGCGATCAGTTCGGCTACTGAGCACCGACGGCAACGCGATTTTCACCTGACGATCGTCACCGGAACCGGCGAGCGCCGCGCGACGTGTTCGGCGACGCTACCGAGGATGAGCCGCGACACGCCGCGTCGGCCGTGACTGCCGACGACGACGTGATCGATTTCGGGTTCCTGCGCGACCTCGACGATCGTTGCCGCCGGTCGCCCGACCTCTGTCTTCGTCGTCACTCCGTCGTCGCGGCCGAACGCTGTGCGCGCCTCTTCGAGAATCTCCTCGGCATCGGCCTTCGCCTCTTGATACCAGTCTTCGGAGCCGCTCGGCAGGACGCTCGCGCGATACCCGCGTTTCACGGGATTGATGACGTGCAACAGCGTCACGTGAACGTCCTCCCACTCGGTGGCGACGAATCGGAGCGCTTGCACCGACTGCGGCGAGCCGTCGACGGGGACGAGCACGTGACTCGGCATACGTTCGGGTACAGCTCCGAGGTACAAAAAACAGGGTCGAAACCGCGGGCGTGCGGAGCGTTGTCCGCTCTCACTCCCCGTGACGGGTCAGACAGACCGGCAGGCCGACGAGCTCGACCGGCTCGGAGTTGTCGGGCGAGTAGACGACGAGCTGCCCCTTCTCCATATACGGCACCTTGTCCTCCAACTCGGGCGGGATGTTGACGCTCTTGATCGCGTCCTCGTCGCCGAGGTTGAGCACCAAGCGGGTGTTGATCTGCTTGAACACCGATTCGGCGACGTCCTGTGGGTCTTGGGTGACCAAGAACAGCCCCAACCGCTCTTTTCGCCCCTGCTTGGCCGCCTCGGTGAACTTCGAGATGACCTTCCGCGCTTGGACGTTGTCGGCGTCCGCGAGGAAGTTGTGCGCCTCGTCCATTCCCAAGAGCAGGGGCGTCTCCTTGATCCGCTCGGAGTCGGGCGCGTTCGAGAGCTTGTCGTCGATCAGCAGACTCGACACCGCGAGGACGAACATCTCCTTCGCGCGGCTCGTCGAGAGATGGTACGTCGGGATCACGGTCAGGCCGCCGGGGCGGACGAGCTGGTGATCCAGCTCCGTGATCGGTCGCGCGGACTGATCGAAGACGCCGTCGGGGACGCCGTGCACGCGGCGCTTCACCGCGTCGAACGTCGCCTCGTGAACCCGTCCCGACTCGTCGAGTTCCTCCTTCAGCGCGGGGTCATCGAGGAACGTCAGGAACTCCGCGTACGTGCCGCTGTCGCCGTACTCGCGGAAGAACCTGTTCAGCAGTTGGACGAGCGCGGGGTACTGATTCTCGTTGAGGCTACTACCCGCGACGAGCCACGGCCGGTCCCGCGCCATCGAGAAGGGGATCGTGAACGCCAACTGCTCGGCGCGGTGGTTGTCGCCGCCGTAGGGGACGCCGTCTTCCTTCGGCACGAGTGCGATCGTGTCGTCGTGACCGCCGTGGACGATCTTCTCTCGCTCGTAGCGTCGGGCTGTCGAGTCGTCCATCGCGGGGTTGTCGTCGTGCATCTGGGCGTACTCGTCCTGCGGGTCGAACTGGACGACCGCCAGTCTGGCCGATCGCCCGTCGTCCATCTCGTAGGTGCGGTCCTCGGCCAGCAACTGCCGAAGAACGTTCTTCGTCGCGTGCGTCTTGCCCGACCCGGTGCCGCCGGCGACGAGCGTGTGGCGGAACACCAGCGGGTCGCCGTCGTCGTAGTCGTCTCGGAGCCGGTAATCGATCGTTGGCGGCTGCGCCGCGGTGCGGACCTTCTCGCCGCCGACGGAGAGATGCCCGAGAAAGATCCCCGCCGAGGGGATCGCGAGCCCGGTCTTTATCTGCTCGGGATCGGTCGCTTCGGCGACGACTGCGCCGGGTTTCGGGACGCGGTCGACCATCCGGCGCTTCAAATCGTCCGCGTCGCCAGCGTCGCCCGCCCCGTCGCCCGCCTCGCTTCCGGCGCGACTCCCCGCGTCTGCGCTCTCGTCCTCGAAGAGCACCGCGAGCGGCGCGAGCGACGCGACGAACTTGTAATCGCGCTCTTCGAACCCGTCGCGTCGCATCGCTCGGCGGGCGTGGATCTCGGTCGCGTCGTCGGTCTGGAACTCTTGGGCGTATTCGAGCGCGGTGATCCGCGAAAAGAGCAGCTCGTCGTCCGGGTAGGGGACGAGCAGGTACTTGCCCAAGCGCACGGCGTCGCGGTTGTCGCTCGTCACGTACGCACGCAGCGTCGTGTCGTCGCCGTCCTCGGCGACGCGGAGCCCCTGTGAGACCGCGATCGCGCCGAGCCCGCGGTCCTCGCCCGCGGGGTCGACGTCGTAGGGTTCGAAGGCGACGTCTTCGCGCGTTCCGGCCGAGGAGTCCGCCGCTGACTGTTCGCCGTCGCTCCCTCCAGAGGACCGGTCTTCGCCACCGCTCCCTCCAGCGGATCGGTCTTCGCCACCGCTCCCTCCAGCGGATCGATCCTCGCTGTCGCTTCCCCCGGAGGGCCGGTCTTCGCCGCGTCTCCCCCCGGACGATCGATCTTCGCCGCCGGGCTCGAAATCCCCGAGATCCATTACGTCTCCTCTCTGCGGCGGCGACGACTAAAACACTCCGCCCGGTGAGTCGCTTTCTCTTCTCTCTGTCAGCCGTTCGTCTGCCACGCCCTTTTGCCCCTCTGGCGCGAAAGAACCGTATGCTCTTAGTGCGCGGCCATGCCGGAGGGACCACGCTGACCGGGACGGTTTTCGAGCGCGGCGAGCGTGCGCCCTCCTACAAGGGCGCGCCCGACGAGGACGCGCCGTACGTGTGGGTCTGCGACGAGTTCTACGAGGTCGAGAGCGGCGGTTCGGAGACGACGATCGACGGCGAGACGATCCGCGTCGCCTTCGAGTCGCCGATGCCGCGGGGGTTCGAGACGCGCGATCGGGCGGTCGAGGCGGCGAAAGCCCACGTCCGCACGCAGTTCGCCCGGGTCGGGGTCCCCGAGTCGGACGTCCGGATCGAGGTGATCAAAGAGGAGCCGGGCGCGGAGCATTCGTAATTTCGTCTACATCAGTCGACGCCCCACCGAACCTCGTCGTAGCGCTTCACCTCGTCGGTTTCGAGCGTCTCCGCGAACTTCCGGCGGAGCGAGGACTTCTCTCTGGCGCTGATCCGCGCGAGCTCGTCGGCCTTCGCGACGGCTTCGGGCGGGCCGCGGTTCGCGGCCACCTCGCCGACGAACTGCCGGGTGAGCGCCTCGCGGACCTCCGGATCGCGGGCGAACGCGTACGGCGCTTCGACGCGGTAGAGGACGTCAGTGCGCGGTTCGTAGACGGCGAAGAAGCACTTCTCGTAGCACTCGGGATCCAGCCGTCGGTCGATCCCGTAGGCGTCGCCGTCGGCGGCGACCGTGGCGTCGACGCCGCCGCGGGAGACGAACCAGTTCGTGAACGTCACGTGGTCGGTCTGTCGGCCCTCCGGGCCGCGAACCGCGCCTCGACCGGTCGATCCGTCCGCGTCGTTCGACGGCTCGTTCGGATCCGGGCGCTCCAACAGTCGCGTGAAGAACGCCGCGTCGTCCGTCCACGGGACGTCGAAGTCGACGTCGCCGTCGCGGAGCGTGCCGACGATCCGCTTGGAGGCGGGGTTCTTGACGAACCCGCAGAGCGGCACGTCGCGTTCGACGAACGACTCCACGAGGCGGATGTAGTTCTCGACGATCGAGCGAGGCTTCAGTTCCTCGGCCAACTCGCGGAGCTCCGCGTCGCGCTCGCGCCAGTTGAGCAGTTCGACGGGGTACAGCGGCCCGTCGAGCACGAGCAGGTCGGACACTTTCTCGGCGTGTTCGAGCGCGTGCGCGCTCTCTGCGAGGTACAGCGCGAGGGCGTGGACGATGCCCTCCGCGTAGCGGTTGACCCGCGGCACCTGCAACACACGCCATCGACAGTAGCCCTCGTCGCGCTTGCGCCACGGCTCGTCGATCGGGACGGTCCCGTCGGTGACGTGCGTCGCCGCGACGATGCTCCGGTGGCGGTGCAGGTCGAGATCCGACGGAACGGCGGCCATCGCGGCCTGTGCGACGTCCAACACGAGGCCGTTCTTGAACGTCGTGGGGTTGATCGTCCCCGAATCCAGTCCGTGGACCGTCTCGAACGGGGGCGTCGCGAGTGCGACGTCCTCGGCGTTGGCCGCGCGGAGACGCCGTTCGTCGACTGGTTCGAGAACGACGCGGCCGTCGGAGCCGTACAGCGGATCGAGAAAGTGCTCCCAGATCTGCGCGGCGACGTCGACGTGGTCCGCGTCGTCCACGTGTCGCGCGAGGTAGGCCGCCAAATCGGCGATACTGTCGACGTGGACGGGATCCAGTGTCACGTTCAGGGCGTTGCGGCCCGACGAGAAAAGTCATACGTCCCGGGACCCTCTTTCCGCCCGTGACGATCACTGCGGTCGGGTTCGACCTCGACGAGACGCTCGCCGTATCGACGCGGGACCGGACGTCAATTCTCGCGGATGCGACCGAGCGCGCGGACGCGCCGCCGCTGACGCGCGAGGAGTACTTGGAATCCCACGCGCGCAACCTCACCAGCGAGACGCGAACGCCGATCTTCGCCGCGCTGCTGAACGAGCGCGACACCGACGCGGACCCCGAGACCCTCGCGACCGCGTACCGTCGGGAGATCGCCGACGCGCTCGTCCCGGTTTCGGGCGTCGAGTCGATGCTGCAGCGGCTTCGCGAGGAGTACCGCGTCGGCCTTCTCACGAACGGGCCGCGGGTCGCCCAGCGCGACAAACTGTCGACGCTCGGATGGGCCGACGCGTTCGACGCGGCGCTGGTGACGGGCGAACTCGACGCCGGAAAGCCGGACGTACGCGCCTTCGAGGCGCTGCTCGACGCGCTCGGGAGCGAGGCCGACGAGACCGTCTACGTCGGCGACGACGTCGACGCCGACATCGCGGGCGCGGCCGACGCGGGGCTGATTCCGATCCAAGTCCTCTACGACGGCGGCCCCGATCCGTCGCCACGGGCCGCCGCCCACATCCGACGCGAGGAGTTAGTGCGTCGACTGCCCGAGGTTCTCGCGGAGCTGTAACCGAAATTCGCGTCGCGGAGCTGTAACGCGTCACGGCGCTCACTCCTCGACCGCCGTCGCGACCGTCCCGAGCGCGGATAACAGCCATTTCACCTGCGCGCCGTCCTCGACGAACACGAGCGTTCGCGGCGGCTCGACCGCTTTCGGACGGACGCGGAGCCCCGCCTCGTCGGCGGCGTCGGCGACGGCGTCGACGGCTCGCTCGAACTCGACTCGGACGCGGTCGGGCTGGACGTACACCGACGCGACGCGTTCTGTGCTCCCCTCGTCACTTCGCTGTTCGTCGGCCGTTCTCCGTCCGCCCGCCGGCCGCCGCTCGATCGCGTACGCGAACGCGCCGTCGGGCGTCGGTTCGACGTCGGCGTCGGCGTCGGTCACGACGAGCGACCCGAGGTCGTCCTCGTGGCCCGTCACCTCCGAGGCGAGAAACTGCGCGATTCGGCGGCCGTCCGTCAGTCGCTCCTCGACCATATCTGTCCCGTCGAGACGCGACGAAAAGAGCGCTCCGTTCGCGTCGCGGGAGCCGAACCGCTGATCGTCTCCGACCGTCTCCGACCGTCTCCGACTACTGCTCGAACGTCGCTTTCGCGCGCCGGACCGCCTCGCCGACGTCGACGTCCTGTTCGCGGGCGTACAGCGCCGCGGCCGCCTCGACCGAGATCCCGAGGCGTCGCTGGCGTTCGTTCACGTCGGCGACGGCCTCCTGTTTGTCGCAGCCGGCGGCGACGAGCGCGTCGAGGATGCGCTCGAAGGCGGACTGTTCGCGGAGGATCGACTGGTCGGGTTCGTATTCGTCCGGAACGGTCACCGCGGGCGGGTCGAACTGCGCGACGACGTCACCGTCCTCGCGGATGAGGAGGCCGCGACCGGTCGCTACATCGATGAGCCGCTTGGCTTGGTCCGGCGAGAACCAACTCCGGTCGAGCGAGAGCGCGACGACGAACTCCCCTTCGCCGAGGCGCGTCGTCCCCTGCTGTTTGAACGGGACGGCGACAGTGACCTCCAAGCTCATACGGGCAACAGGGAAGTCGCCACACAAGGAGTCCCCGGTTTCGGTCGGGGGGAGAGTTCGACTACTCGTCGGATCGAGAACAGCAGCCCTTCAGCGCCCACAGAACGAGCACGACGCCCTCGATGCGGGCGGCGGTGTACACCCACGACCTGAGCTCGACGTCGTCGTCGGCCGACGCGAGGTTCATCCAGAAATCGACCAACTGTCGGGGGACGAGCAGTTCGAGGACACCGACTACGAGCGCGAGTACTTTGAGGACCATACACTGGTGTTGGTCGGCTCAAATATTAGGTGTTGTTGTCACTTCTCTCCTCGGGGAACACGACGGTTCCCCCGGCGAGAATCGGTGCGAGCAGTCCGGAGACGACGGCCTCTGACTCCGAGAGCGATCCCCGAACGACGCCTTCGACGCCGGGGCCGAGCCCCGAATCGTCGACGACGCCCGAAGCCCTCGAAAGCGCTTCCGCGTGTGTGATCTCGCCGCCCTCAGCGGCGAGTAGCGGGTCCGAGCCGTCGACATCAACTGGGTGGACGGCGGGGTTCTCGCTCCACACCTCCGTCTCCCAGTGGGTCGTTGTCGCCGACTCGGGTCGGTCGCCGTAGACGACGAGGCGATGACCCGGTGGGAGGTCGAACTCGTCTTCGCGCTCGGCGGGCGCGACGACGACCCGCGGGGGTGACCCGTCGATTTCGTCGGAAAAGCGGGTCACCGCGCCCAACTGGGCCGCGCCGAAGAACGCGAGCACCGGTTCGGGAAGCGACGTCGGGACGACGAGCACCTCCTCGCCCACGCGGATGCCGAGATATCGGAGCACGTTGCCGGCCTTATACGAGGTCGTGACGAACTCGCGATAGCTGTGGGATCGGCCGGGGCCGTGCGCGCGCAGCGCGGTACCCGACGCTCGACGGTCACGAGCGACGAGGTCCGCCACGGTCTCCGGTTCGCTGCACGGCGGGGGATAGTCGCTCGGAGAACCGGGGGCTGAATCGGCGTCGGACGCTGAACCGATGTCGGACGCCGAACCAGCGTCGGGGTCGAAGTCGGAATCGCCGTTCATACGTGTCAGTCGACGTCGACACGGAAAAACGGCATCGACTGTGTTCGGAACCGGTCAGGGCGCGCCGACGATGACGAACGTGCTGGATTCCGAGGCGCTGAGCGTTCGCGTCGCATCCGGTGCGACTCGGACGGCCTCGCCGGCGTCCAGTTGGACTTTGGTGCCGTCGACCTCGATCGCCGCGGTGCCCTCGACGAGGTAGTACACTTCCTCGTGGTCGTCCTCGGCGTGGTCGTGCTCCATCCCGCTCCAACCCGCTTCGGCGTCGAGGACGGTGAACCCGAGGTTCTCGCAGTCGAGCGTCTCGCGGAGGAAATGCATCCCGGGAGCCTTTTCGTCGCCTTCGCCGACACTGGCTTTGGTGTACGACATCGCACGACGATACGACCGAACGTCACGTTAAACTGTGGGAGACGGAGAACGCGTCGAGCGTCAAAGGAACGCAGGCGAAGGAGTAATTACGCACCGTCGGCCTGCACCAAATATGGCGGATTTCAGTGTCGTCGACCCCGACGACGTACCGAAAGAGCAGTTCAACACCTGTGAGACGTCGGTGCGGAAACTGACAGACTCTCTCGGAGCTACCGAACTCAGGGTGAATCAGGTGATCGTCGATCCCGGGGAGGTGACCACGCCGCACACCCACGATGGGCAGGAGGAGGTGTTCGTCGCGATGACCGACGCGCAAATCGCTATCGAAGGCGACGTTCACGAGGTGTCGGAGGGCGGCGTCGTGCGCGTTCACCCCGATACGACCCGAAACCTGCTGAACCGCACCGACGACGAGACCCACGTCTGGCTGGCGTTCGGCGCGCCCCCGGTCGGGACGGTCGACGATTTCGGTTCGTACGTCGTCGACGAGGAGTGATAGGGATTATCGTAACTGTCCATAGATTCTCGCTATGCGGGTGGTGAGAGTTCTATGAGGATTTACGACTCCCTATGAGCAGCGACAAACGCGACGCTGTCTCCGATGCTGTTACGGTACGATAGCACTCGTACCGCGAGCGAGGCCGCAGGCCGAGCGAGCGGCTTTTTCCCTCCAGGTTTTTTCACCGGGGTCGAGCGCCGACTTCGTCGGCGCCTCGACCTCGATTAAAAAAGGTGGGAGTTCTTGATCTTCTCGAAGAAGCCCTCGTTGATCTCGACTTCCTCGCCGCCGGCTTCGGCGAACGCTTCGAGCGCCTCCTTCTGCTCGTCGTTGAGCTCTTCGGGCGTGACGACCTGCACGTGGACGTAGAGGTCGCCGTACCCCCGCCCGCGGAGGTGTGGCATCCCCTCGCCGCGGATGCGGAACTCCTCGCCGCTTTGGGTTCCCGCGGGAATTTCTAGGTCCGTCGTGCCGTCGACGGTCGGAATCTCGACGGTCGCGCCGAAGACGGCCTTCGGGAACGAGATCGGATGCCGGTGGTAGAGGTCGTCGCCGTCGCGCTCGAAGTCGTCGTGGTCGCGGACGTCGACGTCGATGAGGAGGTCGCCTTTCGGGCCGCCGTTCTCGCCGGGCGCGCCCTCGCGCTCCATCCGGAGCGTCTGTCCGCTGCGGATGCCCGCCGGGATGTCGACGGTGAGCGCCGCCTCTTCGCGGGTGATGCCGTCGCCGCCGCAGACCGAACACGTCTCGCTGTAGGTCTCTCCCGTTCCCTCGCAGCGCCGACACGTCTGCGTCTGCTGAACGCGACCGAGCGGCGTGTCGCGGACGGTCGTCGTCTGCCCTTGGCCGTTACACTCCGGACAGGTGTTGACGTCCGCGTCGGCAGGGTGGCCGCGGCCGTCGCACTCCGAGCACTCTTCGGGGCGCGTGATCGTGAACTGCTTTTCGACGCCCTCGTACACCTCTTCGAGGTCGAGCGTGACCTGCGTTCGAATGTTTTGACCCTGTCGCGGGCGGTTTCGCCCTCGGCCGCCGCCCTGACCGCCACCGCCGAAGAACTGGCTGAAGATGTCCTCGAAGGGGCTTCCCTGGCCACCGCCGCCCATCCCGCCCATCCCGCCCATCCCACCCATCCCACCGAAGGGGTTGCCCTGTCCGCGGCCGCCTCCGCCGCCGCCCACACCGCCGCGCTTTTCGGCCTCCTCGAAGCGCTCGTGACCCAGTTGGTCGTACATCTGGCGCTTCTCGTCGTCGGTGAGGACCTCCTTGGCCTTCTTGATCTTCTTGAACTGCTCCTCGGCGTCGGCCGCGTCGGAGACATCGGGGTGATACTCGGCGGCCTTCTTTCGGTAGGCCGTTTTGATCTCGTCCTCGCTGGCGTCGCGGGAGACGCCGAGGACGTCGTAGAAGTCCTCGCTCATTCGTTGTCGGAGTCGTAAACGGTTGAGCTACTTCAACGGAACGGGTCGGAGGCGTCGGAGAGTCGCGGAGAGCCCGAACAGACAGAGATGGTAGCGGAGACGCCCGGAGGAGAGCGAAGAGACGGCCGCCGTCCCCGCCCCCGCGCTTTTGTACTCGCCGACTGAGAGACCGGTATGAAAGCCGTCCAGTTCAGAGCGCACGGCGGCCGCGACGTCATAGAGTACAGTGATTTCCCCGACCCGGAGGTCGCCCGCCACGAGGCGCTCGTCGACGTGAAAGCCGGCGCGTTGAACCACCTCGACGTGTGGACGCGCCGAGGGCTGCCCGGCCTCGATCTGCCGTTTCCGCACGTCCCCGGAAGCGATATGGCCGGCGTCGTGCAGCAGGTCGGCGAGGACGTAACGCGCGTCTCGCCCGGCGACCGCGTGGCGCTGCTCGCGGGAATCGTCGGGGAGAGTGGCGGAACCGGCGACGGTGCCGACGCGGAGCGTCACGACGACCCGACGTTCGCGCCGGACTTCCGGATCATCGGCGAAAACACCCGCGGCGTCCACTCGGAGTACGCTTCCGTTCCCGCGGAGAACCTCGTTCGGGTCCCCGAGCACGTCCCGTGGGAGGTCGCCGGATCGGCATCGCTGGTGTTTCAGACGGCGTGGCGGATGCTGATCTACCGCGCCGAGGTTCGGGCGGGCGAGCGCGTGCTGGTCCACGGCGCGTCGGGCGGCGTCGGTCACGCGGCGGTGCAGATCGCCGACTACGCCGGCTGCGAGGTGTACGCGACCGCGTCGTCGGCGGAGAAACTCGACTACGCTGCCGACTGTGGCGCGGACCACGGCATCGACTACGAGGTCGAAGACTTCGCGGACGCGATCTACGAGCTGACCGACGGCCGCGGCATCGACGTCGTGGTCGATCACGTCGGCGAAGCCACGTACGGGGACTCGCTGAAGTGTCTCCGAAAGGGAGGCCGATTCGTCACCTGCGGGGCGACCTCGGGACCGAACCCCGGCGCCGCGTTGAACCGGATCTTCTTCAATCAGTTGGAGGTCATCGGTTCGACGATGGCGACGCCCGAGCAGGCCGAGGAGGTCCTCGAACTCGTCTGGGACGGCGTCTTCGAGCCGCGGATCCGGGAGACGCTGCCGATGAGCGAGACGGCGCGCGCCCACGAGATCATCGAGAACCGTGAGGGCTTTGGTAAAGTGGTCGTAATTCCGGATAGTGAGCTCTGACGACACCGGATACGTTCACCGCCCGGGCGACGGCGACGCGAGCGCCGGAGCCGCCATCGACAGCGGCGCGCGCGGTTCGGAGGCGGCCAGCGACGCGGAGGACGCGTCCACCGACGGCTTCGGGGCTCGCGGATGGGTCCTCGTCGGCGTGCTCGTGCTCTGTACGCTGGTTATTCCGGGCGTCATCTACGTCCGACCGGGTGTCCTCTCGGCGATCGGGATCCCGTACATCGTCTCTCTCCTCGTGCTCCCGCTGCTCCCGGCGGCCGCACTGGGTCTCACCGCGGTCTGGGCGATGACCGTGGCGACGCACGGCGAGGAGTGAGCGAGTGGTGTTCGGATTTCGCCCCGCGATTCGATCCCACTAATTGCGCTTCGATTTGAACCTTGCCGGAAAGACTTATCACCGACAATGTGTGAGATTATCTCGCACAGATGTTCGAAACGTTCTCCACGGGCTACTACCTCGGACGGCTCTACGTCGAACCGGCCGATCGGGACGTCCCCGCGATTCAGCAGGCGGACCACGAGCGCGTCAACGCGCGCCTCTACGGCGACGAGGGACTCTTCCGTACCGACGCGCCGCTCGTGATGAAACTCGACACCGGCCACATCCCGGTTCTCGGCGACGACGGCGTCCCCTCGGGTACGCTCGCAGTCCCCGAATCTGCCACCGACGACGACCTCCCCGCCGAGCGCGACGTGTTGTTGGCGAAGTCCGACCGCGCCGCGGAGCTCCTCCGGTACTCGGGCTATCGCTTCGGTGACGACGACGCTGTGGCGTGATCCGTCCACACCGTGGCGGGAATCACCTCGTGGGCGTCCGACAACGGCTAGCGGTCACTCACTCGCGTCGGCGCTCACGAGCTCGTCGTAGCGCGCGCCGGTCTGCTTCAGCGTCTCCGTGGAGTAGAGCCGCTCGTGCTCGAACGGGAGGTACTCGTCGGCGATCTCGTCGATCTTCGCGTCGACGGCGTCGCCCTCGCGGCCGTGGATCATCGTGAAGAGGTTGTACGGCCACTCCTGCTCGGGGCGTCGCGGGCGGTGATAACACAGCGTGACGTAGGGGAGTTCGCCGGCCGTCCGGCCGCGCTCATCGAGCTCGTCGTCGGGGACGTCCCAGACGACCATACAGTTCGCGTCGAAGCCGGTCACGACGTGGTTGACGACGCAGCCGATCCGCTTGATGCAACCGTCGGCGAGCAACCGCTCGACGGCCGCGATCACGTCGTCGACGGTCGCTGCCGAGGCGTCGTCGGCACCGACTGCCGCCGCGACGTCGCGGTACGGCGTCGCAGAGAGGGGAAAGCCGTCTTGGATCGCGACGAGCAGGTTCGCCTCCAACTCGCTCAGGTCGCCGACGGCCTCTTCGGAGATCCGCGTCGCCGACGCGTCCGTCGCGGCGAGGCTCTCGCGGGCGAAGGCGTCGTCGTTGACGACGGGAAATTCGAGGTCGATGTAGTAGTCGGTGAGCATCGGGAGGTTCAGTACCTCACATCCCGTCCGCTCTTCGATCTCGTCGAGGATCGCGTCTCGCTTCTCCCTCGACGCCGCGGTGACGACGAACCACATATTCCACTCGTGGTCGCGGCGGTAGTTGTGGTTCACCTGCCGGTAGCTGTTGACGACCGCCGCCACGTCGTCGAAGCGGTCCGCCGGGGCAGAGAGGGCCGCAAGCGTCGAACTGCCGATAACGGGCGGGTTCAATACCGCGCCGAATCGCCGGAAAATCCCGCGTTCGCGGAGCCGACGAACCCGCTCGAGCGCCTCGTCTTCGCTTATTCCGAGGGCGTCGCCGACGACGCGAAACGGCCGCTCGACGACGGGAAAACCGCTCTGATACTCGTCGACGAGAGCGGCATCGATCTCGTCGAGGCCGCCCCGCCAGTCGTCCTCCAGTGCGCGCATTACCTCGACGTTGGTCCGGACGAACCTACGTATTTCGGCCTCGATTCGAACCTCGTCTCCGGCACGGACCCGCCGGAGACGCGCCCGCCGCTTCCGCAAATCGGGAACCGAACGGACCACTTTTGACGGTCCCATCCGTACCTATGTCCATATGGCGCAAGCGCCGGAAACCGCCGAATTCGGGGAGTGGCCGTTGAAACGACTGATGACCGAAGTCGTCGGAACGGGCGTCAAATCCGCCGAGGATATGACGCGCGAACAGGCGACAGACGCGATGGAGCGCATCCTCGCAGGTGAGCCCGATCACACGACGCTCGGAGCCTTCTGGCTGGCGAATCGCTGGAAGCACAACAACGCCGAAGAACTCGCCGCCTACGCGGACGTCATCGCCGAGGACGTCGTCTACGCCGAGCCCGACGCAGACCCCGTCGACTGCGGCGCGAACTACGACGGCAAGGGCGACACCGCGATATTGGGTGCGGCGGCGGGAATCGTCGCGGCGGGCGCGGGCACGCCGGTCGTCGTCCACTCGGGCGACCGCGTTCCCACGCAGAAGCAGGACGCCTACAAGCACGTCCTCGACGAACTGGGAGTCCGAACCGAACTCGTTCCCGTCGAGAGCGCGGAGATGGTCGACGAGACCGGGTTCGGCTTCTACTACCAGCCGGAGTTCGCCCCGCTGATGCACGCGCTGTGGGACCGCCGCGACCAGATGGGCGTCCGCACCTTCGTCAACACCGTCGAGACGATCGCCAACCCCGCGAAGGCCGACGTCCACCTCGGCTCCTTCTACCACCTCGCGTTCGCGAAGAAGATCACCGACACGTTCGAAAAGATGGAGACTCAAAGCCCCCACCGCGTCGTGATGTTCCAAGGGATGGAGGGCTACGACGACATCAGACCGGGCTACACGAAGGTCGGTGAGTGGACCGACGGCGAGTTCACCGATTACGAGATCGAGACGCCCGAGTACGGGATGGACTTCGAGTACGAGGATCTGGAAGTCGACCCCGACGACGTCGCCGGCGACTCCGCTCGTCTGACCGAGGAAATCGTCGCGGGCGAGCGCGACGACCACTTCGCAGACGCGGTCGCGCTCAACGCCGCCTTCCGAATCTACGCCCGAGAAGACGCCGAGTCCATCGACGAGGGGCTGGAGATGGCCCGCGAGAGCATCGCGTCGGGCGCGGCCGAGGCCGTGCTCGACGACCTTCGGGAATTCTAATCTCCTCGATAAGCGTCTCAAGCGACCAGATGGGCGTCCCGATCCGACACGCGTCGTAACTGCCGACAGACGTTTTGACCGCGGACTCGAAAACGGAACGATGTCCGTAGAGGATCGAATCTGTGAGTACTACGACGCCCTTCGTGCTGGCGAGCCGCTGTATCCCTTTTTCGCCGACGACTCGTCTGTGGTGAAATACGGGATCACGGAGAAACTGACGGGCTACGAGGAGGTCAAGACAGGACTCCGCGAGCAGACCGAAACGACCGAAGGCTGGACGGTCGAAAGCCGCGCGCTCCGGGTCGTCGAACGCGACCGCCACGCGTGGTTCTCCG
The DNA here is from genome assembly GCF_037031285.1 of Halobellus sp. LT62. NCBI lineage: Archaea > Methanobacteriati > Methanobacteriota > Halobacteria > Halobacteriales > Haloferacaceae > Halobellus > Halobellus salinisoli. The sequence goes on from NZ_JAYEZO010000002.1 coordinate 1,107,912, forward strand.
ACGACGTCGGGATGGCGTGGTCCGACGTCGAGTCGGGGCGCGAGTACGATTTCGATAGCCGGTGGAGCGGCACGCTCGAACGTCGCGAGAGCGGGGCCGGTCGGGAGTGGCTGTTCGTCGGGATGCACGTGAGCGCCGTTCCCGAATAGGGCTCTCGCGGATCGCCTCGCCCGGCCTCGTCCGAGTGGACACCGTTTTGTATCCGTCGCTCCTCTCGCCGCTATGGTCGACGATTCCGAACTCGAAAACCCCGAGAACCCGATTATCACGCTGCATACCACCAAGGGCGACATCACGCTCGAACTGTTCGAGGAGCGCGCGCCGCGGACAGTGGAGAACTTCCTCGGACTCGCGACCGGCGAGAAGGAGTGGAGCGACCCCGAGACCGGCGAGACTCGCACGGACTCGCTGTATGAAGGAACGATCTTCCACCGGATCATCGACGACTTCATGATTCAGGGCGGCGACCCCGAGGGTACCGGTCGCGGCGGCCCCGGCTACACCTTCGACGACGAGTTCCACGAGGACCTCAGCCACGACGGCGCGGGGGTGCTATCGATGGCGAACCGCGGCCCCAACACGAACGGCTCGCAGTTCTTCATCACGCTCGGCGCGCAACCGCACCTCGACGGCAAACACGCCGTGTTCGGCCGCGCCGTCGAGGGAATGGACGTCGTCGAGGAGATCGGCAACGTGCCGACCGACCGCAACGACGCGCCGCTGAAGGACATCGAGATCGAATCTATCGACGTCGAATAGCGGTCTCAACGGCCGACTGAGGGTCGAAGCCCCTCTCGACGAACAGCCGCGTTCCAGACGACAGCCGCGGAGGCGTGCCCTTCTGCACTGTTTCACTTACACCGTACTCCCGAACCCTTCATAACCGTCCGTCGGAAAGTGGTCCGCACAGAATGACCTCGATACAGTCGACGCTCGGCGAGGAAGAGGGAGGCGGGATCGCCGAGGAGCTGGCGGAGGGCCAGCGCGCGATCTCCATCGCCGAGTTCTTCGAGAAGAACAAACACATGCTCGGGTTCGACTCCGGAGCCCGAGGACTCGTCACCGCCGTCAAGGAGGCGGTCGACAACGCACTCGACGCGACGGAGGAGGCCGGGATCAAGCCCGACATCTCGATCGAAATCCGGGAATCTGGAGACTACTACACCCTGATCGTCGAGGACAACGGCCCGGGGATCACGCGCGAGCAGATCCCGAAGGTCTTCGGGAAGCTACTCTACGGGTCGCGCTTTCACGCCCGCGAGCAGAGTCGCGGACAACAGGGAATCGGGATTTCGGCGGCTGTGCTCTACTCTCAGCTCACGTCCGGGAAACCGGCGAAGATCACCTCGCGAACGCAGCGGTCGGAGACGGCCCAATACTTCGAGCTCATCATCGACACCGACACGAACGAGCCCGAGATCCAAGTCGACGAGGAGCGCGCGCCCGGCGAGTCGGACCTCTCGCCGACGCACGGAACGCGCATCGAAATGGAGATGGAGGCGAACATGCGGGCGCGCCAGCAACTTCACGATTACGTGAAACACACCGCGGTCGTCAACCCCCACGCCCGCCTCGTCCTCTCCGAACCGGGCCTCGACGAACCGCGCCACTACGAGCGCGTCGAGGGCGCAGATCTCCCCGCGGAGACCGAAGAGATCCGCCCGCACCCCCACGGCGTCGAACTGGGGACGCTCATCAAGATGCTCGGCGCGACCGAGTCGTACTCGGTCTCGGGCTTTCTGCAGGAGGAGTTCACCCGCGTCGGCGCGAAGACCAGCGAGAAAGTCCTGAACAGTTTCCGTGACCGACACTTCGGTCGGGAGATGGGCTGGGCCGTCCCGCGGAGTCCGGAGACCGACCTCGAGGCCGCAATCGCTGACGCCGTCGCCAACAAGGGCGCGGCGGCGACCCAGACGTTCGCCGAACGCGTCGCGAACACGCTCTCCTCGCGGGAGCGGACGGCCCACTCCGAACTCGCGGAGATCGTCGACACCGTCGCCGACGACGTCGAGTCGGAGTTCGACGCGAATTTCGGCGACACCGTCCGCGAGAACGCCGTCGAGGCCGCGTGGGAAATCCTGCGATCGGACCTGACCGCGGACCTCTACGGCCTCGTCGACGAGTCCACGAGCACCCGAAAGGACGACGCGACCGTCTCGGGGCTGGCCGAGCGGCTGGCGGACAAATTCGACTCGGGCGACCCGCGGAACCGCGCCACGCGCGCAACCGTGGTCGAGTACGTCGACCGCTCCGCGGACCGACTGGTCTCCGAGGAGATTTCCTTCGGCGAGACGGCGCGCGAGAACGTCGTCGAGGCGCTCTGGGCGGCGATGCGGACCGTCCCCGACGACGTGCCGAAGGTGAAACGAGTCGCCGACGACCGCGACACCGCCTCCCAGCTCTTGGAGGCGATGCGCGAGACGGACATCCTCGCGCCGCCGACGAACTGTCTCTCGCCCATTACGGCCGAACTCGTCGAGGCCGGGTTGAAAAAAGAGTTCGACGCGGACTTCTACGCCGCGTCGACCCGCGACGCCGAGGTCCACGGCGGCGACCCGTTCGTCGTCGAGGCCGGCATCGCATACGGCGGGGAGTTGGAAGACGGGACCGTCGACCTCCTCCGATTCGCGAACCGCGTGCCGCTGGTCTACCAGCGCGGCGCGTGTGCGACGACAGACGTGATCAAGAGCATCGGCTGGCGGAACTACGGACTTGATCAGCCCGGCGGGTCAGGGATGCCCAACGGCCCCGCCGTGCTTATGATTCACGTCGCCTCGACGAACGTCCCGTTCACGAGCGAGTCGAAGGACGCCATCGCGAACATCCCCGAGATCGAAGACGAGATCGAGCTCGCGATCCGAGAGGCCGCGCGCGAGCTCAAATCCTACCTGAACAAGCGCCGATCGATGCAGAAGCGCCGGAAGAAACAGGACGTCCTCGGGCGGATTCTCCCGGAGATGGCCGACAAGCTCTCGGAGGTGACGGGACGACAGCGGCCCAACATCGACGGCGCACTCGCGCGGATTATGAACAACGTCAGCGTCGAGCGCGAGGTCGACGACGGAACCGTGACGCTCGTCGTCGAGAACCACTCCGACCGGACCGAGAGCCCGAAGATAACGGAGATCGTCTCGGCCGAGCCTACGGACCTCCCGGACGCCGCGAGCGTCGTCGACCTCGACGGCGAGTGGTTCATCACGTGGGAGCCCTCGGTCGGCGCGGGAGAGACGGTGAAACTGACGTACGCCGTCGCCGACGACGCCGATTTCGAGATCGATATCGACGGCGTGGACGCGGAGAAAATGACCATCGATGCCTAACCCCAACCAACTATGAGCACGAAACAGGACGAGGAACTCGCACAGGAGCGACTCATCGACCTCGCCGCGGAGTTTTACGACCAGTTCGCGGCGGGCGAGGTGCCGCGGATGAACATCCCCACGCGGACGAAATCGAACATCGTCTTCGACGAGGACTCGAAGGTGTGGGTCTACGGGGACCGCACGTCGACCCGCTCCGCGAACAGCGTTCGCGGCGCGCGAAAGCTGTTGAAGGCGTCGTACGCCATCGAATTCCTCGTGAACCAACTCGAGGAGGACCGCTCCTCGACGCTGCGTGAACTGTACTACCTCTCGGAGTCGTGGGACAACGAGGAGGCGCAGTTCCAGAGCCAGGACGAGTCGAACCAGATGATCGAGGACCTAGAGATCGTCTCGAAGGTCACCCGCGAGGACTTCCATATGCGCCCCGAGGAGTCGGGGGCAACGCTGATGGGCCCGCTCGAACTCCGCGAGCAGACTCGCCGCGGCGAGCGCGACATCCACTGTCAGGAGGACGTCGGCGAGGGCGGCTATCAGATCCCGAACAACCCCGACACGATCGAGTTTCTGGATCACGACATCGACTTCGTCCTCTGCGTCGAGACCGGCGGGATGAGAGATCGATTGGTGGAGAACGGCTTCGACACCGAGTACAACTGCCTCGTCGTCCATCTGAAAGGCCAGCCTGCCCGCGCGACCCGGCGGATCACCAAACGGCTGCACGACGAACTGGAGCTCCCGGTCGTGGTCTTCACAGACGGCGACCCGTGGTCCTACCGGATCTACGGCTCGGTCGCCTACGGCTCGATCAAGTCCGCGCACCTCTCGGAGTACCTCGCGACGCCGGAGGCTCGCTTCGTCGGCATCCAGCCGGAGGACATCGTCGAGTACGACCTCCCGACGGACCCGCTCGCCGACTCGGACATCAACGCCCTGGAGTCGGAACTGGAGGATCCCCGCTTCGAGACCGACTACTGGACCGAGCAGATCGAACTCCAACTCGACATCGAGAAGAAGGCCGAACAGCAGGCGCTGGCCGCGCGCGGTCTCGACTTCGTCACCGAGACGTACCTCCCCGATCGGCTCTCGACGATGGGCGTCCTGTAGAGCGCTCTCCACGTCCGCCCCTCCCGATTTCGATATCCTCCGCGCTACTGCGAGTCGATCAACCGTTCGACGCGGTCGAGGCTGTCTGCGTCGGCCGCGGTCTTGTCCTCGCGAACGGTCACGAAGCGGGGAAAGCGGAGCGCGTACCCCGATTCGTACGTCGGCGAGCGCTGGATCTCCTCGTAGCCGACCTCGAAGACGACTTCGGGCGCGATCGAGACCGTCTGTCCCGACTCGTGCTCGATGTGGGGTTCGAGCCGCTCGCTCAGCGATTCGAGCTCCTCGTCGGTGACCCCGGTCGCGACCTTCCCGATCGTCGCGTAGGCGTCGCTCGCGGCGTCCGAGCTGGCGACGTCGTCGCCGTCGTCCGGGACGGCGTCGCCACCGTTCGGCGGGCTATCGTCCGCGGATTCGCCCCCACTAACGCGAGCGGAGAGCAGGAACGTCCCCAAGCGGTTGGCTCGTCGTCCCTCGCCCCACTCCGCGCCGGTGACCACCAGATCGAGCGTCTCGACGGCGGGTTTGCGCTTCAACCAGTTCTTCCCGCGCTTTCCGGGCGCGTAGGTCGACGCCGGCTCCTTCAGCATAATCCCCTCGTGGCCCGCGTCGAGCGCGTCCTCCTCGACGGCCGCGATTTCGTCGGGCTCCGACGAGACGACCGGCTCCGACACGGCGTCGGTGTCGCCGAGCAGCGCTTCGAGCCGGTCGTGTCGCTCGGTCAGGGGCGCGTCGAGTAGATCGTCGCCGTCGACGTGCAGGCAGTCGAACGCCCGAAGTTTCACGCGCACCTCCTCGCGCATCCGGTCGACGTCGTACTTCCGGCGGAACCGGCGGAGCACCTCTTGGAACGGGAGCGGCGAGCCGTCCTCGTCGACGGCGACGACTTCCCCGTCGATGACGGCCGGGACGTCGACCTCCCGCTCGACGAACTCGACGATCTCCGGCAGCGGGTCGGTGACGTCGTCCATATTCCGCGAGAACAGCGAGACGGACGCGCCGTCGTAGTGGACTTGGATGCGCGCGCCGTCGAATTTCGTCTCGACGATCGCTTTGCCCCACTCCTCCAGCGCGTCGGTTGCGCTGCCGGCCTGCGCCAGCATCGCCTGCACCGGCCGTCCGACCTCCAACCCGATCGCGTCGAGCCCCGCACGCCCCTCCTCGCGGGCGACGCGAGCGACCATCCCGTAGTCGTTCGAGACCTGTAGCGCCCGCTCGACAGTCTCGACGGGCTTCGGTTCGTTGGTGTCGTCGTCGACGGCTTGCCCTTCCTCATCGACGTCGTCGACCGCTTCCAGCTCCTCGTCGACGTTGGTGCCGTTAGCGTCGACGCTGGCGTCGCCAGCGTCACCACTCGTCGACAGGAACGCCGCGGCGATGGCGTCGCGAACGGTTCCCTCGCCGACGCCGATGCGCATCTCACCGAGGACGAGCCGCGCGAGGAACGTCGCCTCCGCCGAAGAGGCGCTGTTGAACAGCCCGAACAGCGTGTCGAGCCGCCGCTTCTCGCTTCCTTCGCCCATCGTCGTCGCGATCTCTCGCAGTCGCTCGTCGACCTCGGCGACGGTCAGGTCGTCGCTTTCGGCGTCACTGCCGGTGAACGCGCCGAGTCCGCGCTGACCACCGAAGTCGTAACTCCCCGCGACGGCTCCGATCTCACCGACTTCGGCGAGCTTCGATTCCACGTCGTCGGCGTCGACGTTCGGGCCCGCGGCGCGAGCGATCGCCTCGTGCAACAGCGCGGGGCCGACGTCGAGCGTCGTCCCGTCCCACGCCGGGTACACGCGCCCCTGCAGGAAGCGAACGACTGTCGGCAGGTCCCCGTCGGCGTCGCTGAGGAGATCGCTGACGAGCTCGGTCGTTGCGAGGTCGCCGGGCTCCTCCGCGATCGTTTCCGCGCGTGCCGCGAACTCGGCGAACTCCATCAGCGGGGAGTATCGGTCGGGCCGATAAGAGTCCGCCGACTCCGGGTCGGACCGCTTCGCGGCCAACGGGCGGCGCTCGCTGCCGACGGGTGGCGCTTGGTTCCGAAGCTCCCGCGTCAGAACGCTACCGCTATCGCATAGGCAAACAGTCGGCACGCCGCTCGCGACGACGTCTCTCGCCGACGTCATCGGCGTATTCCGCGTCGGTCGTGCCGATCAACCGCGGCCCGACGCGGGATAACTGCTAGGTCACGGGGGGTCTGGCCGCGCGATAGCATATAAACGTACGGCGGATGACCACTCGTCGACCGAAGCACGGGATTCAAACCGCCGGATCCCGCACGGACGGCTATGACCGAGGACTTGGCGGACGCGGTGCGCGACGCGCTCGCTGTCGACGTCGAGGCGTTCGAAGCGCAGGCGCGAGAAGACGCCGAGGTGGTGAAAGCCGAACTCCGCGAGGGGACGTTCGACAACCACCAATCGATCGTCGGCTTGGAGTACGAGTTCTACGCCGTCGCCGACGGTCGCTGGGCCGCCTCCGACGACGCGGACGTCTACGCGCTGATGCGCGTGCCGCGGCGGCTCCTCGATCTCATCGGGTTCGAGAAGGAACTCGGCCTGCACAACGCGGAGATGACGACAAGCCCGCAACCGTTGAATCCCGACGGCCTGCGCGCACAGGAGTCTGAGGTCCGCGCGCGACTCGGGGCGGCGCTCGACTGCACCGGTGCCGAGGGAATTCGTCTCGTCAGCGACGGTCTGTGGACGATCCCGCCGGCGGGCGAGACCGCTCGGGAGTACCTGACCGACAGCGTCGAGGCCGACGGAGTCCGCATCGCGACGAACATGAGCGGCTCCGTCCGGTATCACGCGATGGCGAACGGGCCGACCGCACCCGAGGAGATGACCGTCGACGCGCCCAACGTCTCGCTGTCCGCGGACACCGTGATGCCCGAATCACTCATCACCTCCATCCAGCCGCACTACCAGGTCGCACACGCCGCAGACCTCCCGACGTACTTCAACTACGCGCTCCGCGTGGCGGGACCGCTGCTCGCGCTCGGCGTCAACTCGCCCTTTTTCCCGCCGGATCTCTACGATGACGTCGGCGCACAGAAGATCCTCACGGACGGCTACGCCGAGAATCGAATCCTCGTCTTCGAGTCCGTGCTCAACACCGGAGACGTCGAGAAGGTCACGTTCCCCGAGGACCTCGAACACGTCGAGCAGGCGGTCGACCGCGTCGTCGACGACGAGACCGTGGTGCCGATGCCGGTGCCGGAGGGGAACCGCTTCGACGACGAGTTCGCCACGCTGCGTCGAAAGCACGGCACGTACTGGCGGTGGGTCCGTCCGGTCTTCGACGGCGCGTCGCGCTCGTCAGCGAACGCCCGCATCGAGTTCCGTCCGATCGCGGCGCAGCCGACGGTCCGAGATTCCATCGCCTTCCAAGCGACCTTCGCGGGGCTGATGGAGAGCCTCCCGCGACGACAGCATCCCGCGACGAGCCAATCGTGGTCGACGGCGCGAGAGAACTTCTACGCGGCGATGCGCGAGGGGCTCGACAGCGGCCAGCGGTGGATCTGCAACGACGGCGCGGAGACCATCGACGTCGACGCCGTCTACGACGACATCTTCGCGCACGCGGTCGACGGGCTCACGGCCGCCGGCTGTTCGGAGGACGAGGCGGAGCGGTACGTGAGCCCGCTCCGTGCGCGGGTCGAACGAGAGACGACGCCCGCCGACTGGAAGGTCGAGCGGGTGCGGGAGTACCTCGCCGACGGCGACGACTTCGCCGACGCGGTCGCCGAGATGCAGCGCGACTACGTGCGAAAGCAACGCGAGACCTTCCTCGACGGCTCCTTCGCCGACTGGCTGTAGTCGGTCGCGGGTCGAAGCCGCACTCGCGGCTCTCGGGAACCGGAGAGATCGGAAAAGCGAGAATCGTTCGAGACGGGAGTGAGATTCTCGTTGTGAGCGGCCGGTTACAGGACCTCGGCGAAGTCCTTGTGCTGGCTGATCTCGACGCCCTCTTCAGTCACGACGCAGACGTTGATCCCGTTACCCGAGGCGAGGTCGCGCTCGACGGCGCTCTTGATCGCGCGGGCGGAGACGGTCTTGGCCTCGTCGATCGACAGGTCGCCGCTGTACTCCTGTTCGAGGACACCCAGTGCGTACTGGCTGCCCGAGCCGGTGACGGTGTACTCCTCTTCGAGGATCGAGCCGGCGGGGTCGATGCTGTAGATGTGTGGTCCTTCCTCGTCGACGCCGCCGAGGATCGGCTGGACGATGAAGAACGCGCCCGAGCGGAGGAAGTTGCCGAGAAGCGTCGAGAGCGCCTGCATACTCATATCCTCGCTGCGTCGCGCCTCGTAGAGGCGGACCTCCGCGCGGATCGAACTGATCAGCGACTGGGCGGCCGACACCGAGCCGGCAATGGTGAGCGCGCCGGTCGGGTGGATCTCCTCGACCTTCTGGACGTTCTTCGAGGAGACCATGTGGCCCATACTCGCGCGCATATCGGTCGCGAGGACGACGCCCTCGCTCGTCTTCAGACCGACGGTCGTCGTGCCCGTTTTGGTCTCTTTGTCACTCATCTGCTCGGCGCGCTGCTCGGCGTTCGAGAACTCGCCGAGTTCCGGAGAGAACACGTCCGAGTGCTCGCCGTTCAGCGGATCGAGACGGCCCGAAGGATCATCGCTCATAGGGGTACGCATTACCCGGAGTAGTCGCCCGTCGCTGATAAATGCCACCCTTCCCACCGCTGTTGCCCGTACTGGCGGGAGCCGTTCGCTGTGGATACCCCGGTTGGCGGCGTCGACGTGGGGACCCGACACAGTCGTCACTCGTCGGAATCGTCGGTCGTTCGGAAAACGAGTCGGCAACCCGCTCAGCGGTGCCGTCCGCGTCCGCCGGCGCGTTCGTAGGTTCGTTCTGCGGATTCGATAAGCGGTCGAACCGGCAGCGTGAGCCCGAGTCGGCGCGCGAACAGGGCAAGCGGCATCGCGAGGATCCCGAAGAGCAGCGTGCTCTGGTACAGCAGGAAGGCCGCGCTCCGGTGGAGGTCTGTCATCATCGCCTTGCTCGACGGGGCGAGACGGGAGTATATAAACCTATTCTATCATAAACTCCCATTTAGGTCGACGCAGTGACGCGATTAAAACGAAGTTGTTATCGAGACAACTACGCTTTCGCGATTGGACCCTCACGCCGTAGGGACAGCGTCAACAGTCAGCTTCGTCGGCATAACTTATGTGCAGTATTGGAGTGGCGTACGCACCGGTCCCGGTAGCGGTTCCGGCCCTCCGGCCGCAACGATGATACTGATTATCACGGGCGCGAGCGAACCACAAGACACGAAACCCCGCGGCACGTCCCGCTCGTATGAGCAACTATCTCGTCGCGATGGAGGCCGCGTGGCTGGTCCGCGATGTCGAGGATATCGACGACGCGATCGGCGTCGCCGTCAGCGAAGCGGGGAAGCGACTCAACGATCAGAACAAGGAGTACGTCGAGGTCGAAGTGGGCGCGACGACGTGTCCTGCCTGCGGCGAGCCGTTCGACTCCGCGTTCATCGCGGCCAACACCGCGCTCGTCGGACTCCTCCTCGAAATCGACGTCTTCAACGCCGACGGCGAGGAGCACGCCTCCCGGATCGCCAAGAGCGAGGTCGGCGGCGCGCTCCGCGACGTTCCGCTGTCGGTCATCGACATCGTCGAGACCGACGAGGACGCCCACGAGCGCGACGAGTAGCGCTCGATCCGCACCGCAACGACCCCGAAACCTTTTCGTATAACTTCCGGTAATTAGCGGTATGGAACTCCCGACCCCACAAGACCTGCGCCAGCGCCGTACGGAGTTGGATCTCACCCAGAGCACGCTCGCGGAGATGGCCGATGTCTCCCAACCGCTGATCGCCCGCATCGAGGGCGGCGACGTCGACCCTCGGCTCTCGACGCTCCGCCGGATCGTCAACGCGCTCGAAGAGGCCGAGGGAAGCGTCGTCCGCGCGTCCGACCTGATGAACGAGAACGTCGTGAGCGTCGCCCCCGACGACTCCGTCCGCTTCGCGCGGGACGTCATGCTCGATGAGGGCTTCTCGCAACTGCCGGTGATCCGCGACGGCCGCCCGGTCGGGATCATCTCGAACAGCGATATCCGTCACACACAGGAGGAAGACGACGTCGGCACGCTCCCCGTTGCGGACGTGATGCGCGAATCCGTGACGACCGTCGAGCCGTCGGCGACGCTCGAAGAGATCGACGCCGCCTTAGATCACCACTCCGCGGTGCTCGTCGTCGAGAGCGGCGAGACCACCGGGATCATCACCGAGGCCGACGTCGCGGCGCACGTATAAGAGGCGTCGCAGTCGGCACCGGCCCTCTCGCGCTCAGCGGCGCGCTCGCAGTCTGCGTGTTCGCGCTCGTCGCGACCGTCGGCGGGAGCGCTCGGACTCGTCGCGGTCGCTACCGCCGGTAGACTCGCATCGGCACGTCGCCCGCCGGCTGGTTCGTCATCGCCGGCGAGAGCGACAGGTCGCCGTCGCCGACCCGCTCGAAGCGGAAGCGACGGAGGAGTTCCGCGAGGACGATGCTCACCTCCACGCGTGCGAACGTCTCGCCGACACACCGTCTCGGCCCCGCGCCGAACGGCAGGTACGCCGCGTCCGACCGCTCTCTGTCGTGCCATCGAGAGGGATCGAACGTCTCCGGGCGCTCCCAGAAGCGCGGATCACGTTGCAGCGCGTATACCGACACCAGCACTTCGCTCCCGGCCGGGACGACGTCGCCGTCGAAGTCGACCGGTCGCACCGCCTCCCGCGGGAGCGAGTAAACCGGGGGATACAGCCGGAGGCTCTCGTCGACGGCGCGTTCGAGTGTCGCCAAGTCGTCGAGGTGTTCCCAGCTGACCGGACCGTCGCCGAGGACGTCGTCGACTTCGGCCTCAACCGCCCGATACGCCTGTGGATTCGTCGCGAGGCAGTGCAGCGTGAACGTCAGCGTCAGGGCCGTGGTCTCGTGGCCGGCGAAGACGAGGCCGATGAGTTGGTCGATCGCGTCCTCGGCGATCGGTGCGTACCCCTCCGTATCGTCGGTGCTGTCATCATCGCTCGGCCGCATTGCCGACGCCAGCGCGGAAACGAGGCTGTCGTCGGCTTCCGCGTCGCGCTCGGCGTCTGCGAGCAACGTCCGGAGCTCTCGCCGGAGCGTCGACTTCGCCTCTTCGAACCGCCGTCGGCTCGGCGTGGGAACCCAGTTCGGCAGCGCCCACGTCAGCGGGTCGAAGTAGGCGTTCAGATCGTCGGCGGCGCGTCGGAGCTCCTCGCGGTTGGACTCGGGGTCGAAATCCAGAATCGTCGTTGCCAGCACGTCGAACGTCAGCGCCTGCATCTCCGAGAGCGTCTCGATCGCCGACGCGTCGTCCCACGACTCCGTCCGCTCGATCGTCCGTCGGCGCATCGTCGGCAGGGACGAGCGGATCCGCGGGCCGAAGAAGAACGGACTGAGGAACTCCCGCTGTTCGCGCCAGTCCTCTCCCTCGACGGCGACGACGCTGTCGCCGAACGCCAGCGCGAAGTCGTCGGTCTTCTCGAAGGCGTCGCGTTCGGAGACGAGGACGCGCGTCGCGTACTCCGGGTGGGCGACCACGTATCGGTCGCCGACGGGGAGTTCGATGCGGAACACGTCCCCGACGTTCTCGACCGCGTCGGTGGTGAACGTCAGCGGATCGCGCGCGAACGCCACGGCGTTACCGAGCAGCGGAAGCCCGTCCGGTGCCGGTGGACGCCGATCGGACGCCGGCGAACCGGGCCGTCGGTCCGCGGTCGACGAACGGCCCTGTCGGTCCGAGGTCGACTGACCAGAATCGGACATTGTCGTCCGACTCTCAGAGCTCCAGCCCGCGGATCGAAACGCCGTCTCCCGACTCGACGCGCCCGATCACGCGACCCTCGGTGGCGTCGGCGAGCGCCGCCGCGTCGTCGGAATCGAGCGCGCAGACGAACCCCGTGCCCATATTGAACGTCCGGTGCATCTCCTCGTCGGAAACGTTGCCCCCCGTCTGCACGAACTCGAAGACGGGCTGGGGGTCGAACGCGTCCTCGACGACGTAGCGGTTCTCGCCGAGCCGTTCGAGGTTCGTCCACCCGCCGCCGGTGACGTGGGCCGCCGCGTGAACGCCGTGTTCGCGCATCGGATCCAGCAGATGCGTGTAAAGCCGGGTGGGTTCGAGCAGCGCGTCACCGAGCGTGTCGTAGTCGCCGAAGGAACAGGGATCGGTGTACTCGTGCTCGCGGGTGACGGCAGTCCGCGCGAGCGTCAGACCGTTGGAGTGGATCCCCGACGACTCGAAGCCGACCAAGGCGTCGCCCGGTTCGGCCTCGCCGGTGAAGATCGCGTCTTTCGCGGCGAGCCCCGCGCACGTGCCGGCGAGGTCGAGCCCGTTTATCACCTCGGGCATCACGGCCGTCTCACCGCCGACGAGTTCGAGGTCGGCCTCCTCGGAACCGGCGCGCAGCCCTTGGCCGACCTGTTCGGCGAACGTCTCGTCCGGCTCGTCCACCGCGAGGTAGTCGACGAAGGCGACCGGTCGGACGCCCGCGGCGACGAGGTCGTTGGCGTTCATCGCGATGCAGTCGATGCCGATCGTCGAGTAGTCGGCGAGCGCCTCGGCGACCAAGAGCTTCGTCCCGACGCCGTCGGTCGCCAGCGCGAGGTAGCGGTCGCCGATGTCGAGCAGCCCCGCGTAGTCGCCCTCGCTCTCGCCGACGGCCCCGATCAGCGCCGCCGTCGCGGCCTCGCTCGCGTCGATGTCGACACCCGTCTCCGCGTAGGTCAGTTCCTCTCCGTTCTCGGGGCCGTCTCCTCTCGGTGCCCCGGGGTCGTCGTCGGTCATACCGAAACCCCCGTCACGGGGGGAGAAAATACGTCCGGTCTCTCCCGTCTCTCGCACCCACCACGGTAGCGGACGAGTCGGGATCGATGCGATGCCGGAAATCGGACGCGATGCCGGAGATCGGACGCGATTGCGTCGAGAGGCATACGAACTTTCGAAATCGAGAGAAAATCTCCCAGAATCGCTTTTGAACGGTTTAGGGCGATTTGAGGCGTTCGTAAAACGTCGATGAAACGTCTTTGATGCCTCATAAACCGTCGCGAAACGATTGAACGCTCGTCGCGTTATATGGGGGTGGCCCTCCTACGGAGGAGTGAGGCGAAACAGATGTCAAGCGTCCCCCACACCCCCGACCTCCCCCTCGAACGCGACACCTTCCGTCGCGGTCTCGGCGTCGCGAACGCCGCCGTTCGTACCGGCCTCCGAAACGCCAAAGCCGCGAGCTTCTGGGCGGCGATCGTGCTCCCCTTCACCTACCTCCCGCTGCTCGCAGGGGGACTGACCGGCGGCGAAGCCCTCCTCTTCGCCGGTCTCGTCGCCGTCAACGCGCTCGCGTTCGTCGGCGGCCACGGGTACGAACCCGCGGAATAGCGGTAGGCCGATCGCACAGATTAGAAGCCGAATCCGAAGACGAACGCGCCGACGGTCAGCGCCAACACGGGCGCGAAGAACGCGGCGAAGGCGATCTTGCTCCAGCCGAGGACCGTCTTGCCGTCGAGCGGTCCGAACGGCAGCATATTGAACGCCGCGAGAAAGAGGTTGATCATCAGCCCCCGCGAGCCCGCGAGCGCGAGGAACTCCGAGCCGGCGAGGATGCCCACGAAGAACAGCGGGAGGAACAACACCGCGAGCGCGACGTTGGTCGCGGGGCCCGCTAACGCGATCAGCCCGTGTTCGCGGGGCGTCAATCGTCCGCGGTGATACACCGCGCCCGGGGCCGCGAAGATGAATCCGGCGAGCGAGCTTACGACAGCCAGAAAGAGCATCCCGTAGTCGGCGCGGAACTCCGCGATCTGGCCGAACCGGACGGCGACGACCTTGTGCGCCACCTCGTGCAGGAGGAAGCCGACGCCCGCGGTCAGAAGACTCAGCAGAACCGGACCGACCACGCCGCCGTCGAGGATCGCGGTCACGGCGCGTTGGCCGCCGCCGGCGAAGAAGATGGCGAACGCGACGCCGAGTGCGACCCACGCGACGCCGAGGTCTCGAAGCTCCTGTGAACTGAACGAGAGCCGCGAGACGCTCACCGGATCGTCCCCCAGAGGATCTCCCAGCCGTTCTCCGCGCCCTCGAAGAGCAACTGCGTCACGCCCGCCGCGCCGCCGAGATCGAGCGCGAACAGGGGAAGTAAGTACGCGACGAAGAGCGCCGAGGCGATGACGCTCCCGATGTTCGTCGCGGCGACGACGACGATGAGGCGGAACAGCGGCACCGCGAACAGCTCGCTGACGAGATCGGGGATCGGCTTCTCCTCGTCGGCCAAGAGGTCGTTGAGCGTGCCGATATCGGAGACGTTGACCGGGTCGTACTGCAGTTCGATGTAGCCGGTGAACCACCCGGGCGCGAGGAACGGATTGATCGACGTCATCCACGCGACCGCGCCGCCGACGAGCGAGGAGGTCCACCGCGCGCCCGCCGCCTTCGCCAGTCCGGCGGCGAAGACGCCGTTGACGAGGAACCACGCGCCGAAGAGCCGAAGCAGGGTGTCGTCCCCGGCCGACGAGAGCGCGAGCAGCACGAAGAACCCGATCACGACCACCGAGATGGCCGTGCCGACGAGCTTCGCCCACGGAATTCTTCCACCGGAAGTCCCGGTGATCGACGACATCGGCGGGAGTTCCTCGGGGTGTTCGAGGTAGCGTTCGATCCCCTCGCGGTGGCCGGCCCCGACGACCGCCACGACGTCAGCGCCGGACTGCCGAAGCGCCAGCAGCTTGTGCGCGATGAACGCGTCGCGTTCGTCGATGAGCGCGGCCGCGCCGCCCGGGGAGAACTGTCGGAATTCCTCCATCATCGCGCTCACGACGTCCGTGTCGGTCAGCTGTGACATATCGAACTCCTCTGCGTCCTCGTCGGCGACCTCGGCCACCCCGAGGGTGGACGCGATCTGACCGAGGACGCCCCCGACGAGGACGCCCCCGACGACGCCGACCGTCATACTCCCGACCACGCGGGCGGTGAAGTCGCCCAGGAGGTCGGCGACGGGCGTTGCGAATCCGAGGCCGACGCCGGCGAGCCCGCCGACCGCGACGCCCAGTCCGAGCGCAGCGAGCAGGCGGTCCTCCGCGGAGAGCAGTGACGCGCCGAACACCCAGACGGCCGCAGCGGTCGCGACCGCCAAGACCGCGCTCCCGGCGACCACCGAGAGTACCGGGAGTCCGAGCCCCACGCTGCCGCCGAAGATGGCCACGAGCGGTCCGAAAAAGAGCCCCAGAACGACCCCGAAGGCGAGTCCGACGCCGCGGCTGTCGCCGAGGCCGAAGGCGAGGCCGCCGATCATCCGGAACTTCTCGACGAATCCCATCTGCGACCAGAACCGCTGCATCGTCTCGTTGATGTCGCGGTCGACGAGCGCGACGTCGATACCCAACTCCTCGGCGGTCTCGACCGCAGAGAGCATATCCGCGCCGGGTGTCACGTCGAACCTCTCGCCCAAGCGGGCCTGCACGTACGACAGCATCCAGTAGGCGATGAACTGAAAGACGGTGTTGCCGCGGAGCAGGTCTCCCGGTTCGATGTCGTCCGGCTCGCCGCCTTTCAATTGTCGGTACCGCCCCTCGTCGAGTTCGACGGCGACGACGTCCGGCCGCTCGGCCTCGATCGTCTCCTCGACCTCTCTGACGCTCTCTTCGGAGACGTGCGCGGTGCCGACGACCCGGACGCGACCCTCTTCGGCCGCTTCCTGACTCATTGTGCCACGTACCGCACCGTGGTTTTTACCCCTGTCGGAGAATTCCCGCGATTTCGGGCCCAAACGTCCCGCGAGTAATGGTTAGATCGGTGAAACTAATACTACGAGTACTGGTACTAGTCGTATGAGAGATGACGCAGCGCGTCCGGACGGCGGATCGGACGTGCTGTTCGGGAACGCGGTCAGGACGCCGTTGCCCGATCGCCGGGCCGAGTGTCTCTTTCACGAGAATATGACCGCAGTCGCGGAGGGTCGCGAGTGGAAAGCAGAGCTGCTGGCGGATCCGTCAGTCTCGGTGGCCAAAGCCTACGAGACCGAATTCGAGCGCGTCGCAGAGAGCTTCAGGCGGCGGCTTCGTCACATCGCCGGTGACGACTACGAGGACATTGCGCGAGCGTATCTCCGCGGCGAACGCGAGGATCTCACAGGCGAGCTCACGGCGTACTACATCGAGGGCCTGTGGCGGATCCAGCAGCGCTCGACGGTCTCGGAGATGCTGTTTTTCCCGCTGATCCTCAGATACCCGGACAGCTTCACGATGAACCTCCGATTCGCCGCCGCGCACTCGACGACGGAATCGGTTCGGTTCGAATCGCCCCAACACGGCGACGTCGACGACGACGCGCCGCACACCCAGCAGTATTTCGACGAGAGCCAGTACGAACAGGATCGGGCCGCGGAGTACCTCCGCGAAACGGCGGGGATCATCCGCGAACAGTTTCCGCACCCCGACGAGGTCCCTTTCTCGGAACGGAAATATGGCGGAATCGTCTCCGCGGGCGGGCGACACGACTCGGAGTTCACGGAGATGCTGACCCGCGTGCGACCGGATCCGGATCGGTTTTCCGAACCGGTCTCGGAGTCGACGCTGGTACCCGCGGGCGAGGAGGCCGAGTGGACCGAAAAACGGTATCTCCCCGCGGCGAAAGTGATTATTTGAGTGTCGGCGTCGTGGTCTCGCTGTCGCTCGGACACGTTATGCGGGGGATGCGAATCGAACTGCTCGCTTCGCTCACGGATTCAGATGCGGGGGATGGGATGTTGAACCGAAACCAGACGTGCTCGCTCGCTACGCTCGCTGTGCGCGACTGGTAGGGTTCAAATCCCATCGTGCGAGAAATAGCGCTCGCTTCGCTCGCGCAATTTATGCGGGGGATGGGATTTGAACCCACGAACCCCTACGGGAGCGGATCTTAAGTCCGCCGCCTTTGGCCTAGCTCAGCCACCCCCGCGCACACGAAAGTTCCGCGGACGGTCGGTTAGTGGTTTCGTTTTGGGAGACCGATGGACGTGTTCGAATCCACGGCGGGCTTCTCCGCGCGGGCGTCTAATCGGACCACCCCCGCTGTCGGTGCGGCACCGACCGCCTATCAGTATCGTTTTACCCTCACTGAGAGAGCATTCAACCGAATGCTGTGCGACCACGGATCGTCGACGAAACCGCAACGGGGGTCTCTAACGCGCCGTGTGGCGCGCGCCCGTTCTGAGACGACAGTGGCGAGACTCGCCGTTGTGGCTCGATGACGTCCGGATACGTTCCCGCTTCGCTCGAAGGGGTCCCGCGGGTCATCCTCGCTGTCGTCGCCAGCACGTTCTTCGTCGGGTTCGGCGGCGGCGTCGTGTTTCCGATCCTCCCGAACCTCGGTGCCGTGCTAGGCATCTCCGCGTTTGTGGTCGGACTGATCCTGTCGGCGAACCGTTGGGTCAGGTTAGTGGCCAACGCACCCGCTGGGGCGCTCGTCGATCGGTTCGGCGTCAGAAAGCCGTTCGTTTACGGGCTGTTCATCGAGGGCGTCGCGACGTTCGGGTACGTCGTCGCGCTCGTCCTTCCCGACCCGGCGTCGGTCTCGTGGGTCGCGTACGCGCTCCCGACCGTCGAGTTGGGACCGATCACCCTCGGCGTCGAACAGTGGCTGTTGGTCCTCGAAGGCGTTCTCGCACCCGAAGCGTGGTTCCTACTGGCTCGAATCCTCTGGGGGGTCGGCTCCGCGGCGGTGTTCGCGACCGCCTATACCATCGCCGCCGACGTCTCCGACGGGGGCTCCCGCGGGCTGAATATGGGGATCGTCCGCGGCGGGATGCTGCTCGGGTTCCCGTCGGGAATGGTTCTCGGCGGCGTCGTGAGCTCGCTCGCCGGCGAAGTCGTGGCGTTCGGTTTGGCGGCGCTCTTCGCACTGATCGCCAGCGGCGTCGCGTTCGTGCTCGTTCCGGAGACGCACGTCACCGAACGCGAATCCCGGGCAGTGAAACCGTGGGATATCGAAACCTCGCTCCCCGCACTTACCGTCGGTCTCGTGAACTTCGGGCTGATGTTCGCGTACTTCGGCGTGTTGTTTTCTACGCTGGTGTTGCTCTTAGCCGAGAAATCGCTCACTTCGTTCGGTCTCAACGCGCAGGGGATGTCCGGGATATTCATGGCCGTGACCGTGGTCACTGCGGGCGTCGCGATGGTGGTCGGCGGGCGTCTCTCGGATACGCACGCCTCGAGAGTCCCCGTCCTACTCGCCTTCTTAGGCTCGTTTTTCGTTGGCTTTCTGCTGTTGGCGCGCTCCGCGTCGATCGAGGGCCTGTTCGTCGCCTGCATCTGTATCGGCGCGGGGCAAGGAGGGACGAGCGGCCCGATGATGGCGCTGCTCGCCGATCTGATGCCCGACGATCGGATGGGACGGGCCTCGGGGACGAACAACGTGTTGGGCGACGTAGGCGGTGGACTCGGTCCGATGATCTCGCTTCCGGCGATTGAGATCTTCGGGTTCCCTCCGGTGTACGCGGTGAGTGCGCTCATCCCGCTGATCGCGGGTGCCGTCTTACTGCTGGGCGTGCGTAAGGAGACCGGGACGTTTTATCCGGGACGAACGGCGTCCGATTGAACCGACCGGACCGCATCCCGGCCTGAACGTCCGCGTACGCTCGACCCGAGTCGGGAGTGACCGCTACGCGGAGGACTACCAGTCGACGCTCAGCGTGCCGTCGCCGTGCGGGTCGGGCGCAATCTCCTCGTCGGTCCGGCGGTCGACGACGTGGATTACCCCGCGGTCTTTCTTCGCGGGACAGACTTCCGCCGCGCGGACGTTCTCCGCCAGTTCGTCCTCAGCGATGAAGTACGACTTCGGCCGGGCGAGCCCCGAAGTGATGTCCATCTCCCAGTTGTCCGCGACCTCCGCGCAGCGACCCGCGCCGATGCACTTGTTGCCCTCGAAGATGATCTTGTAGGGCTTCTCTTCGACCGGCGGGGCGTTGGCCTCGTCGCCGACGTCGCTCGGCTTCAGTGCCTCATCGCCTTCGGCGTCGCTCATACCCGCCCGTAACGGCGGCGGCGCCTTTGCGCTGTCGGTTCCGACGACATCGTCGCTGGCAACGACGTACGGACGTCGCCACCGCAGGTACGAACCCGGCCGTAAATTGGTCGTTCTGCAGGCATAGAGGGACACCATACGTAGTTACGCGCCCGCGCGTGCGAGGGTTTAAGAACCGACGTGGTCTAACGGAGGTACGATCAATGTCACGCGATACTGAGTACGGGGCCGGGCAGATTCAGGTCCTCGAAGGCTTAGAGGCCGTTCGAAAGCGCCCGGCGATGTACATCGGATCGACTGATTCTCGCGGGTTACACCACCTCGTCTACGAGGTCGTCGACAACGCGATCGACGAGGCGCTCGCGGGCCACTGCGACCGCATCGAAGTCACGCTCCACGACGACGGATCGGTGTCGGTCTCGGACAACGGTCGCGGGATCCCCGTCGACACCCACGAGCAGTACGACCTGCCCGCCGTCGAGGTCATTATGACCGTCCTCCACGCGGGGGGGAAGTTCGACAACAAGTCCTATCAGGTCTCCGGCGGCCTCCACGGCGTCGGCGTGAGCGTCGTCAACGCGCTCTCGGAGCGCCTGGACGTCGAGATCAAGCGCGACGGCGCGCTCTGGCGCGACAGTTTCGATCACGGCGAACCGCAACCGGAGGCCTTCAAGCGCGTCCGCGATCTCGAAGACGGCGAGGAGACGGGCACGACGGTCCGGTTTTGGCCCGACGGCGACATCTTCGAGACGGTCGAGTTCGAGTTCACGACGCTCGAAAACCGCCTCAGAGAACTCGCCTTCCTCAACTCCGGCGTGGAGATCCAACTGACAGAGGAGGGTGCGGGGGGGTCGAACGCAACCGAGGAGAGCGACGACGAAGCGGACTCGGGACGCCGCGAGCGGACGTTCTACTACGAGGGGGGCATCCGCGAGTTCGTCCGCTACCTCGACGAGACGAAGACGGTGCTTCACGACGATGTCATCTATTACGCCGACAGCGTCGACGACATCGAAATCGAGGTGGCGATGCAGGCGACCGAAGAGCTGCAGGGCTCGATCCACGCGTTCGCGAACAACATCAACACCCGCGAGGGCGGAACTCATCTCACCGGGTTCAAGACGGCGCTCACGCGCGTCGTCAACGACTACGCCCGCGAGCACAACCTGCTCGACGACCTCGACTCGCTGAAGGGCGAGGACGTCCGCGAGGGGCTCACCGCGGTTATCTCCATCAAACACCCCGATCCGCAGTTCGAGGGCCAGACGAAGACGAAGCTCGGCAACAGCGAGGTTCGGGGGATCGTCGAATCGATCACCCACGAGAAGCTGGGGACGTACCTCGAAGAGCATCCCGACACCGCCCAAGCGATCGTGATGAAGGCCGTCGAGGCCGCGAAGGCGCGGAAGGCGGCGAAGCAAGCCGAGGAGCTAACCCGTCGGAAGTCGGCGCTCGAATCGACGTCGCTGCCCGGGAAGCTCGCGGACTGTCAGAGCCGCGATCCGAGCGAATCCGAGCTGTTCGTCGTCGAGGGCGACAGCGCCGGGGGATCGGCCAAGCAGGGCCGTAACCGCCGGTTCCAAGCGATTCTGCCACTGAAGGGAAAGATCCTGAACGTCGAGAAACACCGGCTCGATCGGGTCCTCGAAAACGACGAGGTCCGCGCGCTCATCACCGCCATCGGCGCGGGCGTCGGCGAGGAGTTCGACATCGACGACGTGCGCTACGAGCGGATCATCCTGATGACGGACGCCGACGTCGACGGGGCACACATCAGGACCCTGCTCCTGACACTCTTTTACCGCCATATGCGGCCGCTCGTCGAAGCCGGATACGTCTACGCGGCGAAGCCACCGCTGTACCGGGTCAGATATCGTGGAAACACGTACGACGCGATGACGGAAGCCGAGCGCGACCGCATTATCGAGGAGAAGTGCGACGGCAACCCCACGCAGGTCCAGCGGTTCAAGGGTCTCGGCGAGATGAACCCCGATCAGCTCTGGGACACGACGATGAACCCCGAGAACAGAGTGTTAAAGCAGATCACCGTCGAGGACGCCGCCGCGGCCGACAAGATGTTTTCAGTGCTTATGGGCGACGCCGTCGAACCGCGCAAGCAGTTCATCAAGGAGCGAGCGACCGAAGCCGAATGGGTGGACATATAGATGAGTTCTGACGCACCTGAGGCGTTCGACCCCGAAACGGGCATCGCCGCCAGCGTCGAGACCGCACGGATCGAACAGGAGATGGAACAGTCCTACATCGACTACGCGATGTCGGTCATCGCGGGCCGGGCGCTTCCGGACGTCCGCGACGGCCTCAAGCCGGTGCATCGCCGCATTCTCTATGCGATGCACGAGGCGGGCGTCACCGCCCGCTCCTCGCATCGGAAGTCCTCCTCGATCGTCGGTGAGACGATGGGTGACTACCACCCGCACGGCGACAGCGCGATCTACGACACGCTCGCGCGGATGGCGCAGGATTTCTCGATGCGCTATCCCCTCGTCGACGGCCAAGGGAACTTCGGCTCCGTCGACGGCGATCCGCCGGCCGCGATGCGCTACACGGAGGCGCGGATGGCCCCCATCGCCGAGGAGCTGCTCGACGATATCGAGATGGACACGGTCGACTTCCAGTCGAACTACGACGACCGCCTCGAAGAGCCCGAAGTCCTTCCTGCCGCCCTCCCGAACCTCCTCGTCAACGGCTCCTCGGGCATCGCAGTCGGGATGTCGACGAACATTCCGCCGCACAACTTGGGAGAAGTGATCGACGCGACGGTACACCTCATCGAGGACCCCGACGCGACGATCGAGGACCTGATGGAGCACGTGAAGGGGCCGGACTTCCCGACCGGCGCGAACATCGTCGGCCGCAACGCGATCCACAAGGCGTACAAGACGGGTCGCGGGCGGATCCGCGTCCGCGCGGAGTTCGAGGTCGAAGACGACGACCGCATCGTCATCACCGAACTGCCCTTCCAAGAGAACAAGGCGCGGCTCGTCGAGCGCATCGCCGACGACGTCAACGAGGGGAAGATCGAAGGCATCCGCGACCTGCGCGACGAGTCAGACCGCGACGGTATCCGCGTCGTCGTCGAGCTCAAGCGCGGCGCGAACGCCGAAGTGGTGAAAAACCAGCTGCTCGAACATCACCTCGAATCGACCTTCGGCGTGATCAACCTCGCTCTCGTCGACGGACAACCGAAGGTCCTCACGCTCAAGGAGACGCTCGTCGAGTACCTCGAACACCGACGCGACGTGGTGCGCCGGCGCTCGGCGTACGAACTCGAGGAGAAGAAGGACCGCGCGCACATCCTCGAAGGCCGGCTGACGGCCTTAGAGCACGTCGACGACGTTGTCGAGGTCATCCGGAACTCCGCGAGCCGCGACGACGCGAAGGCGGCGCTGCGCGGCGAGCACGTCGTCGAGGTCGACGGCGAGGCGCTGTCGACCTTCGACTTCTCGGTGGCACAAGCCGACCACATCGTTGCGATGCAGTTGGGGTCGCTCACCGCGATGGAGGCCGACGAGATCGAATCCGAGTACGAGGACGTCAGAGATCGCATCGAGCGGCTCGAAACGATCCTCGACGACGCCGACGAGCTCGACGACGTCGTCCGCGGGGAACTCTTGGAAATCAAAGACGAGTACGACGACGACCGCCGGACCTCGATCATCGAGGACACCGGGACGGTCACCCACGAGGACCTCATCGCCGAGGAGGACGTCGTCGTCGTCGTCACCGAGGACGACTACATCAAGCGGATGCCGCTCGACAACTTCCGCGCGCAGAACCGCGGCGGGAAGGGGATCATCGGCACGGAGTTGAAGGAGGGCGATCGCGTCTCCTCGGTGTACGTCGCCAGCACGCACGACTATCTCCTGTACTTCACCAACCACGGACAGGTCTATCAGTTGAAGACCTACCAAATTCCGGAGATGTCGCGCACGGCCCGCGGGAAGTCCGCGGTCAATCTGCTGGATCTCGACGACGGCGAGGAGATCACCGCCGTCGTCAACACCGCCGAGATGGAGTCCGACGAGGAGCAGTTCCTCACGATGGTCACGACGAACGGCTACATCAAGCGGACGAACGTCGAGAACTTCCAGAACATCCTCTCGACGGGGATCATCGCGACGAAACTCGACGAGGACGACGCGCTCGCGGACGTCGAAGTCACCGACGGGACGCAGGATCTGGTCCTCGCGAGTCGCGGCGGGATGGCGATCCGGTTCGCCGAGAGCGAAGTCCGCGCGATGGGTCGCTCGGCGCGCGGGGTCCGCGGGATCAAACTCGAAGGCGGCGACGAGGTCGCTGCCCTCGCTGCGATCGATCCCGACCGCCACCGGTGGGTGCTCACCGTCACCGAGAACGGCTACGGCAAGCGCACCGACATCGAAAAATACCGCCGGCAGTCACGAAACGGCAAGGGGCTCATCGACATCAAGACGAACGAGCGCAACGGGCGCGTCTGCGAAATGGAGACAGTCGGCCCCAACGACAGCCTGTTCGTGATGAGCGGCGACGGGCAGATCCTTCGGACGCCCGTCGAGGACCTCTCGACCGTCGGACGAAACACGATGGGCGTCATCGTAATGGATCTCGACGCCGGCGACAGCGTCGCCAGCGTCGACGTGCACTCGGCGGTCGAGGAAGCGGACAACGAGTCGAATGCGGCCGCGGACGACGAGTCGGAACGCGAGTCCGATGGAGTCGCGGAAGACGCCACGGACGCCGATTCAGCGGCTGCGGACGACGCGTAAACCACGGACGAACCGGCTCATTTCACCGGAAACCCGGTGTGTGTTCTCGTCGCACGCGAGGCTCGGTGGCCGCTATCGACGGCGTCGTTACAGAATCTTCGTCCCGAGCGCGCTCGCCGCCAACTCCGTCGCGAGCGACGCCGTCTCGTTTCGCTCGTCGAGGATCGGATTGACTTCGACGAGCTCCATCGATCTGAGGCGGTCGCGTTCGGCGACGGCCTCCAAGGCCGCGTGGGCCTCGCGGTAGGTGACGCCGCCGCGGACGGGCGTCCCCACGCCGGGGGCCTCCCGCGGATCGAGCCAGTCGAGATCGAGGCTCACGTGAACGCCGTCGGTCCCGGCGGTCGCGACGTCGAGGGCGTCGTCGGCGACGCTCGCGATCCCTCGCTCGTCGATGTCGGACATCGTGAACGTCGTCACGCCGCTGTCGGCGATCGCGTCGCGCTCTCTCTCGTCGACCGAGCGGAGACCGACGATCGCGACGTTCTCGGGGCTGAGCCCCGTGGCTGTCGCCCACTGGGCGTTCGCGAACTCCCCGACGCCGAGCACGGCCGCCAGCGGCATCCCGTGGACGTTCCCCGAGGGCGACGTTTCGGGGGTGTTGAAGTCGCCGTGGGCGTCGAACCAGACCACGCCGATATCGGCGTTCCGCGCCGATCCAGTGACTGAACCGATCGCGACCGAGTGGTCGCCGCCGAGGACGAGCGGGAGTTCGCCGCTCGCGAGCGCGCGCTCGACGCGGTCGGCGAGGCCGGTCGCGACCTCTCGGGTCTCGCGGAGGAACTTGGCCCGCCCGTTCGCGGGCGGTTCGGCCTCGGGGTCGCGTTCCTCTGCGCGCGGGGCGCGCACGTCGCCGTCGTCTACGACCGTGACGTTCGCCCGTTCCAGTTGCTCGGCCAAGCCCGCATAGCGGATGGCGGAGGGTCCCATATCGACGCCGCGGCGGTTCGTCCCGTAGTCGATCGGTGCGCCGATGACGCGGACGGTTTGGGTCATACTTCCTCTACTCGCTCCCCTCCCTTTTGACTGCTTGTCCGATCTATGGGATCACTGCTCGTAGAGCGCACAGACGCGAGCGACGCCCTCCTCGAAGGAGATCTCGGGCTCCCAGCCGGTCGCTTCGCGCATCTTCGTCGCGTCGGCCATCGTGTCGTGGACGTACACGTCAAGGGGATTCTCGATGTACTCTGGATCTACGTCGGTTCCCAGCTCCTCGTTGATCATCGCGATCATCTCGTTGAACGTGTAGCTCTCGCCCGTTCCGAGGTTGTAGATCCCCTGCAGCCGGTGGTCGGCGGCGAGTTCGATTCCGCGGACGATGTCGTCGACGTGGGTGAAATCGCGCGTTTGGGACCCGTCGCCGAAGACTTTCGGCCGCTCGCCGCCCGCGATCTTGTCCGTAAACTGTGCGACGGTGTTGGCGTACTCGCCTTTGTGTTCCTCCGCGCCCCCGTATCCTTGGTACACAGAGAAGAATCGAAGTCCGGCGAGCGTCATCCCGTAGTGGTGGTGGAAGTACTCGCCGTACTGCTCTCTGGCGAGTTTCGATGCCTCATAGCACGTGCGTGCCTCGACCGGGAGGTCCTCGGAGGAAGGCTCGGTCCGGGAGCCGTAAATCGACGAGGTCGACGCGTAGACGACGGTGTCGCAGCCGTCCTCGCGGGCCTGTTCGACGGCGTTGACGAAGCCCTCGACATTCACGCGCGTCGCTTTGCGTTTGTGCTCCTCGGCCATCGTGTAGGAGGAGTACGCCGCGAGGTGAAACAGGGCGTCGACGCCTTCCGTCGGGAGGTCGTCGTCGAGGACGCTCGCGTCGACGAACTCGACGTCGGAGTCCAGATTTTCGGGCGTTCCGAGGTGTAAGTCGTCGACGGCGACGACGTCGTTGTTCGCGGCCAGATGGTTCGCGAGGTTCGAACCGATGAACCCCGCCCCACCCGTGACGAGGACGCGTTGGTTCTCCATACCGAGCACACGAGCGAGCGGCCACAAATCGGTACCGGAAGCGAGCGGAGAACGCGCGCGGTGAAACGGGTGAGAGGCGACGGTGCGAGCGGTATGCGGCGCGACCCGTCGCGATCGCGAACTACGATTCGACGGGGGATCGAACGCGCTGCTCAGCTTGGAAGGAGGGTATATTGACGACGCCCTTTCTTGAGCGGTATCGAACGATCTGCCGAGTACTGTGGCCCGGTTCGCCGAAAAAACGAAACGAATGACGCCGAATCGAAAGAAAAGCAGGACACTCTTTCACAGTGTGTAGATCCATCCACCGGATTTAAGACCGTATGCGGCCAACGATTGGTTATGTCATCTATCGAGCTCACGTCCAGTCAGAAAACCATTCTGACCGCACTCATCAACCTCCACCGCGAGAGCGAGGACGCGGTCAAAGGCGAGGACATCGCCGCGGAAGTGGATCGAAACCCCGGCACGATCAGAAATCAGATGCAGAGTCTGAAAGCCCTCCAGCTCGTCGAGGGCGTCCCGGGGCCGAAGGGCGGCTACAAGCCGACGGCCAACGCCTACGAGGCGCTCGACGTCAACCAGATGGATGAGCCCGCGTTCGTCCCTCTGTATCACGACGGCGAGGAGGTCGAGAACGCCAACGTCGACGAGATCGACCTCTCCTCCGTTCACCACCCCGAACTGTGCCGCGCGGAGATCCACATCCAAGGCTCCGTGCGCGACTTCCACGAGGGAGACAAGGTGACGGTTGGACCGACGCCGCTCTCGAGGCTCGTGATCGAGGGCGTCGTCGACGGCAAGGACGACACCGGGAACATCCTCATCCTCCGGATCGAGGATATGCGCGCACCAGTCGGCGACGCGTCGCACTGAACGGAATCAGACGCAGGCGACTCCGTCTCTTTCGTTCTTCTCACTCCGCCGGACGAACTGCGAGCGCTGCGGCTGTGAGTCGTCTCGTGAACGTATGGAGTTGCGGCAAATCGGCTGCCGTGCGGTCTCTCGGTTCCGTTTCCTACAGGCTATCCCACGCGTCGAAGGCGTTCTTTTTCGACGAAACGTCGGCGATCCAGCGGGCGGCGATGGCCTTCTTCAGGTTGCGCGCCGCCGGGCCGCCGAAGACGTTCATCGGGAACGAGCCGAGCACCGGAAGCTTGACGTCGTGAGCGACGGCGTCGTCGCCGACGGAGACGACCGTCCCCTTGTCCTCGTGTCGCCACGTCTTCAGCGGCTTGTTCGCGACGGCGCGCGCGACGTTCTCACCCGCGACGTCCGCGGCCTGCCACGCGGCCTGCGCCGTCGGCGGCGCGACCGAGTCGGGGCCCTGCTCGACCAAGGCGGTGTCGCCGAGGGCGAAAACGCGCTCGTCTGAGGTCTGGAAGTCGGCGTCGGCGAAGACGCGATGGGAGCGCTCGTCCTGATCGAGTTCCATTCCGCGGACCTCCTCGTGGCCGGTGATGCCGCCCGTCCAGATCAGCGAGTCGTAGGCGAGTTCGGGATCGTCCTCGCCGCCGCCGAGGTAGACCGTCTCCTCGTCGACCTTCGAGATGAAGTCGCCGGTGAGGATCTCGATATCGAGCGCTTCCAGCCGCTTTCGGAGCGCGCCCTGCAGTTCGGGGTCGTTGTTCGGGAACACTTCGTCGAGACCCTCGACGAGCGTGATGTCGATCGGCGCGCGGTGCTCGTCGCGGTACTCGGCGATCTCACCGGCCGTCTGGATGCCCGAGAGGCCCGCACCGCCGACGATGATCTGCGCCGGGTCGTCGCGGGAGGCGTCTTCGGCGGCCGACTTGATCTCCGCGTGGATCGCTCGGGCGTCGTCGAGGCTCTTCAGCTCGGTTGAGTACTCCTGCAGCCCCTCGATGCCGAAGAAGGCGGTGCCCGAACCGATCGCAAGGAGCAGGTAGTCGTATTCGATCTCGTCGTCTCGGAGTTCGACGACACGCTCGTCGACGTCGACGTCCGTGACGTGGTCCTTGCGGAACTCCGTCGAGTCGGATTTGATTTCGTCGATCGGGATCGTGATCTTCGATTCGACGCTCGGATCGCGGATGCAGCGATGGACCTCGTGGAGGACGAGGTGATAGTCGTTCTCGGAGATCCACGTCAGTTCTGCGCCCGCGTCGAGTTCGTCTTCGAGTCGTTTGACGGCACCGGCACCCGCGTAGCCGGAGCCGACGACGACGACCTGTGTGCTCATATCAGAACCTGTACCCGCATCGGATAAAGGAACTGCGAAACGCCGCCGAATGCAGTGTACGACAGATGTCGTTGCGTTTCGTCCATCCACCGCCTCACTCTCGTTAACCGACCTACGGCCATCGACCGCCTCACACCCGCTAGCCATCCCCGGTCGAACGCCCTACTCGATCGATAGCCCCGGATGCCAGTGGTCGACGCCGGCCTCCCGCTTCGCCTCGTCCATCTTCGCGAGCAGGTGGACCGCCAGACTCGCGGTTTCCGCCGCCCGCGACTCGCCCTCGGTGCGGAACTCTCCCGTTAATCGGTTCGCGTAAACCGAACAGACCGCGCCCGCCCGAAGCCCGTAGATGTTCGCCACTGTGAGGAGCGCGGCGGCCTCCATCTCGATGTTCTTGACGTTCGCATCGCGGAGCTCCTCGACGAGCGATTCCGAGCCGGCGGCGCGGAAGTCCTCGAATCCGGGACGGCCCTGCCCCGCGTAAAACGAATCGGCGCTCATCGTCAGCCCGACGTGGTAGTCGTAGCCGAGTCGCTCTGCGGCGGCGACGAGCGCGGCGACGACCTCGTGGTCCGCGACGGCCGGGTAGTCCTCGCGGACGTACTCCTTGGAAGTCCCTTCCTGTCGGACGGCTCCGGAGGTGATGACCAAGTCTCCGACGCCCATCTCGGGCTGGATCGCCCCACAGGAGCCGACGCGGATGAACGTCCCGGCGTCGACGCGGGCGAGTTCCTCGATCGCGATGGCCGCCGAGGGGCTCCCGATCCCCGTCGACGTCACCGAGATGGGCGTCCCCTCGTAGGTCCCCGTCGCCGTCCGGTATTCGCGGTGGTACGCCTTCTCCTCGTGGTCGTCCCACAGCGCGGTGATCTTGTCGACGCGCTCGGGGTTCCCGGGCAAGAGCACGCTGTCCGCGACGTCCTCGGGACCGACGTCGAGGTGGTACTGCACGTCGTCGTTGGGGTCTTCGCTGTCGCTCATACGACTTCTCCCGCGCGCAGCGAAAATAGCCTGTCGGCTCCGGGAACGCCGTTAGGGCTCCCGCTCGATGTCGTCGTCGCCGGCCTCCCGTTGAGCCTCCGCCGCCGACAGCGTCTCCAGCGAGATCGTGTTCGGAAGTAGTTCGCCGAGCGTGTACGTCGAGGTCTCGCCGCCGCCCTCGTCGCAGACGACTTCCAAGCCCGCCCCGGCGAACTCAGCGAGCGTCTGTCGGCACATCCCGCAGGGAGTCACGCCGTCGCGCGCCCCTGAGCTGACCGCGATCCGGTCGAATTCGCGGTGCCCGTCTTGGATCGCCGAGGCGATCGCGACCTCCTCGGCGTGGAGGCTGTTCGAGTAGTTGGCGTTCTCGATGTTGCAGCCGACGTACACCGAACCGTCGGCGGTCCGCAGCGCCGCGCCGACGCGGTACTCGGAGTACGGGACGTACGCGTCGTCGAGGGCGTCGCGAGCGCGTTCGAGGAGTTCGTCAGTCATTGGACGCCGGTTCGGTCGGCGTCGGTTTGTAGGTTGCCGTCGCGGTGGACGCTCCGGTCCCCCACCGTCATCGCGATCAGGAATGACAAGGGCAAAGCCCGTTGCGGACGTACGATCGGGCGTGCAATCGAGTACGGACGCGGGACGCCCGGGGCTCGGCCGCGAGATTATGCTGTGGGTCGGTGCGGTCGTGGTGGTGCTGTCCGCCGGGATCGGCTGGCTCGTCGGCAGCAACGGCTCGGTCGAGGTTTCCGAGGCCGCGATCTTGGGAACGTCGGTGACGGTTCCGGTGACGCCCGCGGCGCTCGCGTTCTACGGCGTCGTCGTTTCGGTGCTCCTCCTCGGCGGGCTCTTCGGTCTCGTCGAATTCGCCTCGCGGCTCGAAGGCGAAAAGGCGGGATCGGGGCCGCGTTCCTGACGCGGGAGGCGGAGACGGGCGCTCGCGCGACGATCGACCCCGACAACCGTCCACGGCGGACAGCGCGGTGCTTTTATCGCTCGCTTTCCAACGTCGGATATGGCCTCTCCCACGTCGGCCGAGAACGCTTCGGACGTCGCCGACGAGGAGTTCGACCCGAACGCGCCGCTTGAGTCCGAGTCGGGCGGGAGAAACCGCAAACGAGCCGCGCTCGCGGTCGCGCCGTTCCTCGCGATCGGGCTCGCAGACGTGGTCCTGCTCCTCGGGTGGGGCATCGAACCCCTGTGGGCGTTCGCGATCCTCCCGCCGATCCTCTTCTGTAGCGTCCTCGCGTACATCGTCTTCAGCACCGACTTCCTCGCCGATCGGACCTGAGCGGAACGGCCGAACCGACGCTTCGGTTTCGGGTGTCGTTCCTTAGTTTCCAGTGTCGTTCCTTAGTTTCCGGTGTCGTACTTGTAGGTCGCCTTCGAGGAGTCGATACCGAAGTCCTCGGCCGTCTCCTCGGCGCTGTCGCCCTCGCGCTTGTCGGCCGGTGAGGCCTCCTTGAACCGCTCGCGGAACGAGTCCGGGACGTCGAAGTCGTCCGCCTGAACGGCCATCGCGATGACGTCGTCGCCGCGCTCCGCGCGGACTTCTTCGAGCCGCGACCCGACCGGGGTCGGCAGCGATCCGGTGTCCTGCGGCTCGAATCCGAACGGGGTGAAGTATTCGGGCTGGCGCGTGAACGTGTACACCGTATCGTATCCCTCGCCGCTGGCCCGGTCGACGAGGCGCTCGATGACGTGCGCGCCCACGCCCTGCTGTCGCCACGGCGGCAGCGTGTAGACGAACGCGAGTTCGCAGAACTCCCCGGAATCGGTTTTGTGAACCCGGATGCGACCGAATCCGGCCTTCCGCGACATCTCCTCGTCGAGGGCGATCACGTAGTCCCGGGACCGGAACGCGGGATCGTCGATGTCCGCCTCCTCGATTCTGTCGAGTAACCAGACCTCGTCGCGGTTTTTCGCGTCCCGGACGTACATACGCACCCGTATGAGAGCGGGACGCAAGTGTATTGCGGAGCCGTCCACTGGGTCTGTGTCCGGACGGAGGCAACAGGTTTGTATCGGTCTACGTTCTACGGGGTGTCGATGGCTCGCCTCTTGCCCTCCCAATCCGAGCCCGACGTCGACGCCTCGCCGCGCGTCGTTGGGCTCGACGACGACGACGCCGACGACCTCCTGTCGGCGCTCTCCTCGGCGACCGCTCGTCGCGTCCTCGCGGCGCTGCACGAGGAACCGACGAACCCCGCCGCCCTCGCGGAGTCGGTTGACACGTCCCTGCAGAACGTCCAGTACCACCTCGGTCGGCTGGAGTCCGCGGGCGCGGTCGAGGTAGTCGACACCGTCTACTCGGAGAAAGGCCGCGAGATGAAGGTGTACGCGCCGGCGGACCGCCCGCTGGTCGTCGTCGCCGCCGACGATGACGAGACGACGGGGCTCGCGACCGCTCTCAAGCGTCTGCTCGCTGGCGTCGGCATCGTCGGTGTCGTGAGCCTGTTCGCGCAGTTCGCGATCGAGGGGTTCCCGTTCGTCGCCCAGACCGGTGGAGCCGACGGCGCGGCGACCACCGAGTCCGTACAGCTCGCCGCCGACACCGCCACGGGGGCGGCCGCGACCGGACCGCCGCCGGGACTGTTGGTGTTCCTCGGCGGCTTGACCGTCCTCCTGCTGTGGTTCGGGGTCTGGTTCGTCCGGCAGCGGTAGCGACTCACCTCTTCCGTTCGAGTGACAGACGACCGGCAGTCTCCCGTAAGTATTCGTACCCGGACGGAGTACTCTCTCGTATGAACCACGCGGGCGAGGTCGAGGGGATCGCCGTTGGTGTCGACGCGGACGGCGAGAACATCCCGGCAGTCGTCATCGCGGCCCGAGCGGAGCTACTACCGATCGTTGTCACGGCCGATCAGGCCCGGGCGATCCAACTCGCGATCACCGGTGACGCCTTCGAGCGACCGCTGACGCACGACCTCCTCGTGGAGATGCTCACGGAGTTCGGCGGCGCGATCGACAGGGTCCGCATCGACGACGTCGCCGACGGGACCTTCTACGCGAAGGTCGACGCCGAGCGATACGAGAACGGCGAACCCCAACAGTTCGTCTTCGACGCGCGCCCGAGCGACGCCGTCGCGCTCGCGGTCCGCGTCGACTGCCCGATCGAGATCTCGGACGTCGTCCTCGACGAGGCCGGCCAACCGCCCGAACGCTTCGACTTCGGTGGCGGCTCCGGCCCCGAAGGCGTCGACGACGAGCCGAACGACCTCGACGACTTCAGCGAGTTCGGCGACGAGAGGTGAGACACGGCGCGCGGAGACCCGTTCGCTCGCCGTAGGGACAGGGGCGTTCGTGAGTCTCTTTTCTACCTCTAGCCGAGGGAGCAACGCTTTCACACGTGCCGGCACTACACCGGGTATGAGTCTCGATGTGCCCGTTCCCGACCCGCCCGAACTGGAGGAGCTCGATCCGAACGAGTACGAAGACGCCGAGGTGGTCGGGGACACGGATTACAAGCGCGAGGAGATCGAACAGTTGCTACGGACCGGTGCGTGGGAGGAGGCGTTCACCGAGTGGGCCTCACAGACGGACCTCACCGAGAGCGATTTCGCCATCATCACCGACCTAGATATGCTACAGCGGTTCGATTTCTTCTGGGACTCGTTCGCCGAGCGCGTGGGCTATCACGCTCCGGGGATACCGGAGGATTGGAAGGAACGCGACTACCACCCCGACTTGGAGTCTTGGGGCTCGGTGTCGGCGATCAACGCCGGACTCACCGAGTTGGGACAGATCGTCTGTGACGTCCTGAAAGACGAATACATCGAGTGGGAAACGGAGTACGAGGCCCCGGACGACCTCCCAGACTTCTCGTAAGCTGTACAGTGTGGGAGTGTGACCCCTGTGAACCGCTCTCCCTCCCGTTCACCCTATGCGTCAGTGTCCTTTTCTGTGTGTAGACTGTGGTGATTATTATGGTGGAACTCGCTCTGGAGGGGGTGTAATGGGTGACTTGTTCCGAACTGACCACTCAGGAAGCAAGAGAGGAGATGTACGAACTGGTCCGAAGAGACGTTCCGTTCGAGCAGAAAGCGCGGGACGTGCTTGACCTCGGCATTCGATATCTTGAAGTCGAAAACGGACACCTCACACGGATTGACCGGATTACCAACCACTGGGAGGTGATGGTCAGCACCGATTCGGTCGGCGAGCAGTTTCCGCCCGGCCTCGAACTCGACCTCGGGACCACGTACTGCCGTCGAACCGTCCAATCGGACGGCCAGATATCGCTCTCCGACGCCCCGAACCAGGGGTGGGCCGACGACCCGGCCTTCGAGACGCACGGCCTCCGCTGCTATCAGGGAACGACGCTCGTCCTCCGTGATGAGACGTACGGGACGGTCTGCTTCGTCGACGAAGACGCGCGCACGGAGTTCAGCACCGACGAGACGATGTTCACCGAACTCCTCACCCGGTTGCTCGAGCGCGAACTCGAACGGGTGCGACACGAGACGGAGGTCACGAGGCAGATCAACCTCGCCGGCGTGTTGAATCGGGTGCTTCGGCACAACCTCCGGAACGAACTTTCCATCGTTCGCGGGTACACCCAGCGGATGGCCGACAAACTGCCAGAGGATACCGCCGGGGACGTCACGATCCGTCACGTCGATACCCTCCTACGGTTGAGCCGGAAAGCCCGCGAGGTGAACCAAGTCACGACTACTGACTCCGACCGCGAGATGAGAGAGATCAACGCGCTCGTCGAGCGGGTCGTAGAGACTACCGCGCGGGAGTATCCGTCGGCGTCCGCCACCGTCGACTATGACGACACGGTTACCGCGCCGGTACTGCCGAGTTTCGAGAAGGCGATCCGGGAGCTGACCGAGAACGCGATGAAACACAGCCACGACGCCACCATCAGCGTGACCGTCGAATGCGTCCCGAACGCCGTTGAGGTCCGGATCGCGGACGACGGACCCGGACTGCCCCAATCCGAGGTCGAGGTCCTCGAAAGCGGTGTCGAGACGCCGCTGAACCACGGGAGCGGACTGGGGCTGTGGCTCACCCAATGGATCGTGACCAGTCACGAGGGGGAAGTCGAGGTATGGTCCCCCGATGAGGGGACGACCATAACGCTCTCGATCCCGCGAAAGCGACCGGCGGACCTCCGCGAGAGGTGAGAATGGAAGGCGCGAGAACCCACCTCTCCGCGAGAGCGACGTGAACCGACTCGCGAAGGGAAGTGGACCGACCGCCGGGGCTGGTGCCGACGGCGATGACGCCGGTCGGTACGTCACCGGTCGATACGCCGGCGATGCCGGGATCGATCGAAGCGTCCCGGAGCGGCCAACGTGCGACGCACGCCGCAGTTCCACGGATTTCATATACGTCCGCCGGTACTCCACCAGTATGGACGAAGTCGACGACCAGTACACGCCCGGGGACGTCGAGTCCGCGGTCGAGACGTACTGGGACGACGCAGACGCCTACGAGGCGACGAAGGAGGCGCACGCCGACGACCCCGCCTTCTTCTTCGTCGACGGGCCGCCGTACACCTCCGGGCAGATGCACCTCGGGACGGCGTGGAACAAGACGCTGAAGGACGCCGTCATCCGTCACAAGCGGATGACCGGCCACCGCGTCACCGACCGCCCGGGCTACGACATGCACGGGCTGCCGATCGAGGTGAAAGTCGAGGAGGAACTCGGCTTCGAGTCGAAGCGCGACATCGAGGAGTACGGGATGGAGTCGTTCATCGACGAGTGCAAGCGGTTCGCCGAGGAGAACCGCGAGGCGATGGACGAGGACTTCCAG
The DNA here is from genome assembly GCF_037031285.1 of Halobellus sp. LT62. Lineage (NCBI taxonomy): Archaea > Methanobacteriati > Methanobacteriota > Halobacteria > Halobacteriales > Haloferacaceae > Halobellus > Halobellus salinisoli. The sequence continues at coordinate 1,143,043 of NZ_JAYEZO010000002.1, forward strand.
TCGATCGGCGTCTGGATGGACTGGGACGATCCCTACGAGACGATCTCGCCCGAGTATATGGAAGCCGCGTGGTGGGCGTTCCAGCAGGTCGACGAGCGCGACCTCGTCGAACAGGGCAAGCGCTCGGTCAACTACTGCCCGCGGTGTCAGACCGCCATCGCGGCCAACGAGGTCGAGTACGACGAAATCACCTCACCGTCGATCTACGTGAAGTTCCCGCTGCGAGACCGCGAGGGCAGCCTCGTCATCTGGACGACGACGCCGTGGACGATTCCGGCCAATACCTTCGTCGCGGTCGACGGCGAGATGACCTATCAGGCCGTCCGCGCGGAGAAAGGCGGTGAGTCCGAGGTCCTCTACGTCGCCGAACCCTGCGTCGAGGACGTCCTGAAACAGGGTCGCTACGCGGACTACGAGGTCGTCGACGAGTTCTCCGGCGAGGAGATGGTCGGGTGGACCTACGACAACCCGCTCGAACCGCACCTGAACGAGGTCGCAGACTTCGAGGGCGCAGGCGAGGTATACACCGCCGATTACGTCGAAGCTGACCGAACCGGACTGGTCCACTCCGCGCCCGGGCACGGGCAAGAGGACTTCGCCCGCGGCGAGGAGCTCGGACTCGACGTCTACGTCCCCGTTGACGGCCGCGGGGAGTTCAGCGAGCAGGCGGGCGACTACGCGGGCACGTTCGTCCGCGACGCCAACGACGACATCGTCCGCGACCTCGAGGAGTCGGGCGCGCTGCTCGCGTCGGGCGAGCACGACCACCGCTACGGACACTGCTGGCGCTGCGATACGGACATCATCTTCCTCGCCACCGACCAGTGGTTCATCACGGTCACCGACATCAAAGACGAGTTACTGGAGAACATCGAGGAGACCGAGTGGTACCCGCAGTGGGCCCGCGACAACCGCTTTCGCGACTTCGTCTCCGACGCCCCCGACTGGAACATCTCCCGGCAGCGCTACTGGGGCATCCCGCTGCCGATCTGGCAGGCCGACGACAGCGAGTGGATCGTGGTCGGCACGCGCGAGGAGCTCGCCGAGCGCGTCGATCAGGACGTCGACCCCGACGAGGTCGACCTGCACCGACCGTCCGTCGACCCGCTGACGATCACGGAGAACGGGAAAACGTACGAGCGCGTCCCGGACGTCTTCGACGTCTGGATCGACTCCTCGGTCGCGACGTGGGGGACGATCGACTACCCCTCCGAGACCGAGGCGCACGAGGAACTGTGGCCCGCCGACTGGATCGTCGAGGCGCACGACCAGACCCGCGGGTGGTTCTGGTCCCAACTCGGGATGGGAACCGCCGCGGTCGGGCAGGCCCCCTACGAGGAGGTGATGATGCACGGCTTCGTGAACGACGAGGACGGGCGAAAAATGTCGAAGTCTCGCGGGAACATCGTCACGCCCGAGGAGGCCATCAATCGGGCCGGACGCGACCCGCTTCGGGCGTACCTACTCAGCCACGACCAGCAGGGCGTCGATCTCTCCTTCGAGTGGAACGGCCTCGGAGAGATGCAGTCGACGCTCAACATCTTCTGGAACGTGTTCCGGTTCCCGCTGCCGTATATGGAACTGGACGGCTACGGCCCCGCCGACGCGGACCTCGACGACGGCGATCTGACGGTCGTCGACGAGTGGGTGCTCTCGCGGCTGCAGACCGTCGAGGCCGAGGCCGAGGAGGCGTGGGAGAACTACGAGGTCAGCGACGCGCTCAACGCTGTGCTCGACTTTCTCACAGAGGACGTCTCGCGCTTTTACGTGAAGGCGATCCGCGAGCGGATGTGGGAGGAGGAGGACTCCGCCTCCAAGCGCGGCGCGTACGCCACGCTGTCGACCGTGCTCGAAGAGACGATTCGGCTCCTCGCGCCCTTCACGCCCTACCTCGCAGAGCAGATGTACCAGCACCTCGACGGGAGCGCGACGACGGTCCACGCGCTGTCGTACCCGACGCCCGACGAGACGCTGCGCGACGAGGATCTGGAGCGAAATATGGCCGTTCTCCGCGACGTCGAGGAGGCGGCGGCGAACGCGCGCCAGCAGGGCGGGCGAAAGCTCCGCTGGCCCGTCCAGCGCGTCGTCGTCGCCACCGATGAGGACGAGGTCGCCGACGCTGTCGAGTCGCTCTCGGTTCTCCTCGCAGAGCGCGTCAACGCCCGCACGATCGAGGTCGTCGGCGAGTTCGACGAACTCGTCGAGCGCGCGGAGCCCCAGATGGGCGTCATCGGCCCCGCCTTCGGTGGCGACGCCCAGAAGGTGATGGAAGCCGTGCGAGGAAAGACGTGCGAGGAGATCGAAGATGGCGTCGCGGTCGACGGCGAGACCTACGACCTCGACGACGAGATGGTGACCTACGAGGCCGAACCGCCGGAACACATCTCCGGGGCCGACTTCGAGGGCGGCACCGTCTACGTCGACACCGAACTGACAGAGGAAATCGAAGCCGAGGGCTACGCTCGCGACGTGATCCGACGGATCCAGGAAATGCGCAAGCAGCTCGATCTGGAGGTCGACGCCGAGATCGACACCGCCGTCGACGTCGCCGACGATCGGATCGCCGAGTTCGTCGACCGCCACCGCGACGTCGTCGCCGAGGAGACGCGAACGCGCGAGTTCACCACCGGTGAGGTCGGAACCGAGGACGAGTGGGCGCTCGTCGAGGAGTGGGACGTCGAGGACGTGCGCGTGACGATCGGCGTCGATCCCACGCAAGCGTGAAAGCCGTCTGAGAGGCGTCAGCTGAACCGAAACTGTCCCGGTATCTATCACGATAGTATCTCAGAACCACGTCGGTACTAACGAACGGTATCGGCTAACGACCTCGTAAAAACGGCCATACCCGTTCGTGCCGTTCGTTACCACGCCCCAAAGAGGGGCGATTATGTCAACCGAACAGGGATACAGCGAAGCAAAAGCGGATCTCGAAGAGACCTTCGGGATGGTGCCACCGCCGTTGGACACGATTCCCGAGGAGGATGCCGCTCGAGAGTGGCCAACGTTCAAGAAATACACCGTCGGCGAATCGGAGATCCCGCCGAAATATCGCGAGCTGATCGGGCTCGCTATCGCGGCGAACATCAAATGCCCGTACTGTGCCCATTTCCACGGTGCGGCCGCGGAGTTACACGGTGCCACGGAGGCAGAGCTCGAAGAAGTGTATTTCCTGTCGAGTTTCACCGCGCGCTACAGCAGTATGCTCCACGCGCAGGAGTACGATCTCGACGAGTTCAAGGACAAGGTGCACCAGATCGGCGGACATCTGCAAGAACAGTTAGCAGCCGACGACTAGCTGCTAGCTGCTCGTCTTCTTTCGGGAGTCGACCGACCGCTACTCGGTCGCTGACGACGAGTAACAGACGAGACGAAACGCCGAGTGTCTAACAGAGCGCTTCTTCGAGCAACTGCAGCGGGTGTTTGATCTCGTAGCCCGTGCCGTGCTCCATCTGCATCGCGCAGGTCGGACACTCGGTCATTCCGACGTCGCCCGCGGCGTCGTGCATATGCTCGAACATGTCTCCGCCGATCTTCATCGAGGTCTCGTACTTCTCCTCCTTCCAACCGTAGGTGCCCGAAATACCGGAACAGGAGTCGCCGACGTCCTCGACGACGACGCCGTCGAGGTCGCGGAACAGCTCGATCGCCTGTCTGTCGACCCCCTGATTCCGCGCGTGACACGGCGCGTGGTAGGCGAACGCCTGCTCCTCGACGCTGGCCTCGGCGATTTGTCCCTCCAAATCCTCCTGAATACGGAGGTATTCGAGCGCCTCGAAGGTGTTCTCGGCGACCTCGTCGATACCGTCGATGTCGAACAGCTCGGGGTACTCTTGCTTGAGCGCCATCGAGCAGGAAGTGCAGGAGGCCACCGCGTCATAGCCCCTCTCGACGAGATCGGCGAACGAGGAGACGTTCACTTCCGCCGCGCGCTCGGCGTCAGCGAGCATCCCGTTTGCGAACATCGGCGTGCCGGAGCAGCGCTGCTCGGGCGCGACGATCTCGTAGCCGAACGACTCGAAGACGCGCACGAGCGCCTTCGCGACCTCGGGCGTGTTGTAGTTCGAGTAGCAGCCGTGGAAGTACGCGACTTTCTTTTCCGCATCGACGGCCTCGCCGCGGCGCTCGCGGGCCGCTCTCGCGTTCTCCCGGGAGGCGTCGGCTCCGCCGCGCTCGCGCCACCACTCGCGAAACGTCTGCGCCGCGAACGCGGGGAACTCCCGCTCGCTCGTGACGCCCATCGCCTTCTCCATCAGCCAGCGCGCCGGGCCGAAGTTCATCGCGAAGTTCGCGAGCCGCGGGACCTTGCTGGCGAACCACGCCGACGTCCGGTAGTTCGCGAGGACGCGATTGCGGACGTACTCGACCGACAGTTTGTCCATCTGCTCGTCGACGTACTCGCCGCGCGCCGCGTTGTGCATCTGCGAGAGCGGCACGCTCGACGGGCACGCGTCGTCGCAGCGCATACAGTTCGAACAGGACATAATCGAGTCGTCGATTTCCCCCTCATCCTTGCGCTTGAGCCGCCACTGCTCGGGACCTTGGAACTTCGGTCCCGGGAAGTCGTCGTCGACCTCGGCGACCGGGCAGGTCGTATCGCAGACCGAGCACTTGTAGCAGTTGTCCGCGCCGGGGCGGAGGTCCATCGTCGAGTCGTCGTCGAAGACCGACACCGGCTCGAAGTCGGGATCGGGGCTCGCCCGCTGTTCGTTCGGTTCGATCGATTCCGTCGTCTGTGGGCTCTCTGCGTCGCTCATCTGGGCTGGGCCTCCTGTTCGCTCGTCACCGCTACTCGATTCATCGGGTCGCTTCCTCCGCTTCTCTGCCGGTCACGCTCTCGCCCGCGCGACGGCCAGCGTACGCCCCGGTCGCGATCGAGACGCCTGCGGCCGACTTCTCGCGCGCGGTGTCGGCACCGCCGAGGACGCCGCCCGCGGCGCGGAGGTTCTCGAAATCGGCGTCGCCGGAACCGTCCGTCGGCCGCAGGTCGCCATCGGGCACGACGCCGAATCGGGCGAACTCGTGCGCGCCGAACGCCGCCGGTTCCGACCAGTCGTAGCGGTCCTCGGGGTGCGGGACGTGGCAGTCGAAAACCGGCTCGGAGACCGACTCCCGGTCGGAATCGATCCCCTTGCCGACGAGCCCGCCCGTCGCGAGAACGAACTCGTCGGCCGCGTAGGGGACCTCTCGTCCGCGGCGGTCGACGAGCACCGACTCGATGCGTCCGTCGGCCGCTTCGTAACCGACCGCGGGGTTCCCCGAAGAGAGCCGAACGCCGGCCTCGTCGAGGGCGTCGAAAAGCAGGTCTTCGAGCCGCAGACCGAGCAGGCTCGGGGGGCCGGTCGGGATCTCGAACACCGCCGCGCCGAGTCGGTCTTCGAGTTCCGCGCGGACCTCGCGACGGTCGTCGTCGCCGAGCATCGCCGGGAACCCGACCCGCTCGTGACCGTCGAGGTGGTCGGCGACCGCGTCTGTGAGTCCTCGCCGCGCGCCCGACTCGTCGGTGTCGAGTGCCTTCGCGAGCCGCGTCGTCAGCGCGTCGTCGCGGAACTCGACGGGGAAGGGAACGGTCGCGCCGTCGACCTCGAAGGGGACGCCCGCCGCGTCGAGGTGCGACGCGGCCACGGGCGCGTCGAAATCGGTGAGCCCCGCGAAGCCGACGAGCAGCGTCTTCTCTGCAGCGCTCGCGAGGCCGGGCGCGACGGATTCGGGGTAGCGTGCGGTCGGCTTGACCGTCCCGCCGTGGGTGAGGACGAGGGCGTTACGATCAGTGTGGGTTCCGGCGTAGGCGTCGCCGACGGCCTCATCGAAGACGCGGAGTCCGTCGCGGATCCCCGCCGCGCCGACGACGCGGTACGGATGGGAGTTCGGCAGTCGTTCGACCGCCTCGAACGGATCGGCGACCAGTCCGGACGGTTCGACCTCGGTGCCGTTGTCGCCGACCGCGCCGAGCACGTCGATCAGGCCGCTCGCCTGTCGGAGTGTGCTCTTCTTGTGCGAGAGCAGTCTGACCTGCGCGCCCGTCTCGGCGGCCGCGAGCGCCGCGGTCGCCCCGGCGATGCCGCCGCCGACGACGAGGACGTCCTCACGAATCGCCATCGACCACTCCCCTCGCTGCATCTTCCCGTCGGTCGCCGGTACTCGCGTCTGCGGGTCCCTCGGCCCTTCCCGCGTCGAACGCGTCGAAGTCGACTGTTCCTTCGGTCGCCGCGGGGTCGCCGTCGCGGTTCATCGTCGTCGCGTGCAGGTGGTGCTTCAGCATCGCCTGTGAGAGCTGTTCGCCCCACAGCGCGTGGCGCTCGCCCTTCCAACGCTCTTGGTAGAGGTCGTCGAGCGCCTCGCGTGCGGTCGACTCGTCGTACTCGGGCACCAGTTCGTTCGCGATCCGATGACAGCAGAACGCGCCCTGACAGTTCCCCATCGACGCGCGAGTGCGGATGCGGACGGCGTTGAGCTCAGTCCCCGACTGCGAGATGGCGTCGTTGATCTCCGCGCGGGTGACGGCCTCGCACTCGCAGACCGTCGGGTTGGGTCCGTCCCACTCGCCGAGCACCTCGTCGACTCGGGAGCCGAGCCGTTCGGCGCTCCGGAGGCCCACCGGCGAGCGGAGCCCGAACTCGTCCATCCACTCTCTGAGGACCGAGAAGTCCGCAGAGCCGGGGAGCGGCTCCTCGGCCGTCCGGCACGCCGCGTCGACGCCGAGCGTCTCGCAGACGTGGTCGGCGATGTCCTCGGCCATCATCCGGTAGGTGGTGAGCTTCCCGCCGACGATGGAGGCCATCCCCGGCAGCCCGTCGCGCTCAGCGTGATCGAGCAGGAAGAAATCGCGGGTGATGTCGGTCGGATCCTCGCTGCCGACTTCCGGGGGTTCATAGAGCGGGCGGACGCCCCAAAAGGAGCGGATCGTTCTCGCTTCCGAGAGTATGGGGACGAGTTCCGAAAGGGTGTCGATCATCAGGTCGACCTCCCAGCCCTCCTCGGGGTAGTCTTCGGGGTCCTCGACCTCCTCGTCGGTCGTGCCGAGAATACAGGTCGTCTCGTGCGGGACGACGATGTCGGCGTCGCCCTTCGGTCGACAGCGGTTGATGACGGTGTCGACCTGCCGGACGTTCATAATCGTCATCACGCCTTTTGAGGGCCGGACGGCGACCTCGACGCCCGCCATCTCGCCGATCTGGCCCGCCCACGCGCCGGTCGCGTTGACGACGTAGTCGGCGTACAGCTCCGACGTCTCGCCCGGCTCGCCGTGGACGAACGAATCGAGGCCGTCCGCGGAACCACCGCCGGAGGCGTGTTCGACCTCGACGCCGACGACCTCGCCCTCTTCGACGAGGACGTCTGTCACCTCGGCGTGCGTCTCGACACGCGCGCCGTGGTCGATCGCGTCGGCCGCGTTGGCGACGCAGAGCCGGAACGGGTCGACGGCCCCGTCGGGAACGCGGATCGCGCGCTGGATGTCGTCGGCGAGGTACGGCTCGATCTCGCGGGCCTCCTCGGCGGACAGCACCTCCGCGGGGATGCCGCACTCGCGGCAGCCACGTAGTTTCTCCTCGAAGTACTCGTCGTCGTCCTCGGGGCGCTGGACGAACAGGCCGCCGGTCATCTCGACGCAGTGGCTCGCGATCCGCCGGAGGACGCGGTTCTCCTCGATGCACTCCTCGGCGGACGCCTGATCGGAGACGGCGTAGCGCCCGCCGCTGTGGAGGAGGCCGTGCATCCGCCCGGTCGTCCCGTGGGTCAGGTTCCCCTTCTCGACGAGGGTGACGTCGACGCCGCGCATCGCGAGGTCCCGCGCGATACCGCAGCCGGTCGAACCCCCGCCGAGCACGAGGACGCTCGGCGTTTCACTCATTCACGTTTCGTAGTTTGTCAGCACATACTTTACTGTAGCGCCTACCGGCACCAGTCATAATATACGCAGTCCGCTTCGGTCACGTACTAGATCCCCTTCTACCACGTACTCGGTCGCCTTCGGCACGCGTCACCGGTCCACTGCGAGCGGTGGGTCTTTGTTTCACCGTCCCCAATCCGCGGCGATGACTGCCGATACGCCCCCGCTCGCGCTCGACATCGACGGAACGCTCACGGACGGGTCCGGTCGCCTCGATCCGCGGACGTTCAGCTATCTGCAGGCGTGGGACGCGCCGGTCGTCCTCGCGACGGGCAAGGCGTTCCCCTACCCCGTGAGCCTCTCGCATTACCTCGGCATCGAACGGAACGTGATCGCCGAGAACGGCGGCGTCGTCCTCGCCGACGGGGCCGTCTCCTATCAGGGCGACAGAGAGCGCGCGCAGGCCGCCGCCGACGCGTTCGTCGAGCGCGGCGGCGATCTCGGGTGGGGCGAATTCGACGCGATCAACGAGTGGCGACGCACCGAGATCGCGGTGAATCTCGACGCCGACGAGGACCTGCTCAGATCCGTCGCGGGCGAGTTCGAGCTCGACGTCTTCGACACGGGCTACGCTTACCACGTCAAGACGCCCGGCGTCGAGAAGGGAACGGGGCTGGAGGCCGTCGCCGACGCGCTCGGCTACGAGCCCGCGGACTTCGTCGCCGTCGGCGACAGCGAGAACGACGTCTCGACGTTCTCGGTCGCCGGGCGATCGTTCGCCGTCGCGAACGCGGACGCCGCCGCGCGCGAGGCGGCCGACATCGTCGTCGAAGCGTCGTACTTCGACGGCACGGCCTCGGTGTTGGAGTCGCTCGCGGATAACTGATTACGACGGGACCTATAGTAGCGTTTGCAAGTCTTCACTCACCCGATCGCACGACAGCGTACGATCGGGTGACAGGTCAGTTGCAAACGCTACTATATCACGCCTCGGCGCTGTCGCACTCGAACGGCACGAACGAGCCGTTGATATCCCACTCGTGGATGCAGTAGGGGCTGCCGACGACCCGTTCGTCGTCGCCCGCTAGCTGCCACGATCCGACGTCGTCCGCCCAGACCTCGGTGCGGCCGCAGCGCTCACAGGTCCGTTCAGTCGGGAACCGGAGTGTCGGTGCCATGTCGTCTCGATACTCGGGATCGAACCGGATAACGTTGACTGACGCGGCAGCGGATCTCCCGTCGAAACGACCGACGGGGCGGACCACGATCTCGACGGTCGCCGCGTCGCGAGACCACCAGCCCGTGTGTGATACCCACTCTCGTTGCGTGCCCCTTTAGGTAACACCGATCGTATCCTCCCTATGGGATTTCACACGTTCGACATCGAACGGGCGGAGGCGCTCGAAGACGCGGGTCGGTATCGCTTCTGCTCTCGCGAGGAGTTGCTCGGCGCGCTGGAGCCGTCCCCGGCGGACGTCGTCGCCGATATCGGCAGCGGCACGGGCTTTTATACTGACGAGGCCGCGCCGTTCGTCGAGCGGATGTACGCGGTCGACGTGCAATCGGAGATGCACGAGCGCTACCGGGAGAAGGGCGCACCCGACAACGTCGAGTTCGTGACCGCCGGCGCGTCGTCGATGCCGTTCGACGACGGCGAACTCGACGCCGCGTTCTCGACGATGACGTACCACGAGTTCGCCGAGGACGAGGCGCTCGAAGAACTCGCGCGTGTCGTCCGTCCCGGCGGTCGCGTGGTCACGCTCGATTGGTCGCGCTCGGGGACCGGCGACGACGGCCCGCCGGTGGACGAACGATTCGCCCTCGGCGACGCCGTCGACGCGTTCGAGTCGGTCGGCTTCTCCACTGTCGACGGACAGACGAGAAAAGAGACGTTTATCCACATCTGTACCAAATAAGAACAATAATATCCGCTATATTCCCAATATATTAGGATAATTGGTGTGTATAGGGTTCATTTCGTTATATCAGGATAACAGTTATTTATGCTTGGTCATCGGTAGCACGTATGGTGATATACAACGGACGTATCGATCCATATTCCCCGGAAGAGAGCCGCTACGAGTGCCAGTCTTGCGGTGCCCGCGTCGACAGCGGTGGTCGCTGCGAGGGTTGCGGCAGCGAATCGCTTGTGAACCTTGCCGTTCCCCGGGAGTGATAGAGGAGGCGAGTAACGACCGTCGGCGGAACGGACGGCGATGTCATCCGTGATCGAGTGACTGTTCGTGTCCCCTGTTCGCCGACAACTGCGTATCTGAGCGTCCGTCCGGCCGTGTCGCCGGCGTTCGATTCCGCCCCGTTGGGACGCTTCGTCGGGACCGATTACCGATGCGGTCGGCCATCCTGCGGCCTGTTACGTATCCTGTGGTTTCTCGCAGCCTACGTTCCTTCTCGTTCGCTACCGGGTATCAGACGCCTCACCGTCGATATCGGCCATCCCCGTGTAGCGATCCAAGAGCCACACGAGGAGCGCGCCGACGACCGCCGCGCCGACGAACACCCCGACTGCCGTGGGTGTCCACGCTCGCCCGAGTTCCGCCAACTGGTCGCCGGTCCGAACGACCGGGGCGCGGAGCGCGCCGACGATCAGCGCGACGAGGAACACGAGCGTCGCCTCGCGGGCGCGGTCGAGCGCCCAGCGGACCGCGTGCGCGACGGTGAACAGGCCGACGAACGCGCCGCCGACGAACGCGATCACGACGAGTCCGTGCTCCCGTACGGGTGCGACCGGTCCGCCAGTCACGAGTCCGAGGAGTCCGTCGACGAACGCCGACAGCGTGCCGGTCATGTACTCGTACTGGCCGAGGATGATGAGAAGCAGCGATCCGGAGATCCCCGGGAGGATCATCGCGCTGACGGCGATCGCGCCGGCGAAGACCGTCACTGCGAGTCCGTCGCTCAGCGTCGCGGCCGCCTGACCGGAGACGAGAAACGCGAGGAGGAAGCCGAGAACGGCCGCGGCCGCACGGGGGAGCGTGTCGACGTCGACCTCCGAGAAGAGCACCCACGCGGAGGCCGCGATGAGCCCGAAGAAGAATCCGAACGTGAGGACGGGGTGGGTCTGGATTCCGACGTGCACGACGCGCGTGATCGTCACGATCGCGGTCGCGATCCCCGCCCCGAGCGCGAGCAGGAACCCGGCGTCGACCGCGCGGAGGGCGTCGACCGCGTCGTCGCGACGGCCCGGGAAGGCCCCGAGTAAGACGGCGGCGATTCGCGCGGGCGAGACGGCCGTAATCGCCCCGATCAACCGCTCGTAGATTCCCACGACGAGCGCGATCGTGCCGCCCGAGACGCCGGGAACGGCGTCGGCCGCGCCCATACAGACCCCCTTCAGATAGACGACCGGCCACGACGTCCCGACGACGGAATCTGGGTTCGTCACGGCCTCACGGGACCGGTCTGCGGTCCCGTGGGCGTCGTCTCCATCCTTCGACATAGCCTACCGTTCGGCGTCCCCCTACTCCGGGCTTTCGCTTCCGTCCGACGGATCATCCGCGAAGGATCACCCGCGAAGCGGCACTGAATCACCCGTGAAGCGACATCTGACCGCCCTCGAAGCGACGTCGACGTCGATACCGGAGACGCGAAAATTGAAACCGTCGGGTGGCGACGGTTCGAGTATGCAACTGAGCATCGTCGGCAGCGGCTACGTCGGCACGACGATCGCGGCCTGCTTCGCCGAGGTCGGCCACGACGTGGTCAACGTCGACATCGACGAGGAGGTCGTCGCGGCGCTCAACGACGGCGACGCGCCGATTCACGAACCCGGGCTCGACGAACTCGTCGCCGAGCACGCAGGAGATCGACTCCGCGCGACGACCGACTACGCGGCCGTCCGCGACACCGACGTCACGTTCCTCGCGCTCCCGACTCCCTCGGAGGACGACGGCCACATCGACCTCTCGATTATGGAGGCCGGCGCGCGCTCCCTCGGCGCGGCACTCGCCGAGAAGGACGGACACCACCTCGTCGTCACCAAGAGCACGGTCGTCCCGACGACGACCGAAGAGGTGATCGCGCCCATACTCGCCGAGGAGTCGGGCAAGACGCTGGGCGAAGACCTCGACGTGGGGATGAACCCCGAGTTCCTGCGGGAGGGCAGCGCGGTCGAGGACTTCCTCTCGCCCGATAAGGTCGTTCTCGGCTCCGAGACCGACGCGGCGGCCGCCGCGCTTCGGGACGTCTTCGACCCGCTGGTCGCCCAAGCCGACGACCCGCCGGTCGTCGAGACTGGCGTCGCCGAGGCCGAGATGATCAAGTACGCCAACAACGGCTTTCTGGCGGCGAAGATCTCGCTGGCGAACGACATCGCGAACGTCTGCAAGGAGTACGACATCGACTCCGAGGAGGTTCTCTCCGCCATCGGTCTCGATCACCGCATCGGCGCGTCGTTCCTCGGCGCGGGCGTCGGCTGGGGCGGTAGCTGCTTCCCGAAGGACGTCGCCGCGATCATCGCGGCCGCCCGCGACGTCGGCTATGACCCCACGATGTTGGAGGCCGCCGTCGAGGTCAACGACCGCCAGCCGGTTCGGCTGCTCGAACGTCTCCGCGAGCACGTCGGCCCCGACGGCGCGCGCGTCGCGGTGCTCGGCCTCGCGTTCAAGCCCGGCACCGACGACGTTCGGAACTCTCGAGCGATCCCGCTGGTCGAAGCGCTGCTCGATGCGGGCGCGGATGTCGTCGGCTACGACCCCGTCGCGACCGAGAATTTCCGCGAGCGCTACCCCGAAATCGAGTACGCCGATTCTGCAGACGCGGCGCTCGACAGCGCGGACGCCGCGCTCGTCGTCACCGATTGGCCCGCGTTCGCCGACCTCGACGCCGAATTCGACGAAATGGCGACGCCCGTCGTCGTCGACGGCCGCCGGATCGTGACCCGCCGCGACGGCATCGTCTACGAGGCGCTGGTCTGATTCCGATCGGCGCGTTCACGCCCGTTGTCGGCGCTCCGAGTCCGCAGCTACGATCTTTGCACCCGCCGGAGCAGCCACCGCCGCAGCCGAGGATAGCTCACGCAGACGCTCACCCACGCGACGTACCACGCGAAGATGAACAGAAAGACGAGCGCGGTCGTCGAGAGCACGCCGAGTCCGTGCGTCAACTCGGTTAACGCGGGGAACGCGACGGCGAAGCCGGCGACCGTTATGACGCCGCCGAGCAACACTTCGAGGTAGGTAGCGAGCGTGCTCTGTCCCGGGTTCGCCTCCCGGGCGCGTCGCGGTCGCCGCTCGCCCGCTGTGGGCTCCGGTACGACCATCCATATCCCTCACATAAATATAACGGTCGTATATGATAAATACATATCCGTCGCTGCTCTCGTGACCAACTCGACGCCAACTCTGAGCCGAAAGACGGAAACCTACTTCCGACCGTCGGTCGACTCACACGTATGCTCTCGGTAGCACTCGCCGGCAAGCCCAACGCGGGCAAGTCTACCTTCTACAAGGCCGCGACGATGGCCGACGTCGACGTCGGCAACTACCCGTTCACGACGATCGATCCCAACCGCGGCGTGACCCACGCCCGGACGCGCTGTCCCTGTCTCGACCGCGAGGAACGCTGCGGCAACTGTGAGGGCGGCGTCCGCTACGTCCCGGTCGAACTGCTCGACGTGGCGGGGCTCGTCCCCGGCGCGCACGAGGGGAGGGGGTTGGGCAATCAGTTCCTCGACGCGCTCACCGACGCCGACGTCATCCTCGCGGTCGTCGACGCCGCGGGCGGGACGAACGCCGAGGGCGAGCCCGTCGAGGTCGGCACCTACGACCCCGTCGAGGAGGCCGACTTCGTCGAGGTGGAACTCGAACAGTGGCTCGTCGGCATCATCGAGCGGAACTGGGAGAGCGTCGTCCGGAAGTCGCGCTCGCCGGATTTCGACATCGACGAGGCGTTGACGGAAATGCTGACGGGCTTCGGCGCGACCGAGTACGACGTCGCGGCGTCGCTGCGCGCGCTCGACTATCCCGACGACCCCCAGCAGTGGAGCGACGAAGACCAAGAACGACTGGCGCGCGACATCCGGCAGCGAACGAAACCGATCGTCCTCGTCGCCAACAAGGCCGACATCGCGCCGCCGGAGAACCTCGAACGCCTCGCCAAATCGGACAAGCCCGTCATCCCGACGACCGCGGACGGCGAGCTCGCGCTCCGGAACGCGACCGAGGCGGGCATCGTCGAATACCTCCCCGGCGACGAGGACTTCGAGGTCGTCGGCGACGTCTCCGACGCCCAGATGCAGGGGCTCGAAACGATCCGCGAGGTGATGAGCGAGCGGGGCGGTACTGGCGTCCAGCGGGCCATCGACACCGCCGTCTACGACGTCCTCGATATGGTGACGGCGTACCCGGTCCAGAACGAGACGAAGTGGACGGATGGAACCGGGGAAATGCTGCCCGACGCCTTCTTACTCGCCCGTGGGTCGACGCCGAAGGACCTCGCCTTCGCGGTCCACTCCGATATCGGCGAGGGCTATCTCCACGCGGTCGACGCCCGCTCGAAACGCCGGATCGCCGAGGATTACGAACTGGAGGAGGGCGACGTGATCAAGATCGTCAGCACGGCGTCGTAGCGGCTGCGTTCCGAACCTGTCTCGGCCGTCCAGTGGTTGGAAGCGTTATCGCACAGCGTCGTACGCCTCGCCCATAATTTCGAGCGCCTCGCGCAGCGACTCCTCGTCGGTCGCATACGAGAGCCGCGCGTATCCCGCGCCGTGCTCGCCGAACGCCTCGCCGGGGACGATGACGACGCCGCGGTCGAGACACTCGTCGACGAAGCCCTCCGGGACCTCAGGCATACAGTAGAACGCTCCGCCCGGCGTGGGCACGTCGAGACCGATGTCGGTGAGGCCGTCGACGACGATGTCGCGGCGACGCTGGAAGGAGTCGGTCATTTCGTCGACTTGGTCCTGCGGTCCGGTGAGCGCGGCCTCGGCGGCGAACTGCGAGGGAGCCGACGCGCAGGCTTGGGCGTACTGATGGACGCGGAGCATCCGCTCGATCCGTCGGTTCGAGGAGACGACCCAGCCGAGCCGCCAGCCGGTCATCGAGTAGAGTTTCGAGGCCGAGTTGACGACGACGACGTTGTCGCTGTCGGCGAACTCGATCGGCGAGCGGAACTCGCCGTCGAAGACGGTGTACTCGTAGACTTCGTCCGAGATACAGAGCACGTCGTGTTCGTCGGTGATGCGGGCGAACTCGCGGACGTCTTCGGGCGGCGAGACCGCGCCGGTCGGGTTGCCGGGGCTGTTGACGACGAAGGCGACCGTGTCGTCGGTGATCGCCGCTTCGACCGCCGCGGGATCGATCGTCAGGTCGTCGCGGAGCGGAACCGGGACGGGTGTCCCGCCGGTGAGCTTCGTGAGCGCGTCGTAGGAGACGAATCCGGGATCGGGGATGACGACCTCGTCGCCGGGGTCGACGTGGGCTTCGAGGGCGATGTGCAGCGCTTCCGACCCGCCCGCGGTGGCGATGACGTCGCCGGGGTCGACGTCGACGCCCTGATCGCGGGCGTGCTTGTCGGCGATGGCTTCGCGGAGCGATTTCATACCCTTGTTCTCGGTGTAGCCGTCCGCGCGCCCCGCGGTGATCGCCTCGGCGGCCGCCTCCCGGGCGTGCGGCGGGGCCGAAAAGTCGGGCTGTCCCAGTCCGAGGTTGATCGCGTCCTCGCCCGCGGCCTCGAACACCTCGCGGATCCCGCTGATCGACACCTGCTCGACTCGCTCCGAAAAGTGTACCATACGCAGGTTCGGGGGGGCCACCGGGTTAGGTTTTGCTTCATCGACCGGTCGTTGTCCGGATATACAAGCAAATATTGTTTGTATCTCTGACAGCCGGCGTTATCCTCGGGGAACCACTGGGAGGCCTCTCACGGACCTGAGCGTCCAAATACGGTCTACTCAGGCGTCAATACTCGATGCGACCTTCGCCGCGTGCACGTTTCAAATATACGTAGGGTCCCAAACGGAGATCAGAGAATGAGGAATTCGACTGACGAGCGATCGGCAGTTTCGCGGCGACGCTTCCTCCGAACGACCGCGGCCGCCTCGGCGACGGGACTGGCTGGGCTCGCCGGCTGTTCGGGCGCGACGGGCGGCGGAAGCGGCGGACTCGACGAGATCCGCGTCGCGTACATGCCGATCTACCCCGATATGCAGTACTTCATTATGCGGGAGGAGGGGTACTTCGACGAGCTCTCGGCGACCGTCGAGGGAGAGGTGTTCTCCGACGGGCCGAGCATCGTGCAGGCCTCCGCGACCGGCGATTTCGACGTGATGCTGTTCGGCATCGTTCCGGCGATGATCGTGATGGACAAGGACATCCCCGCGAAGATCACCGCGGCGAACATCCAGAACGCGATGCAGATCCTCGCGCACGACGACTTCGCGTCGATCTGGGCCGAGGCCGACTCGGGGGCCGACGCGTTCGCGCGCTTCGAGGAGGAGCAGGGTCGGAAGTTCACGTTCGGGACGTTCCCGCCGGGATCGGTCCCGGAGATCCTGCTGCGCTACTGGCTCTCGGAGACCGTCGGCGTCGATCCCGACTCCGACGTCAATATCACCGCTCTCGGCGGTGCGGGACCAGTCCGACAGGCGCTTCTCGCCGGAGAAATCGACGGGACGTCGATTATGGAACCCGTCCCGACGGTCGTCGAGATGGAGGACGCGCCGTACCAATCGATCGCATGGGCCGGCGACTTTATGCCCGGCCAGCCCGCGGCGGTCACGCTGATGCACGATCGGCTCCGCGAGGACAACCCCGAGCAGGCGGCGGCGTTCGTCGAGCAGCATCAGCGCGCGACGAACTTCGCCAACGAGAACCCCGACGGGGCGGCCCAGCACGCCAGCACCGTCATCGGCGAGTCGTCGCTCCCGGTCGAGACGGCGCGCCGGGCGATGGACTCGCCCGCCTCCGATTTCATCACCGATCCGCACAAGATCGAAGACGGCGCACAGATCTTCTCGGAGTACGCCGCTGAGGCGGGACGAATCGACGAGGCGCTCTCGAACGACGAACTGTTCGACTTCGAGGTGTACGACTCGATATGAGCGTCGAGGTCGGGACCGACTCCGAGACGAGCGCGACGACAGAACGCGGCCCGACGCAGGAAGACCGCGGGGAGTCGTCGAACGCGTCTCTCGGCGACCTCGACACCGTCGGTCTCGCTTACGGAGCGGCCGGTTCGGCGGTCTTCCTCGCAGTCTGGCAGGCCGCCGCGATGGCCGTGGGCCGGACCTATCTGCTTCCCTCGCCGATCGAGGTCGCGAGCGCGTTCCTCGTCGAGCTGACGGCGTCCACGACGTTTACCGTGCCGTTCGTCGGCGTCACCGTGCCCGCGACGCGGCTTATCGCAAACCTCCTGCAGAGCCTCTTGCACTACCTGCCCGGACTCGTCGTCGGGAGCGTTCTGGGCATCTCACTCGGCGTCGCAATGGGCTGGAGCGGTCGCCTCGACGACGCGCTCACACCGGTCACGCGATTTCTCCGACCGATCCCGCCGCTGGCGTGGATAGTCTTCGCGATCGTGTGGATCGGGATCGGCCACGGCGGCGCGGCGTTCATCGTCGGAATCGGGGCGTTCTGGATCAACTTCTACAACGCCTACGCCGGCGTCGAGGGCGTCTCGACGCACCTGCGGGAGGTGGCGTCGACCCTCGGCGTCGACGACGATCTGACGATGATCCGCAAGGTCGTGCTCCCGGCGGCGACGCCGTCGATCGCGACCGGTGTCAGAACGAGCATCGGACAGTGTTGGATGATCGTCGTCGCCGCCGAGCTGTTCGGTGCGCCCGGCGTCGGATTCCAGATCATCAACGCTGCGCAGAACCTCGCGACGGACGTCAGCGTGGCGTATATGGCCGTCATCAGTCTCGTGTTCCTCGTGAGCGACGGGGCGTTCAGACGGATCGAACGGAGGGCCTTGGCGTGGCGGGACTGAGTGACTCCGAGGGGACCCGACCGGACTCTCCGACGCCGACCGAGACGCCGAAAGTCGTCGTCGACGGCGTCGACAAGGTCTACGAGTCCGAGCGCCAACGCGTCGAGGCGCTCTCGGACGTGAACTTCTCGGTACCAGAGGGCGAGTTCGTCTGTCTCGTCGGCCCCTCGGGCTGCGGAAAGACGACGCTCATCCGGACGATCGCCGGGCTGGAAGCGCCGACCGGCGGCGAGATCAGACTCGACGGCGAGGTCGTCACCGGCCCGGGAACCGACCGGGGAATGGTCTTCCAAGAGTACGGGCTGTTCCCGTGGCGGACCGTCCGCGGGAACGTCGCGTTCGGGCTCGAAGAGCAGGGCGTCGAGGAGCCCGAGCGGAGCAGACGTATCGGGCAGATGCTCGATCTCGTCGGCCTCGGCGAGTTCGCCGACGCGTATCCCAAGGAGCTCTCCGGCGGGATGAAACAGCGCGTCGGCATCGCCCGCGCGCTCGCGGTCGATCCGGAGATCCTGCTCGCGGACGAACCGTTCGGTAGCGTCGACGCCCAGACCCGGGATATGCTCCACGACGAGCTGCTTCGGATCTGGTCCGAGACGGGGAAGACCGTCCTGTTCGTCACTCACGATGTCGAAGAGGCCGTGAAGCTCTCCGATCGCGTCGTCGTGATGGCCGCCGACCCGGGTCGGGTCCGAGAGGTCGTCGACGTCGACATCAACCGCCCACGTGAGCGGACCGATCCGGCCTTCGCCCAGTACGTCGATCGCATCCGCGGGTTGATCGGCGAGTAGCGACGCTCGAAACGTTGTTTCTGAGGGTCAGTCTCGGTTCTCGTGAATGTCTCGGAGCGTCTCGACGTGGTTCATCACGACAGCCAGCGTCGCGTCCGCGTCGGTGTATCCACGGTCGTAGTCGTCGTGTGCGGCGTCGACATCGCTGAGGAACTGGGCGACGGCGTCGTCGATGTCGGCGGCTTGCTCGGCGGCGGCGGAATCGTCGTCTGCGGCAGCGTCGTCGGTCATATCGGGACCTCAGATCGCGAGCGACAAAAGCGACCCGTCCTGTGACGGACGGGGCGCGTTCCCGATGCACCGCGCCAGCGGCCGACAGTATATATACGATCGCGACGCAGACGGGAGTGTGATCACGCTGCGGTTCGAGGACGGCACGATCCGACTCGACGGGCTCGGGGAGTCGGACCCGGCGGTCGAGTCGCTACCGGGGGTTGCGTGGGACGAACGGGGGCTCGTCGCCCGCGCGCCGGCACACCGGTACGCCGACCTCCGCGAGGCGCTCGAACGCGAGGACGCGGCCTTCGAGGACCGCGTCCTCTCAGAGGAGGAACTGTCGCTCTCGCACGCGTACGACCTCCGACCCTACCAGCGCGAGGCGGTGGAGGCGTGGCGCGAGAACGGCGACCGCGGCGTCGTCGAACTGCCGACGGGGGCGGGCAAGACTGTCCTCGCTATCGACGCAATCGCCGCGCTCGGCGTCCCGACGCTGGTCGTCGTCCCGACGATCGACCTCCTCGAACAGTGGCGACGCGAGCTCGAAACGGAGTTCGGGGTCCCAGTCGGGCAGTTCGGCGGCGGCGAACAGGTCCGAGAGTCGATCACGGTGTCGACGTACGACTCCGCGTACCTGCGCGCGGAGGGCGTCGGCGGCGACTTCGGACTCGTCGTCTTCGACGAGGTGCACCACCTCGGCGGCGAGGGCTACCGCGACGCCGCGCGCCTGCTCGCCGCGCCCGCCAGACTCGGGCTGACGGCCACCTTCGAGCGCCCCGACGGCGCGCACGAGGTCGTCGCCGACCTCGTCGGGCCGAAGGTCTACGAGGCCGCCGTCGACGACCTCGCGGGCGAACACCTCGCCGACTACGAGGTCCGGCGGGTCGAGGTCGCGCTCGGCCCCGACGAGCGCGACGCCTACGAGGAGGCGCAGGGGACGTTCGTCGACTATCTGAAGCGCTCGAACCTCTCGCTTCGGAGCGGATCCGATTACAGAAAGCTCGTGATGCGCTCGGGGACGGACCCGAAGGCGCGGGAGGCGCTGCTCGCGAAGCAGCGCGCGCGGCGGATTATGATGAACGCCGACGCGAAGGTGGAGACGCTCGGGCGGCTGCTCGATCGCCACCGCGAGGACCGCGTTATCGTCTTCACCGCGCACACCGACCTCGTGTATCGGCTCTCCGATCGGTATCTCCTCCCGGCGATCACGAGCGAGACCGGGGCCGAGGAGCGCCGAGAGATCCTCGAACGCTTCCGCGAGGGGACGTACTCGCGGGTCGTGACCGCGAACGTCCTCGACGAGGGCGTCGACGTCCCCGACGCCAACGTCGCGGTCGTCCTCGCCGGGTCCGGCTCCGAGCGGGAGTTCACCCAGCGGCTCGGTCGGATTCTTCGTCCCAAGGCGGACGGGGGTCGCGCGCTGCTCTACGAGGTCGTCAGCGAGGAGACCGCAGAGGAGCGCGTGGCCGACCGGCGTCGATAAGAGGTGAGGACAGAGACAGGCCGTTCACTCGACGGTCACGTTGAGGTCGCCGCCGGCCGCGAACTCGTCGTAGGCGACGTCGAACGTCACCGACCACTCGACCGTCTCGTCGGGATCGACCGCGACGTCGACCTCGCGGGTGGCGCTTCCACCGTCGGTCTGGACAGTGACGACCACGGTCCCCGTTCGCTCCGCGTCACCGCGGTTCTCGACGGTCCCGAACACGCGCAGCGCCCCCTCGTCGTCCGCCTCGAAGTCGAACGTCCCGACGACGAGGTCGGGTTGCTCGGGCGTGCGCCGCGGCTGGTCGGCGGGCGCGTCGGGCGGGTTCCGCGGCCCCGTCGCGCGCGGCCACGAGCCGAGGCACCCGCCGAGGAGCGCCGTCAGGGAGACGCCGGCGGCGCGGAGGGCGCGTCGTCGCTCCATCGTGCGCCAGAGGGTCGGCGGCGCGTATCGGTCTTTCGATGCGCCCGCTAGGCCCGGACGCGTCCGCCCGCCCGCTCGATCAGCGGCAGTCTCTTGGGCCGTCCCCGCGAAGTCGCGGCCGTGCTGAGAAAGGATCTCCTCCGCGTCTCCCGCGCGGGCGGCGGGTACCATCCGCAGTTCGCGGGTCGGGAGGATCGTCCCCTCGCCGCTCGGGTCATCGGCGTCTTTCAGGGTCACGTCGGAGAGCCGCGGCACCGCCTCGACGACGCGCTCGCGGAGCTCGAACGCGAGGCCGACGACTTCAAGTTGATCAGGGGATTCGCCGCGCTGCTGGAACGCGAGGCCGTCTTCGAGACGCGCGCGCCGCTGCCCCCCGAACGCGTTCGGCGGGTCGCCTTCGAGTCCGCCGAGGCCGTCGGCGCGGTCGTCGACAGCGCGACCCGAGAGCGCGCGATCGAGTCGACTGCCGATCGGCTTGGGACGAGCGCCGACGCCGTCGAGCGGTCGCTGTACGCCGACCGCGACGTCAACGAGGTGCTCGCGTCGTTCGGCGCGCGGTGGGACCCCGCCCAACTCGTCGAGCAGTACAACCTCTCGCTGGCGCAGACGGCGCTGTTCGACGCGACCGAGGTCCGAATCCGGAGTTCGGATCCGAAGCGGCTCGTCTCGGCGGTCAAGCGGCTGGGGCTGCTCTACGAGATCCGTCGGAACGGGGCCGACGGCGGAGGTGGTGGAGACGACCCGACGACCGAGGAGCGCGTCCTCGTCGTCACCGGCCCCGACGCGCTCTTCCGCCGGACCCGCCGCTACGGCACCGCGTTCGCTCGACTGCTCCGCAGCGTCGCGACCACCGCCGAGTGGTCGCTGTCGGCGACGATCGACGACCGCGGCACCGACCGCGAGCTTCATTTGGGCCCGGACGACGTCTCCGTCCCCGACGTCGAACCGGTCGCCGAACCGACCTACGACAGCGGTGTCGAGGCCGACTTCGCCGCGCGCTTTGGGAACCTCGGTCTCGACTGGGAGCTGTCTCGGGAACCGGAACCGCTCGCGGCGGGCGCGCGGGCGATGATCCCCGACTTCGCGTTCGACTACCGACCGGCCGGGGCTGACGCCGATTCAGACAGCCCCTTCCGCATCTACTTCGAGGTGATGGGCTTTTGGACGCCCGAGTACGTCGAGAAGAAACTGGAGCAGTTCGGGAGCGTCGCCGACGACGTCGAGTTGCTGGTCGCGGTTGATGAGTCACTCGGCGTCGGCGAGGAGATCGCCGCGCTCGATCACCGCGTGGTCACGTTCTCGGGCAACGTGCGCGTGAAGGACGTCGTCGACGCGCTCCGCGAATACGAGACCCATCTCGTCGAGGCCGCCGCCGAGTCGCTCCCCGACGAACTGATTCCGGACGCGGACGTCGTCGACATCGACGCGCTGGCGGCCGAGCGGGGCGTGAGCGTCGACGCGCTCGATGCGGTGGCGTTCCCGGAGCACGAGCGCGTCGGCGGCGCGCTGGTCCGGCCCGGGGTGTTCGATGCGCTGGCGGCGGAGATCGAACCAGGGATGTCGCTGTCGGACGCGGAGACCGTGCTCGACGAGCACGGCGTCGACGACGCCTCGGCGGCGCTGTCGCGGCTCGGCTATCGGGTCGCGTGGGAGGGGCTCTCCGGCGGGACCGTCGAGGAGAAGTGAGGGATCGGAACTTGAGCGGCCGACGCGACGGCGACCGCCGGGTGCGACGCCGTTAGGACAGATCCTCTCGCCGCCCCTTCGGGACGGTCGAGCGGAGCTCGCCGTGGAGATAGAGACCGACGCCGATCGGTTCGACGTCACCGGCTTCGCCGGTTGCCCGAGGCGTCTCCGACGCCTCGCTGTCGCCCGCGATCTCGTGGGCGGCGATCACGTAGCCCCAGTCGCCCTCCCAGCGGGGGAGGTCCTGATCGTCGCCCCTCGCGAACGTCGTCGCCTCCTCGCCGTCGAGTACGACGACGTTCTTCGTCGCCTCGCGGCCGAAGCGCTGCACAGCGTTCGTCGAGGGCTTCCAGTGCTCTTGGCGAGCGCGGAGGATCCGCATTCCCAACCCCTCGACGCCGATCGGCGTGACGACGTCGGCGGCGAACGCCCAGAGCTTCCCGTTGCCCTTCTCCCAGAACGTGTGGCCGTCCCACGTCTCCGGCGGGACCTCGTAGCGTTCTTCCCACCAGCGGACGACCTCCTCGCGGGTCGGCCGGCCGGGCACGACGCGCTCGTCCGCCGTTTCCGGGATCCGGTCGAAGCGCTGGCCGTCGTTTTCTGGTCGCTCCCCCGACGGTTCTCCGGCACCGGCGTCGCCGCCGCCATCGCCCGCGTCGCGTTCGGGATCGCTCACGCGCTCACCTCCAGTTTGGCGCAGAAGAACCCGCCCGTGTCGTTCCGGTGCGGGTAGACTCTGTGCGCCAGTTCGACCGCGGGGTCGAACGTTTCGCCGTTCCATTCGGCGATTCCGGGATCGGTCTCGAAGCCCGCCGGGGCGTCCCATTCCCGCATCTCGCAGTCCTCCTCGTCGAGGACGTGATCCAGCACGGCCTCGTTCTCCTCGGGCGCGAACGTACAGGTCGAGTAGACGACGGTGCCGCCGGGGCGCGTCGCCTGAATCGCCCGCCGGAGGATCCCCTTCTGGATACCAACGATGCCCTTGATCTGCTCTAGCGACCAGCGGTCCAGCGCGTCGGGGTTCTTGCGGATCGTCCCCTCACACGAGCAGGGTGCGTCGACGAGCGCGCGGTCGAACGCCTCGATCCGGTTTTCCGCCTCGGTTCGGTCCCCGAACGGCTTAAACGAGAAGTTGCGCGCGTCTTGGTTCGTCACCGCGAGGTTCGTGACGCCCAACCGCTCGGCGTTGTGCCGCAGCGCCGACAGCCGCCCGAGGTTGTTGTCGTTGCCGACGAGGACGCCGGTGTCGTCCATCAGGTCCGCGATCTGCGTGGTCTTGCTGCCCGGCGCGGCGCAGGCGTCCCAGACGACCTCGCCCGGTTGGGGATCGAGCGCGAGGGCGGGCAGCGCCGAGACCTCCTCTTGGCCGTGCAGCCAGCCGTGGAAGTACGGCCACGAGGTGCCGGGGCCTCGCTCCTCCAGTCGGAGGACGCCGGGGTGCCAGTCGGTGACTTCGTAGGCGACCCCCTCGGCGTCGAGCGCGTCGCGAGCGCGTTCGATCGACGCCTTCAGCGTGTTGACGCGGACGACCGAGGGAAGCGGCCGTTCGCACGCCGCGCGAAACGCGTCGAAGTCCGAGAGGAGCGACGCGTACCGCTCCAGTGGTTCCATATGGCGAGAAATTCGTCGCGGCCGCTTGTGGGTGTCGGTTCCGCGCGGGACCCGTCTCTCCCCGTCTCTCCCCGGCTCGCGCCGTCGGTTCCGCCCGCAGTTTTACCACGGTGCTTGTCGTACCGCCGCGCATGGCTCGGATCGATCCAAAATCCGCCGTCGATCTCACGGACCCGACCCTCGTCGAGGGCTTCCCCGGCGTCGGTCTCGTCGGGAAAATCGCCGCCGACCACCTCGTCGAGGAGTTCGAGATGACGCACTACGCGAACGTCCACTGCGAGGGAATCCCGAAAGTGGCCGTCTATCAGGAGAACGACGCCGAACTGCACCCCCCGGTCAGACTCTACGCCGACGAGGAGACGGATCTCGTGGCGTTGCAGAGCGACGTTCCCATCCAACCGCAGGCCGCCACCGAACTGGCGAACTGCCTTTCGGGGTGGTTCGACGAGCACTCGGTGACGCCGATCTACCTCTCCGGGATCCCCCGCGAGAAGGACGGAGAGGTACCCGCGCTGTACGGGCTCGGCGTCGGAGACGGCGTCGACCTCGTCGCCGAGGCGGGAATCGAAGCGCCCGACGAGACCGGCCTCGTCTCGGGGCCGACGGGCGTCCTCCTGAACGCGGCGGTCGAGGCCGAGCGGACGGCCGTCGGCCTCGTCGTCGAGTCGGACCCGCAGTTCCCCGACCCCGAGGCCGCGCGCGTGCTGATCAAACGCGGGATCGAGCCGCTCACCGGGATCGAGGTCTCTGTCGACGACCTCGTCGAGCGCACCGAACAGATCCGAGAGGCGAAAGAACGCCTCGCAAAGCGGATGCAGGACGCCGGCGAGGAGAGCTCGCAGGCGCGGCCGATCGGAATGTACCAGTAGGGTCGCTCCCCGCCACTCCAGTACGCGTCGTTTCCACCGCCTTTCTACAGCCTTAAGGCTCGCCGACCACTCCTCACGGGTATGAGCGAGGAGTCTCCCGAGCGCACTACGACGGTCGAGTCCGACGACACGGACGCCGAGGGCGTCGATCGCGAGCAGGACGGAACCGACCCGGCGACGAACGGTGTCGAGGAAGATGCCGGGATCGACGAATCGAACGGCGAAACCGACGCCGACGGAGACGCGGCGGCCGACGTGCCGGCTCTGTCGTCCCGAGTCGGCGAGTTCGACGACGACCTCGCCGCGGAGGTCTCGAAGTTGGAGTCGCGGCTCGCGGCGGTCGAAGCCGAGCTCGAATCCCGCGAGGAACGCGTCGAGGAGCTCGAATCCGCGCTGAAGCGCTCGAAGGCGGACTTCAAGAACTACAAACAGCGCGCGAAGAAGCGTCAGGAGGAGATCAGAGAGCGCGCGACTGAGGATTTCGTCGGTCGCGTCGTCAGCGTCCGAGACAACCTCGTGCGCGCGCTCGGTCAGGACGAAGAGGCCGACATCCGCCCGGGGATCGAGTCGACCTTAGAGGAGTTCGACCGGATCCTCGAAGACGAGAACGTCTCGGCGATCGATCCCGCGGCGGGCGAGGACGTCGACCCGACGCGTCACGAGGTGCTGATGCGCGTCGACGACGACCGCCCCGAGGGAACCGTCGTCGACGTCTTTCAGCCCGGCTACGAGATGGCCGGGTCGGTCCTCCGCGAGGCGCAGGTGACCGTCAGCACCGGCGAGGGCGAAGCGAGCGACCAGACCGCTGATAACGATTCCTAGGCGTTCCCCGCCGCCGCGCAGATTTCAGTTCGTTCGCGGCCTCATTCTCCCGATCGATACCCGCGCGTGGCCCGCCAGAGCACGCCGCCAACGACGAGCACTGGCAGCGCGAACGCGAGGAAGTACGGGAGCGCGAACGCGAAGGCGACGACGGTCGCGCGTGCGACGACCACGACGCCGTCGACCGACTGCATAAACGCCGAGAGGACCGGCGTGTCGTACCAGCGGTCGGGCGCGACGCGGTTCGGGGTCGGCCGCGGTTCCTCCAGTCTGACGGTCAGCGTCGAGTACGCGACTTGATCTTCCAGCGACTGCTGTCTGGCTTCCAAGCGCTCGATCTCGCCCTGCACGTCCGAGAGCTCCCGCTGGACGGCGAGGACGTCTTCCGTCGTGTTCGCTTGGTCGTAGAGTTCTCGAAGCCTATCGCGCTCGGCGCGGAGGTTCTCCAACCGGGCCTCGATATCGACGAGTTGGCCGGTCACGTCTCTCGAATTCACTTCGACGGACTGCACCTCACCGAGCGCGCGCGTGTCGTTGAGGAAGGCGTCGAAGTCCTCGCTGGGAACGCGAAGCACCAACTCGCCGCGGACCCACGTCTCGTTGTCGATCTCACGGCGATCCTGCCGGCTGTCGCTGACGTACCCGCCGTAGGATTCGACCGTTGAGGTCAGCTCCGTCTGCGCGGACTCGTAGTCGTCGACCTCGACGTGAACAGTCCCGGTGCGGATGATCGCGCGGTCGTCAATGTTGACGTCACCGTCGCCTCCGTCAGCGGACCCGCCACCGGAGCCGTCGGACGGAGCCTCAGTCGGTTCGCCTGTCGCCTGCGGTCGATCGTTCGCTGCGAGTTCGGTCGCCGCGTCGTAGCCGCCGGCGCTGCCACCGTCGCTCCCGCTCCCGGTCATCCCGCATCCGGCGAGCGCGACGAGCGCGACCAATCCGACGACCGCGAGTGTGCGTCTCGATACCATTTGAAGCCACCAACGACGGCGACCGGGAAAATCGCGTTGAAGGCACAAACGGCCCTTTGAGTTACGCCGCCACGACCGCTGTGGGCGCTTCGGTACTACATCTGTCACGCTTCGGTACCCCGTCCGTCGCGCCGCCCTACTCCGTCTCTCTGGCGGCCTTCGAGCGGACGAGCCGCATATCGCCCGACGCGCGGATCGTGCCGTCGACGTCGGCGTCGTCGTGGAGTTCGAGGTCCGCACAGGAGACGTCGCCGAGGATCTGCGCGCCGTCGGCGATGGTGACCGTGCCGTCGCGGGTGGTCACGTCGCCGTGGACGCGCGTCCCCTCGCCGACCTCGATGTCGCCGCGGGCGCGGAGGCTCCCGAAGATGTTGTTGTCTTCGCCGACCGTGATCGTCTCCGCGCGGACGTTGCCGTGGAGCCGGCACTCGTCGCCGATCGTCGCGGGCGTCGAGGCCCGCCACGCGTCGTCGGAGACCGTCGACCCGCGCGGGAGCACGAGCGGGTCGTGTTCGCTCTCACCGGAGAGCGCGCTCGCGAGTTCGTCGGCGCTCTCGTTCTCGCCGAGATGGAGGAGTTGCGAGAGCACGACGAAGTAGAAGACGAGCGTCGGCACCGGATTGCGAATGACGATCCAGCCGTTGGCCTCGAATCCCTCCTCGATGTCGACGTCGTCGCCGATGTCCAGATCTCCGGAGACCATCAGCCGCCCGCCGATGTGAACGCGCTCGCCGAGGTAGGCGTCCTCGCCGACGAGGACGTTGCCAGCGACGTCGCACCAGACGTCGAGTCGGCAGTCGCCCTCGGCTTCGATGTCGCCGCCGAAGGTGGCGCGCTCGCCGGCGAGGACGTTCCGCCCGCGGACGCCGAACTCGATCGTGCTCTGTCCGCCGACGACGATGTCGCCGTCGGTCACGAGGTCGTGCTCCTCGACGGTCGTCCCGTCGGGTATCTCTAAGGCGTCGAGTCGGTCCTGACCGAGTGCCACACTCCGGAGCAACACGTGCGGCGTAATAAACGGCGCGTCAGACGTTCGTCGGACGGCGTGGATCTGGCCGTGACTCCGGACTGATGCGCTTTTACTCCGTGACCGACTACCGGGAACTATGACTGCACTCTCTTTTGACGAGAACGGCGTCGACGTCGTCTACGATGGGACCGAATTCCGGCTCGAAAAGTCCCTCATCGAGGAGGCGACCGAGAAGGCCTACCCCGACGTGACCGATCACGAGGTGCTGAAGATCGTCGAGAAGGAACCGTCGCTGAGCGGCGAGCCGCGACAGATCGCCGACATCATCCGGTAACGGACTGCCGACATCATCCGGCGATGAATCGCCGACGACCCGCAGCGACGACTCAGTCGAACCGCTCTTCGAGACACACCTTCACGATCGACTTCGCGATGGCGGCCCCGCCGCCGAAGGGGTCCAACTTCGTCTCTCCGGCGCGTTCGCGGTACGGGATCGGCTCCTCGCGGATCTCGTAGCCGCGCATCAGCGGTCGGATCAGCAGCTCCGCCGACAGCCCGGTGTTCTCGGTCCACTCGATGTCGTGGAGCAGTTCCCGGCGGTACGCTCGCATCCCGGTCGTGGTGTCGTGGACGCGCTCGCCCATCAGCGCCGAGGCGAGGACGGCGAAGGCGGCGTTGCCGAGGCGGTTCAGGCCGGGCATCGCCTCCGCGCCGTAGTAGAGTCGGTCGCCGGAGACGACGTCGTAGCCCTCGTTGATCAGATCGAGGAACTCCGGGAGCTTCTCCATCGGGTACGTGTCGTCGCAGTCGGTGGTGACGACGACCGGCCGGTCGGGCGCGAGGACGGCCTCCCGAACCGCGTACCCGTAGCCCATCGGGGGTTGTTCGATGACCGTCGCCCCGTGCTCGCGCGCGATCTCGGGCGTCCTATCGCTGGAACTGTCGGCGCAGACGACTTCCGCGCGCCCGTCGGTCACCTCCTCGATGTCAGTCAGCACCGTCTCTATGGCCGCTTCCTCGTTGTAGGTACCCATCACGACGGCGAGGTCGTCGAAGGTGTACTCGCTCATTACCCGTCGTTGCCGCCGGGGGTATTTGTGTTTTTAGGTTCGCCAAAAACAACGTCGTCTAGTTGATAGATTGCTCCGCGGTCGGATCCGGGATTCCGCACGGTTCGCCGCAGACCGCGCCCAGCGAGTCGTCGTGCAGGCGTCGGGTGACGACGTCCGCGAGGTTCTGGAGGTTCTCGGTGTCGTCGCGGTTGTACGAGACGAGTGTGTCGAGCGCGTCGTCGTCGCCGTCGCGTTCGTACTGGTACCAGAGCCGAACCGCGTCGCGTCCGGAGAGGTCGGGGCGGTCGCGGTCGATGCCGACCTCCTGCTCGATCGACTTCAACCCTCCCGTGAGGTCGATCCGGCGGCACGGGAACATCAGATCGAGGTGCGGAGCGTCGATCGAGACGTCGAAGTTGTCCTCGAGGAACGGCACGTCGAACTGCTTTCCGTTGAACGAGACGACGAGCGGGGCGTCGCGGAACCGCTCGCGAAGCGCCTCGTCGGTGAGATCCTCCCCCCGGATCAGCGTCGACGTGTCGCCGCCGCGCGTGAACGAGACAGTCGTGACGTCCTCGCGTCGGGAGTCGAGCCCGGTCGTCTCGATGTCGAAGAAGAGCGCCTCGTTCCGAAAGTTCTCGTAGAACCGCCAGACTTCCCCTGAGGGAAACCGCTCGCCGAAGTACCGCGCGTCGCCGTCGTCGAGGCGTTCCAGCGCCTCGGAGACGAAGGACTCGACCCGCTCGCCGGTTTTCGGCCCCAGCGGCGCGCGCGCGGGATCGAACTCCCCCCACGTGAGGATGCCCGACTCCCACAGCGACCGCTCGCGGCCCTCGCCGATCCCCTCCGCGGGAACGAAGCTGTTCTCGATTCGCATATCCGAGTGAGCGGGCGGCGACGGCCTAAACCCTTCGAGGCGCGTCGTCGTTCTCGTCCGCGAACACACGCACCGGCCGCGAGCGTTTTGCCCGAGCGGCACGTCGAACCGGTATGTGCGGCCGCTACACCCTCTTCACTCCGGCGGAGGAGTTGGAATCCCGGTTCGGTGCTGACTTCGACGAGCCCTTCGAGCCGAGGTACAACTGCGCGCCCGGCCAGTCGCTTTCGGTCGTCACGAACGAGGATCCAGATGTATTTCGTCGGTTCCGCTGGGGGCTGATCCCCTCGTGGGCCGACGATGAATCCGTTGGTAACGACCTGATCAACGCCCGCGCGGAGACGGTCGACGAGAAGCCGAGTTTCAGCGAGGCGTACAGCGGCGTCGGTGTCTCGTTCCCGCCGACGGGTTCTACGAGTGGGTACGGGGGGGGGGGGGGGCGGATCGAAACAGCCCTACCGCGTCGCGCTCGACGACGACCCCGCCAACGACGCGGCCGAGTTGATCGAGCCCGTCGAAGCCGGTCAGTAAACGAGTTCCCCGGAGACGAACTTCCGGGTGCGTTCGTCGGCGGGATCTTCGAACACGGTGTCGGCGGGACCGATCTCGGTGAAGCCGTCGCCGAGCAGCACCGCGACCCGGTCGGCGATGCGCTCGGCCTGATGCATGTCGTGGGTCGCGACGACGACGCCGATGTCGCGGTCGCGCGCCTCCAGAATCGCCTCCTCGATCGCGCCGGTGTTCCGCGGGTCCAAGTCCGACGTGGGCTCGTCGAGCAGGAGATACGCCGGGTCGTACGCGAGCGCCCGCGCGAAGGAGACCCGCTGAGCTTCACCGCCCGAGAGCGACCGGGCCGGCTGATCGGTCTTCTCGCTCAGGCCGACGACGTCGAGCGACCGCTCGACGGCTTCCGGCGTCCCGTTCGATGCGACGAGCGAGTGCATCGCGTCTTCGAGCCGCTCGCTCCACGACTGTCGCACCCGGAGTCCGTACTCGACGTTCCGGGTCACCGTGGCGTCGAACAGGCTCGCGTCCTGAAAGACCATCCCGATGCGGCGTCGGAGCGCGAGACGCTCCTCTTCGTCGACGTCCCACACCGACTGGCCGTCCAGTTCGACGGTCCCGTCGGTCGGTCGAGTGAACAGCGCCAGAACCCGGAGTAACGTCGTCTTGCCGACGCCCGAGGGACCGATGATGGCGACGACCTCACCCCGTTCGATCGACAGCGAGAGGTCCTCGACGATGGTCTCCTCGTCGTAGGCGTGTGTGACGTTCGAGAGTCGGATCATCGGTTCATCGACCCCTCGTCACCGAATCGGACGACGACGGCGTTGATCGAAAGCACGAGCACCAAGAGCACCACGCCGAGGATCATCGCCGTGTCGTACTGTCCCTGTCTGGCCTCCAGTTGAATCGCGGTCGTCAGCGTCCGGGTCTTCGAGATTCCGCTCGCACTCGTGATGTTGCCGCCGACGATGAGGACGGAACCGACCTCGCTGATCGCGCGACCGAACCCCGCGAGGATGGCCGTCGCGATCCCGTAGCGAGCCTCCTTGATCACGACCAACGCGACGTCGAGCCGGGTGCCACCGAGCGCGCGGGCGGCGTCGCGGACGTTCTCGCTGACACCGGTGATGGCCGCGAGGCTGATCGCGGTGATCGGTGGCGTCGCGAGCACGAACTGCGAGATGATCATCGCCTCGGTCGTGAAGATGAGTTCCAGCGGCCCGAGCGGTCCCTGATTGGACACGACGAAGAGGACGAGCAGCCCGACGACGACGCTCGGCAACCCCATTCCGGTGTTGATGACCGACTTCACGAACTGCTTGCCCCGGAAGTCGGTGAATCCCATCACGATCGCGACGGGGATGCTGAACAGCGTGCTCAGCACCACCGCGGTCCCGCTGACGTACAGCGAGACGTAGATGATACTCCGGACGTACCCCTCCCGGAATGGAAGTTCGGCGATTGCCGGCAGCAGTTGGACGACCACTTCGGGCGGCACAGTTACTCGCTTTCGGAGTCGCTACTCCAACCTTCCGGAACGTATTGTCGGAAGTCGGGGTCCTCGGAGACCGCCTCGGGGAAGAACAGCTGCTCCCCGTTCGTCTCGTAGTTCGAGATGGCATCTTGGGCCTCCGGACTGGTGATCCACCCGATGTACGCCATCGCGAGATCGTAGTTGGCGTTCTCGTGGACGCCCGGGTTGACGGCCATAATGCCGTAGGGGTTCGAGAGGATCTCCGGGCCGTCCTCGATCGGGCCCTGCACGAGGATGACGAGATCGATCTCCGACCGTTGTGAGATGAAGGTCCCGCGGTCCGAGAGGGTGTACGCGCCCTGCTGATTGGCGACGTTCAGCGCCTCGCCCATTGCGGCCCCGGTCTCTTGGTACCAGTCGCCGCCGGGCTCCGTTCCCGCGGCCTCCCAGAGATTGCGTTCCTTCGTGTGGGTCCCGGAGTTGTCGCCTCGGGAGACGAACGTCGCTTCGGCCTCCGCGATGGCGGTGAGCGCATCGGTCGCCGATCCCGTCCCTTCGATCCCCGCCGGGTCGTCCTCGGGCCCGACGATCACGAAGTCGTTGAACATCAGATCGCGTCGATTGATCCCGTACCCGTTCTGCATAAACTCGTCTTCGAGACCGCGGGCGTGGACCATCACGACGTCCGAGTCCCCGTTGCGCGCGGATTCCAAGGCCGCACCGGTTCCCTGCGCGACCGCGTCGACCACCACACCGTACATCTCCTCGAAGTCGGTGTGGATCTCGGTTAAGAGCCCGGTGTCGTAGGTACTCGTCGTCGTCGTCAGCGTGAGCGTCTCACCGCTGACACCGACCTGTTCCTCCTCGCTTTGTCCGCTAACGGAAAGCCCCGAACAGCCGGCGATTGCCGTGATCCCCGCCGCAGCGGTGGCTCCGAGAAACGCCCTCCGCGACGTTGCGTCGGTAGAGTCGGACGTGTTCTGCTCGTTCGACTGCGACCGTTGTTTCGTCATCGATACAACCGGGTTGCATCAGGGGAGACATAATGCTTTTGCTCGCCATAGGACAGGTGTGACTATGGACACGCGCCCCGCGTTCGACGCGTACATCAGCAGTGACGGCGTGACGCTCGACGATCGTGACGTCGTGCTCTTGCGTGCGATCGACCGGGAGGGATCGCTCAACACCGCAGCGGAGTCGCTCGGGCGGTCGTATGCGCACGCTCAGCGGCGCATCGTCGAACTCGAAGACGCCTTCGGCTCGCTCGTCGAACGACAGCGCGGGGGCTCCGGCGGCGGCGGCAGCACGCTGACCCAGACGGCGAGAGAGCTACTGGCCGCGTTCGAGCGAACGCGAGCGTCCTTCGAGGGCGTCGCCGAAATAGCCGAGACGGTGCTCACCGGAACGATCGCCGAACGCGACGGCGAACTCGTGACCGTCGAGACGCGGGCGGGGCCGATTCGGGCGCTCGTCCCCGAGGGGAACGGACGGGCCCAACTGTCGCTTCGAGCGGACGCGGTGACGCTCACCGATCCGGCGGACACGCCGGT
Source organism: Halobellus sp. LT62 (assembly GCF_037031285.1). Classification (NCBI taxonomy): domain Archaea; kingdom Methanobacteriati; phylum Methanobacteriota; class Halobacteria; order Halobacteriales; family Haloferacaceae; genus Halobellus; species Halobellus salinisoli. The sequence continues at coordinate 1,176,124 of NZ_JAYEZO010000002.1, forward strand.
CCCCGAGCACACCAGCGCGCGCAATCGATTTACCGGGACGATCGTCGGCGTGGAGTCGGGCGAACGGATCGTCCGCGTCGCGGTCGACGTGGGCATCGAAGAACCGATACTGGCGCTCGTGACCGAGGACAGTCGGGAAACGCTCGGGCTCGAAGCCGGCAGCGACGTGGTCGTCTCGTTCAAAGCCACGGCCACGCGCGGCGTCGCTGTGGAAGTGACTGAGTCGTGAGTTGTTAACTAGTTATAGTTATATCCTGATGTTCGCGTAACCGACTTTACATCGGGAATGTCGCCTGCGTCCGGATTCAAAGTCGTTATGTGACCGGCGGGGTAGTGTGTAGTAATGGAATTTCGGTCCGGGAGCGCGCGCCAGCGAGCCATCGATCTCTCGCGCGGAGAGCTCACCGGCGCGATAGGGGATTCGGTTACGGTCCTGCCGATCGTCGTCGCCGTCGCCGCACTGACCGATCTCTCGTTGGCACACCTTCTGCTGGGGTTTGGGGTGTTTCAGGTCGTCTGGGGGCTCTACTACGCGCTCCCGGTCTCGGTCGAGCCGATGAAGGCGCTGGCGGCGCTGGTCATCGCCGGTGGCCTCACAACGGGCGAACTCGCCGTCGCCGGCGTACTCGCCGGGATCGTCCTCCTCGGAGTCGGGGCGACGGGCACGCTCGCGCGACTCCAACTGTACGTCGGCCGCCCGGTGATTCGGGGCGTCCAACTTGCGGTCGCGCTGGTCCTGTTGCAGACCGGCGTCCAGTTGAGTCTCGACGGTCTCGGCTACGCGCTCGCGGCCGCCGCCGTCGTCGGCATCGCGGTCGCGTTCGGTCGGACCCAGCTGAGTTCGCTCGCCGTGCTCGCGGTCGGTGTCGCCGTCGCGCTGACGCAGACCGGACTCCCGGTGCCGCAGCTGCCGCCGATCGACGTGTCGCTTCCCGCCGCGTCCGCGCTGTCGTCATCGTCGCTCGGCGCGACCGCGGCGCAGCTCGCGATGACGATCGGCAACGCGGCGGTCGCAACGTCGCTTCTACTCTCGGATTACTACGACGCGGACGTCTCGCCCGACGAGCTCGCGACGAGTATGGGCGCGATGAACCTGCTCGCGATCCCGTTCGGGGCGATGCCGATGTGTCACGGCAGCGGCGGCGTCGCGGGGAAGTACGCCTTCGGCGCGAGAACCGCCGGAGCGAATCTCCTCCTCGGCGGACTGTACGCGATCGCCGCCCTCGTCGCCGTCGGCGTCGTCGCCGCGTTCCCGCTCGCGATGCTCGGGGTCATCCTCGTCGTGATCGCGGTCGAACTCGGACGGGTCGGCCTCGACAGCCGCGATCGACTCCTGACGGTCGGGATCGGACTTTTGGGTCTGCTGACGAACATCGGCATCGCGTTCGTCGTCGGCGTCGCGGCGTATCAGCTCCGCGAGCGTATTTGAGGACAACGCCCGCGGTGGGGAATACTCACATAGGGGACATCGAACGGAACCGCTAAACGGGTTGACTGACTATTCAATCACTAGTGTCGAACGCCATCTCGTTTCTGGACGCTCCGAACGGAACACGCGAGGAGATAATGCGCGCGACGTATCTCGCCCTCTGTGAACACGGCTACGCCGACCTCACGATCCAGCGGATCGGCGAGGTGTTTCCGAAGAGCAAATCGCTCATCTATCACCACTACGACAGCAAAGACGAACTCCTCCTCGATCTGCTCGAGTTCGTCCTCGAACGCTACGAGGCGACGCTGCCCGCGGCCGAGGCCGACGGGGCGGACGAGCGGCTGCGCGCCGTGTTTGACCACGTGTTCGCCCCGTCGTTGTCGGCTGATCGAGAGCGGTTCATCGCCGCGATGGTCGACTTGCGGGCGCAGGCGACCCACGACGACCGCTATCGCGACCACTTCACGCGACACGATCGCTTCTTCCGAGACCGAATCGCCGATATCGTCGCGGAAGGCGTCGCCGAAGGCGTGTTCGAACCGGTGAACGCGGACGCCGTCGCGACGTCTCTCCTGTCGACGATCACGGGCACGATGACGAGGCAGGTCACGACCGACGGCGTCGACATCGCGGGGCTGCGCGAACAGATCGACGCGTACGTCGACGACGCGCTCCGCGCGGGGAGTCGATGAGCCGCGGGCCGGGAGCGGAGCGCGCGGTGAACCTCACCGACGGACCGCTTTTGAAGCCGCTGTTTGTGCTCTCCGTGCCGATCGTCGTCACCAACCTCCTACAGGTGGCGTACAATTTGGCCGATACGTTCTGGGTCGGCCGATTAGGTGCCACCGCGGTCAGCGCCATCTCGTTCTCGTGGGCCATCGTCTTTCTCATCATCACGCTCGCGGCCGGGTTCACGGTCGCGGGGACGGTCCTCGTCGCGCAGAACAAGGGAGCGGGGAACCTCGATCGAATCAGCGCCGTCGCCGGGCAGACGATCGCGTTCGTGATCGCGCTGTCGATCGTCCTCTCGGTCCTCGGATACTTGCTCGCACCGCAGCTTCTCGCGCTCGTCGGCGCGACGCCCGGGACCGAGGTGTTCGAGCTCTCCGTGACCTACACGCGAACGATGTTTCTCGGGATCCCGTTCGTGTTCGGCTTCTTCATCTTCCAGTCGTTGCTGCAGGGATGGGGCGACACGAAGACGCCGCTGTATCTGATGCTGCTCGGCGTCGTGCTGAACGTCGTCATCGACCCGTTCCTCATACTGGGCTTCCGAGACAACCTCCTGTTCGAGCTCGCGGGACTCACCGCGCTGGAAGCGGAGCTGTACGCGTCGACCGGGTTCAACGGCTTCGGCGTCCAAGGTGCGGCTATCGCGACGATCGCCTCACGCGGCATCGGCGCGGTCATCGCGATCTTCCTGCTGCTCACCGGTCGCGTCGGAATCCATCTCGCACCCGCCGATTTCGTCCCGACACGAGAGACCGTCAAGACGCTCGTACGGATCGGCGCGCCGGCGAGTATCGAGATGAGTACCCAGTCTCTCGGGATCACCGCCCTCACAGCGCTCGTCGCGCTCGCCGGCGCGGAGGCCGTCGCCGCGTACGGGATCGGAACTCGTGTGACCTCGTTGGTCGTCTTACCCGCGTTGGGCCTCGCCCGCGGGACGGAGACCGTCGTCGGTCAGAACCTCGGAGCGAAACAGCCCGACCGCGCGTGGAGGGCGGTATTCGCGAGCGTCGGGATCACCGCCGCCGTTCTGGCCGCCACCTCGGCTGTGATCTACCTCAACGCCGCCTCGATCATCGGCGTTTTCATCACCGGTTCGGAGGCCGCGGCCGTCATCGAAATCGGAGCGCAGTACCTTCGCATCGTCGGGGCTACGTACGTATTCCTCGGCGTGTTCCACGTCATTCAGGGGGCGTACCGTGGAAGCGGCAGCACGCGGCTCGCGATGCTCTTCGGCATCCTCGGGCTCATCGTACTGCGTCTCCCGCCCGCGTACGGACTGTTGGTGTGGGGAGGTTTCGGGGCGACAGGCGTGTGGTACGGCATCGCCCTCGCAAACGTCGTGATGGTGGCGTTGTCCGGGCTGTACTTCCGCCGCGGGACGTGGACGGGCGGGATCGTCGACCGCAACCGGAGAGATGTAACCGATCCCGAGATCAAGTGAAGATATAGCATAATGCAATTTATATGATCGCGGTCCGACGCCGTTGATCTATCAGAAAGGAAATCTGAGATACCGTTTCGGAGCCAATATTGGCAGAGACCAATCCTCCAGCACTCCGGATTATCTGCTAGCACCCGGTAGAAATATTTATTGATCCTCAACGGACATTATTATGTAATATGGTTTACAGTCGGAACGGAGCAGATCCTTCCGCACGGCCCACGGATAGCCTCGCTCAGTTATCCGATGACCGGCTGTACCAAGCGCTCGCCTCCGAGACCCGTAGACGACTCCTATTTTTTCTTCTCGACGAAAAAGAGAGCACGGTCGAGACGGTCGCAACCGTGCTCGCGGGATGGGATGCAGACGAGACCGGGTCGATGAGCACCGCGTCGGACCGAGAACGGATCCTCATCGAACTGTCGCACAACCACCTTCCGCGGCTCGAAGCGGCGGGATTAGTATCCCACGACCGCGGAGAGGGCGAAATTCGGGTCGAATCGATTGACCCGCTTCTGGCCGCGTTGATCTCGAAAAGCGTCGATTCCGAGCAATCACCGGAACCGTGACCGAACTGCAGTCGTTACTGGATTCTATTCGAAGCCGAAACCGACGATTCACCGTCTATCGACCGACACCGGAGCAGCCCTACGAAACGTGGTTTCGTAACCACAACGTCGACGTCGAATACCGAAAACTCCCCGCCGGAAGCCCCGGGAGCTTTCTGGCTATCGAACACGACGGGGCCTTCGTCGGTGCCATCGGCTTGGACGATCTCGACACACTCCTCGAATCGCCGATCGTTCCGCCCGACCGACGTGCGGACGTTTCGGAGGGCTATCGAGTCCTCTTTGATGTGCTTTCCGATACCGTGTTCACGGCGATGACCCGCCGTGAACTCCTCGCGGTGAGTCGAGAGATCGAGGAGCGAGCCTATCGCGTGGGGTCCGGGGCGCTTTATGTGAGTTTTCAGAAATTTTCGACCTTCGAGTCACAGATTGGCGTCTATCGACACCTCGCGGCCGAGACGGATATCGAAATCCACATCTATGGCCATCCCGACTGGACGCCGCCGGAAATCGAGGGGGTAACGTATCACTGTCTTACGGGCGATCCGCGGCAACGGTACTGGGCGCTCGCGTTCAACAGTGAATCCGCCGCGATGCAGGCAAGCGGGTTGCTCGCACGGGAGGATCCGCCCGATTCATACACTGGCTTTTGGACGAACGACCCGGCACTCGTCTCGAAATTACGCGCTGGACTCACGGCGAATACCGTGAACTAACCCGAACAGCGCAGTTTGCGCCCGCAGACTGATCAGAGATCACGCCTCGTGCACGAATGGTCGCCCGTTTGCGGTCTGCGCTCGTCGGTATTCACGGGTGCGCCGGTGGCGGAGCTGCAATCACTCAGTGAGACGGATCCCCGCCCGTCTCTATCGGGTATCGAACTTGGTGCCGAACGAGTACCGCCCGAAATTGTGTCACCTAAATTGAAAATTGGGATACTAATTTAGCTGTGTATATGCTAGCATTAAGCCACTATATGCTAGTATAATACCAACTAAAGTCTAATACCCGCCCGAATTGTGATTGCAGAAGCACAGCTAAACTACCTTATTCGTACATCTACAATAACGTAAAGTGGATGCAAACACAGGGTCTCGTATGGCCACCGAAGACACCGAGCGGGCGACGGTGATGACCTACGTTCCAGTCCATCAAAAAGAGCGGTGGAGCGAACACGCAGCGCAGTTGGGGATGAGCCAGAGCGAGTACGTCCGAACGATGGTGCAGGCCGGGCGGCGGGATTTCGAGATCCCGTCTGTCGCGGGAGGGGGCGAACATCGAGACACTCTGGAAGGTGGTTCTGCGGACGCAACTCCGGGGGTTAACGGACCGAAAAGCGGGCTCCAAAATCAGGTGTTCGACGTGCTTTCGACGTCGACGTATCACTCGTGGGACGAGTTGCTCGCCGCGCTGACGGACGACATCGAAGACCGACTCGACGAGACGCTCCAAGAGATGCAGGCGGCGAACGAGATCCGATACAGCGGTCGCCACGGCGGGTACGCGCTCGCCGCCGACACGTCGGAGGATCGATGAGCGCTGAAACGACCGACGGCGACGAACTCGACGATCCGATCGGGTACTTTCTCGAGGATATGACGTATCACGGGAAGTCCGATCGGACCCGCGAGGCCTACGAACGGGTGCTCAGACGCTTTGAAGCGTTCCTCGGCGATCCCTCGCGGAACGCCCGCGGGACCAGAACAACACCCGCGGAAGCGACACACCGCGACTGCATGGCATGGGTTCATTCACTGCGGCGCTCGGACGTCGCCGACAGCACCGTCGCGACGTATGCCTCGTATCTTCACCGGTTCTACGCGTATCTGGCGCAGATCGGTGCGTTCGAATCGAACCCGATGGCGCTGGTCGTCGAGGAGATGGACGAACGCATCGATACGAACCCCTCGCGGCGCGAGATCTCCGTGCAGGCGATGTGCGAGTTCGTCTCGGGAATCGCGCATCCGCTCGATCACGCTGTCGTCGTTACCCTTCTCAAAACGGGGATGCGGGTGGGCGAACTCTGTAATCTCGACCTCCGAGACGTGGTGCTCTCACCGCCATCGAGCGAAACGCGCGATACCGCGCTCGCGGCCGTCGCAACCGAAACTGTCTCATCGCGTGCACACCTCGACGGTCGTGGTCCGTCGCTGTACGTCGCCGCGGAGCCGACTGCCGGAGAGCGCATCGCTGGAGAAGAACGCACAGCGTCGAACAAACGGAAGCGTTCGACCGTCGTGCCGATCGATCGGGAGCTCTCGGTCGCGTTACGACGCTGGCTCGCGATCCGGCCGGATACGCGTTCACCGGCCGAGCCGCTGTTTCTCAGTACTTCCGGAAGTTGGGGACGTCGACTCACGCCCGATATGGTCCATCACCTCGTCGAGGGACACGCGAGCGACGTCGGTTGGTATCGACCCGGCGGCGGGGCCGAAGAGAACGTTACCCCGCACTACTTCCGTCACTTCTTCACGACGCACCTCCGGGACCGTACTGGTGATCGTGGGATCGTCAAGTACCTCCGCGGCGACGTCGGCGGCGACATCATCGACACCTACACCCATAATTGGGGGGACCGCGTGCGCGAAACGTACGAATCTCACATTTACTCGTTGTACTGAGTCCGTCGTTGATCCGACCTGTATACTCCATAATGCTATATAAAATAGTTCGGCTGTTCGATGGCGGTATCGAGATCCGTAACCCGCCCCGTTTAAGTCCCGCGAGGCCCTCGCCCGCGTATGCACGTCGCGCTGGGCGGGACGTTCGACCCGGTTCACGACGGACACCGAGCGCTCTTCGAGCGGGCCTTCGAGTTGGGCGATGTGACCGTCGGGTTGACCAGCGACGAGCTCGCGCCGAAGACCAGACACGTCGACCGATACGTCCGGTCGTTCGAGGACCGAAAGCGAGACCTCGTGGCCGAACTGGAACCGATCGCGGAGGCACACGGTCGCGAGTTCTCGGTGCGCAGGCTCGATGAGCCGACCGGCATCGCCACCGAAGAGAAGTTCGACTTCCTGATCGTCTCGCCGGAGACCCGAGACGGCGGCGAACGGATCAACGAGATCCGTCGGCAGCGCGGCTACGACCCCCTCGAAATCGAAGTCGTCGACCACGTGACCGCCGAGGACGGCGACCGAATCTCCTCGACACGCATCGTCCGCGGCGAGATCGACGAGCACGGGAACCTCACGCCCGATCGGGACGGTCGGGGGCCCAAACGTCCGAGCGAAGGCGAATCCGAACCGCCCGGAGCGTAGCGTTCTGCGTGGAGAGGTCTGTTACTCCGTTTGTGAGCTCAAGTAGCGTTTACAACTCATTGCGCATCAGATCGAACGACAGCGTGCGGTCGCGTGAGTGAAGACGTGCAAACGCTACTAAACTGGGACGGAAGGCGTTACACCACGGCCGCGCACTCGGTTCTCATTACCACGACGGCGGCCGGAAGCCCGCAGATTCGAGGATCGGTTTCCAATGCTGTTGAACGCTGAGACGACTCACGTCCATCGCATCGGCGACGCGAGATTGCGGGCGCTCCTCGCCCGCGATGAGCGCGCCGGCGTAGAGGCTCGCCGCGGCGATCGCCCCCTTCGAGCGTTCCTCGTCGGGGATCTCCGAGAGAAACAGATCGGAGGCGACCGACCGCGCTTCCGACCCGAGTTCGAGGCGGTCGGCAGCGCGTTCGATGCGGGTCAGCCACTCCGCGTTTTCGACGCGGTCCCGAGCGCTGTACATACCACTGGGTGAGCGCCATCGCATAAGTACCCTCCGCGAGCGGAGTGAGGCCGTCCACGACCGGAGCGACAGGTTGATTTGGGAGTTCGCAGAAAGAGCAGTTGCGCGCGGGTAGCCAAGCGGCCAACGGCGCAGCGCTTAGGACGCTGTGGTATAGACCTCCGCAGGTTCGAATCCTGTCCCGCGCATCGCGAGGTCGAACGGAGTGAGACCTCGAATAACGAACGGAGATCGTACTCCGCGACGACGACTCGCTCGCGCCACGGACGGCCCAAACGACGCTTACTCGCCGCCTTCCGCCTCTAATTCGATCAGGAGCCGCTTGCTCTCCGGATCGAGATCCGCCCACTCGACCGTCGTTTCGGTCACGATCGTCTCCGGTTCGAGCGCCGGATCCGCCAACACGAGTGCCGCTGTGAGCTCCGGCGGCCGCAGTCCCGGCCCCGTCTCTCCGAAGTCCGGTGCCGCGTCGCCGACGACGATTCGGCCCACCATTCCGAAGATCTCGTGGGGCGCACAGTTCATATCGTAGACGCCGGCCGTGTCGAATCGGTACAGCCAGAACGCGCCACCGGCGAGCACCGGTGACGAAAACGGCGGCACACCCGCTGGGACGCGTCGCTGTCGGGCGAGCCCGGGATGATACGCCGTCACGGTGTGATCCGGTGTCGCTAGGTTGAATCGGACCACGTCGCCCTCGCTGATGTGGAGGCCCGTCGGCTCGAAGAAGAACTCCGGAACCGGGCGGTCGTCGCCTTCCTCCGGCGGTCGAGTAACGAGATCCACCTCGTGATCCGACTGGAGCGACGCGGGAACCGCCTCGTCGGCGGCGAGGCCGACATAGCCGAGCGTCGGGTGGATACAGTTCGGTCGCGGACATTTGGATTGCGCTTGCCCAGTGCCGTTTTCCGGAGTCGCAGTGTTCTCTTGGGATTGGGCGGCCGCCGCCCCACCCACGATCGGGAGTAGCGACGCGCCGCCGACGGTCTTGAGGACGCTTCGTCGATCCATAGGCGTGGCAACACCTACCAATCGCCGCTATTTTGTTATGGCCCAGTTGCCTGCGCGTCGAGCGGGACTGTCTTCGGTAAGATGATCGTTCCGACACCCCGTGTTAGTCGCGATGGACGACGACAGACGGTCGGCGAGATCGACGCCGCTCGAACGCGGTTATCGCTCCGGCGGTATCTCAGACCCGCCGTCGGCGGCCGTCGGCGACGGCGTCGGATCGAACTCCGCCGCCGCGTCGGTTCCGGAGATCGTGAAGTCCGAGAACAGCGACTGAAGCTCCTCGGCCCGCCCCGAGAGCTCTCGCGCGCTGCCGGCGACTTGGGTGAGCGATGCGGTCTGTTCCTCGGCGGCCGCAGACACCGTGTTGGACTCGCCGCTCACCTGCCGGGAGGCCTCCGTGACCTCGTCGATCATACTCGCGACCTCCTCGGTCGAACTCGCCTGATCGGTCGTCGCGTTGCTGATCTCTTGGACGCCGCGGTTCGTCTCCTCGATCTGAGTGGCAATCTCGTCGAGGTTCGAGAGGGCGTCGTCGATCGTCTCCGTCCCGCTTGAGACGCGATCGCCCATCGCCTCGATGTCGTCGACGGCGGTCGAAGTAGAGGATTGGATCTCGTCGATGAGGGCTTCGACCTCCTCTGTGGCCCCCGAGACCTTCCCCGCGAGCTGTTTGATCTCGGTGGCGACGACCGCGAATCCCTCGCCCGCGTCGCCGGCGCGCGCGGCCTCGATCGACGCGTTGAGCGCGAGGATGTTCGTCTGTTCGGCGATGTTCGTGATCAGATCGACGATCTCTTCGATCTCTTCGATCTCCGTGGCCAAAGAGTCGATCTCCTCGATCGTCTCCTCGGATTTTTCCTCGATCTGGCGCATCTCGCCCATCGCGTCCGCGGCCGCATCGCGACTCTCGTATCCGATCTCGGCGACCGTCTCGGAGGTGGCGGCGATCTGGTCGGCCGACGAGGCGACCTCTTCGATGGTTCCGGCGAGCCCCTGCATCTCCGAGGCCGCCTCGTCGAGCATCATCGATTGCTCCTCGGCGTCGGCCGAAATCGCCTGCACCGACTCGCTGACCTGCTCGCTGGCCCGCCGCGTCTCGGCGGTGCTGGCGGTGACCTCCTCGCTGGATTCGGAGACCTCCTCGGCGAACGATCTGATCTGCGCCACCGTCGCCTCCAGCTCGGTCATCATCTGATTGAACCCCTCGGCGATGTCCGTCATCACGGAACTTCGGCTCTCGGGGTCCATCCGCCGGGTGAAATCGCCCGCTGCGGCCGCGCTCATCGTGTGACTGAACGACGCGGCTTTCTCTTTGAGGTGCTCGCTCAGCTGTTCCGCCTCCCGCCGGGCCGCTTGCGAGTCCTGTTTCGCCTGCTGGGCCTCCCGCTGGCGCTCCTTGAGGTCGTCGACGACGCCGATCGTCCCCGTTGCGGAGATAGCGACGACGCCGATCAGGACGGCCAACAACGAGTTGCTGAAGGCGTCCATCATCGGCCCGGCCACGCCGGCCCATTCGAGGAAGATCACGCCGGTCCAGAGCACACCGACCCCCGCGGCGAAGGTGAAGTTCACCCAGAACCCCGATTCCAGCGTGGTGTCACGGTACGTCTGCACGCCGAGGCCGACGGCGCCGAGATACAACACGCAGGCGAGGAAGTCGATGAGCATAATGAGTGCGCTCATCGATCACACCTCCGAGTCCGCGGCCCCGATGGTGGTCGGATCGGCTGCTTGGCCCGCGTCGGTGTCCATCTCGGTGTCTCCGTCGCCTACCACGTGTTTGCGACGGAAGTACGCCGCCAAGAAGAACGCCAACCCGGATCCGAAGAGCCCGAAGAGGTGCTCGACGTGATTGAGCACGACGCCGAGAAACAGGTTTTCGAGGTTCGTCGCGAGCGTTGCCACGACCAACATCGCGTACCCGACGACGAACCACTTCGATTGGCTGCGGTACTGCAACAGTACCGGGATCAATCCGAGTAGCGCGATGATCGGCAGCACGAGCTTGTTCGGGTCCATTGCTTCCATTCCGGCGAACATACTCCGACAAGAATCAACCAGATATATAATTGATATTGCCTAAATATTTATATTGATACTGAATCGAAAATATCGATTCTGTGCGTCGATCTCAATAATTTCGCAGAACCGAATCTGATAACAAACTCCAGTACCGCGTCGTATTCCGGTACGTCGGGGTCGCGGTGGCGAGTTCACGAAGGTAGCTCGGTAGCACGGACGAAACGCGCGTCGCAAACGCCGGCGAGTCGGAGGCGTGACGGAGCGCTGGCCGTCAGTTGCCGTTCGCGCTCTCGGTGCTCTCGACGCCCATCGCCTCGAACAGTTTCCGTCGGACCGCCTCCTCGGTGAGCGAAAGCAGCGTGTCGCGGTTGTCGTCGCTGGTCTCGATGCCAGTGAAGATGCCGAGCGGAATCTCGACGTCGCCCTGTGTCGAGTGTCCGCCGGTCTCGCCGATTCCCTCGAACGCGTCTTCGAGGATCTTCCCGATGTTCATCCGGATGTCCTTCGAGCGTGCCGAGAGGAAGATCCGATCGTCGGCGATGCCGAAGACGGCGGTCGTCGTGATCCCCTCCAGTTTGAGGAGGTGCTGTGCGGCCTGTCCGAGCGCGTCGCGGTCGCGGATGAACCCGGCGTTCGAGACGAGGTGACTCCCTTGGACCTCGCGGTTCTGGATCGCCTCCGCGAGGACGTCGAGCGTCTCCGGAGACATCGACGGCGACTCCACCTGTTCGAGGGTGTCGTGGTTCGCGAAGGGGTAGAGATACGCCGCCGCGGTCAGATCCGCGGGCGTGGTCTCGCGCTTGAAGTCCAGCGTCTCCGAGCGGATTCCATATAGGAGCGCGGTCGCGACCGCCTCGCTGGGGGAGATGTTGAACTCTTGGAGGTACTTCGTGAGAATCGTCGACGTCGAGGAGACGTTGGGGCGAACGTCGGTAAAAGCCGCGTCGATGCCCTCGTCGGGCTCGTAGTGGTCGATGAAGATGTCAATCTCGGCGTCGATGTCGGGATCGCCGGACTTCATGTGATCGACGAGCGCGACCGCCCCATACTCCGAGAGGGGTTTGCCCTCCGAGAGCGGCACGAGTTCGATGCCGAGTAAGTTGACGAACGCGCGGTTCTCTTGGTGGCCGATCTCGCCGTCGTAGTTGATGACGGCGTCGATACCGTGCTCTCTGGCGATCGCCTGCAGCGCGACCGCCGAGGCGATCGAGTCCGGGTCGGGGCTGTCGTGCGTGAGCACCGCGAGGCCGTCGGAGGCCCCTTCGAGCACCTCCGCGAGCTGACGGGCCTTGTACTCCAACTCGCCCGATTCGAGCGATCGGAGCGCCGAGTCGGCGATGACCTCCGAGGGGTTGATCACGACGTCCGCGCCCAACTCTTCGAGTTCGTCTTCCGAGACGGGATCAGACGCGCGGACGACGACGAACTGGTCGCCGCCGCGCTCGCGGATCGCTGAGACGGCCGCTTTGTTCGCCTCAACGTCGGAGGCGAGGATCAAGACGACGTCTCTGTCCGAGACCGCCTCTGCGACGCCCGCGTCGGCGATATCGGTCTGTTGGGCGTTCAGGTCCTGATCGCGGAGTGACTCGACGCGACTCTCGTCTTTGTCGAGGATGAGAACGTCTTTTCCCTCCTCGACGAGGTCTTCGGCCACCGCATAGCCGACGCTCCCGCACCCAAGGATGGCGTAGGTGGACATCGAAGAGATAGTTACCCCGGCGCTCATTCTGCGCGCAACTCGGATCGGACGACACTTAACAGCACCCGTTTGGGCGGCATATTGCGAGCGGTTCGGAGAGATATCGCGAATCTCGCTTGCGAGGCGGTACGTCGTTCTCGCCGTGATAATCGTTCTCCGGGATCCACCCGAAAGGAAACATCTTTAATCGCGCCACCGAAACGATCGATTGCAGTGGGCCGGTAGCTCAGTCCGGCAGAGCGTCTGACTCTTAATCAGACGGTCGCGCGTTCAAATCGCGTCCGGCCCGTATTCTCGCCGCGAGCAACTCCGCGAGCGGCGAGTATCGCAACCGGTGAGATTTGAATCGTAGGGGGGCCGCGCGCAGCGGGGGAATCTGAACAATGCCACAGTGCCCCGGACGCGGACCTTTATATACGAACGAGCGGCCAACGCCCCCGTGACGTAACGAGCGTCCCGCGTCGATCCGCGGTTGCTCGGCACAGTCGACGCGGGAGGTCGGAACCGGTGGTCAAAAGCGAACCCACACGGTTCCACACTGCGGGTGCCGACTGTCAGCCCTGACCGTCAGCGACCGCTATTCTCGGCGACTGCCGTCCGACAGGCTCAGTCGCACTACTCCAGTAGCTCCTTCGTCTTCCGATGTCGCGCGCGGAACATCGGCTCGAAGCCGACCACCGCCAGCGGCGACACCGCGCCGCCGACCTCACCGCCCGGTAGCTCGTACTCGACGACGTCCTCGATGATCGTCTCCTCGCCGTCGGCGACGAACGTGTGGGTGTGAACCCACGTCGCGAACGGCCCGCCGCGCATCTCGTCGCGGAAGGCCGCCCGATCGTCGCCCTCCTCGTGGTCGACGATGACGGACGTCCACCGCTGTCGCGGACCGACGCCGAACGGCCGCATCGACAGTCGGATCTCCGACCCCGTTTCCAGCACCTCGGGGTCGGGATCGCCGTCCCGACCGGTGACCGACTCGACGCGGAGATTCATCCATCCCGGCGTCAACGCTTCCAGCCCGGAGACGCGCGAGTGGAACTCCCAGACGTCGTCGAGCGGTGCCGAAACCCGGCTCAGCCTCGAGTAGGTCGCCATAACCGAGGATAACCGCGGGCAACGCAAAAGCGTCGCGGCCGATCTACTGGTTCGGTGGAGGCGAGGGTCTGCCGTGGTTCACAGCGTGAATCGGGTCACGCTCGTCCCGGCGGCCCGGAGCTCCTCGTCGGTCGCGGCGGCGACAGTGATCTGGTTCTCGCCGTGTTCGATCGCCAGCGACGCCTCGAACGAGCCCTCGCTGGGCGTGACGTACGCCGTCTCCGAAGGCGTCTTGACGGCGACGACCGCGGCGTCGGTCCGCCCAGCCACGATCAGTTCGTCGCCCATAAACCGCGTACTGACCTGCAGTCGCGGTCCGTCGGGGCGCTCGCGTTCGACGTAGCGCTCGCGGAGGACAGCGGGCATTTCGACCGGCTGGCCCTTGTCGATGCCGTGAGCGAGCCGAACGAACTGCGCCATCGACCACGCCAGCGGCGTCGCTGCGCCGGTTCCCTCGCCGAACGCCCAGTTGTACTCCGTGCTGTGCTCGCGGTCCCAGACCTGCTCGGAGAGCATCCGCCCGGAGTTAGCGAACCCGGCCATCGTCTCCAAGAGATTCTGCGGCGCGAGCAGTCCCTCTTCGGTCCCGTTGAGCAGTTCGTACTCGCCGCGCTCGCCGGTGAAGATCGGCCAGAGTCGACCCTTGCCTTTGGCCTCGATCGACCACGGCGCGCCCTCGTCGTCGCGCTGGCGCTCGCCGTAGCCGTCGCCGTTGTAGCGGTAGAACGCGGGCCCGTGCGGAGTGTCGACTCGGAGGGTCTCGTCGACCTCCGTGACCGAGTTCCGGATCACCTCGTCGTCTGTGGGCTTAATTCCCAAGCGGGTGAGTTCGAGGAACCCGGCGTCGATGATCTCCCGCTCGTCGAGCGTCGGCCCGTTGTTCGCCAGCGTCCGCAGGTGTCCGGCGTCGGGCTCGCCGTCGCGGGTGATCCGAACGTAGTACGGCGTGTGCGTGTGTCGCTCCGTGCCCGTCTCCGTCGCCGTCCACTCCTCGACGCGATCGGTCCAGTCGTCGGCGAGCGCCTGCCAGATGAGCGCGTCGGCCTCGTGGCCCTCCTCGGAGGCGAGATCCGCGGCACAGGCGAGTCCGGCGATCTCAGCCGCGATCGACGACGGAGAGTAACCCGCCTCTTCCTCCCAGCGCTCTTGGGCCGTCGGCGGCCCGTTGCGCGCGACGTAGTCCGCCGAGCGCTTGACGTTGACGTAGTCGTACTCGGCCTCCGAGAAGTCGACACCGCGCTGTCGGAGCGTCCACGCCATCACCTGCGGGAACGAGATGTTGTCCATCTGCTCGCCGCCCCATCGCGTCCGGCCGTTCAAGTAGGTGTTCTGGGGGATGAACCCGCGGTTGTCCTGCTGGTAGCGGTAGATGTACTCCAGCGCGAGCCGCGCCGTTTCGAGGTCGTCGACCGCCTCGAAGACCGTGAACACCTGATAGAGGTCGCGCGACCAGACGAAGTTGTAGCCGTAGCCCTTCGCCTCCTCGGCGGTGACGGCCTCGCCCCACGGCACCGACGGCGAGGCGATCCCCGCGCCCAAGAACGTCTTGTCCTCGACCGCGCGAAGACACATCAGACACGTCTTGTACTGCTTCGCGAGCGCCTCGTCGGCGACGACGGACTCGGGAGGTTCCTTGTCCGCGAGGAAGTCGTCCCACGAGTCGACGTAGCCGCGCTTGACCGTCTCGAAACCGCGGCTCAGCGCGCCCGCGGCCTCACCGAGCGCCGCAGCCGTGTCGGCGTTCTCCGCGAACCCGACCGCGAGCCGTTCGCTGTGCTGCGTTCCGCTCCCGATTCGCCCGACGAGGACGACGCTCTCGTCGTCGACGCTGTCGATCGGCGTGGGCGACGAGCCGTCCGTGAACAGCTCCGAGAGGTACGCCGACCCCGCGACGCCGACGGTCGCCCACTCGAAGCGCTCGGCGGCCGCCATCGCGGCCGCGACGCTGTATTCAGTCCCGTCCTCGTCGATGAGCAGCGGTTCGACGTCGCCCTCGTGATCGTACGCGCTGGCGTCGCGCGCGACGAGGTGATAGCCCGCCGCCCCGCCCAGTCTGAGACCCCGATCGGTCGATCCGGTGTTCGTGAGCGACGTGTCCGCGACGGCGTACAGTTCGTACTCGTTGTCGTCGCGCGCCTCGAACGAGACGTCGACGACCAGTGCGTCGTGCTCGGGATCGGTCACGTACTCGGCCGTGAGCGTCCACTCGTGGCCCCGGCCGTCGCCGGTTTCGGCGATCTCGTGGCGGAACAACAGCGCGTCGTCGTCGACGATCTCCGCCCGTCTGTCGATCGTGTCGTTATCGTCGTCGCGACGCGTCTCGTTGTGCGTACGGGCCGTGTACGTCGCCTCGTCGCTGGCGTCGACGACAAGGAAATCCAGCGTCCGGAGGTTCATCAGATCGACCCGCGGGAACCTGACCTCCGTCAGCGATCCCTCGGTGAGCGTGAACCAGACGCGGGAGGGGTCCTCGCTGGTGTGATCGGCGACCGTTCCGACGCCGTACTTCTCGCCGGTCGTCCAGCGCGGCCGACTCGCCGGACCCGACGGCGCGGGTTTCGGCTCCGGCAACGCGTCGTGTTCGGCCAGCGCACCCGTCAGCCTGATCCGCATCGCGTGCGACCACGCCAGCGGCGTGGCGCTGTCGGGCGTCCCGTCGTCGAACACCTGTTCTGCGAGGTAGCCCGCACCGGAACAGAACGGTCCGTCGCGGCCGAGGAGATCGTACAGCTCGGTGGCGCGCTCCAAAAACGCCGCTGCCGACTCGGGCTCTCCGTGAACCTCCAACATCGATGCGAGCTCGACGGCCGCGTTCGCGCCCCACGCCGTCGCCACCGACCACACCTTCTCGTTGTCCTGCTCTGCACTCCGCCAGTAATCGCCCTCGAAACGGATGAGCCCGGCGACGTCGCCGTCGTCGGACTCCCGATAGAGGTCCGCGAGCGCGGTTTCGACGTGCGTTTCGAGCCGGGAGACGGCTTCGGGCGTGAGCCCGTCGAACCGATCGACCTCGTCGTAGGCCGCGAACGCCTCGACGAGAGCGAACGAGCCCGAATCCAAGCGGGAGTCGAGTCCGCCGTCCTGTAGCCGGAGCGCGTACACCTCGTAGTCGTCATCCCAGAACCGATCGAGCGACTCGAAGACGGTCCGTGCCCGCTCGGCGGCGTGATCTCGAAGTTCCTCGCCGACCGGCGTTTCGGCGACCGTCGCGTACGCTTGGAGGAAGGTCGCGGCGGTGTGGACGAACCGACCGATCATATTCTCCCACGCGTTCTGACACGGTCTCGGGAGGCCGTCGGCCTCCAGTTCGTCGTCGAGCGCGTCGATCCCGTCGCTGACGGCTCGCCTGAACCGCTTCTTCTGGCTCGCGTCGAGCGACGACCGGCGCTCGCGCAGGAGCGTCGCGAGGTACGTGACGGCGCTCGCGGTCTGATCCGACTGGTGCTCGGGCCCGTCGGCGTTCTCGACGCGCGCGTTCGCCCAGCCCGGGGCGAGCGACCCGTCGATCGCCCACACCCGGTGCGGCCACGACCCGTCGTCGAGCTGGGTGTCACAGAAGAACGCGCCGATCCGTTCGAGCCGATCCGTCGCCCCCAAACCGAGCTGATCGTCGGCGTGCAGCAGATGGCGCGCGCACTCCGACTCGTCGCGGAACCACGTGTAGCCGTATCCGCCCGAATGCGTGTAGAACGGATCGAACTCCGGGCCCGCGATGTGCGCGCCCGACGGGGCAGTCAAGAGCGATAGCGCCCGCAGATCGGAGCGGACCGACTCCTCTCGTGGTGCCGTCTCGGGGACCGAAACCTCCGCTCGCGACCGTGCGGCGGCGCGAATGTCGTCGGCGCTCGTGTGTTTCAGCGCGCAGTGCCGCAGGTCAGAGAGCGCCTCCTCGCGTTCGACCTCCCCGTGATCCGACAGCTGCGTCACGATCGTCGTCCGGACACCGCGGTCTTCGCGTTCGAGCGGGGCCGAGACGACGATGTCGCCGCTGAGGTGGGTGTCCTCGTACCGTTCGAGCACGGCCTCGCGTGGGAACTCGAACGCGTCCGAAGAGAGCATTTCCTCGAACCGCTCGGGGATCTGCCCGCGGACGTCGTCGAGGCCGGTCGAGGCCGTGACGTAGTCGTGTTCGCTCCGGTGGAACACCTCGACGGCCTGCGTCCCGTTCGGGCCGCCGTCCTCGTGGATCAGCCGCCCGACCTGGGTCTCCCGTCCTTCGGGCGCGAGCGTCAGAAAGGCGGTCAGGTGCGCGTCGGTGGGGATCGCACCGCGGAGTTCGACGTGCGTGACGTGCGCTCGACCGAGCGTCAGGTCGTACTGGTGGACGGTGTACGATCCCGCGTTGTACTCGGTCTCGACGAGGCTCGTCTCCCGGTAGTAGTGCTGTCGCACCTGTTCGAGGTCGTCGAACCACCGCGTCTCGCCGTCAGCCTCGATGGCGAACCGGGACCGATCGATGCCGTACAGCCCGGAGAGGGCCGAGGAGTAATCCCGCAGTGAGCCGTGTCCGTCCACGTGAACGAGGCGGTCGCCGTGCCCGGAGAACGCGCCGTCGGTCGTGGGCACCTCGCCCGGAAATCGACCGTCGCGGTCGCGCTTGTACTCGTTCAGCACGGTCCGAAGTCTCATACACACGGACCAGTGTCCCCACGACATAAGTATTGGCGGATGCGGTTCTCCCGCTCGCAGAAAACGCACGATCGATGGGGAACAACGCACCGAAAACGCGTATCCGCTCGCGACGGCGGGGCAAAGACAAAGGTGCGATATCCCGTTCGAACCCATATGGACCATCCAGGACCGCCCCGATTCGTCGCGGTGGGGGACGCCGTCCAACTCGCCCCCCGTGACCCGGACCCGGCGGCGACGTACGCGTGGCGCGTGCGGAGCGCCCCCGCGAGCAGCGCGATCGAACTCCCCGACGACGAGCCGGTCGTCGAGTTCGTCCCGGACGCGCCGGGGACCTACGAACTCGAACTCGACGCACCCGACCGAACGCACACGCTCACGATCCGGGCGTTTCCGGGCGACCTCGCTCCCGCGGGGATTCGAGGGGGGAGGAGCGGCGCGAGCGGGCTGAGCGGCCACCAGAGCGGACCCGCTCCGCCGACCGGCGAGAGCGGCGGCGTCTCCGGGTCGGGCTCGGGTACGCACGCGCGCTCGACCGGCGGCGGTCGCCCGCGACTCCAACTCCACGGTTCCGTCGAGGGCGACGAACTCGTCGTCCGCGCCGACCCGCGACTGCATCCGGACAGCGACGCCGACCGCGACGACGTCGTCGTCGAGTTCCTGCTGGACGACCGCGACGACGTCGACGATCGGCAGATCGCGAGCGAGGGATGGATACTGCGGATTCCGACGGCCGCGGTCGAGAACCGCGTGCGGGTCCACGCGGTCGCCATCGCTGACGCCTACAGCGTTCCGGACACGATCGAATTCTCGAGAGAGGCCGTTCCGGACGGGGGAAACTCGGGAGGAACGGTTACGGTCACTGACGAGACCCACCCGGACGGCGGCGCACTCGAGGAATCCGGGTTCGAGGTCGTCCGACCCAACGACCCGCCGGAGTGGGCGCGAGACGTCACGCTGTATGAGATCTACGTGCGCGGATTCGACAGCGACGAGGGAAGGGAGTCTGACGGGTCGGCATCGGACGCGGCGGACTCCGTCTTCGCCCGGATCGAAACGCGTCTCGACTACTTGGACGACCTCGGCGTCGACTGCCTGTGGTTGACGCCCGTACTCGAAAACGACCACGCGCCGCACGGCTACAACATAACCGACTTTTTCTCGATCGCCGAGGACCTCGGCGACCGCGAGGACTACGAGCGGTTCGTCGAGGCCGCACACGACCGCGGGATGGCGGTCCTCTTCGACCTCGTGTTGAACCACTCCGCGCGCGATCACCCGTTCTTTCGGGACGCCTACCGCAACCCCGACTCCGAGTACTACGACTGGTACGACTGGCGGGAGGACGGCGAGCCCGAGACGTACTTCGACTGGGAGTACATCGCCAACTGGAACTTCGAGAACCTCTCGGTTCGCCGGCACCTCCTCGACGCCGTCGACGAGTGGTTCGAGGTCGCCGACGGCTTCCGATGCGATATGGCGTGGGCCGTCCCCGACACGTTCTGGAAGGAACTCAGAGAGCGGGTGAAGTCCCGAGACCCCGACTTTCTGCTCCTCGACGAAACGATCCCGTATATCGCCGACTTCCACGACGGGATGTTCGACGTCCACTTCGACACCACGCTGTACTTCACGCTGCGGCAGGTCGGCCGCGGCGACGCCCCAGCCGACGCGATCCTCGACGCGGTCGAACAACGCGCGGCGGTCGGGTTCCCGCCGCACGCGGCGTTTATGCTCTACCTCGAAAACCACGACGAGACGCGCTACGTCGTCGAGTGCGGGGACGACGCGACGATGGCCGCCGCGGGCGCGCTCGTGACGCTTCCCGGGGTTCCGATGCTCTACGGCGGCCAGGAACTCGGCCAGCGCGGCCGCCGCGACGCCCTCGCGTGGGAGGACGCCCGCGAGGACTTCCACGCGCACTACGCGCGGCTCCTCGAACTCCGCTCGGAGATCGACGCGCTCGGGTCGGACGGCTCGATCGATCGGATCGACTACGATGCGCAACCCAGTTCCGACACAGCGTCCGGCTCCGAGGATGCGGGCGACCGGGTCGTCGCCTTCCGACGCGCTCGCGACGGCGACGCCTACGTCTGCGTCCTCAACTTCGGCGAGTCGCCCGTGACGGTATCGCTCTCAGAAGTCGACGTCGATCCCACCGACCTCGTCTCTGGGGAAGCGCTCGCCACGGCCGAGGGGCTCGAAGTCGACGACGTCGCCGTGTTCCGTGCAACCTGACCGGACGCAGGAAACGCCGAAGCGGACCGAACCAAAACCCACAGATTCGAGTCACTCCGGTCCGTACGGCCACGTAGTGACCGATTCGTACGTCTGCCCGCACTGCGGGCGCGTGGAGGAGCGCCCCTACCGAGTCCGACTCATCATCCTCACGTGTCCGGACTGCGGCGAAAACGGCAGATTCCTCCACGAATCGCTTGTCGACCAGCTCGACGACGTCCCCGAGACGCAGCGTCCGGAGGACTGGACCGAGATGCCGCTCGACGAGCGCTTGCAGTACGCCGTTCGGGAGGGGCTGCTCGATATCGGTTTCACTGGGCCGATCTGACGTCGCCGGGAGGAACCGTCCCTGCGGTCGGGCGTAATCGTCCCTGCTGCTGGACGTAACCGGTCCCCGGTTTCGGGGTTACGACGCGGCGCGAGCGTCCATCTCCACGGAAACACCGTCGACGTAATCGCCATCGGGACCGACCCACGTGCCCTCGTAGCCGCATTCGGTCGTGAGCCGACAGACGCGCGTCTCCGGCGGCCAGACGACGCGAACGCCCTCCTCACCGTTGTCGACGGTTACCTCCTGTCGGTAGGTGACGCTCGACCCGCCGACCCCGACGAACGTCACCACCAGATCGACCTCCGCGCCGTCGTCGGCGAGCGGGACGCTCCGCCAGCGCGACCCGCCCTCGTATCTGAGGTTTTCGACTCGTGCCGCGTCGGGACCGATCGTCCACTCCACGGTCACGGTCTCGTTCGAGCGGTCGGTTCCGCTCGACCGCGCCGTCTCGTTCGAGCGCGCCGCGTCGGGAACCGAGTAGCGGGCGTACCCCTCCGGCGTTTCGACTCTCACGCTCACGCTCTCGGCGGACGCGGGGACGCCGACCGCCGTCGTCGCGCTGACCGGTTCGTCGAAGACGCGGAGGCGCTGGATCTCCGGGTTCACGGGGTTGTACGCGCCCGTCCAATCGCCGCGGTAGGTGAACCGATACGGCGTCCGGTTCATCGCCGCCAACACGTCCAGATCGCGCTCGGGGCTCCCGTCGGTGGCGTACACCACGTCGCCGTCGTAGCCGGAGCCGTACCGGAGATACTGGAACGGGTGGGCCTGCCAGTCGCCGTACGGGTCGGGGGTGAACACGAGCGCGTCGTCGAAGTCGCGCCCCTCGAAGGGCTCGTAGGTCGCTTCCAGACTCTCCGTCCGCCGCTCGTTGGCCGCGAACGGGTCGTCGAGAACCGCTCGCTCCGCGGAGGCGACGACCGGCGCGGTGACGATCAGCCCGACGAGGACGAGGAGTCGCGCGCGTCGTCGAGAGAGTCCCACGCCGAGCTTTCGTCCCCGTTCGCTGAGCAGCGAGACCGCCCCGCGGCAGACGAAGGCGACCCCGGCCGCCCCGAACACCGCGACCGGAACGAGCGCGTCGAAGTGGTAAAACGGCCCCAAGAGGTCGATGAGGCCGTTTCTGAGACCGTTGTGCGTTCCCCAGAAGTACGCCTCACCGAGGAACACCGCCGGGAGCACCGCGAAGAGGACGACAGCGACCTCGCTCTCAGACATCCCGCTCGCGGGGTCGAATCGGGGTCGCGATTCGGCGTCGTCGTCGAGGAGGCCCGCCGGAAGGAACCGATCTCGCTCGCGCCAGACCGCCGCGAGGACGCCGACCGCCGCGAGGGCGGTTCCGATCGTCCCGGCGGCGACCCACTCGGTGAAGAAGTCCTCGGTCACCCTCGCCGTCACGTCGGCGGCGAGTTCGGGCGTGTACTCGCGCTCGTAGTTGAGGATCTCTCGCGTCCCGAACCCGATGCCGTCGTTCGGCGCGAAAGCGGCGTATGGGAACGTCAGCACGTCCCCCGTCACGACCGCGTTGTACGCGAGCGTCAGGCCGACGAACGCCGCGCCGGGAATCGCGATCGCCAGCGATCTCGCGAACACGGTCCGATCGCGCACCTGCCAGTCACCGAGCCGCGGGCTCCAGCCCGATCGCCGCCACGAGACGCCGAGCGAAACGAGCGTGTGTGCGATAAACGGAAGTGCGAACAGGACCGCCGTGTACGGACGGGCGAAGAAGGCGATCCCGATGGCGACGCCCGCGCCCGCGCCCCACCGCCGACTGCCCGTCCGCGCGGCCCGAACGTACGCGACCGCGAACGCGACGTTCAGGGCCGTCGTCGGCGCGTACGAGAGGAACGTCGACGACGTGAGGAGGAACAGCGGCGACCCGGCGAGGAGGGGAATCGAAAGCAGACCGACCCGGCGATCGAACGCGGCCGATCCGAGGAGGTAGACGCCCGCCGCGGTCCCGGCGGCGACGAGTCCCAGCGCGATGTTCCAGTCGCCGAGCAGCCGGCCGACGGCGAAGACCGCCGGCGCGACCGGGGAGTACTTCCCGTACATCCGAACGTCGCCGCCGACCTCGTCGACGACGAAGAACCACGGCCTGACGGCGTCCCACGGAATCGCCCCCGGCCGGAGGAAGAGCTTCCCCTCTAAGAGCATCGCGGCCTGATAGAGGTAGACGCCCTCGTCGTCGTTGACGGAGTGGTAGGCGAAGAGATCGATCGCCAGCTCGTAGACGAGCACGCCGACGGCGAGCGTGAGAAACGCCGCGAGAACGCGCTCGGGACGTTCACACGCGGCGACGCCGACGCGTCGAAGGAGCGACCGCATTCGTCCGGAAACGCCCGAGTGTGGTCGCCGAGACACGATTCAGTCGCCGTAGCGGGAGTCGTCTTCGGGGCGCTGCTCCCGCGGGAACCACGCGAGCTCGTGGTCCGCGTCCAGTTCGAGATCGACCGGGCCGGCATTGGGGACGTCCTCGTCGTGGTTGTGCATGCACTGGATCGACTCCCCAGTTTCCAATTCGACCTCGTAGAGGAACGTCGGACCCAGATACCGCCGGGCGACGACGCGCCCGCAACTGGATTCGACGCCCTCGCAGTCGAGCGACCGGACGCTCACGTCGTCCGGGCGGACGAGCAGGTCGATTCGCGTGTGATCGTACTCCGGGGCGAGCCCGTGGATCTGCTCGCGCGGGACCGTCCCGAGATCGGTCTCGACGACGTCGCCGGAGACGTAGCCGGGGACGAAGCTGGCGTATCCTAAGAAGGCGGCGACGAACCGGGATTCGGGGTGCTGGAAGACGCCCTCGGGCTCGCCGATCTGCTCGATCTGGCCGTCGTTCATCACGGCGACGCGGTCGGAGATCGACAGCGCCTCCTCTTGGTCGTGCGTCACGGAGACGGCCGTCACGCCGGTCTCCTTGATGATCCGTCGGACCTCCTCGCGCATCTCCACGCGGAGGTCGACGTCGAGGTTCGAGAACGGCTCGTCGAGCAAGAGGATCTCGGGTTCGGGCGCGAGTGAGCGCGCGAGGGCGACGCGTTGCTGTTGACCGCCGGAGAGTTGATCCGGGTAGCTCTCGCCCTGATCGTCGAGGTCGACCAGTTCGAGGAGTTCGTCGACGCGCTCGCCGACCTCGTCGTCGGGACGGTCTTTCAGCCCGAAGGCGACGTTCTCGCGCGCCGTGAGGTGGGGAAAGAGCGCGAACTCTTGGAAGACGACGCCGACGCCGCGCTCCTCCGGCGGCACGAACGTCGACCCCGACACCGACGTCCCGTTCAGCCGCACCGCGCCGGTGTCCGGGCGTTCGAGCCCCGCGACGAGCCGCAGCGTCGTCGTCTTCCCGCAGCCCGAGGGCCCCAACAGGGTCAGAATCTCGCCCTCGCGGACCGAAAGCGAGAGGTCCTGCACGACCAGTTCGGAGCCGTAGGACTTGCCGAGCCCGTCCAGTTCGAGCACGACGTCGGCGTCGGCGTCGACAGTCGACGGGCCGGGGAGCGACTCCGTGTCCGCTCGTCGTTCGCCGTCGTCGTCGCCGGTTTCGATCCGTTGCTCCGCGTCCGACTCCACCGCAGCCTGTGTGCTATTTGACATCGTATCCCTCCTGTCTGAGTATCACGAGCATCGAGAGTCCAGAAACGAACAACAAGACCAGCGCCGGAACCGCCGCCTGTCCGAAGTACCCCGATTCATACGCTGTCCAGATATGTGTGACCAGCGTGGTAAAACCCGACGGTCGCAAGAGCAGCGTCGCGGGCAGTTCCTTCATCGTCGTCAGGAACACGAGCGCCGCGCCGCCGAACAGCCCCGGCGCGACCAGCGGGAGCGTCACGTAGCGGAACGCGCCCGCCGACGTCTGCCCGAGCGTGCGTGCGGCCTCCGGGAGCGCCGGGTCGACCGAGAGGAACGACGCCCGCAGCGACCCGACCGACTGGGGCAGAAAGCGGATCACGTACGCGAACACGAGGAGATACAGCGTCTGGTAGATCGGCGTCGCGTACTGGCTGCCGAAGAACACCAAAGCGAGGCCGAGCACGACGCCGGGGACCGCGTAGCCGACGTAGCTGACCCGCTCGAACGCCGCCGGGAGCAGTCCGTCGTATCGCGCCGAGAGGTACGCGATCGGAATCCCGGCCACGACGGCGACGGCGGCGGCCGCGGCGGCGACGGTGACGGAGTTCAGCGCGTAGGCCCACTCGAAGGCGAGCGACTGGTTCACCGTCGCCGAGGCGGTGCCGAGCCACGAGAGGAGGATCGCCAGCGGGACGACGAGCGCGAGTCCCGCGACGAGCGCCGCGAACCCCATCGCGGGATAGCGCCACGCCCCGAGCGAGACCGCGGCGCGGGAGCGCCCCCCGGCGGTCGTCCGCTCCTCGCCGCGAACGCGGGACTCGAGCCACAGGATGAAGAGCGTCACCGCGACCAGTTGTAAGGAAAGCAGCGTGGCGGTGTCGCGGCCGAACGTCCCGAACTCGACGAAGATGACCCGCGTGAACACGTCGTAGCGCATAATCGACGGCGTGCCGAAGTCCGCGAGGACGTACAGCCCCGACAGCAGCGCGCCCGCGGCGACCGCGGGGCGGATCTGCGGGACCGTCACCCGCCGGAACGTCTCCCAGCGATCGTGTTCGAGCGTCCGCGCCGCGTCGATCAGCGTCGTGTCCATCGACTTCAGCGCCGCTCGCGCGGTGATGTACACGTACGGATAGGTGTACAGCGTGAGGATCAACACGGTGCCTTCGAGGCCGTAGATCTCGGGGATGCGCTCGACGCCGATCGGGGCCAGAAGCCGTTGAAAGCTCCCCTGTGGACCGAACGCCGAGACGAACGCGAACGCCCCGACGTAACTCGGAATAACCAAGGGAAGAGAGACGATGATCGTCCAGAACCGGCGGAACGGCAAGTCGGTTCTGACCGTCAGATACGCGAGTGGGACGCCGATGAGTACGCAGGCGGCCGTCGTCAGTGCGACGAGGAACGCACTGTTGAGAAATACCTCGAGCGTCGTCGGCCGCGTGAGAAGCGCAATCGCCTCGTCGACGCCGACTTCCAAACCCGTCTTGACGAGCCACAGGACCGGCAGCAACACCGCGGCCGCCACTGCGGCCGCCGCGACCGACACGCCGAGCGGGAGTTCCGACTCTTCGCCGCCCTCGTCGTCCGCCGTCGTCCGGTGCTCTGTGGCCATCGTGAGGTCTCTTCTCCGTCGCCGGAGGCCCCGAGATCAGAGGACGCCCGTCTCCCGGAGGAGTTCGATCGTCGTCTCGAGGTCTGACAGTTGTGAGAGGTTTAACTCCTCGGGCGGGTTCAACTCGTCGATCGTCGGGAGCCGACCGATGGGCTCGACTTCCGGGACGAGCGGGTACTCGAACGTGGTCCGCGCGAAGTAGTCCTGCGCCTCAGCCGAGAGCAGGTGCCGGACGAAGTTGGCCGCGAGCGTCGAGTCCTCGGCGGTGTCGAGGACGCACGCCCCGGCGACGTTGAACACCGCGCCCGCGTCGTTCTGTGTAAACGCGGTCGAAAGCGGGGCCGACTGGCCGCGTCGAGCGAGCACGCGCTGGATGTAGTAGTGGTTCGTCAGTCCGGCCGAGATCTCGCCGTCGGCGACCGCCCGGGCGATCTGGAACTCGTCGCCGTACTGGCTCACCCCGAGGTCTTGCATTCCGGACAGCCACTCGCGGGTGGCGTCTTCGCCTTCGAGGACCCGCATCGCCGTGATGAACGCTTGGAACGAGGAGTACGTCGGGGCCCAGCCGAGTTCGCCCTCGAATTCGGCGGTCTCCGGGAACGCCATAATGCTGTCGGGGATGTCGGACTCGGAGAACGTGTCCGTGTTGTACGGAACCGACCGCGCGCGCCCGGAGGTACCAATCCACGAGTCGTCGGGGGATCGGAAGCTCTGGGGGACGAAGTCGAGGACCTCCTGTGGGAGCGGCTGCGTCCGGTTCATATCCGCGAGCGCGCCCAGTGCGCCCGCGTTCACGGAGTAGAAGACGTCGGCGGGGCTGTTGTCGCCCTCGATGTCGATCTGGTTGACGAGCTCCGCGGCGGAGTTGTACTGCGGGCGGACCGTGAAGTTCGGATACAGGTCCTCGATGAAGCCGACGAGCTCACCGACGAGCGCCTCTCCCCGCCCCGAGTACAGCGTCAGCTCGCCTTCGAGGTCGGGCATCTCCGACATCGGGACGCCCGAGAGCTCGCGACTGCCGAAGGGCGACTGCCCGGATCCGATCTGTTCGGGACCGCTTTCGCCTCCGGCGGATCCGCCGTCTTCGGTTTCGGTCTCGGTTCCGTTTCCGTTATCTCCCGGCGTGTTACACCCTGCGACTCCGACGATGCCCGCGGCGGCCGCCGCCTGCAGGAACCGACGGCGCGTTCGGGGCGTTCCGTGTTGTTCGTTCATAGTTGATTTAGGCTTACCTAAAATTTATATACCTTCCGATACGGTTCAGTCGTCCGCGACCGCGACCTCGGGTTCCCGACCTTCCACCGCGCCCAGTTCGTCGAGACAGGCGAGCCAGTCGAGCCAGTACTCGCCGCAGTGGTTCAAGAACGCGCCGTTGTTCCACTCGGAGAAGTCACCGTCCGCGAACGCGCGTGCCATCACCTGTGCGGCCTCGGTCCACGAGTCGGCGTCGTCGCCGACGGCGTCGACGACCTCCCAGACGTGCTCGTTGAGTTCGAGCCCCGGGACCTCGTTGTTCAGGTCGTCGAACGTCGGTCGCGGGGCCTTGTTGTGCTCACAGAGGGGGTAGCCGTTGACGACGTCCTTCTCGAGGAGGTCGGCCGCGCGCTTGAGGAACACGCCCGACCAGATGTCGTCGAACCGGCCGACGTCCCAGTCGTTGTCGTCCATCGGGAGCTGGTAGAACGCGGGGATCACCTCGCGCTCGAAGGCGAGGTTCATCGAGCAGACCGTGAGGTACTGTCCGGGCTCGGCGACGAAGTCGCCCTCGAAGTCCGCCTTCTCCGTCCGCGTCTGCGCCTGCCCCTGCAGATCGCCGTCCATCAGGATTCGGACCGCGTCGAGGTCCGGAACGTTCGTCCACAGTCCTTGCGAGGCGACGACGTCGGTGAGCTTCTCCGTGCCAACCTCGACGTCCTCGTCCATCGCGGAGTACGGATACCCGCGGGGGTACAGGCCGTGCTCGTCGGCGTGCTGATAGAGGACGTTCACCCAGCGCTCGTCGCTCGCGACGGACTCGACCTCGTCGGTCCGGTCGAGGTTCGCCATATGGCGGCCGAAGAAGTCCCACTCGTCGTGCGGCAGCGTGTCGTCGTCGATGAACACGCCGCGCTCGAAGCGCGGGTTATTCCACATATACAGCAGTCCGAAGCTGGTCTGGGCGTGCGATGCCGCCGGAACGAGGTGCGAGAACGACGAGAGACCGTGTTTCTCGAACCACTCCTCGCGTCGCGATCCGTCGTAGACCGCGCCGTCGACGCCTTCTTCGTCCAGCATCTCCTCCATTGCATCGACGTCACAGAAGTTCTCCGTGACGAGGAGCACGAACAGTCGATCGAGGTCGAACCCGTGCCCGCGGGCGTTCTCGAAGTACTCCCGCATACACTCGTACTCGCGGATTGTCGGTACCACGACGCAGACGTCTTGGCTCATCGACTGCAACTATTTAGGCAAGCCTAAAAGTTCTGTCGCTCTGCGGTCGTCTCTCCGACGGCGCGAAACGACACGTTCTTTCTGCCGACCCGCTTCGGTCCGGGCGTGACGCAAACGGACGCAATAGCGGACCTCGCTGTCGGGGTTCGCGCGGGTCTCCTGCTCACACTCTCGGCCGCCGTCGCGTGGCTCTCGGGAGCGCCGGCCGTCTTCCCGAGCCTCGGTCCCACGGCGTTCGTCCTCTCGACCGCCCGGAGCGGACCGACCGGCCGCGTCGTCGTCGGGGGGCACGCCATCGGCGTCGCCGCCGGGCTGGGAACCTATCTCGCGATCTCCGCGGTCGTTCCCGTTCCCGACTCGCCGCTGCTGTTCGATCCGCCGTGGCTGGCGCTGAGCGGGATTCTCGCCGTCGTGCTCACGACGACCGGTATGCGGTTAACTAATCTTGTCCACCCGCCCGCGTGCGCGACCACCCTCATCGTCGCGCTGGGACTGCTCGAACCGCTCCCCGCTGTCGCCGTCGTGATCCCCGCGGTGGTTTCGCTGCTCGTCGTCGACCGCGCGCTCGACGGCTCGCTGCGGCGCTGATCGGTTCCGGCGGTTCGGGAGGTCTGTAACCGGCCGGTCCGGCGATCCCGAGAACCGTGACACTCATTTGACGGGCTTCCCACGTTCGGCTATGCGAAGCCCTCCACTCCCGTACGCCGGCCCGTTCGCGGTGATCCTCTCGAACGTCGTCCTCCTCGTCGGCGTCTTCGCCTTCGGGTGGAGCGCGACCGTCCTCCTCGGGGTGTTCGTGCTCGAACTCGCGGCCGTGCTGTTCTGGGCCGCGGTGAAAATCCCGTTCACGGCCAAACGTCCGAACAACGCGATGGATAAGCACCGATTGCTGGGTCCGCTGCAGGCCAAGCGCGGCGGGACCGACCTGCCGGGACCGCTGCCGCCGATCTATCTCAGAAACCTCCCGACGCTCGTCGTGACCGTCGCCCTCCTCGCCCCGATGGAACTCGGGGTCGCGTTCCTCGTGTTCGCGTTCTCGGATCCGACCGTCACGGCCGAGGCGACCGGGCAAATCCTCCTCGGCGGACTCAGCGTCTTCGTCGGCCGCGGCGTCGAGACCTCGATCGACTACTTCCGCGACGGCGGCTACCGCGAGCACTCGCCGCGGTCGGTGCTGCTGGTGCCGTTCAAGCACTTCTTCGCCGTCGGGGCGCTCCTGTTCGTCGTCGGGCCGCTCGACGTCGACAGCACCGCGGTCTTGGCGCTGATCGTCGTTGGAAAGCTCCTCTACGACCTCCGGTCGCTTCAGATCGAACGCGACGATGACAGACGAGGACTGTTCTACCGGCTGTACGGCGGTAGGGAGACGGAGATCATCCCCGTCCCGGTGGCCGAGCCGGACGGCGAGCCGACCCTCCGCGTCCGCCCCGCGCGATCCAGCCGCGTCGTCGACGCCGTCTACCGGGGGCTGGCGTATACGGTGACAAGCGGCGTCGTCCTCCTGTACGCGATCGGCGCGCTCCTCGCGCTCTTCGCCCCGCTGCGGCTCGTCGCGTATCCGATCGCCGTGATTCTCGCCTTCGCCGCCCTTCGGGCCGTTTCGCGTTACCTCCGCTATGGGACGCTGGAGTACCGCTGTTACGACGGCGTGCTCGTCGCCTACGACGCGCTGCTCAACGAGCCCCAACACCGGATCGAACGCGGCGAGGTGGCCACGGTCGATGCCGACGCGGACCTCCTCGACCGGGTCTTCGGAACGTCGACCGTCGAGTTCGGGCGGGCGACGGACGAGGACTCGGAGAGACAGTGGACCGTTCCCGATCCGGAGGACGTCGACCGCGAGGAGATCCCCGAGTCGATGGTGCTCCCCCACGTCGAGAATCCGTCCGCCGTCGCCGACGCCCTCGGCGTCGCGTGGCAGTACGATCGTGATCTCACGCGTTCTGCGCGGTGACCGCGTCCAGCAACTGCACTGCCTCCGCCTTCGCGAGCGGATCGTTCGCGTTGCCGCAGTGCGGCGACTGGACGCAGGCCGGACAGCCGTCCGCGCAGTCGCAGTCCGAGATCATCTCCCGGGTCCGCCGGAGCAGCGTCTCGATCTCGTCGTACCCGCTCTCGGTCAGTCCGACCCCGCCGGGGTAGCCGTCGTACACGAAGATCGTCGACCGACCGGTGTGGGGGTGATGCGGCGTCGACAACCCCCCGATATCGCCGCGGTCGCAGAGGAACGACAGCGGAAAGAGCGAGATCATCCCGTGCTCGGCGGCGTGGATCCCGCCGTTGAAGCCGTACTCGCCGCCCATTTCGCGCATCTCCCGCTCGACATCGTCCGGGACGGTGAAGTACAGCGCGGTCGTCCGCAGCGTCGTCTCCGGGAGATCGAGCGTCTCCCGCCCGATCGCCTCGCCGCGGCGCGGATCGCGCCGCTCGAACCCGGTTATCCGCTTGCGCATCGTCACCTCCGCGAGGCGGACTTCGGTGTCCGAGCGGGCCGACAGCGGTTTCGCTCGCCGATCCGATTCGACGGTGATCGTCTTATCGTGGAGGACGCGCGTGTAGTAGTCGGCCCACGTTGGCTGAAGGACGGCGGTGTCGCGATCCAGATCGAGCTCCGTCACTTCGTAAGTCGTTCCCTGGTGGTGATAGATCGCCCCGCGGTGGGCGTCGCGCAGGGCGTCGGAGAACGATAGCGAGGAGACGACCTCGTTCGAGCGCGAGTCGAGGAGATCGATCTCGCGGTTCTCGATCGTCCGCAGGCTCATCTCGTGTTGGGGGCTTCCCCCGCCGCTGTGGAGCCAGCGAATCCCCGCGTCGGTCTCCCGGCGTTCGAGCCGTCCGGCCTCTGAGAGCGACGAGACGACGTTCGGGAACGACTCGCCGAAGTGGCGCTCGTCGCCGGTGTCGAGCCAGTTTTCCGCGGCCGCGCTCGCGACGTGGTCCGGGAGGAGTTCGGCGTTCTCCGGGTCGCAGACGGCGCGCTCGGGATCGCCGGCCCAGAACTCCTCGGGGTGGCGGAGCAGGTACTGATCGAGTTGGTCCTCACCGCCGACGAGCACCACGAGCGCGTCGTCGTCGCCGCGGCCCGCTCTCCCGGCCTGCTGGAACGCGGACATTCTGGTGCCGGGATAGCCGTCGATCAGGACGGCGTCGAGTTCCCCGACGTCGACGCCGAGTTCTAGGGCGTTCGTCGACCAGACGCCGCGAATCGACCCGTCGTGGAGGCCCGCCTCGATCTCGCGGCGTCGCTCGTGTTTCAGCGCCGCTTGGTACGCCGTCACCGACGCCGCCGCGTCGTGCTCGCCGCGCTCTCTGAGCTCTGCGGCGCTCTCGGTGGCGTAGCGTTCTGCGGTCTGGCGGGCGCGCGTGAAGGCGAGCGTCTGCAGCCCCCGGGACACGAGGTCGACGAAGAGGCGCTTGGTTTCGACGTGGCTCGACCGGCGGCGGCCGCTCTCGTTCGTCGGGTCGCCGTCAGACGGGGACGCAGTCGACGACTCACTGCCGTACTCCGGCGGATTCCACAGCAGCCAGTGTTTCGGTCCCGTCGCGCTCGCGTCCTCGTCGACGAGGCGGAACGTTTCCGCCTCCCGCCCGGTCACGCGCGCGGCGTGCTCCACCGGGTTACCGACGGTCGCCGAGCAGCAGACGTACTGCGGGTCGCTCCCGAACCGCTCGCAGATCCGATCGAGCCGGCGGAGCGTCAGGGCGACGTGGCTCCCGAAGACGCCGCGATAGGTGTGAACCTCGTCGATCACGACCGTTTCGAGCGATTTGAAGAACCACTCCCAGAGGCGGTGCGCGTGCGGCAGCAACGCGTAATGAAGCATATCCGGGTTCGACAGCAACACCGTCGGACGGCGGTCTCGGACGTCGCGCTTTTCGGACTTCGAGAGCCGCCCGGTGTACTGCTCGACGGAGACGCGGCTCCCGAAGCCGAGGCCGCGAGCCAGTTCCGAGAGCGTCTCCAGTTGATCGGCGATGAGCGCGTTCTGCGGGCCGAGATACAGCGTCCGGCCGCCGTGGTCCATCGCGCGCTCGAACGCCGGCGCGGTGTAGGCGAGGCTCTTCCCGCTCGCCGTCGGCGTCGCGAGCACGACGTTCTCCCCGTCGCGGACGGTCTCTATCGTCCGCGCTTGGTGGCGGTACAGTTCCTCGATTCCTCGATCTGACAGGGCGCTTCGAAGTCGAGATTCGAGCGCGACGTCGGCGTGCGAGGCGTCGGTCCCGTCGACCCGGCGGTGGTCGGCGATCTGATCGACGTAGTACGGTGGCGTCCTGATCCAGTCGACGAGGTCGTCGATCCCCGGGCGTTCGTCCACGGCTATCTGCTTCCTCGGGCGGAGTGACCCTCACCGTTACGGTCGACCGAGAACAGTGGAACCCGGAAGAACCCCGCGACTGTCCGGTACGGGGCGGCGGTCCAGCACGGTTTTGGGCGTTCCACTTCTCGACTACGGTATGCGAGATGCAGACGCCGTGGCGGCGACCGACGATCCTCGACTCGTCGTCGTCGATCCCGCGGCCATCGCCGGTGGAACCGACCCGCTCGGAATCGGCGAGGGGACGGCACCGCCCGGGACCTACGTGCTGGTCTATTCGGTCGCCGCGCCGCTGACGGCCGAGGTCGGCGCGCTCGGTTCCGTGACGTTCGACGCCGGGGCGTGCGCGTACGTCGGGAGCGCGTTCGGCTCGAACGGCCTCGGCCGCGTCGATCGACACCGACGCGTCGCGGCCGGCGAACACGATGTCCAACACTGGCACGTCGATTACGTGGGAAGCCATCCGAACGTCTCGCTTGACGCCGTCGTTGTCGCACCGCACGCAGCCGTCGAGTGCCGACTGGCCACGGAACTCCGAGCGTCGGTCGACGCGTCGGCCGCAACCGCTTCACTCGATGGGTTCGGGGCGTCCGATTGCACCTGCGTCTCTCACATAGTCGCCGCATCCGACGCCGGAACGCTCCGCTCGACGGTTCGTGAGGCCGTCGCGCGACTCGTCCGAGAATGACGTACTGTTCACTCGCGGAGACAACAGTGCGAGTCGAATTCCGCGCTGTGACCGTCCGGGCAAGACGGTCACAGCGCGCTTGTAGCGAGCGCAGCCGTCGATTCGGCGGCCGTGCGGAGACACGAAGGCACCGTGTCACAGCACGAAACGCTACAATTTGCCGGTTGTCAGAGGCACCCCGGCACGAGAACTATTCGTCGTCCTGATACTTATAATCTCCCACTTATGTAACTGCACTATCGTCATCTGGCGATGATTTGAGACGGGACCGTCGATTCAGATGAGAGATCGTAGCTGAAAAGATCAGTTATTCAATGGTTTTACGGAATTAATTCGTAGCAGTGGTTACCGACTGTTCGCGCTGACTGAGAGGAAGCATCGAACTGTGTTCCATATATTCGGACGCTAATCGAACATCCCCGTCGACATATACCGCTCGCCGCTGTCCCAGAACACCGTGATAACCAGTGGAGTGTCCGTCGACACGCTGTCGTCACCGTCATCGTTTCCGTCTCCCGCCGGATCGGCGAGCCGTTCTGCGACGCGCTTGGCGGCGAGGTTCGACGCGCCCGACGATTGCCCGACCAGAATGCCCTCTTCGCGGGCCAGACGGCGACACTCGGCCTCGGCCTTCTCGATAGTCACGGTCTCGACATCGTCGAGGAGGTCACGGTCGAGATTCGGGCTGACGAACCCCGGCCCCATCCCTTGGAAGTCGTCAGCGCCGGGTTCGCCCCCGGAGAGGACCGCGTTGTCCGCGGGTTCGACGGCGACGATCTCCATCTCGGGGAACTCCTCGCGGAGCCGACGCCCGATGCCGGTGATCGTCCCGCCGGTCCCGACGCCCGCGACGAGCGCGTCGACGCTCCGATCGCCGATCTGTTCGAGGATCTCGGGGCCGGTCGTCAGGTAGTGCGCCTCCGGGTTCGCGGGGTTCTCGAACTGCCGGAGCTGGATCATCCCCGCCTCCTCTTCGAGTTCGTCCGCGCGGTCTTTCGCCTCCGAGATCTCGCCGTCGACGAGTTCGATGTCGGCCCCG
Organism: Halobellus sp. LT62; assembly: GCF_037031285.1. NCBI lineage: Archaea > Methanobacteriati > Methanobacteriota > Halobacteria > Halobacteriales > Haloferacaceae > Halobellus > Halobellus salinisoli. The sequence goes on from NZ_JAYEZO010000002.1 coordinate 1,210,722, forward strand.
TAGGCCTTCATAATCGCCCGACGCTCCGGCGACTTCGATCCCGGCATTACCACGGTGAGGTCGTAGCCCTTCGCGGCTGCGACGACCGCAAGGCCGATTCCGGTGTTGCCGCTCGTCGGTTCGACGAGCGGGTCTCCCGGTTCGATCGTCCCCTCCCGCTCGGCCCGCTCGACCATCGCGAGCGCCGGGCGGTCCTTCGCGGACCCCCCGGGGTTCTTCGATTCGATCTTCGCGGCTACCGTCGCGCCCGGCGGCGAGTCGACGCGGACCAGCGGCGAGCCGATGGTCTCCAGCACGTTCGCGTTCATCGACCCGACCTTCGTTACTCGGGCACAAGACGATGACGGCGTCGGCCGCGCGGTTCCGGTATCGAAGACGTGCGCCACCGATCACCGGATTCGCATCTCACACCACCGGCGTCATCTACCGCGGGATTTACGCCCTCGCCTGCCATACGAGGAGTATGTCCGAAGCCGACGCCGAATCCGGCACGCTCGAAACGATGCAACCGAACCCCGCGTGGGACGCCGACTCCCACGTCGACGCCGTCGAGGCGCTCTCGGAGGACGGCCTCGTGTTCCGCGTGTGGGGTGGCGACTGGTGCGGCGACTGCCGCGGCCAGCTCCCCGACTTCGGGGCCGCGCTCGCCGCCGCCGAGGTGCCCGCCGAACGGATCCACCACTACCCGGTCGAGAAGGAAGACGACGGCAGCAAGACCGGGCCGCTCGTCGAGGAGAACGACATCGAACTGATCCCGACCGTCGTCGTCGAACGCGACGGCGAGGAGGTCGCCCGATACGTCGAGGACGAGGGCGTCCCGATCGCCGTCTACCTCGCCGAACGGCTGTAGTTACGCGGTATTGCCGTCGCCATCCTCGGTCTCTCCGAACCATCCCAGCGCCTCCGCCAGCGAGTGCGCCGGCGGCGAGCACGTCCGCCCCTCGCAGACGTAGACCGTCGGCTCGCCGTCGCGCATCCCCCGCCCCTTCCAGATCGCTGGGATGTCGTCGAGTTCCAACGCATCGAGCCAGCCGCCGAGCTCGTCGTCGGTCGGCGGGCGCGGTGAGATCACGGCGTCGGGGAGGTACGTCGTCGCGAGCGACTCGCGAATCGGTTCCAGCAGCGGGACCGCCGCATCCGACTCCGGGGCCGCGACGACGACCTCCGCTCCGCCGCGCGCGCGTTCGTCGGCGGCGAGCGCCAGCGAGACGTGTTCGAGCGGTCGACCCCGAATCCGGTTCGCGTGTGTGTCGAGCACCGCGCCGGCGACCTCATCGAACCCCTCGTCGGGGGCAAACGCGTCGAGATCGAGAAGCAGTTTCGTCGCGACTCCGGCGCTGGATGGCGTCGACTGGTCCTGTAACTCCTGCGGACGCGTGACGAGTGACTCGCCGTCAGACGGCGTCATATACAGCGTTTTCGCATCGCCGTCGTAGAACTCGCTGACGACGACGCGAGCGAGCGCTCCCGCGAACGCGAGGTGGTCGACGTCGCCCGTCGCCTGATACAGATCGAACGCGCCGCGCGCGAGGAACGCGTAGTCATCGAGGTAACCGTCGCCTTTCACGTCGCCGTCCTTGTACCGGCGCGCGAGGCGTTTCTCGTCTCCGTCCCACAGGTGCTCGCGGACGAATCCGAGCGCGTCAGCGGCTAATTCGGTGTACGAATCGTCGCCGAGCACGAGGCCACCGCGAGCCAAGCTAGAAATCGCGAGGCCGTTCCACGACGCGAGGATCTTCTCGTCCCGAGCCGGACGGACGCGCCCCTCACGCGCCGCGAACAGCGCCGGTCGAGCCTCGTCGAGTCGGGCGACGATCTCCGCCTCGCCGCAGTCGTACGCGTCGGCGAGGTCCGGAATCGACGCGTCGATCGTGAGCACGGTTTCGCCCTCGAAGTTGCCGCCGGGCGTGACGCCGAAGCGATCCAGCGCGATCTCCGCCGTTCGCTCGTCGTCGATCGCCTCTTGGACCGCCTCTGGCGTCCAGACGTAGTACTTGCCCTCCTCGCCCTCGCTGCGGGCGTCGAGCGTGCTGAAGAAGCCGCCGTCGTCGTGGCGGAACTCCCGCGCGAGGAAGTCGAACGTCTCGCGGACGATCGTCGCGTACGAGTCCCGGCCGGTGAGCTGGTAGGCCGCGAGATACGCCCGCGGGATCTCCGCGTTGTCGTAGAGCATCTTCTCGAAGTGCGGGACCGTCCACTCGCGGTCCGTCGCGTAGCGGTGGAAGCCGCCGCCGACGTGGTCGTAGATCCCGCCCGCCGCCATCGCGTCGAGCGTCGTCGTCGCCGCCGAGCGCGCCTCGTCGGTTCCGCTGTGCGCGTACGACCGCAGCAACGCCTCGATCCGCCCGGGCTGGGGGAACTTCGGCCCGCCGGAACCGAAGCCGCCGTGCTCGCGGTCGGTCGCGCGGAGCGCCGCTTTCGCGACGTTTCCGAGCGCGCCGCCGTCGTCTCCGCTCGCCGATCCCCCGACCGTCGAGGACGCCGCGGGACCGTCGCCGGTGTCCGATTCGCCGGGGTCAGTCGTCTCTAGGTTGTCCCGCAGCGCGTCGGTCCACTGCTGCGCGCGGTTCTCGATCTCCTCGCGGTCGGATTCCGAACCCCACGAGTCGGCGAAAGAGCGACAGACGTCCAAGAACCCGGGGACGTTCCCGCGCTGGGGGTTCTCGTTCTTCGGGAAGTACGTGCCGACGTAGAACGGCTTTCCCTCCGGTGTGAGCCACACGGAGAGCGGCCAGCCACCGCCGCCGGTGACGAGCTGGCAGATCGTCTGGTACACGCGGTCGAGGTCCGGGCGCTCCTCGCGGTCGACCTTGATCGGGACGAAAGAGTCGTTGAGAACGGCGGCGACTTCCTCGTCCTCGAAGCTCTCCTCGGCCATCACGTGACACCAGTGGCAGGCCGAGTAGCCGATCGAGAGGAAGATCGGACGGTCGGTCGCCTCCGCGGCGTCCAGCGCGGCCTCGTCCCACGGCTGCCAGTGCACCGGGTTGTCGGCGTGCTGGCGGAGGTACGGGCTCTGTTCGTCGGCCAGCCGGTTACGCCCAAGAACGTCGTTCATACCCGATACACCGCGCCGCGACGACTAAAGGCCCGTGGAGATGCCGCGGTGGTGGCGGCTCGGGGCGGTAGCTTGGCGGCGATTCAGGGCGACAGGGCGGCGGAGACGACTCAGAGCGATAGCGCGTGCAGGTTCGACTCGCCGTCGGCGAGGTAGGCGGTGCCGTCGAGACCGATCGCGTCGAACACCGTGTCTATGCCGCGCGCGGCGGTCGCCTCGCCGTCGCCATCGACCGCGTACACCGTCTTGAACGGCTCGTCGGCCGTTTCGCCGGTGATGGCGGTCGCGACCATCGCGTCGGCCGTCGCGGCCTCCGGCCAAGCGTCGTTCGACGGAGGGGCGAACGTCCAGCGCTCCGCGCCCGAGACGTCGTACGCCGTCGCGGCGTCCGCGCCGACACCCGACCGCGTGTAGAGCGCGTCGCCGTCGGGGGCCAAGAGGAGCCACTGCCCGTAGTCGTCGTCGCGCCAGACGACCGACCCGTCGGTCTCGACCGCAAGGACGGCCTCGCCGCCCGCGTACAGTCGGTCGCCGTCGAGGAGGAGCTCTTCGACCGGCGCGTCGAGACGCCAGTCGACGTCGCCGTTCGGCGCGACGCCCGACAGCGTCGCGCCCTCGCCCGCGCCCGAGAGGACGAACAGGCGGTCGTCGGCGACTTCGACCCACGTGGCGGGGGTAGCGTCGAGCGCGAACCGGTCGTCGCCGTCTCGATCGAGCCCGGCGAGGCGATCGTCAGTGGCGACGCAGGCCCCCCGCGAGGAGACGGCGACGTCCCGGACCGCGGTGAACTCCCGCTTCCACGCGAGCCTCCCGTCGGTCGCGTCGATCGCGTAGACGACGGTCGCCAGCGGCTCCTCGGGCGTCTGGTGGCTCGTCGGCGTCACACCCGGCGGTGGGAAGAACTCCAAGCCGCGGGCGACGACGAGACCTTCAGAAACGCCCGCGACTGCGAGTTCGCGATCGCGCTCGAACGTCCAGCGGCGATCGCCGCTCGCCCGGTCGAACGCGTGCAGAGCTGTCCACTCACGCTCGTCCGCCGCACCCGCGACGGCGTACAGGGCATCGTCGGTCAGTGTCACGCCCCAGCCGCCGCGGGCGATCCGGCCGTAGGCGGCGTGGGAGCCGCCGACCGCCTCACCCTCCATCTCGCGCCGCCAGACCGTCGACCGCTCGGCCGGGTCGATCGCCGCGACGGCCGACGATCCCTCGTCGTCGCTCAGCGTCGCGTACAGCAGGTCGGCGTCGGTATCGCCCGACGCGGTCGCCTCGTCGACGTCGAGACCGAGGACGTTCGAGTCGTCGAAGGAGACGGTCCAGTCGGGCGTCCACTCGGGCAGGTCGCCCGGCCTCGTGGTGGGGCCGTCGTCCAGCGGCGGCGCGTCGTCCGCGGGCGAGGCGTCTGCGGGAGCGGCCTCGGTGGGATCGGCGGCGTCTCCGCCGCGTTCGCCGAGGCAGCCGGCCGTTCCGAGCGTCCCGGCGACCGCCCCGGCACCGAATCGGAGGAACCGTCTGCGGGAGACAGTGGGCGTACCTGTGGGAGAGCGGGAGACCATACGAGTATCCGCGAGGTGCGACGGAAAGGGTCTTCTGGTGGGTCAAACGGCTGTTTGACGGATTCCGTCCGCCGCTCAGAAGTATACATAAAAGTGCACACATTCATCCGAGAGAAGAGCAACCTTTACACTCTCCTGCGTATGTCCTCCGGGTATGTCAGAGACGGAGACGGTGCTTCTCGTCGGCGGCGGCGGACGCGAGCACGCGATCGCTCGCGCGCTGTCGACGGACTCGGCGTGCGAACTGTACGCGTGTGCGAGCAACCGGAACCCCGGAACCGCGGCGCTCGCGGCGGGGTTCGAGACGGTTTCGGAGACCGACGTCGACGGGATCGTCGCCTACGCGACCGACATCGACGCCGACCTCGCGGTCATCGGGCCCGAGTCGGCGCTCGAAGCGGGCGTCGCGGACGCGCTCGACGACGCCGGGATCTATACGTTCGGTCCCGACGCCGACGCGGCCCGGATCGAGACGGACAAGGCCTTCCAGCGGGAGTTTATGGAGGCCGAGTCGATCCCGGGCTGTCCAGACTACGCCGTCTTCGAGGACACCGAGGCCGCCTGCGAGTACATCGAAGCCTCCGACGTCGACCTCGCGGTCAAGCCCGCGGGCCTCACCGGGGGCAAGGGCGTGAAGGTCATCGGCGACCAAGTCGACCGCGAGGGGGCCAAACAGTACCTCCGCGAGAACGACTACGACGAGGTCGTCCTCGAAGAGCGCCTGATCGGCGAGGAGTTCACCGTCCAAGCGTTCGTCGCCAACGGTGACGTCCGACCGACCCCGGCCGTGCAGGACCACAAGCGCGCCTACGAGGGCGACGAGGGTCCGAACACCGGTGGGATGGGAAGCTACAGCGATGCCGGTCCCGAACTGCCCTTTATGACGAGCGAGGACTACGCCGACGCCGTCGAGATCCTCGAAGCCGTCGTCGACGCCCTGCCCGAGTATAAAGGGGTCCTCTACGGCCAGTTCATGCTCGGCGCGGACGGCCCGAAAGTCGTCGAGTTCAACGCCCGTTTCGGCGACCCGGAGGCGACGAACACGCTTCCCGTCCTGAACACCTCGTTCCTCGACGTGCTCACGGCCGCTCGCGAGGGCGAGTCGCTGCCGCAACTGGAGTTCGCCGGGAAGGCGACCGTCTGCAAATACGCCGTGCCTGACGGCTACCCGACAGATCCGAAGAGCGGCGCGAAGATCACCGTCGACGAGGAAAGCGTGGGAGATGCACTCCTGTTCTACGCCAGCGTCGACGAGCGCGAGGACGGCCTCTACACGACGACCTCGCGCTCGTTCGCAGTCGTCGGCGTCGCCGACTCGATCTCGGAGGCCGAGGCGCAGGCCGAAGACGCCCTCGCGGCCGCGGGCGACGGCCTCCGCGTCCGCCACGACGTCGGCAAGGCGGCCCTCGTCCAGCGTCGGATCGATCATATGAACGAACTCCGCGGGGAGTAAGAGCGCGGGCAGCGGCCGGATCTCCCTCCGGCACGATCGACGAGCGAACTTTTTGCTATCCGGCGTGAACGGGCAGCCGTGAGCGACGACGACACCCGCAGACACGACCGCCTCCAGCGACACCCGACGCCCGGCCCGTCGAACTCGCTGCGGTATTGGACCGACGCGAAGCCCGTCTGGCGGGTCGTGCTCAACTACCTCCTCGTGTGGGTCGCGCGCATCGCCCCGTCGCTCCGCGCGCGGAGTTGGGCACTCCGTCGGCTCGGCGTCACCGTCGGCGAGGGCGTCTCGTGGGGCCTCGAAGCGACGCCGGACGTGTTCTGGCCCGAACTGATCACGCTCGGCGATCACGTCGTCGTCGGCTACGACTCGGTGATCCTCTGTCACGAGTTCTTACAGGAGGAGTACCGGACGGGCGAGGTCGTCGTCGGCGACCGCGCGATGATCGGCGCGAAAGCCGTCATCCTCCCGGGCGTCCGGATCGGCGAGGGCGCGCAGGTGGCCGCAAACTCGCTCGTCACGCGTGACGTGCCGCCGGGTGTGACGGTCGCGGGCGTGCCGGCGCGGCCGATGGGCGGGAGCGACGACGGAGACGCGGCACCCGGCGTGGCGGATCGAGACGCCTAGCCGTCAGTCTCGAAACCGCACGACGCCCTCCTCGAAGACGGCGCTGTTGGGAACGATGAACTCCTCGCCGTCGTTCTCGACGTGGGTGACGAACAGGTTCACTTCTTGGACGATCCCCCGCCGCTGGCCGATGGCGACCTCGTCGCCGATCGAGTAGGGTTGGTTCAACAGTAGGTACGATCCGGCGGCCCCGGATTTCAGCAGATCCGAGAGCGCGATGGCGGTGAGCGCCACGAGCGCGAGAAGATACACCGCGAGGAGGACGACGAGCGCGAGCGTGGCGACGCCGAGCTGCGAGAGCGCGACCAAGATCGCGATGTAGAAGACGGTGAACTTCGCGACCCGGGGAAAGACGCCGATCTGCGGGAGCTTGATCCCGGTGAGCCGTTCGCCGACCATCAGTTGGACCTTGTCGCCGACGACGACGCCGACGATGAGGATGACGACGGCGAAGAACAGCTGCGGGACGAATTCGACGGTGCGACTCCAAAAGCTCGCCGCGACGGTGATGTTCGCGATCGAGAGGAGCGCGAGGAAGGTGATCCCGAGGACGAAAAACCGGACGAGCGTCCCGAGCACCTCGACCGTCGAGGTGTCGAACTCGCGGGCGGTCCGCTCGAACGCCGTTCCCTCGATCGCCTCGGGGACGCCGAACCTGACCAGTAGGCGGGTCGTCAGCAAACCGAGCACCAGCGCGGCGAGGACGCCGATAACCGCGACGAGCAGCGCGGCCCACATCGCCTGCGGGACGGCATTAACGACGTCCGGCAGCGGGCCGAGATCGACCTGCATCGATGCGACGCTCGTCGTCGACTGCGTCGGTTCGAATCCCGCCATCAGTACTCCTCCGGATCGATCTCCAGAATGATCTGACCGCCCTTGAACGCCCGCACGAGACCGTCGGACTCAGAGAGGACGATCGCCGTCGCGTTCGTGTCGCGGGTGATCGCCGCGCCCGCCATATGCCGCGCGCCGAGTCCCTTCGGGATGTCGACGCCCTCGGCGGCGGGTTCGAGGTAGCGGTAGGCGCTGACGATCTTCCCCGAGTCGCTTATGACGAACGCGCCGTCGAGTCTGGAGAACTCCTTGAGCATCACGTTCACGATCGGGTCGCCGACGTGGACGTGGGACTTCTCAAAGGGGTTGTAGCTGAGCGGCCGGGACTTGTTCATCACCTTTCCGGCGTCGCCCACGACGAACAGCGCGCCGACGGGTTTGCCCTTCTGGCCCTTCTTGCCCAGCTCGATCGCGACCTCGAAGACGTCGCGGATGACGCTTGGGTCCGCCCGCGAGTTCGCAAAGAGGTCGTAGATGCCCGAGCGCATTCCCTCCTCGACGCGGACTCGCACGACGCCGTCGGGGTCGCCGTCGAAGATCCGGACGCTGCAAGCGACGATGTCGCCCTCCTCGACGAGTCCCTGTTCGAGCGCGCCCTCGACGCCGAATCTGATTCGATCCCGGACGTTATCGAAATCCAGCGGCAGTTCGACGTACGTCTCGGCGTCGACGTCGTTCGCCGGCGCGACGACGACGACATCTTCGTCGGTGTCCGCGTCGGCGAATCGTTCGTAGTGGGAACTGCTCGGCGAGAACAGAAACACGCTCTCGACGTCCGACACGACATCTCCCAAGAGGTCCGATAGCGCCGACATTGGTCCACGTACGGCGCGGGCGCTGTAAAGCGTTGTGGGACGTTCTCGCGGGTGATATCAGTCTGACATCCGTCTGACATACGTCGGACCTCATCGACGAGAGTCAGGTCAGTCGACGTTCAGATCAGACGGAGAGCGGATCGACCCCCGCTCAGTACGACTTCGCGAAGTACGCGGTTTCCGTGGCGTCGTCGCCGCAGATGGCACAGTCCTCGTCGTGGTGGATCCCCTCGTCGTCGTCGAGCGGGACCATCACGATCTCGGCGGCGATCTGGTCTTTGATCTCCGTCTCGCAGTCCTCCTCACCGCACCACGGGGCTTTCACGTAGCCGCCGTGCTGGCCGATCGTCCCGAGGATATCGGCACGGGAGTCGGCCTCGCGGACGTTCTCAGTGAGGTTCTCCTCGGCGGCGGCGTACAGCTTCGCGTACACCTCGTCGAAGTGCGAGTCGACCGTCTCGGCGATGTCCGCGCGGTCGACCTCCGTGGATTCGCCATCGGGTCGGTGGACGAGCGTGACCGTTCCGTCATCGGCCTCGTTGGGACCGATCTCCATTCGGATGGGGACGCCCTTCAGCTCCCACTCGTTGAACTTGAACCCGGGGTTGCGCTCGTCGCGGTCGTCGAGTTCGACCCGGACGCCGGCGCCTTCGAGCTCCTCGCTGATTCCCTCGGCGTATTCGAGGACGTCCTCCTTCGTGTCCGCCTGCCAGATCGGGACGATCACGAGCTGTTCGGGCGCGATGGCGGGCGGCAACACGAGGCCCTGATCGTCCGAGTGCGTCATAATCAGCGCGCCGATCGCCCGCCACGAGAGTCCCCACGAGGTGGTGTGAGCGATCTGGGAGTCCTCGTCCTCGTCGGTGTAGGTGATGTCGAACGCCTCCGCGAACGACGTCCCGAGGTAGTGAGATGTCGCCCCCTGCACGGACTTGCCGTCGGGCATCAGCGCTTCTACTGTGGTTGTCGTGTCCGCGCCGGGGAACTTGTCGTGTTCGGGCTTCGCGCCGCGCAGGACGGGCATCGCGAGCAGGTCCTCGTAGGTGTTCTCGTACTGGTCGAGCCGCCGCATCGTCTCGTTCCACGCGTCCTCGCGGGTCGCGTGCGCGGTGTGGCCCTCCTGCCAGAGGAACTCCTTCGTCCGGAAGAACGGCTTGGTCTCGGTCGCCTCCCAGCGGACGACCGACGCCCACTGGTTCACTCGCAGGGGTAGATCGCGGTGGCTGCGGACCCACTGGGAGATGTACGGCGTGATGATCGACTCCGAGGTGGGGCGCACGGCGAGGCGCTCTTCGAGCTCTTGGTTGCCCGCCTTCTCGACCCACGCGACCTCGGGGTCGAACCCCTCGACGATGTCCTTCTCGCGTTCGAGGTAGCTTTCCGGAATAAACAGCGGAAAGTAGGCGTTCTGGACGCCGGTCTGCTTGAACAGACCGTCGAGGTGACCCTGAATCCGTTCCCAGAGTTCGTAGGCGCGCGGTCGCGTCACGATGAAGCCACTCATCCCCTCGGGCGCGTAGTTCGCGAGGTTGGCCTTCTGGACCACCTCGGCGTACCACTCGCCGGTGTTGTACTCCTTCGACTCGGTGATGCCGAGTTCCTGCTCGTCGCTCATTACGTGTTTCGAGCCCCACGGCGGTCTTAAATCCCCTGAAGCGGTCGGGTCGACACCCGAAGCATCGAAGTCGACCAAAGCAATCACGTGGATTTTTGGTGATCTAAATAGTACGATTATCGTGTGGTGATTGTATGAGTTCGACAGATTCTGGGACGGGAGACGAGTACGGCGAGGCCGAAATCAACGACCGTGGTCGGTTGACGATCCCGAAGGCACTGCGGGAGGAGCTCCACATCGAGGGAGGAACGACGTTCACCGTGATCAGGGAGGGGGGCGACATCCGTCTCGTCAGACAGCTGCCTGAGTTGCAGACCCTCTCTTCGGGGAGATCAACGGAAGAGTGGAAGGACGACGCGTTTCGGGACGCCGGCGAGGCGACGTTCGGGGGACGGTGATGCGCGTTCTCCCCGACATCAACGCGCTCGCGATCCAGTTGATCGACGATCATCCGGGACACCCGTACGTCGCAGAGCGACTCGTTCCGGCCCTCGAAGGCGATCGGACGCTACTGATGTTCGGATACCTTCCGCTTCGCGTGCAGTGGGTTCTCGAAGAACTCGATTTCTCGACCGTTCAGGCTCGAAACGCCGTGACGTCGCTGCTTCAATACCCGATGGAATCTGTCGAAGTCACCCCCGAGACGGTTCTCGACGCCTACGAAATCAGCGCCGAAAAGAACCACGATGTCTACGACTGTTTTTACGTCGCCCTCGCGCGGCGTGCGAACGCCGATGCACTCGTCACGACGGATCGCGACTTCGAGACGCTCTGTGATGACGAGCCCTTCGAGTACGTGAATCCGGTCCCGCAATCCGTCTTATCGGAGTTCCACACCGTGAACGAGGACCGATAACCGCCGAAAGTATCAGTCCAATCGTGCTGGATCGACCCCGAACGGACTCTCCGCCTCCCGCCAGTCCCAGCCCGGCAGCCGGGTCTGAAAGCCCGCCGCGAGCGCGGCGTCGAGGTCGTCGACGCCCGCGCCGCCCTCCGTGTGCGTCGTCACGTCGGCGTAGTGGAACGTCGCCTGCGCGAGCAGCGACAGCGGCGTCCCGCCGGCGATGGTCGCCGCGAGCTCCCGCCCGAGCACCTCGTCGACGACGAATCCCGGGTAGTCGCCCTCGACGTCCAAGTCTCGGAGCAGCGCGACGTAGCCCGCGACGTTGACCGCGACCTCGCCGTCGACGAAGACCGCTTGGACCTCCTCGCGGTACGCCGTCGTGGAGACGCGGTCGACGTCGGTCTCGAACAGCTCCCCCAGTCGTCCGCGCGTCTCGTTGATCAGCGGGACGACCGTCTCGGCTCGGTCCCGGACCCACGTTGCTTCGTCCGCGACACGCTCTGGTGTGACCTTCATACGTCCCCTGAGACCCGCTCGGGGTTTCGGTTTTGCGAAGGCTTTTATACGCAGGCGGATCTATCTCGGAGCAAGCGGGTTTTCCCTGTCTCCCCACAGTCAGGACCGCCAGACATCGTCATTCGCGACGCACTACGTAGTCCTATGCTCTCTCACGCGACACCGTCGTTCCACCTCACTCACGAGAACCCGGCGGTTCACTCCACTCACACGAACCCGTCGGGCCACTCCACTCACGCGACACCGTCGCCGTCCCCCGACGGAGTGTGTGTGCGGTCGCGTCGACTGCAGCGACAGAGAACCCCGATCAACCGTCCGTCTGCGACGATCACGACGGAACGCTCTCAGTTATGAGTTCAGTAGATACGCAACTCGAGGAGTTGAAAGCAGAAGTCACAGCGGAGCTCCCCGCCGACATCTCCGTGTCGGACGTCACCTACGAGGGGCCGGAACTGGTCATCTACACGCGCGATCCGAAGCGGTTCGCCCGAAACAGTGACCTCGTCCGCGACCTCGCGGGAAAGTTCCGCAAACGAATCACCGTCCGACCGGATCCAGCCGCGTTATCGCCGCCGGACGAAGCGAGGGACCGAATTCTCGACGTCATTCCGGAGGAGGCGGGCGTCACCGACCTCGACTTCCACGAGGACATCGGCGAAGTCGTCATCGAGGCCCAAAAGCCGGGAATGGTCATCGGCCGTCACGGCGCGACGCTGCGCGAGATCACCCAAGAGGTCGGCTGGACGCCCGAGGTCGTTCGGACGCCGCCGATCGAGTCCTCGACGGTCTCGAACGTCCGCAACTTCCTCAAGCAGGAGCGCGACGAGCGCCGACAGGTCCTCGAACGGGTCGGCAGACAGATCCACCGCGAACAGCTCTCCGACGAGGAGTGGGTCCGGATCACGACCCTCGGCTGTTGCCGGGAGGTCGGCCGCGCGTCGTTCATCCTCTCGACCGCCGAGACGCGGATCCTCATCGACTGCGGCGACAAGCCCGGTTCCGACGACGCCCCCTACCTGCAGGTCCCCGAGGCCCTCGGCGCGGGCGCGAACTCGCTCGACGCGGTCGTGCTCACACACGCCCACCTCGATCACTCCGCGCTGATTCCGCTGCTGTTCAAGTACGGCTACGACGGTCCGATCTACACGACCGAACCGACGCGGGACCTGATGGGTCTGCTCCAACTGGACTACCTCGACGTCGCCGCCAAGGAGGGTCGCACGCCGCCCTACGAGTCGGAGATGGTTCGGGAGGCGATCAAACACACCATCCCGATCGAGTACGGCGACGTGACCGACATCGCGCCGGACGTGAAGCTGACGCTCCACAACGCCGGACACATCCTCGGCTCGGCGGTCACGCACTTCCACATCGGCGACGGCCTCTACAACGTCGCGTTCTCCGGCGACATCCACTACGACGACACCCGGCTGTTCAACGGCGCGGTCAACGACTTCCCGCGCGTCGAGACGCTCGTGTTGGAGTCGACTTACGGCGGCCGCAACGACTACCAGACCGATCAGGAGGACGCCGAACGGAAACTGATTGAAGCGATCAACGAGACGCACGACCGCGGTGGGAAGGTCGTAATTCCGGCCTTCGCCGTCGGGCGCTCCCAAGAGATGATGCTCGTCCTCGAGGAGGCGATGCGCACGGGGAAAATCCCGAGTATGCCCGTCCATTTGGACGGGATGATCTGGGAGGCGACCGCGATCCACACCACGTATCCGGAGTACCTCCGCGACGACCTCCGCGATCGGATCTTCCACGAGGACGACAACCCGTTCCTCGCCGACGAGTTCAACCACATCGACGGCGGCGACGACGAGCGACAGGAGGTCGCAGACGGCGATCCCTGCATCGTCCTCTCGACCTCGGGGATGGTCACCGGCGGCCCGATTATGTCGTGGCTGCGCCACGTCGGCCCCGATCCGGACTCGCGGCTGCTCTTCGTCGGCTATCAGGCACAGGGAACGCTCGGGCGTCGCATCCAGAACGGGTGGGACGAGATCCCGGTGGAAGGCGACCGCGTCGGTCGCTCGGACACGCTGCAATTGGAAATGGACGTCAAGACCGTCGACGGCTTCTCCGGGCACGCCGACCGACAGGGCCTCGAGAACTTCGTGAAGACGATGAACCCCCGTCCCGAGAAGATTCTCTGCGTTCACGGCGACGAGCGCTCGGTACAGGACCTCTCTTCCGGACTGTATCACGACTACAACCTGCGGACGTTCGCGCCGAAGAACCTCGAAACGTTCCGGTTCCGCTAATCTGGCCGCCGATCGCCCTCGCGAGTCGGGGCCGGACGGTTTTCGACGGGATTCGACGGGATTCGGGTTTCGACGGGACCCGACGGGATCCGACGGGACCAGACGCGACTACAACCTTCTTGGTCGACGACGGAGACGGTGAGATATGCGTCTCGCGCTGATCGCGCACGACGAGAAGAAACCGGACATCATCGAGTTCGCGCGGAACCGACGGGCGGAGTTAGAACGCTTCGACCTGATGGCGACGGGGACGACGGGCAAGCGACTACAGGAGTCGACAGGGCTCGATATCGAGCGAAAGCAGTCGGGGCCGTTCGGCGGCGATATGCAGATCGGCGCGGAGATCGCCGACGAGACCTGCGACGGCGTGATATTCCTGCGCGACCCGCTCACCGCACAGCCGCACGAACCCGATATCACCGCGCTGCTTCGGATCTGCGACGTCCACGCGATCCCGCTGGCGACGAATCTCGCGAGCGCGGACGCCGTCCTCGACGAACTCGTCCGGACGCTCGACGCCGGAGCGTCCGGACCGCGCGACTCTCAGGACTGAGAACCGCGCCGCGAGACTTAATCCGGAGAGCGTTCAACCGCTCGGTATGTCCCGCCGGCTCTCCATCGCCGTCCGCCTCGCGCTCGTGATCGCGCTCGTCGCCTCGGTCGCGACGGTCGGCATCGCACCGGTCACGGCGCAGTCGGGCGATTCCTCAACCGGTTCCGAGAGTACGGAGGAGGCTGACGACCGGCACTGTTTCCCCGGGGGCGGACACGACCTCGGGATCGGCGACGGGAACCCGCACATCGACGTGACCGTTCACACGTCGCTTTTCACCTCCGCGCCGCCGAGCGCGCTCGGCTTGTCCGCTCGGGGAGTCGCGCTCGACAGCGACATCGTCGAACTGCGAACGGGGGTCGTCTTCGAGGGCGTCCCCGACGGTGCGTCGGTCGACGCGGTCTGGAACGCCTTCGCGATCCTCTTCGACTATCAGCTCTCCTTACCGATGTTCGCAGACAGCGTCGACGACTCCACGTACGAACCGACCGGCGGGCCGGTGTCGGGCGTCGAGACGCGGGGGTGCTGATGCTGCTGTCGGGTCACTCAGCTGCGGCGTCAGCCGGGTCGACGACCGTCTCATCGACCTCGTCGACACCGACTCGGTCGCACAGGTCGTACAGTGGGCACGCCTCGGGACCGTCCAGACACGCCGGCTTTCGCGCCGTGCAGTACTCGCGGCCGAACTGGATCATCGCGGTGTGCCCAAAGCCGCACTTGGGGCCGGGCACGTCGGCTTCGAGGTGCTCGCGGACGGTCTCGTGATCCGCGTCCGCGGGCGCGAGACCCATCCGCCGCGCGATCCGGTGGACGTGCGTGTCGACGGGGAAGACGCCGCCGCGCCCGCCCGCGAAGAGGAGCACGCAGTCGGCGGTCTTCGGGCCGACACCGTGGATGTCGAGCAGTGCCTCGCGGACCTCGTCGGGGTCGCCCTCGCGCACGAACGCGTCGAATTCGTCTCGCCCGCCGTACTCCTCGCGGATGCGCTCGGCCGCGCCGACGATCATCTCCGACTTTTGATTATACAGCCCGGCCGAGGAGATGGTCTCGGCGAGTTCGGACTGTTCCGCGTCGGCGAGGGCCGTCACGAGATCGGCGTCGTCTTCACGGGTCGCGCCGCCCTCGCGGGTCGCTTCGCTCCCCGCTCGTGTCGTCGAGGCGCGCTGCGCCTCGCTCCCGTACCGCTCCATCAGCGCGTCGTGGGCGGGCTGGCTGGCGACGTCGCTTGTGTTCTGCGAGAGGATCGTCCGAACGAGCGACTCGAAGGCGTCCTTGCCGCCGTACGTCTTCTGCCAGTACAACTCGCCGAGTTCGTCGACGACGGCCTCCGCGCGCGTCCCTGTCTCGCCGGGTGCGAACGCGACCTCGACGCTCCCCTCTTCGCCGCCGCTGATGTTCTCTCGGGGTTCCTCGGGCATATCGATCCCTTCGCTGCCGGTGGAAAAAAGCCGTCGGCCGCGTCACTCCACGTCGACGACCAACTCGAATCGGAGGTCCGCACCGTCCGCGAGCGCGTCGACGAGGTCGCGGTCGAGGTCTCCGGCGGCAGCGCTGCCGCCGACCAGAACCGTCCGGTCGTCGACGTAGTCGCTCGTGCGACCGACGTGACTCCGCTCGTTCTCGAAGGAGAGTTCCGGGTCTCCCCGGCCGGTGATCGTCTCCTCGTACGTCTCGCCGCTCTCGGTCGTCGCGGTGAGCGTCACGGTGATCGTCGCCTCGGGATCGCGGCACGCCTCGACGAACGCGTCGTCGAAGTCCGCGGGCACGCGATCGGCCTCGACGGCGAGGATGCAGTCTCCGGCCGGGGTGAGCCAGTCGTCGCTCGTCACCTCGAGGGTGCTGCCGTGCCGTGCGGTCACGTTTTCGTGGCCACGCGCGCGGACGACTTCGCGCTCTCGCTCTCGCATACTGGACTGTCTGCGACGGGACGGTAAGTCTCGCTCGATCTTCCGCTCCGCGTCTGGTGTCCGTGTGAACTGATACCATCGCTCTTTATATATTCCACACAATCAGTGGGAAACACTCACACGGGGCGTACGAGGGGTGTGAGAGAGGTTTTCAGCCGCTCCGACTACCGGTAGATTTATATTTGGTAGACATCAATGAATAGTCACCAGAGCGCCTCCGGCGTTCCGGCGGCACAGCACGCAGAATGATCGGGAATTCTTATCCACGGTTGACAGCGATCGACGAGCGGCCGCCACGGTCCGGAGCGGTGATGGTATCGAGGATTGATCACGTATGGTGACGAAGCAAGACGTTCTTGACGAATACGACGTACAGGCACTAGAAGAATCTGACAACATCGAGCTCACAGACGAAAAGCTCGAAAACGGCTCGAAGGGGCAGCTCATCAAGGTTGCCGGCCAGCTTCGAGACCGACGAAACGACCTGAACCAGATGGCCTCCGAGCGCGCCTCCAAGCGCGACGACCTCAACGCCAAAACGCGCGAGAAGGTCGACGAGGCCCAAGAGCACCGCGAGAAACGCGACGAGCTCAACGAGCAGGTCCAAGAACACAAAGAGAGCCGTAACGAGCTCAACGCGAAGGCAAACGAGCTGTTCGACAAAGTCGAGCAGATGAAGTCCGAGCTCGAGCTCGACGACGGCAAGGACATCGAGGAGCTCCAAGAGGAGATCGAGCAACTCGAATTCCGCCAGCAGACCGAAGTCCTCTCGACGGAGGACGAGCGCGAACTCATCGAGAAGATCGAGGACAAGCGCGAAGAGCTCAGCGAGAAGAAGGAGAAAGTCGACGACAGCGGTGAACTCGAAGAGCTCATCGAAGAGGCAGAAGAGGTCCGATCGGAGGCCTCCCAGCACCACCAGAAGGTGACTGAGCTCGCCGACGAGGCCCAAGAGCACCACAACCAGATGATCGAGGCCTACCGCGAGGCCGACGACATCCGCGACGAGGCCGACGCGATGCACGAGCTGTTCGTCGAAGCCCAAGAGGCCGCCGACCGCCACCACGAGGACTTCGTCCGCGTGCAAAAGCGCCTCCGCGAGCTCGACAAGCAGGAAGAGCAGGAGCGCGAGGACGAGCGCGCCGAGGAGCGCGAGGCCGCCAAGGAGGAGGCCGAGGAGATCTACCAGAAGTTCAAGGAAGGCGAGACCCTCGACACCGAGGACCTGATGAAGCTCCAGAAGACGGGGCTTCTCTAGACGCCGGAGTCTGCGGCGATCTGCTGACGGTTCGGCCGCGCGGCCGATTTTTTTCTTTTTCATCTTGGGACAGCGTCGATTTTTCACCGAGAGAGCGTCGCTCGTCTCGCCGATAGTGTAAACCCGACCGGCGTCGTAGTTCGAGGAGGGTCCGACCGGACCGCCACCAAGAAGATGTGACACCGTCGGATTCCGCACTATGTCGACTGAATCAGACGACCCCTACGTTCGAGCAACGACCGTCGACGAGGCGAAGACGAACAGCCCACAGACGATTCGTGTCGACGGCCGCGTCATCGGCCTCTTCTACCACGAGGGGGAGTTCTACGCCACCGACAACCGGTGTCCGCACATGGGATTTCCGCTCACAGAGGGGTCCGTTGACGACGGGGTACTCACGTGCCCGTGGCATCACGCGCGGTTCGAGCTCTCTTGCGGCGACACGTTCGACCCGTTCGCCGACGACGTCCGGACCTATCCAGTCACGGTTCGAGAGGGCGACGTGTACGTCGACCCGAATCCGGCGCGTGATCGTTCGCCCGAGGAACACTGGCGCGACCGACTCGATCACAGCCTCCGGGAGAACATCGACCTGATCACGGCGAAGTCGGTCATCGGACTCGACGACGCCGGGGTATCGTACACGGAGCCGGTTCGAATCGGGATCGAGTTCGGCACACGCTACCGGGACGACGGCTGGGGGCGCGGGCTCACGACGCTAGTCGCGATGGCGAATCTCCTCGCGGACCTCCACCCCGAGGACCGACGTCGAGCCCTCTACGTGGGTCTCACGGCGGTTGCCGACGATTGCTCCGGTGAACCGCCGTTCTTCGTTCAGGAGGCGCTCTCGACCGATGACGTCGCCGCCGATCGGCTCGCGGAGTGGTTCCGAGAGAACATCGAAGTCCGCGACTCCGACGGGGCCGAACGCGTGCTCCGGGCCGCGATCGCGGCGGACGCCGACGAGTCGGCCCTCGCAGGGATGCTCGTCGCGGCCGCCACCGATCACCGCTATCTCGACTCCGGGCATCGACTCGACTTCGTCAACAAGGCGTTCGAGGCGCTCGATCACGTCGGATGGGAACACGTCGACGCGGTGCTCCCGAGTCTCGTCCCCGGACTCGCGTCCGCCGACCGAGCCGAGGAGAACTCGTCGTGGCGGCAACCGATCGACGTCGCTCAACTCTGTTTCGACGCCGCGGACGAACTCCCCGAACTGATCGAAGCGAGCGCGGAGCAGCGCAGAGCGGGCGCGGAGAAGCCGTGGACCGAACCGGACGGCGTTCTCGACGTCCTCTTGGGGGACGACCCTCACGAGATCATCGACGCGTTGACGGCGGCCGTCTCCGACGGGGCGAGCGTCGAGGATCTCGCGCTCCTCGTCGCTCACGCGGCCGGACGCCGCGTCGCTCACTTCGGCACGAGCAACGAGTTCCGCGACTGGAACACCGTCCACCACACCTACACGTACGCGAACGCGGTCTACGGACTCGGCCGGCGGACCGACGCCCCGGAGGCGTATCGCGGGGTCTTCGACGCCGCGATGTCCGTCTATCTCGACCGGTTTCTCAACACGCCGCCGGCCCCGCTTCCCGACCCGGGCGGCGACGGTGACCCCGGGGAACTCTTAGACGAACTACTCGCGTGCTTCGAGGTCGAATCCGACGAGGAGGTCAACCGGGCTGGCCGACTCACCGCCGAGTACCTCGCCGCCGGCGGGGACGCGGCGGAATTGAAGCGCGAACTCGGTGAGGTGCTCCTTCGAGAAGACGTCGGATTCCATCCCCGACAGAACCTCGAAGCGGCGTTCACCCAGTACGAAGCCGACGACGGGGAGCGTTCCCGAGTCCATCTCATCGCCGCGGCACGGTTCCTCGCCGCGCACACGCCGACCCGGCGAGCGAGCGAACAGACGTTCCGCATCGCCGAGCGGCTCAACCGGGGGGAACAGATCCACGAGGAGTAATCGGAGAGTGAGTGACCGAGACTTCTTTAACCGAGTCAATCGTTCTCAAGACCGTGACCACGCTCGTCCTCTGCGTCGACCGGTCCAACGACATCGGTCGGACCGCAGGGCTGGAGATGCCGATCATCGGCTGGGAGGCCGTTCAGTCGCTCGTCACCGACGTCGGACTGGCGGATCCGGAGGACTCGAGCGTCAATTGCTTATTAGAAGCGCTGCGCGTCGCCCGCGACCTCCGAGACGAGCGCGAGGAGACCGTCGTCGCCGTCGTCTCCGGCGGCACCGACTCGCTCGTCGGCGCTGACCGGTCGCTGGCGGCGCAGGTGGACTCCCTCGTCGACACGTACGATCCCGACTCGGCGATCGTCGTCCTCGATTCCGCCAACGACGAGCGAGTCGTCCCCGCCATCGAGAGCCGCGTTCGGATCGACTCGGTCGACCGGGTCGTCGTCCGTCAAGCGCACGACATCGAGTCGACGTACTACCTCCTCAAGCAGTTCCTCGGGGACGAGGAGCTGCGGACGACGATCCTCGTTCCCCTCGGTGCGACGCTGCTCTTACTGCCGATCCTCCTCTCGCAGTTCTCGCCGGCCATCGCGCTGGCGGGCCTCGCCTCGCTCTTGGGTGCCGTGCTGCTGTACAAAGGGCTCGCGATCGACGAACTCCTGTCTGAAGTCCCCGAGCGGACCCGAGAGGCGCTGTACTCCGGGCGCGTCTCCGTCGTCACCTACGCCGTCAGCCTCGGGTTGGGGCTCGTCGGCATCTTCCTCGGCGCGCTCTCGGTCACGCCGCAGGGGGGCCCCGAGTACGTCGTGGTCCGGACGATGCAGTTCACCCACAGCGCCGTGCCGTGGCTGGCGCTCGCCGCGCTAACCGCGAGCGCCGGGCGATTGCTCGACGAACTCATCGGTACGGACGAGATCAGCACGCCGTATCTGAACCTCCCGTTCGGCGTGGTCGCGCTCGGGCTCGTCGTCCGGGGCTTCGCGGGGTGGTTCCTCCAGCGAGAGGGCGTCCTCGCCGACCCCCAACTGTGGGGCGTCGTCGTGACGCCCCAGCAACGGCTCGCGGCGTTCATCGTCGCGGGTATCGTCGTGAGCGTCGTCGGCGTCCGCGTCGCCGCGAGCGTCACCGGCGAGTCGATCGACGACGTCGCGCAGTGAGTCGAGGAGACGGCGGTTTTTTCCGAGGGCGATCCCCGATCACCACGGCGCGAAACTCGGATCGACCTGCCGGTCGGTCCGATCGATCGCGTCGATGGCGGCGACGTCCTCGGTGTCGAGGTCGAGATCCAGCGAGCGCCAGTTGTCTAGGATGTGCGCCTCGCTCGACGCCTTCGGGATCGCGGTCACGCCCTTCTCGCGGAGCCACGCGAGCGACACCTGCGCCTCGCTGGCGTCGTGCTTCTCGGCGATTTCGGTGAGCTCGGGAACGTCGAACACCTTCCCACGGGCCAGCGGCGAGTACGCGACGAGTTCGACGTCACGCGCGGCACAGTGCTCGCGCAATTCCGCCTGTTGGAGCAGCGGATTCATCTCGATTTGATTCGCGAAGATCGGCGCGTCCGCGCGCTCGATCGCCTCGTCGACCTGCTCGGGCAGGAAGTTGCTGATCCCGATGCGGTCGATCCTCCCGTCGTCGACGAGTTCGTCGAACGCGCGGAACGTTCCCTCGGGGTCGTACGATCGCGAGGGCCAGTGGACGTACAGCAGGTCGACAGAGTCGACGCCGAGCCGTTCGAGACTCCGGTCGGCTGTCGCCAGCACGTCGTCGTACGCGAGGTTGTCGATCCAGACCTTCGTCGCGAGGAAAACGTCCTCGCGGTCGACGTCGGTAGCGGCGATGCCACGGCCGACGTGCTCCTCGTTCCCGTACGCCTGTGCGGTGTCGACGTGGCGATACCCCGCTTCGATCGCCGTCGCGACTGTCTCGGCGCACGCGTCGGGATCGTCGTTCTGCCACGTGCCGAGGCCGAGCATCGGCATCCCGTTCGCGAGCGGTGCGCGTCGCTGTTCGTGGTGACTCATACGCGAATAGAGGCCCGCCAATCGGTTAGGGGTTTGGACAGCGGGTGGTCCGTCGCTCGGCCGACCGTCGTGTCACTCGGCGAGTCGCTGTTTCGCGAACCGCGCGAGCAACGGCACGTCATCGAGATGTACGAGTTTCGAGAGGCTCCGAATGCTACCGCCGTTGGCGTCGCTGAGCGTTTTCACGTCCATCGCGTTCAGATCGGCCATCAGGCGGTCGTAGCGGTCGTTCGTAGCGAGGTACAGCAACTGGGTCATCGTCAACCGCGTGCGCATATCCGGCGCGACGCGGGCGTGCCAGAGGTCGTCGTAGACGGCCATCGCCTCGGCGGACGTGTCCGTTCGCGACCCCATCAGGCAGCGGTCCGCCGTGATGGCGGCGGCGCGCGCGGACTCCATACACTTGTGGATTCCCTCGCCCCATAGCGGATCGATAGTCGGCACGGTATCGCCGATGGCCATGAAACTGTCCGTGCTGAGGCTATCGGGCATCTGGATGTGGGCGCTGCCGCGGTGCTGCTGTTTGTCCGCTATCCGCCGGGCGTCAGCGAACCGGGGGTCGGTATCCAGCCAGTAGTGGAGGTGGTCGTCAATGCTCTTCGACGTGTCGCCGTACTGCTGGTAACTCTCGTTCTGGATGTAACAGAGGCCGACTTTCGCGGTGTCGCCGCCCGTGTGGAAGATCCACGAGTAGCCGCCGGGTGCGTACTCGTGGTCGAGGCGCAGCATCATCGCGTTCGTGAGATCCGCGAACTCGGGGTGATCGACGTCGACGCCCTCCATCTCCCACTCGATGCCGACCGCCTGGTTCTTCCGCTCGAGGCCGCAGACGTCGAGTTTCTTCGCGAGCGGTGCAGCCGGCCCCGTGGCGTCCACGATGATCTCGCCGTAGGCCTCCTCGTCGCCGGCGTACCGGACGCCGACGGCCTCGCCGTCCTCCACGATCGGGTTGTTCACGCGCGCCTCGAAGCGGTACTCCGCGCCGTGCTCGCGCCCTTCCGCGACCAGCCACCGCTTGAAATCCGCGAATTCGAGGACTGCACCGGGCTGGTTCTGGACGAAGTACTCGTTGGGGGACTCGAGGACGACCTCGTCGGTGTAGTTCATCACGACGTCGTCGGGAATCCCGAACGCGCCCGTCATCGACGCGAACGTCCCCGCCGTGGACTTGTTCGACTGCCGCGGGAACCCGTCTTCAGGTTCGGCTTCCAGCACGAGCACGTCGTACTCGCGCTGCGCGAGATCTCGCGCGCACTGTGCTCCGGCCGGCCCCGCGCCGGCGATAACGACGTCGTAGTACTCAGACATAGCGTATTTCCGTAGTGTGCGTTGGCTGCGTGCACCGAAATTCCGGTGCGGTGGTCCCGCGGACGCCGCGTTGCGGGCGCTGTCCGGCCCGCTCGCGTCCTCGACCGACTGTCGCGACGTCAGCGATCATTGTCACTCGTGGTAAGTCAGGCGGCGGGTAAAAAACACGCCGGAACGTTCCTGACGCCCGCGAGAGGGCGGAATACCGCGGAGAGCGATCACGGTGGGTGAGCCGCGCATCGGCGCGCGCAGCGCGCCGTTCACCGTGAGCGAGCGGAGGTCCCGAGAGCCGAGAGCGAACGGGAGCACGAGAGAACTCCGTTCTCCCGGAGCGAGCAAGGGTATCCACCGAAGTAAAAAGGTCCTAGTAGAACTCGCGGACGAGGTCCATCGCGCCCTCGGGCGCGCCCTCGTCGATTTCGGACATATTCGTATCGAGCCCGTGCTTCTCGCCGTACGGGACCGACTTCTCCGACTGCCAGATGACGCCTTGATACTCCTTGCTGGCGTCGAGGATCTTCTCTTTGGCGGCGTCGTAGTCGGTCGGGTCGTGTCCCTCCTCGGCGACGTCGACGAGGCTGTCGCGGAAGTAGTCGTAGGTGTCGACGTCGTTGAACGTCACGCACGGGCTGAACACGTTGACGAAGCCGAAGCCGTCGTGCTCGATTGCCTCTTGGACGATCTCTGCGTGCCGCTGGGCGTCCGTCGAGAACGACTGCGCGATGAACGTCGCGCCCGACGCGAGCGCGAGCGCCATCGGGTTCACCGGGGGCTGCTGCGGTCCCTCGGGCGTCGTCGACGTCTCGAAGTCCATCCGCGAGGTCGGCGAGGCCTGCCCCTTCGTCAGTCCGTAGATGCGGTTGTCCATCACGACGTACGTCATATCGACGTTGCGCCGGACTGCGTGAACGAAGTGGCCCGCGCCGATCGAGTAGCCGTCGCCGTCGCCGCCCGCGACCATCACTTCGAGATCGGGGTTCGCGAGTTTGACTCCGGTGCCGACCGGGAGCGCGCGGCCGTGAACGCCGTGAAGCGCGTACGAGCGCATATACGTCCCGATCTTGCCGGAACAGCCGATCCCGGCGACGATGAAGGTGTTGTCGGGGTCGTTGCCCGTCTGGGCCAGCGCCTTCATCATCCCGTTCATCGTCCCGAAGTCGCCGCAGCCGGGACACCACGTCGGTTGCTTGTCTGATTTGAAATCCGTGAATCGAACGTCCGAGCTCATTGGTCTGCCTCCTGAAGCGCCGCTTTGATATCGTTTGCGAGTTCGTCGGCCTTGAACCGCACGCCGTCGTACTTGTTCACGCGGTCGACGCGCGTGAGCGTGTCGTGCTCGACGACGTCGGCGAACTGGCCGGTGGCGTTACACTCGACGACGACGACGTTCTCCGCCGATTCGACCTCGTCAGTCAGGTCCGGTCGCGGGAACAGATACGGAACCGAGAGGAAGTTGACGTCGACGCCCTCCTCCTCGAGGAATTCGATCGCCTCGGTCATCGCGCCCTCGTTCGAGCCCCACGAGATGACGAGGTTCTCCGACTCGCTGTCGCCGAACTCGCGGGGTGAGAAGTCCTCTCGCTCCCGCGCGGTCTCGACCTTCCGGTTGCGCTTGTCGACCTGTTCGACGCGCATCTCGGTGTCTTCGGTCCGGCGGCCGAGTTCGTCGTGTTCGAGCCCCGTCGACATATGAACGCCGCCGTCGGTGCCGGGGAACGCCCGCGGGGAAACGCCGTCGTCGGTGAGCGCGTGGGCCTTGAACTGTCCCTTCTCGTTCTGCCACTCCTCGATCGACTCCTCGTCGACGACCTTTCCGCGGTCGACTTCGACGTCGTCCATATCGAAGGCCTCCGGCGGGAACGTCTGCTCGGTGACGGCCATCGCGAGGTCGGCCGCGATGTACACCGGCGTCTGGTACTTCTCGGCGAGGTTGAACGCTTCGACTGTCTTCCAGAAACACTCGGAAATCGACGTGGGACCGAGAACGAACCGCGGGATCTCGCCGTGGCCGCCGTACAGCATCATGTTCAGATCGCCCTGTTCCTGCTTGGTCGGCATCCCCGTCGAGGGACCCGAGCGCATCACGTCGACGATGACGAGCGGCGTCTCCGAGGTCGCGACGAGTCCGAACGTCTCGGTCATCAGATCGATTCCGGGCCCCGACGTCGCGGTCATCGACCGCGCGCCGGCCCGCGCCGCGCCGAGCGCGATGTTGATGGCCGACAGCTCGTCTTCGGCCTGCACGACGTGTCCACCGAACTGCTCGATCCGGCCCGTCAGATACTCCATCACGTCGGTCGCGGGCGTGATCGGATAGCCGGCGTAGAACTTACAGCCCGCGGCGATCGCGCCCATCCCGATCGCCTCGTCGCCGTTGAGCAGGACGTAGTCGTTGTCGGTCGTCTCGAGTTCGTAGTCGAACTCGTGGTCGTGCTCCTCGGCGACGTAGTCGCGGCCGGCACGGGCGGCCTCCTTGTTGTTGTCGACGAGCGACTGTCCCTTCGAGCCGAATCGCTTTTCGAGGGCGCTGTCGAGGTTCTCGATCGGGAAGTCCGACACTTCACAGGCCGCGCCGAGCGCGACGACGTTGCGCATAATCGCGCCGCCCGCCTCCTCGGCGAGCCGCTTCAGAGGGACGTCGAGACCGATCATTCCATCGGGGATCTCGACGTTCTCCATCGTGGTCCGGTCGCCGTCGTAGATGATCACCGAACCCTCGTGGAGCTCATCGAGGTTCTCGTCGATCGTCCGCGGCGTCAGCGCGATGAGGACGTCGAGACGGTCGACGACGCTCTGGACGGGGTCCACCGCGGTCCGAACTTTATACGCCGTGTAGCCGCCGCGGATCCGTGAGGCGAAGTCCTTCGACGTGAACACGTGCCGCCCCGCTCGCGAGAGCGCTTGGGCGAAGATTTTTCCCGTCGAGTCGATGCCATCGCCGGCCTCCCCGCCGATGGCCCAGTTGAAGTCCGCAGGCATGTGGCTAGGGGGTACCCTTGGACCGAAGAAAAGCCTTCTGAAAGGCCTTGAAAAAAGGGGTGGCGTGGTACGCACAAAACTTTACGAATATGATTCTAAATCGGCGTACTTCGGTAGTAACGTCTATCAATTCGCAAATATTGCGTCCATAACTGATCAAACGTAGATCTCGTACGCCAAACGTCGAGACAGTTCCGAACGTGGAATCGGCTTCGGAAGGCAACTGACTTTTCACCGGCACGCAAACGCCTGCGTATGGACGCAACAGTCGCCATCAGTGCGGTCCGTGACGTCGGACAGCGAACGGTCGCGCTCGAGTTGGAGTCGCCGGAAGGGTTCGACGCCGAGCCCGGGCAGTTCGTGAAGCTCTCGGCCACGATCGACGGCGAGGGATACGCCCGGTTCTACACGCTCTCCTCGCCCGGCGTCGACGACACGTTCGAGGTCACCGTCGGCGTCGACCCCGAGGAGGCGGGACCGTTCAGTCAGTTCCTCCTCGATCTCGAACCCGGCGATGGATTGGAGATCTCGGGACCGTTCGGCAACAGCTACTACGATGGCGAAGCCCGCGTCGTGGTCCTCGCCGGCGGTCCGGGGATCGGCCCCGCGGTCGGGATCGCCGAGGCGGCCGTCGCCGACGATCACGACGCCGCGATCGTCTACCGGACCGACGCCCCCGCCCACGAAGATCGACTTGACGACCTCCGAGATGCAGGCGCGGCTGTCACCGTCGTCGACGAGAGCGACGCCATCGACGAGGCGGTGAGCGCCGCGCTCACCGGCGACACCGACGAGCAGGTGTTCGTCTACGGCTTCGCCGGCTTCGTCGCCGACGCGGTGAGCGCCCTCGAGGCCGCGGGCGTCGACCCCGACGGGGCGAAGATCGAGAACTTCGGCTGACTTCGAAAGCTGGCACCTCGGTCGACTCTATCGCTCACTCCTCGATCGATTCGACCGCGGGCCAGACGCGCCAGATCGCGACGGCGAGGCTTCCGGTCCACCAGACGAGGAGGCCGACGCCGTTGAGGAGCGGCTTCCCGGCGGCCACCTCTGCGCCGCCGACCACGCCGACCGCACTTGAGAGGACGAGTCCCCGGAACGCGCTGTTCGGGCTGAGCGCCAAGAGCGCGGCAAAACCGTCTTCGGCGAGTACGCCGCCCGCAAGTCCAGCGACGAGCGCCGTGTCGATACCGAGCACGAGCGCCACCGCGAGCGCCAGTGCCAGCGCGAACGCCGTGCGGACGGTTCGGGTCGCCGCGGAGATGCCGACCGTCACCGCCAGCACGACCAGCGTGAACGCCGCCGAGAGCGCGACGAACCGGACGTATCGCACCCCCGAGTCGGCGGCGGCGGCGTTGACCGCGAGGAAGGTGGGGATGTCGGCGGTCAGGAACGGGACGAACAGCCCCACGAAAAGGAGCGTCCCGACGACGAGCGAGACGAGCACGAGCGCCCGGCCGAGGTAGACGCCGCCGACGTAGGCGACCCGAGACACGTCGAACGTTCGCAGCACGTCCAACTCGCCGGTCCGGCGGTCGCCGAGGATCGATCGGTAGCCGAACGCGACAGCCAACAGCGGCACCAGCACCTCGACGAACGTCAGCAGATCGAGTGTCAGCGGGACGAAGCCGCCACCGCCGCCCGTCCCGGCCCAAGCGACGCCGCCGACGCTCGCGGCGAAGGCCGCCGCGAGGGCGAGGAGCGCGGGCGTCCTGACGATCATCCGAAGCTCCCGCGTCGCGACCACGAAGAGGTCCTGCGGGATCGAAGTCGTTCGTTCCGCTCGGTCGCTCGTGTCATCTGTCGCCTCCGAGCCACTCATCGGCGATCACCCTCCCTCGTGCCTTCGCCATCACCGTCGGCTCCCGTCCCGTTCGCCTCCCGCTCCGGTTCCGATGGGCGGCGTCCGGTCCCGGCGCGAACGGTCGACGCTCCCGCCTCCGCTCGAACCGTTTCGAGGAAGGCAGCCGGCAGCGACGCGGTGTCGGTCCGTCTCAGCAGCGCTGCCGGAGACCCCGACGTCACGAAATTCCCCCGACCGAGGACGTAGACGGTGTCGGCGTGCGCTTCGACCGCCGGAAGCGCGTGCGACGCCACGACGACAGCCGTTCCCGCTGCGGCGAGGTCGGCGACGACGCCGAACAGCCGCTCGACCATCACCGGATCGAGTCCGCTGCCGGGCTCGTCGAGAATGAGAACCGACGGATCGCCGACAACGGCCGCTCCGACGCCGAGTAGCCGCGTCATCCCGCCGGAGAGCGAACCGACGTTCCGATCGGCGACGTCCGCGAGTCCGACCCGATCCAGTATCGCGTCGACGTCCCCGTCGTCGACGCCGTCCAACAGCTGCGCGTAGAATCCGAGCGTGTCGCGCGCGGAGAATTCATCGCGGAACGCGGGCCGTTGGGGGAGGTAGCCGACGCTCCGAGCACCCCGCTGGGGCCCGACCGACACCGACCCGGAATCGGGGGCGGCGATTCCCGCGAGGACTTGCAGAAGCGTCGATTTCCCGGAGCCGTTGGGGCCGACGACCGCGGCGACTTCCCCGCACTCGACCGACAGCGACACGCCGGAGAGCACGTCGACGTCGCCGAAGGACTGCGCGATCGACTGCGCGCGCAGGGCGATCGAGGCAGTCGGGGGCGAGTGTTCGCTCGCAGACGATTTCTCGCCGCTCGCGGACGGTTCCTCGCTGCCCGCAGGGTGGTCGTCGCTCACAGGAGGCTCCTCGCTCACGCTGCTTCACCCCCGGTGGTCTCGTTTGCGAGGTACGCCCTCGTCTCGGGGTGGAACGGTCGCGTCCGCGCGTCGGTGTCGACGACGCCCGACTGCCGCAGGCCCGAGACTGCGCCCTGAACGCGGCGCAGCGTCCCGACGGCGGGCGACTGCGCGAGCGTCGTCGCGCCCGGGGCCGCGCCGATCCGCGAGTCGACCGTTCCGGTCGGTCGGTACGGCCGGTCGTAGACGCCGTCTCCGTCGCCGTCGGCGATCGGCAGCGCGCCCCAGTAGTTGCCAACGCCGCCGTGAGACCACGTCCGGAGCGGGCCGATTCCCGACTCGACCGCCCGCTCGTTGCCGACGATGTCGTTTCTCTGCACCCAGTTCGACGGGAGGATGTCGTTCGCTCGCGCGCCGACCTCGTTTTCGAGCGCGACGTTGTCGACGAAGACGTTGCGGTCGCCGGCGATTTGCAGCCCGTACTCGTTGTCGACAACGACGTTGCGCGCGTAGTAGGAGTCACTGCCCGCGGGGACGACCCCGTAGGTGCTCTCGCGGACGTCGTTAGCGACGATCAGGTTACCGACCGGCCGCGTCATCACCATCACGCCCGCCTGCGCGTCGCGGACGGTGTTGTTCGCGACGAGCGACTCGGAGGTGTACATCTCGTGGACGCCGTAGCGGCCGGGTTCGGCGCGGTTATCGCGCACGACGCTCCCGTCCGCGCGGTGGGTGTAGACGCCGTCGCGACCGCCGAGGAACGTCGAGTCCGCCACGACGCTCGGCGCGCCGATGAGCACGACGCCCATAAACCCGTCTCGCGCGGTGTCGGCCCCGCGGACCGTCAGCCCCCGAATCGAGGACGCTGGGCTCTCGCGGACGATCACGCCGCTGGCGGGCGTGTCGATCTCGACGTTCGAGAGCGACGCGCCCGCCGCCCCGTCGAGGACGACGCCCGCGTCGCCGTAGCCGTAGGCCAACTGGACCGTCGTGTCCCAGTCCGTGGAGCCGTTTCTGCTGTCGCGTCCGCGGCTCCCGACGTCGCCGACGCCGGTGATGCTGAGATCGGAGACGGCCGCGCCGTCCGCGCGGACGTAGACGACGCTCCGGTTGTCGTCACCGCGTAGGACGGTCTCCGCTCCCGCACCGGCGAGCGTGACCGAGCGGTTCACCGTCACGTCGTCGACGTCGTACGTCCCCGCCGGGAGATAGACGGTCGTGTTCGGCGGCGCGGCCGCGAGGGCGTCCGACACGGTCGGGTCGCTCGCGACGCCTTCCGAGCGCCTCGAGTCTTCGGGAACGGCCGAGGCGTCCGAGCCGACGACGACGCTCACGGGACGGTCTCGGTTCTCGTCGGCGATCGGGGCGTCTTCGGCGGCCGCGACGGTGTCGTTCGCCCACGCGTGGCGGGACTCGATGGACCGCTCGAACCGATCTAGGCGGGCAGAGAGTGGGTCGCCGACCCGCGACTGAACGGCCTCCCAGTCGACGACCTCGCCCCCGTGTGCGTCGGCGAAGGACTCGGCGTCGGCGCGCTCGGAGAACGCGACGGTCACCGATCCCGACGGAATCGCCGCGTCGCTGCCGACGACGTAGAAGGCTGTCTCGGCGGGCGTCCAACCGACGGAGCGGCCGCGCTCGGGCACGACGAACCCCTCCTCAGTCAGCGTCGGCGAGACCGTCGAGAGATCCGAGACGTAGACGGCGAGCGGGTCGCCGAACTGTCGCTGCGCGCCCGGGTCGCCGAGCTCGCTCGCGGCCGTCTCGATGCCGACGTAGCCGACGACGTAGCGGTACCCCGAATAGAACACTTCGACCCGCGGGAGGACGAACCCCTCGTCGTCCGCGCGGCGGGCGTCGACGCCGGTGCCGCCCATATCCACCGTGTCCGCGAAATCGACCGGGCGTAGCGACTCGCCGCTCGCCGGCGTCAGAAGAAACGAGAGGCTCGCGGCGACGAGCGCGACGCTCACTGCCGCCGTCAGCCACCGGGTTCCGGTCGGCGAGAGGAGCGCCATTACATTCCGAGTCCGGCGATCACTTCCGGCGTGACGCCGTCGTGAGCGAGGAGCGACCCGCCGAACTCCGATTGGAACGCCTCGGCGTCGGACTCGTCGCTGAACCCGATGAGGTCTCTGCCCATCGCACCCTTGACCTCCGAGTCGGCGACGTACGTCAGGTCCGTCGCCGGAGCCAACGCCGACGCCTCGTAGTGCTGTGAGATCAGCGTGTCGCCGCCGTCCTCGAACGTCTCGTAGTCGACGGTGGAGTAGTCGGTGACGTAGAAGGCGACGTCCTCCCAACCCTCGTCGTCCCGCTCGAACTCGTACTGATAGGCCTCCCACGTGCTGTCGAAGCGGGCTGGGTTCTCGTGCCCCTCGGGCTCTCGATCCGCGTAGAAGATCTCGGCCGTCGGACCGGGTTGCTGTCGAATCGTCATCCCGCAGACCTCGCAGGTGGCACCCTCCGGAATCGTGATCGCCGCGGGAGCCTCGTCACCGCTTTCCCCGTCGCCTCCACTGCCGTCACCGCCGTCGCTCCCGCCGAGACAGCCCCCCAACGACACGGCGAGTGCGCCCGTTCCCGCGAATAAGAACCGTCGACGACGGACCGCCCGGGGGTTCGTCCGTCGCTCGTCGTCGACCGGCTGTTCGTCGTGCATACCCGACAGTACGGGACCGGCGGCAAAAGGACATCGGGCCTTCCCACGGACTGAGAGCCACCGAAACGCCGGACGAGATGCCGAGAATCCGCCGCAGTCGTTCGATTAGATCCGGTGAGAGAGAGGGGGTCGCACAGATTTATCATCCGGTGTTCGAATAATAAGGACGAATATGAGCGACGGAGACGGCGATGGAGAACTCGAAGCGCGCCTGGTGGAACAGGAAACGTTCGAGCCGAGCGAGGAGTTCGTCGAGCAGGCGAACGTCTCCGACGAGTCGATCTACGAGGAGTTCGAGGAGAACTGGCCGAACTCGTGGACCCGCGCGGCGGACTTGCTCGACTGGGACACCGAGTACAGCGAGGTCCTCGACGATTCCGAGGGGCCGTTCTACGAGTGGTTCGCCGACGGCACGCTGAACGCCTCGTACAACTGCGTCGACCGCCACGTCGAGAACGGCGACAAGAACCGCGTCGCGATCAAGTGGGAGGGCGAACACGGCGAGACGCGGACCTACACGTATCAGGACCTGTATCGGGAGGTCAACGAGTTCGCCGCGAGCCTCCGCGAGCTCGGCGTCGAAGAGGACGACGTCGTCACCCTGTATATGCCGATGGTGCCGGAGCTCCCCATCGCGATGCTCGCGTGCGCCCGGATCGGCGCGCCGCACTCGGTCGTGTTCGCGGGCTTCTCCGCGGACGCGCTCGCGACGCGGATGAACTCCGCGGACTCCCGGTATCTGATCACCTGCGACGGGTACTACCGCCGCGGCGACCCGCTCGACCACCTTCAGAAAGCGAACGAGGGGCTCGGCGGCGTCGACCACGGCGTGGACGCGACGGTCGTCGTCGACCGACTCGGCGACGACGGCTTCGGCCACGGCCTGAAGGGCAACCAGCACGACTGGGACGACCTGCTCGCCGACCATCAGGGCGAGCGCGTCGCCCCCGTCGAACGCGACGCCGAAGATATGCTCTTCTTGATGTACACGTCGGGGACGACCGGCGAGCCGAAGGGCGTCAAACACACGACGGGGGGGTACCTCGCCTACACGACGTGGACCTCACACGCCGTGCTCGATCTGAAGCCCGAGGACACCTACTGGTGTGCGGCCGACATCGGGTGGATCACGGGCCACTCCTACATCGTCTACGGACCGCTGTCGCTCGGAACGACGACCGTGATGTACGAGGGGACGCCGGATTACCCCGAGCGCGACCGCCTGTGGGAACTCGTCGAGAAGTACGCCGTCGACGTGTTTTACACCGCCCCGACCGCGATTCGCGCCTTTATGAAGTGGGGCTCGCAGTTCCCCGAAGAGCACGACCTCTCCAGTCTCCGCCTGCTCGGGACGGTCGGCGAGCCGATCAACCCGCGCGCGTGGAAGTGGTACTACAAGCACATCGGCGACGAAGAGTGTCCGATCGTCGACACGTGGTGGCAGACCGAAACGGGAGGGATGATGGTGACGACGCTGCCGGGCGTCGGGACGATGAAACCCGGATCGGCCGGGCCGCCGTTACCGGGAATCGACGCGCGGGTCGTCGACACCAAAGGCGAGGAGGTCGACGCCGGACGCGCGGGGTATCTCACGGTCAACAAGCCGTGGCCGGGGATGTTGCGGACGCTGTACAACAACGACGAGCGGTTCATCGAGGAGTACTGGGCGGAGTACTCCGATCCCGACGCCGACGAATGGGTGTACTTCCCCGAGGACGGCGCGAAGATCGACGACGACGGCTACATCACGATCCTCGGTCGCGTCGACGACGTGCTCAACGTCTCTGGGCACCGATTGGGAACGATGGAGATCGAATCCGCCATCGTCGGCGTCGAGGGCGTCGCCGAGGCCGCGGTCGTCGGCGGCGACCACGAGGTGAAAGGCGAGGCCGTCTACGCCTACGTCATTCTGGAGGACGGCTACGACGGAAGCGACGAGATGCGCGAGCGGATCGTCGAAGGCGTCGAAGACGCCATCGGCCCGATCGCCCGCCCCGAACAGGTGGTCTTCACGCCCGAGCTCCCGAAGACGCGCTCGGGGAAGATTATGCGTCGACTGCTCGAAGAGATCGCCAACGACGAGGAACTCGGCGATACGACGACGCTGCGGAACCCCGACATCGTCACCGAGATCCAGCAGAAGGTGCAGTAACCCACCTTTTTCTTCGGAGGGGTCCTGCGGACCCCTCCGATCAAAAACCTGGAGGGAAAAATGCCGCTCGGCTCGCTCCGCTCGCCTCGCGGTACAAACGCTGGTGACGGAGAGTCTATCGCTATTCTGGAATTTCGTCCAGATTGTTGCAAGGAGCGGTCGCGCGCAGCGCAACCCAACGCAGCAAAATGGTGGGGTCGACTCGACGTCACAGTGGTCTCGTGGTACGTCCTACCGGTGCAAGGAAGAAATCGTGTTGAGGGCTGTGAGTGTGATCTCCTTGGAGGCGTCCCACGCGAACATTTGGGCGAATTCGGCCTTCGAGTCACTCCACCGGCTCGGGTGTACTAAGATGTACAGCCCGGAACACGGATGAACGTGAAGTGCGCCGATAAGATCCGCCGTCGTCTCCACGACGCCAACTGTCGGTAGCTCCGCCTCCCACGTCCGTCCGGTTTCCGAGAGATAATACATGTCCGACTGCGGCCCCACGTCGATCGAGAGGTACCCTTCACCGAGGATTCCGTACTCCGCTAACTCGTCCAGCCGTCCCTCCCAAAGGCCCTTGTTGCTGTGCGGTGAGAGCGGGCTGCCGTGGGCGCAGACGGTGGCTACGTCCGCAACCTCGCGGAAGGCCGCCAGATTCTCTTCGAACCGACGCTGCGCAGCCTGGTAATCCCCGTTCGTCGAGGCCGGATCCTCGTAGTGGTATCCGATCTCGTGTCCCCACTCCTCGATTTGCCGGACGATGTCCACGTCAAACGTACTCGTCCGAAAATAATACGTCGCGGTGATCCCACGCTCCGCCTCGAGCCGAGCCAGCCTGAGTGCATTCCTGACTTTCCGATCAACGTCGTGTCGGAGAACGACGAAATTCTCCGAGAGCGTCTGTGCTTCGAGATACTGCTTCACGGTGAAAGTGTCCCAGTTCGCTTCGAGGATTGCATTGAGTAGCCGCTCGTAGCGCGAAGTAGTAAAATCGAAGACGTTCATACCCCGTATCGGAGACCGGAGTACTATGTTATTCAATTCCAAGTTGTAGTATGAGTGACTTATTGTTTACTACGCGGCAAAGTTTTCGATTCGGCTTTCTGCAACGAGCGGTGCGCTTCGCGCACCCGAGTCAGCAAAAAGCTGGGTCGAACTGAACAAATCAGGGGTTCACCGCTCGTAGCTGACGAGAGAGCGAAAGCCGCCGTAAGCCATACGCTCGGCATCGAAGGGCATCTCCGTCTCTCCGTCAGAGCGGTTCGGATCCATCGCGGGATCGTCCATCACCTTCGCGTTCACCTCGTCGCGGTGCTCCCGAGACTCGTACACGACGAACGCGAATACAACCGATTCGTCCTCGCCGGTTTCGGCCAGTTGCGGAAAGGTCCGAACAGACATCCCGTCCGTATCGGGGTCCATATCGTCTTCGACGCCCTCGAAGTATTCCAGCGCACCGTGTTCGATCCAGATGTTTCCGGCCTCTGCTGCCATCTCGCGGTACGCGTCGAGCTTCTCGTTCGGGACCGGGAGGACGAACCCATCGACGTATCGTTCCATACCCTTCGTAGAGACGATGGAACGGACATTGAGCGTTATTTCCACTTACGGCGATCTATCGCTCCGTAGCTACGGTTTTGTTCTTCACTCTCTGTACTGAGTGCCCGATCGATCGCACAGTCAGGCGCGCGGGCTTCTTTTATGCAATTGAAACGTCTGCACTGTCCCGCGAGGCGAGCGGAGCGAGCCGAGCGGCATTTTTCCCTCCGCCGTGAGACGCGAAGCGTCTCACGAGCCTTGCTTCGCTCCGCTCAGCAAGACAGGCTTTTGTCCGGAGGGGTCCGCAGGACCCCTCCGGACAAAAAGGTGGTTAGAGATAGGCCGCGTCCCACCGGACGGGCTTGCGTCGGTTCCTGCACTCGTTGCACTCCAGTCGCTCCATCGTGTCGATCGCGACGTCGAGGCTCTCGTCGACGCCGCACATCCACCCGTAGCGCTCGGTCCGCTCCTCGTCGAGATAGACGGCGAAGAAGGGCGCGTCCGACCCCCGCATCGACTCCTCGTAGGAGACGTAGACGGGCGTCCCGTCGTCGGTCGTGCGGTGGGTGAGCCCGCCGGATTCCGATTCCGCCTCGTCGAGCAGCGTCGTGAAGACCCGCTCGGTGAATGACTCGCCGTGGATGTCGACGGTCCGTTCGCCGACCTCGCTGAACCCCTGTTCCTCGTAGAAGGCGACGCCCTCCTCGTTCTCCGTGAGGACGCGACCCTCCAGTCGGTCGACGCCGGAGGCGACGAGGTCCTGCTTCAGGCGCGCGAGTAGCTGTGAACCGATCCCCCCGCCGCGGTGGTCGGGCACGACGTGCAGCCAATCGAGGTAGCCGACGACCTCACGGCCCTCCGAGATCTCGCTCTGTGCGAACCCGACGATCGATCCCTCGTCGACGGCGACGACGAAGATCTCTCGATCGTCCGTGAGCGCCTCTCGCAGTCGGTCGGCGCTGTACCACTTCTCGACGGCCGCTTCGATCGTTTCCTCGTCGATGGCGTGGCCGTAGGAGGCGCTCAGGGACTCCGTCGCGACCCGGCGAACCGCCTCGACGTCCTCGGTCGTTGCATCGCGAAGATCCATGACACCCGTTTCGTCGTCCGACTACTTGACTTCGGGGGCGGTTCCCGAGCGGTTTCGGAGACGCCGGAACGACGACAGTCGCGCTCCGGAGATATAAATACGAAGCCGACGCATCCTTCGATATGGGAGCGCGCGACGGCCCCGAGACCAGCGAGGACGTCGACGACCCGCGGGTGAACTTCGCCGTGAACGTCGAGGGCGGCGAGACGGTAATCACGATGCGCGGCGACCGCGATACCGCCGTGATCGTCCGCTCGGAATCGGGAGAGCGGATCTACCTCCCGCCGGAGGACTTCGAGCGGGAGGCCGAGCGTCGAGAGGCGAGCCCGTATCAGGGCGTCGAGAGCGACAGTCCGTACCAACGCGCCGAGGGCGGGGGAGAAACCGGGCAGTCGAGCCCGTACCGGAGCGCACGAGACAGTCCGTACCAGGGCGTCGACAGCGACAGCCCGTATCAGGTCGCCAGACAACAACTCCCGAGCGAGGGGTTGGTCCCGACCGCGGACGGCTACCGGATCCGACATCCCGAGCCGGTGACCGACGTCCGGGTGCTGCGGTAGGACGTCGCTATCGCGGCGCAACCAGTACTGCGATAGCGCCTTCAGTCGATACCGCAAGAGCGCCTTCAGTCGATGATCCGCTCGTAGAACGCGACCGTCTCGTCGACGACTTCGCCCCACGTGATCGGCTCGTACTCCGGCTGTCCCTCCAGCGCCAGCCCCCGTTCGATACCGTCGGCGATCGACGTCGAATCCGGCGTCACCTCGACGACGCAGTCCTCCGAGAGTACCTCGTTGACGCCGCTTTCCGTGGCGACGACGCGCGTGCCCGCCGAGAGCGCCTCGGTGATCGTAATGCCGAACGGCTCCGCCAGCGACGGGGAGACGAACAGGTCCGCGGAGGCGTAGTAGTCGCCGAGTTCCTCCTCGGGCACGTAGCCGACCCACTCGATCCGGTCGTCGACGTCGAGCAGCTCCGCGAAGCGCTTCAGTTGGTCGGTGAGGTGACCCGATCCGCCGACGACGAGCGTGACGTCGTCGCGGCGGAGTTTCTCCATCGCGTAGACGAGATGTGAGATGCCCTTCTGGTCGGTGTGTCGCCCGACGAAAAACAGCATCTTCCCGTCGATTTCGAGTTCCTCCTTGTAGTCTCTCCCGGTCGTCGAACACGCCGAGAAGCCGTTGTAGATGACCGTGCAGTCGCCGCCGTATCTCGCTTTGACGTCGGCCGCGGTGAGCTCGCTCACGGCGATGAGGTGGTCCGCGCGCTCTGCGAGCCGGCGTTCGGTCTCGACCTCCCGTTTCGGCGGATCGATGTTTCGGTCGCTCGACAGCGAGTGGAAGGTCGTCACCCACTCGACGTCGGTGTTCGATTTCGCGCGCGAGCCGGGGCCGTAGCCGAACCAGTCGTGGGTGTGGATGACGTCGGCGTCGCGGGCCCGCTCGGCGAACGTCTCGCTCATTCGCCCGACGCGCGTGAGGATATCGCCGTCGCCGGTCGGCACGCCGACGATTCCCTCCCTGTCGTCGGGCGCGTACTCCGCCGGGAGCACGAGTTCGACGTCGAGCCCGCGCGCTCGCATCCCGTCGAATAACTCCCCGACGTGCGTGTCGAGCCCGCCGCTCACGTTCGGCGGGAATCCCCACCCGAGCATCAGGACTTTCGGCGACATCTTATTTCGATAGTCCGTGCTCTGGCACATAAGTCCTGCCGCCCGTCGTGACAAGTTCGTCCTGTCCTCCCTTTTCGAGAGATGCCGCGGACAGATCTCCGTGCGCGGACCGAAATGCGCTTGCGTCGCGGGCCCGTTCCGCCGCGTATGCACGTCGTCGTCAACGCCGCGGTGAGCGCGGACGGAAAGCTCTCGACGCGTCGCCGCGAGCAGGTCCGAATCAGCGGCGACGACGACTTCGCCCGCGTGGACCACCTCCGCGCGGAGAGCGACGGCGTCCTCGTCGGCGTCGGAACGGTCCTCGCCGACGACCCGCACCTGACGCTCGACGACCAGGGGCTCCGAGACCAACGTTCGGCGCGCGGCGATTCCCCACATCCCGGTCGGGTCGTCGTCGATTCGAGCGGTCGAACCCCGCTCGACGCGAGAGTGCTCGACGACGCGGCGACGACGTACGTCGTTGTCGCCGAGGCGGCCGACCCCGAACGGCGAGCGGCGCTCGCCTCCGCGGGCGCGGAGGTGCTCGTCGCCGGCGAGGAGCGAGTCGACCTCTCGGACGCGCTCGAAACCCTCGCCGAGCGCGGCGTCGACGAACTGATGGTCGAGGGCGGCGGCGAGATCATCTTCTCGCTGTTCGAGGCCGGTCTCGTCGACGAACTGTCGCTGTTCGTCGGCTCGCTCGTGATCGGCGGGCGGGACGCGCCGACGCTCGCCGATGGAACGGGCTTCGTCGACTCGTTTTCCGGGCTCGACCTCCGAGAGGTGACGCGCGTCGACGACGGCGTGTTGCTCCGGTACGACGTCGACGACGCGGGCTCGAACCAGTAACAACTACCGCAATCGTTCGTGCGTCACTCAGTCCAACCCTCGAAATAGGTAAGAGGCTGCCGCCAGTAGTGGCCGGTATGAGCACGCCCGAAGCGACCGGCGCGCCGATCCACGTCGAAAGTGCAGACCACCTCGCGGACCTCGTCGACGACCACGACGTCGTCCTCGTCGACTACTACGCGGACTGGTGTGGCCCGTGCAAGATGCTCGAGCCCACAGTCGAGGAGATCGCCGAGGAGACCGACGTCGCCGTCCTGAAAGTCGATATCGACGAACTGCAGGAAGTCGCCCGCGACGCCGGCGTCCGGTCTGTCCCGACGCTGCAGTTCTACAAGAACGGTGAAGAGGCCGAGCGCGTCATCGGGGTGCAGGACAAGAGCGACCTCCTCGACATCATCGAACAGCTCTCGAACTGATCCCGGATTGATTCCCGGCGGTCCGTCGCCGTACGGACCCCACAGTCCGTTCTCGGGGCTCTCCAAGGAGTGAACCCACCGCTTTCGGCTCCACGAGCGAACCGCTCTTCGAACGTGCGACCCGTCCGGATTCGTCTCGTGTGGCCCGTTAGAAGTCGTTCCCGCTGGGCAACGCGGCCAGTTCGACGTTGTGTCCCGTCGACGCTCGGTGTTCGTCCAATCGCGCTTCGGCTTCGGATTCACCGCTGGAGATCGATTCGGTCGGACAGTCGTGACAGACGACGTGATAGAGATACCCGCCAGTCAGTTCGGGGTCGACATCGGAGGCGTGAGCCATATGCTCGTGTCACGACATCGACCCTTAGTTAATCGCGGATTACGGGCGCGATCTCCGAGTAAAACAACTCATTAATCGGTGGTCTGTGCGTGCGTCCGTCGATGGCGGGTCGGCCACCCTCCGCCCGTGACGAATCGACCACCCATCCAGCGACGGTGGTTCGCGTGGACGGTGGTTCGCGTGACCACACCGGCTCCGCGTGGGCGCGGACCGACAAAGTGCGACGACGTCGGGACGTCCGGCGATTCGTCGGCCTCGCGGTATCGGGGAGAGCTTTTTACCACGGAGGAAGAATGACGAGATATGATCTCACTCGACGAGGCCGTCACAGCACGACTCGAATCTCACGGCGAGCGATTCGAGGTGCTCGTCGACCCCGACGCGGCCCTTGCGATCAAACGCGGCGAGTTCGAGGGCGATCTGGAGGATGTCATCGCCGCGCAGGACGTCTTCGAGAACGCCTCCCGCGGCGACCGACCCGCCGAGGAGGATCTGGAGACGGTGTTCGGGACGACGGACCCCCTCGAAATCATCCCCGAAGTCGTCCGCCGCGGGGAGATCCAGATCACGGCCGAACAGCGCCGCGAGATGCAGGAACAAAAGCGCAAGAACCTCATCAACCGCATCGCGCGAAACGCCGTCAACCCGCAGATGGACAACGCGCCGCACCCGCCCGAACGGATCGAACGGGCGCTCGAAGAGGCCGGGTTCCGCGTCGATCCGATGGAACCCGTCGAGTCCCAAGTCGACGACGCGCTCGACGCGTTGCGGCCGGTCATTCCGATCCGGTTCGACGAGGTGACGGTGGCGGTGCAGGTCCCGGCCGACCACGCCGGAAAGACGCAGAATCAGGTCCGCCAGTACGGCGATCTCGAACGCGAGGAGTGGCAGCCCGACGGCTCGTGGGTCGGCGTCGTGACGTTCCCGGCGGGGATGCAGAACGACTTCTACGACCTCGTCAACGAGATGACCTCCGGCGAGGCCGAGACGCGGATTATCAAAGACAAAGACGAACTCAGCACGCGGTAACTCCCATCGGCCGCAAGCGTTCGCGACCGAAGCTATCCTTTCTTGAAGCCGACGAGGAAGCCGCCGGTGAAGCCCGCCGAGACCGACAGCGTCGAGAGGATCGTCGAGACCCAATCGGGGGGCGTGCCGTTGGCCGCGCCCTGCGTCGTCTCGACGAGTCCCGCGGTGAGCCGCTCCCAGTCGACAGTGAGGATCCCGCGCGATTCGAGGAACTTGAAGAGCGCTAGTTCGAGGCCGATGATGACCGCGATGAGCTTTGCGACCTTCTTCGCCGCGAAGCCGATGATGCCACCGATGACCGCGCCGCTTCCGAATTCGAGGCCGAGTTGCGTCGGATCGACCGACAGTTGTAACGGATCGGGCATAAGCGAAGTCTTCCTCGGTAGTATAAGTGGTTTGTGGGGTTTCGTTTGACTGCGACCGTCGCCCCTGCCACACCGATGAACCGAGGCGGAACTTACAACCGATATGACGCGAAAGAGTCCACTATCGAACGTATGGACGAACGAGACATCCGCTTGCTGAAGGCCATCGCCGACCTCGGAACCGGGAGCCCGGAGCGACTACACGAGGAGACCGACATTCCGGTGTCGACGATCCACTACCGACTGAACAACCTCCGAGAGGCCGGCGTCATCGAAAACGACCTCTACGACATCGATCTCGACAAGGTCGGCCTCGGCGTGACGATCATCGTGGAGTTGCTCACCGACTACCACGGCTCGCACCACGATTTCGAGGAGAAGATCCTCGCGGTCGAGGGCGTCTCGCAGGCGTACTTCACGATGGGCGAGACCGACTTCGTCGTCATCGCGCACCTGCCGGATCAGGAGCTGGTCGAACGGCTCATCACCGACCTCGAAACGATCGAGGAGGTACGCCGGACGAACTCGACGTTCGTCGTCTCAACGCTCAGACACAGCACCCGCGCGCTCCAGAACTACGACTTGGAGACGCTGTTAGCAGAGCTGAAAGACGAGTGAGTCGGCGGCTTTCGAACGTTGATGCCCGTAAGTCAGCGACGACTTCGAAATCTCCCGAGCAACTACTGAGGGAAAACGCCGTGTGGGACGCAGCGGCATTTAGTTAGGATTGAAATCGTCGAAAGCGGTACAAAAAAGACCCTAGAAGCCCCCACGCTCTGAATTCCCGCGGTTCGTTGTCGTTCACAGTGTCTGCTCCTACGGGCCTTGCCGTTGGATCTGTTCGAGGGCGTGTCCGCTTTCAGCCCCACTCCGCGGCGGATGTTCAGCACGCAACCGCTTATTTGAACACTGCCCGGCTTCGGGTCCGATCGGTCCATATCCGGCCCGGATTCGATCAGACCTCGTCGTCTCGGAGGTCGCCGAAGACGTCCGCGGCCGTGTCGGGCGTGTCGAAGTCGTGGTAGTGATCGCCCTTCTCTTTCGTGAGGATATTCAGCGCCGCGGCGGCCCCGTCGCCGGCGGAAATGACCGCCTGCCACTCCTCGGCGCGGACCATCGCGCCCGTCGCGTAGGCGTCTGCGACGCTCGTCTCCATCGTGACGTCGACATCGACTGTGTCGTCCTCGCTGAACGCGCAGCCGAGTGACTCCGCGAGGTCGCGGCTCGCACCGGTAGCGAGGACGAGGTAGTCCGCCTCGTGCGTGTCGTCGCCAGCGGTGACGGCGAAGCCGTCGTCCGCGGATTCGATGGCTGTGACTTCCACCCCTTGGTGGCGCTCCGCGCCGAAGTCTTCGGCCTGCTGGCGCGCCGTTTCGAGGAATGCGCTCCCGTCTATCGAGCCGATTCCCGGGTAGTTGAACAGGTGTGCCTTGTGCATCCACGTCTTGTCGGTGTCGAAGACGACCACGTCGAGGCCGTTCTTGGCCGCGAACAGGGCGGCCGAGAGCCCCGCTGGACCGCCGCCGATGATCGTAACTCGTGTCATCAGTCGTGAATACACCGCCCGCGCTGTTGAGTGTTCTGGCGATAGAGGAGAACTCGGAAACGGAGCGTATCAATCGTCTGGAGCGTATCAATCGTCTTCGAGTGGTAACCAGTTTTATTGAATCCTCGTGCGAGTACTATCTGACCGATGAAACACGCCACCTTCGAGAACGAACTCACGGTCGCCACCCACCGCGAGCGCGGGACGCTAGCGGAGTTCCACCAGTCCTTCGAGGACGCCGTCTCGACCGTCGAAGCCGAACTCGGCGCGTC
Source organism: Halobellus sp. LT62 (assembly GCF_037031285.1). Taxonomy (NCBI): domain Archaea; kingdom Methanobacteriati; phylum Methanobacteriota; class Halobacteria; order Halobacteriales; family Haloferacaceae; genus Halobellus; species Halobellus salinisoli. The sequence continues at coordinate 1,252,919 of NZ_JAYEZO010000002.1, forward strand.
GCACCCGATGTGGATCGACGGCGATGCCCACGAGGCCGACGAGCGGTTCACCGTCACCAGCCCCGCCGATCGGACGCTCGAAATCGGAGACTTCGCCGCCGGAACCGCAGCCGACGTCGACCGGGCCGTCGGGGCCGCCACGGACGCGTTCGACGACTGGCGACGGACGCATTGGAGCGACCGTATCGAGCTATTCCGGGATGCGGCCGATCGAATTCGAGAGCGGAAATACGAACTCGCGGCGACGTTGACGCTCGAAAACGGCAAGAATCGCTTTGAGGCGATGGCCGACGTCGACGAGGCGATCGACTTTCTCCGATTCTACAGCCGCGAACTCGAACGCAACGACGGCTACGCGTTCGACACCGGCGAACCGACGCCCGGACAGCACTGTACGAACTCCCTGAAACCGTTCGGCGTCTTCGGCGTGATCGCGCCGTTCAACTTCCCCTTCGCGATCTTCTGCGGGATGCTGACCGGAGCGGTCGTCACCGGGAACACGGCCGTCGCGAAACCGGCGAGCGCGACGCCGCTCGTCGCGCACAAAGCCGTGGAAATCCTGACCGAAGCCGGGATTCCCGACGGCGTGGTGAACCTCGTCACCGGCGGCGGGAGCGACGTCGGACAGCCGCTGATCGAACACGAGGACGTCGCGGGCGTCGTCTTCACCGGATCGAGGGCGGTCGGTCGAAACATCCGCCGGACGTTCTTCGAGCGGGAGAAGTCTGGCCCGGTGATCGCGGAGTTAGGCGGGAAGAACCCGGTCATCGTCACCGCGAACGCCGATCTGGAGAAGGCCGTTTCGGGCGTGAAAAACGGCGCGTTCGGCTTCAGCGGGCAGAAGTGCTCGGCGACGTCGCGCGTCTACGTCAAGGAGACGCTGTTCGTCGAATTCACCGACCGGTTGGTCGCGGAAACCGAGGAACTCGTGATCGACAACCCACGTGAGGAGGATGCCTTCATCTCGCCGCTGATCGACGACAGTGCGCTCGAACGGTACGAGCGGATCTGCGAGATGGCGCGGGAGGTGGGGACGGTCCGAACCGGCGGTGAAGTCGCCACTAGTGGAGAGCTCTCGAACGGGCGGTTCGTCGAGCCGACAGTCGTGACAGACGTCTCTCACGAGCACGAGATCGCCCGCGAGGAACACTTCGTCCCGTTCGTGACGATCCACCCCGTCTCGGACTTCGGGGAGGCGATCGAGAAGGCCAACGACAGCAGCTACGGGCTGTGTGCGGGACTGTTCTCCGAAGACGAAACCGAGATCGAGACGTGGTTCGAGCGGATCGAATCGGGGATGTGCTACGTCAACCGCGAGCAGAGCGCGACGACCGGCGCGCTCGTGCAGACGCAGCCGTTCGGGGGCTGGAAGGCGTCGGGAACGACGAGCAAGTTCGCGGGCGGCTACTGGTACCTCCCGCAGTTTATGCGCGAACAGAGCCGGACCGTCGTGAGCGACGTTAGAAGAGAGTAGTCGCTGGCGGGACATCGGTAGCGAGTCGTCGCTGGCGACGATACTCAGCGGTTACTGGCCGACTTCCTCGGCGACCCAGCCGGCGTAGGAATCGAGCACGTCGGCCTCGTCGAAGCGCTCGATACAGGGGACGTCAGCCGGATGCTCGGCTTCGAGTTCGGTCTTCAGTTCGGGGTATCGCTCGTCGGTCGTCTTCGCGAAGAGGATCGATTCGGGGTCGTTCTCGTAGACAGCGCCCTCCCAGCGGTAGAACGAGTCGCACTCGACGACGTTGACGCAGGCGGCCAATTCGTTGTCGGTCAGGAACTTGGCGAGGTCGTCCGCGGCGTCTCGTGGGGCGGTGATGTAGACGGTTGGCATCGAAACACGATGTGCGCTGAATGCGCTTAAATCGACGCAGCCGGATCGAATCCGATTCGGCTCTAAAGAAAGTCCGCCCTCCCCGAATTGAACGGGGGACAAGCCGATCTACAGTCGGCTGCTCTACCAGGCTGAGCTAAGGGCGGGCAAGAGAACCTAGCGCCGCTGTCAGACTTAAGGGTTACTCATCGGAGCCGTCAGCCGGTTCCTTGCGGAGACCTCACAAGTCGCAGTCGCGCCGTCAGGGGCCGCGTTCACGCCGACGGTTCGCGTTCCTCGACGACGCGAGCGCGACGAGGAACTGTTCGACCTCGCGATCGATTTTGCTCTGAACCGCCGCCAGTTCGGGGATCGTCTTTTCGTTATAGGCTCGTTTCGAGCAGTCGACGTGCTCGGGAACGATCTCGTGGGCCCGCTGCGATAGCGACGCGAGTTGTCGCTGCGGAGCCGCCCCTGTCCACTCCGGAAGTGCGAGTCGCTCAACGGTCGACTTCGAAAGGCTTGATTTCCCGCCAGAGGAGATGTCACGGAGACATCGCTGGTAGGGTGCGGAGTTGAGCAGCGCACAGAGGTAGTGCGCCTCGCGCTCGTCGTCGGTGCCGACGAACATACAGTGATCGCCGGGGACCACCGTTTTCTCGCCGACGGTCGGATCCGAGACGGTCGAGACGACCGCGAAGTGCGGCTTGAACCCGAGCCGACACCAGACGACTTTGTAATCGGCCCACGTGTACGGCCCGAGGCCGAAGAGCGAGTAGAAGGGGCCGTCGTCGAACCACGAGGAACTGCGATCGAGCAGCCGATCGCGGTGGTCGTTCAGATAGGCGTACGTCGCCGGCGTCTTCCGCCTGAGTTCATCCTCGTTGTCGTCGTTCACGAGTTGCTGGGGGACGAGCTGGAGGTCGTGACCGAAAAGGCCGTATTTCACGATGTGCTTGGATTTCAGGTACGGGTAGATGTGCTCCGATTCGAGTTCGTGCCGCGCGATCGTCTCCCGATCGAGCGCGTACACCGCCTTCGCGTCGTCCTTCACGCCGTGGCGGATCCGATAGGGACACGGTCCGAGCGCCCGTCGTTCTGCGTCCGCGCGGATCCACGGCGACGACGGCGTTTCGGGGTCTGTGGGGACCAGACTCGTTTCGGCGGTGTCGAACGCATCGCGCATCGCCGCCAACGACGAGAAGGGCTCGGCCGGGAGAGAGGTGCCCTCCGGGTCCGTTTCGGGCGTTTCGACGTGTCGCCAGTGCGTCGTCGGTACCCCCTCGTCCGTGGGAAGCGGCGGGGATGAGTCCGGCGAACCGGACGAAGCGGACGGGTCGGACGAACCGGGGGCGCCGCCGGAGGCAGTGACCCGACAGCCGAAGAGCGCGGTGCCGGCGTCGACGTCGGGAAACGGCGCGAGCGAATCGAAGTCGTGGACGCGGTCGTACCTGACCCGTCGATCGGCGATCTCCCGGTTTCTGAGTCGTCGGCCTGCGGGACCGGTGAGGAGGTCGCGTTTCAGCACCACCGAGGCTCGGCCGCCGTCTCGAAGCAACCGATGCAGACAGTGAATCGTATAGGGGACCGAGAGGTCGTCGTTCGCGAACCCCAATCGGGCGTCGAGCCCGCTGTGACCGAACAGGACAGGCGCTCGGTTGGCTTCGGACGCTCGACGCCACCGGTCTTTGACTCGCTCCGAGAGGGAGTCCCACGTGATCCACGGAGGATTCATCAGGAGGCAGTCCGCGCGCTGTCCGTTCAGCGGTGACGTCTCGGGCGTCGCGAGCGCGGCGTCGCCGAGGACTACCCGGGGAGAGACGCGTGGAGTTTCGTCCAACGGCGACTCGTCGACGGCTTCGAGCAGCGGCCGAACGGCGAGGGCGATCGCGAGCCGCGATGCGCGGACGGCGGTCGGCGAGAGGTCGAACCCGCGAACGGAGTCGATGACGGAATCGAGGCACTCGCTCGGTGGTTCCGCCCCCTTCCTCGATATCAACCGCTGTGCGGCGGCGGCGAGGAATGCCCCCGCTCCACACCCCGGATCGACGATGAGCGGGTCGGTGAGTGGAGCCGACGTGCCGACGTCGGGGGTTGGTGTGCCGACGTCGGAGTTTGGTGTGTCGACGTCGGAATCCGGTGTGTCGGCATCCGAACTCGGTGTGCCGGCGTCGGCGTCTTCGCCGGCCACCTCGACGCCTTCGAACAGCGTTCCGACGGCGAGTTCGGCCACGCCGCCCGGCGTGTCGTACCGACCGAAAGCCCGGCGAGTGAGGGGCGACACACACTCGCGGTGCAGCCGCGCCACGTCGTACGGCGACGCCGACTCGACGAAATCGGTCGCGAGAGATCCGAACGTCGACGTCGGGTCCGGCTCTCTCTCCGAAGTCAGAGTTGACCGTCTCTCTGATGTCGCTTCCGACGCCCGCATCCGTGAGAGTACGCGCTCGTGAACGCCCTCGAAGTCCGCGCCGAAGGACACCGGGGCATCCGACGCCAGCGGTCGTCTGGCCTCGCAGCCGAAAGCCGCCTCCAGTTCGTCCAGAAGCCGCGTGAGGAGGAAATCGAACGTCAGTGTTTCTGCGAAGAGTGCACCCGCCGCGTCCGACGTCCGCTTCTCGTGGGACGATTCCCCGGACGCTTCGTCCACAGAATCGACAGCCAACCGTGCGAAGACGTCCCCGTGCCGGTCGCGAACGTACTCGCGCCACGCCTCGAACTCGGATTCGACTTCGGGATCGTCGGTGGCGGCTGTCAACGTCGATCGATACCGCTGTGTCAACTCGGCTTCGGCGAGCCGAGCGCAACGGGCTGAATCGTCGTCTGTTTGGGGATCATCGCTGGATCGGGAGTCGTCGGTCATCGTCGGGAGTCACTCCTCGGTCGGGTCGGGTTCGGCCGTTTCGTCCGATTTGGATTCAGCAGGTTCGTCCGATTTCGGTTCCTCGATCGCCGCGGAGCGGTCAGCTTCCGTCACGCGGACGCCCTTCGCGGCGAGATGCCGCATCTGGCGCTGTGCGAAGTCCTCTTCGGAGGTTCCGTGCGTCGCGAGCACGTAGACGCGGGAGCCACCCGCGGGGCGCATCGTCCGCCCGGCGCGCTGTGCACCCTGTCGTCTCGAGCCGCCGAGCCCGGAGGCGACGATCGCCAACTCGGCACTCGGGAGATCGATACCCTCGTCGCCGACGCGTGAGATCACGAGCGTATCGCGGTCGCCCTCGCGGAACGACTCGAACACGCGTTCGCGACGGTGATGCGGCATCTCGCCGCTGACGAACGGCACGTCGAGCGCGTCGGCGAGCGCCTCGCCCTGATCGAGCCAGTCGGCGAAGACGAGCGCCTTCGAGCCGGGGTGTGCTTCGAGGAGTCGACGGGTCTCCGCGATTTTTTCGGGGTTCTCGGCCGCGATTCGGTGTTTGTCGCGGCCGTCCGCGCTCGCCCACTCGTTGCGCGCGAACTCGTCGGCCCACGGGAGGTACCGAATCTGCACTTCGGGCTCCTGCACGTAGCCGGCGTCGAAGAGCTTCGACCAGTCGGTGCCGATCGGCGGCCCGATGAGCGTGAAGATCTCCTTTTCCCTGTCGTCTTCGCGCACCGGCGTCGCCGACAGGCCGAGTCGGTGCTTCGTCTGCAGGTCGGCGCTGCGGCGGTAGATCCGCGAGGGGATGTGGTGGACTTCGTCGTAGACGATGAGCCCCCACGCGCGCGAATCGAATAACGATCGGTGCCGGTCCATCCCGGCGGTCTGATACGTCGCGATCGTCACGGGACGGATCTCTTTTTCGCCCCCGTGGTACTCGCCGATTTGATCGGGCGAGAGAGTGGTGTGTCGGAGGAGTTCCTCGCGCCACTGCGACGCGAGTTCACGAGAGGGGACGAGTACGAGCGTCTCGCCGCCGACTGCCGCGAGCACGCCGATCGCCGTCACCGTCTTGCCCGCCCCGGAGGGGCCGACGAGGACGCCGGAGCGCTGTTCGAGGAACCGCTCGACCCAGTCGCGCTGGTAGTCGCGCAGGTCGACGGTCAGGTCAGCTTCGAGCGGATCGCCCGCGTCGAGGTCGCGATCGTCGACGACGGGGTAACCCGCCTCGTAGAGGATCCGTTTGATCTCGGCTTCCGCTCCCTCGCGGACCCAGCTTCGGGTGTCGGAGATCGGCGCGACCAACTGTTCGTCGTCGAGTTTCTGCCGGGCGACGTTACCCATCAGACTCTCGGAGACACTTTCGAGGACCACGTAGCCGTCCTCGTGGGTGAACAGTCGGAAGCGGTTCGCGCGCTTCCACTGCGATTCGATCCACTCCTCCAGTTCCGGGGTGCGCCGGGGGAGCACCGACCGAACCAGCGCGAGCAGGTCGTCGACGTCGTCGTAGGGGGCCTGCCAGACGTCCTCCTGTCTGATCTCGTAGATGTACCCGCGGGTGTTCGTCTCTCTGTCAGCGGTCGTCCGCTCTCGCCGTCCCGTGGAGTCGACGAGGTGAGCGAACTGCGAGAGTTGCGCGCGGGTGTACTGTGTGGGACGGTCGACGACGACCTCGCGACGGTCGGGGAAGACGACGATCCGCTCGCGGTCGGCGACCTCGCGCCACTCGCTCGGAAAATACACGACGGGGTCGGTCTCGACGTTCACGCGCTCGATGGAACCCTGCCCTGCGAGGGCGTCGAGATCGGCCGCGGCGTCGGCCTGCGTCGTCCCCAATCGGCGGGCGACCTCCGACGCCGTCACGACGGGGCGGCTCTGTGCTTCGAGGACGTCTCGAAATCGCTCGACGTCGATAACTTCATCGTGGAGTGAATCTTCGGTCTCGTCGTGAAGTGGGTCTTCGGTCTCGTCGTGGGACCGTTCGCCGCTCTCCGTCGCTGAGGATTGGTCGGACTCGTCTCCGCTCGCGGGGCGTTCCGTAGACGATGATTCGGGATCGCCCTCCTCGTCTGTCATTGTCCGTCGAACGGTCCCGACCGGGAAACGGTTTGCGACTACGCCCGTTCTCGACTCGTCAGCCTGTGTGCTGTCATTGGACCCGCTCGCACGGACACACCGAGTTTCCGGTGAAATCCGGTGATTCGGTGTGGTCGGTTCGGGAGTGAGGCACACCGGGTTTCCGGTGAAATACTGAGGAATCGAAGTCGTCTGCAGAGGCCCTAATGAGGGGGTTTGTTGAGGATGTCTTCGGACTGGCCATCCCCAGAGACGATCAGATCATACTAAAGGGATTCTCTGTACCGACTCACGCCCCGAGATCCGGTCACACACCGTGTTTCCGGTGAAATGCGCTGCTATCTCGGCGAAAGCGGTCGTGCCGTGGCTGACCTGACGGGTCCTTCGTGTGAATCTCATCTCCATTCGGGGTATTTTGATTCACGGTGTTCTTGACCTTTGGAAAGAAACAAATTTATACTACACCTTCGTTACCGTCCATTAGGTCGACCTCAAGCCAGCGATCGGTCGTCGCCGACGATGCCGCAGTCGAAGTCGGTAGGCTGGTTTCGGAGTTCTCTCCCGACGATTTCTCTTCGTCCTAACTATTACCCATCGTCCTGACGATTTTCATCCCAGCTATTTCCCTTCATCCCAACTATTTCTGTACTTCCATCCGGACTATCTCTGCACTCCCGATGGTCGCACGAAGAGCCCACACCACGTTTCCGGTGAACAAAACCCCCCGCTTTCACCTCGACCTCCCCATCATTTCCCCCTTTCACCGGAAACCCGGTGTGTGTCCGCTCGCTCTCCCACACCACTGAATAACAACGTATTTCACCGGAAACCCGGTGTCCTGTAGTATGCCGGACACCAGCGACGACCTCTTCACTCGGGAGGATCCCGTCTTCTCAAACAAGGAGCTACTCGAAATCAATCACCTCCCCGGCGAGGGTCGTATCGTCGGTCGCGACGACGAAATCTCGGATCTCGCCGCCGCGGTCAACCCCGCCATCTTCGGACAGAGTCCGAGCAACGTCCTCATCTACGGCAAGACTGGGACGGGAAAATCCCTCTGTGCGAAGTACGTCTCCCAGCGACTCGTCGACACCGCGCGCGAGGAGGACGTGAACGCGACGTTCGCCTACGTCGACTGCGCGCAGGACACCACCGAGACCCAAGCCGTCCAGACGATCGCCGACGGCGTCAACGAACCCGCGGTCACCGGGATCAAAGTCCCCGACAAGGGCCTCAGCACCTCGACGTACTACAAGCGACTGTGGCGGATCCTCGACGCGCAGTACGACGTCGTCCTCATCCTGCTGGACGAGATCGACAAGCTCTCCGACGACGACATCCTGATGCAGCTCTCGCGGGCCGGCGAGGCCGGAAAGATCGACCAGTGCAAACTCGGCGTGATCGGAATCAGCAACAAGATCCAGTACAAAGACCGGATGGACGAACGGGTGAAATCCAGCCTCTGCGAGCGGGAGTTCGTGTTTCCGCCCTACGACGCCAATCAACTCCGGGACATTATGGAGGCTCGGTCGGACGCCTTCCGCGACGGCGTCCTCGACCCGTCGACGATCCCCCGGGCGGCCGCACTCGCCGCCCGGGAGCACGGTGATGCCAGAAAGGCGATCGACATTCTCCGATACGCGGGCGAGATCGCCCAATCGACGGGCGCACAAACGGTCCGCGAGGAGTTCGTCACGCAGGCCCGCGAGCGCGCCGAAACCGATCGCTTCCGCGAACTCATCCGCGGGTCGACGCCGCACTCGCGGTACGTCCTCCAAGCGCTCGCGATCTTGTCGCTCTCGAACGACCGACAGGACGGCTTCCGGACGAGCCGCGTCTACGAGGTGTACGAGAACATCTGCAGCGGGCAGGGCTCAGATACGCTCTCGCTTCGTCGCGTTCGCGACCTCCTCAAAGAGCACGCCTTCTTGGACATCATCGAGCAGTCGAAACACAGCGGCGGGAGCGCGGAGGGGAGTTACACCAAACACCAACTACTCGAAGATCCCCAAGTCGTCAGAGACGTGCTGTCCGAGGACGTGGCCTGATCGAGGGGAGAACGTCGTCAACTGTCGAGAACGCTGTCACACGTCGAGAAAACGCAGCTATCCGTCGAGAACCTCGTCGATATCGGCGATCGAATCGAGCACGTAATCGGGTTCGACGTCGACGTCCGCGATCGTTTCGCGGTCGGTCACGCCCGAGAGTACGAGCACGGTCGTCATTCCGGCGCGTTCGCCCATTCGGATGTCGGTCTCGATCCGATCGCCGACCATCAGACACGACTCGGGTTCGACGCCGACGACCTCTAAGGCGGTCTCGATCATCTTCGGCGAGGGCTTCCCGAGTATTTCGTCGACTGTCCGCCCGGTCACGCCCTCGATCGCGCCGATCATCCCCGCGGCGTCCGGGATCTCTCCGTCCGCGGTCGGGCAGGTCCTGTCGGGATTCGTCGCCAGAAACGGCGCGTCGTTCGCGAGCGTCCGCATCGCGATATCGAGTTTCTCGTAATCGAACTCTCGGTCCATCGACGCGACCAACAGATCGCCCGGCGCGTCCGTCGTCGCGACGCCCGCGTCGTGGAACTCCGCAACCAGCGGCGACTCGCCCACGACGTAGGCCTCCGCGTTCGGGTAGTGCTCGCGGATGTACTGCGCCGTCACCCACCCCGAGTTGACCACGTCGTCGACGCTGGCGTCGATGCCGAGTCTCCGGAGTTTCTCGCTGTAATCTCGACGGCGTGAAATCGCCTTATTCGTCAGGAACAACACCGTACGGAGGCGCTCTCGAAGCGTCTCGACGCTTTCGGCGGCCCCGGGAACGAGCGCGTCGCCCAGATACACGGTCCCGTCGAGATCCAAGATCGCCGCTTCGTAGGCGTCACGCATCGCTTCTCGCCTCCATCGACTCCGCTGATGGACGTTCATCTCCGTCGACTCCGCGACGACGTCCCCTGTTGACTTCGCGGCGGCGACGTCCCCTATTGACTCCGCGGCGGCGACGACCCCCATTGACTTCGCGGCGGCGACGTCCCCTATTGACTCCGCGACGACGACGTCCCCTATCAACTCCACTCATCGGGCCTCCCGCCCCCGACGACCAGCGTTATTTACGACCGATTTACGTTGCATCAGTAAACACCCCACGAGATCGCTCCGCGATTGCTGTTTCCGACACATCTCACCGACTCGCGTCGACGTACGGATTCGGTGCCACGGTCGCCGTTATCTCCGTTTGCACGTGTGGTTCGACCTTTGGGTTCTCCGAGTCGCCACCGGGTTCCCCCCACACGAGCGTTACCTCGGTACCGGGCTCGGCGTACTCCGGTTCGACGACCGCCAACGAGAGGACCGACCGCTCGTTGTACGTGTATCCGAAGTACTTCGAGACGCCGGCGTTTTCGCCGTCCTTCAGCACCTCGTCGTAGTGGAAAACCGCCCAGTACGGCATCGAGAGGTCGAAGTACTTGTACGTCTCTCCCTCACGGAGCAGCGACGCGAACAGTTCTAGGACGTCCGCATCGTCCCAAACGAGCGTCACTTTCCGCCGCTGGGGTTCCCCCACCATCGACGAGAGCGCCTCGCGGCCGACGAAGTCGTGATCGAAGTCGATGAACCGCTCATACCCCAACTCGATCGGATTCAGGTAGTACTCCGAGACGTCGTCCGGATCGAAACTCCCGCCGAGCGTGCTGATCGCTTCGTACCCGTCGCCGTCGAGCCACTCGCGGTACTCGCGCATCTCCTCGCCGAAGATGGCTGGGAGGGGGCGCGCGATCCACCCCTTTTCGGCACCTTGAGCCTTGTAGCTCTTCTCACCGAGCTCTCTGAGTCCGTGGGGTTCGCCGGCGTCCACGAGCGCGCCTCGGACGGTTTCGTGTTCCTCCCACGGTCCCCAGATCTCGAAGCCGACGTTCGAGGCCATCGAGTGCTTCAGCGCCCGCACGTCGACGCCGGCGATCGTCATCTCGTCGAAGTTGAAGAACGGGATGTCCGGAATCTCCCCTTCGACGGCGTCACGCATCACGTCGAGCGCCTTCGGTCCTTGCAGTTGGTATCTGAACGTGTCGTGCGGTTCGTCCTTGTCGTGGTAGCGCTCGTCGGCGTGAACCGTCGCGTCGTAGTCCCCGCGTTCGAGGTTGTACTCGACCCAGTTAGGCGCGATCGGCGTCCCGGTGAGTTTCAGCTCGTTCTCTCCGAGATAAAACAGAATGGCGTCTCCGATCAGATTCCCGTTGGGGTTGCACGCGACGAACTGCTTGGCCTGTCCGGGCGCGAACCCGTCGAAGTCGTTGACGCCGAGGTCCTCGAAGACGTCGAGTGCTTCCGGGCCTTCGACGTAGAGGTCCTTCTGATGGTGCGAGAGATCGGAGAGGCTGCACGTCTCCCGCCAACTGCGCACTTCCTCGATCCAGTTCGTATGCTCTGAGGCGACCGGGTACGGATGGCGTCCGCGGTTCTTTCGCAGTAGTTCAGCGGGGCTGTCAGCGGATTGGAGGGCCGCTTCGAGATTTTTCTCGACCATACCTCACACGTTCTCGAGAGTCTGACTTAAAAATTACTCACGCTATGGGAAGCATAAATAAAAATTTGCGCGAGAGGACGATCGACGGGGCCGTCACTGGGTCACTCGTACGATTCGACGATGTGAACGGATTCCGGGTCGATATCGATCGCCAGCGTGTCGCCGGTCTGGACGGCCTTCTTGGAGCGGTCCAATCGGAGCGTGAGCGAACGACCGTCCGGTAGCTCGGCGAATGCCTGCACGTGCTCACCCTGATAGAAGAGGTTCGTCACCTCGACGTCGATCGATCCGGAGCCGACCGGGATCTCGTCCGGTCGAATAAGCACGCGTACGTCTCCCTCGGCGGTCGACACCGCGGGCGTCGAGATGTCCTCGAATCCAAGTGAGAGCGTCCCGTCACGGACGGTCCCGTCAAGGAGGTTCGCCGTTCCGATGAACCCGGCGACGAACTCGTTCGCCGGCTCTTCGTAGATCTCCGCTGGCGTGCCGATCTGTTCGAGGTGGCCGTCGTTCATCACGGCGATTCGATCGCACATCGACATCGCCTGTTCCTGGTCGTGTGTGACGTAGAGCGTCGTCACGCCGAGCTCGTCGAGGAGCTCTCCGAGCTCCTGTCGGAGCGTCTGTTTCAGTTTGGCGTCCAGCCCTGTCATCGGCTCGTCGAGAAGCAGGATGTGCGGCTCGATCGCCAGCGCCCGCGCTAACCCCACGCGCTGTTGCTGACCGCCCGACAGGGTTTGCGGATTTCTCCCGGCCAGCTCTTCGATATCGAGCAGCTCGAGCAGTTCGTGCGCGCGTTCTCGGCGTTCGTCCTTGCTCACGCCGTGCATCTTCGGTCCGAACGTGACGTTCTGCAGGACGCTCATATTGTTGAACAGCGCGTACGACTGGAACACGAGGCCGACGTTGCGATTCTCCGGGGGGACGTGGGTGACGTCCTCGTCGTCGTAGCGAATCGTCCCCTCCGTCGCCGTCTCGAAGCCGGCGATGAGGCGGAGGGCCGTCGTTTTACCGCATCCGGAGGGACCGACGATCCCCATCACTTCACCGTCGTCGATGCTGATCGAGACGTCGTCGACGGCGACTGTCGAATCGAAGCGTTTCGTGACGTTTTCCAGTGAGACTTCTGACATCGGTTACTCCTTATGAATCTGTGTCATTTGTTAGATCCTCTGCACTGCTCCACGGTTACCGATGATCTGGAGCGTGATCGTGACCAGTGCGATGAGCAGGAAGAACACCGACACTGCAGCGGCGGCGTTCAGGAACGACGCGTTCGTGATGTTGTTGAACAGGAAGATCGCCAGCGGCGGCGTTCCGCGCGAGTACACGATGTACGAGAAGTTGAACTCCGCGGCGGCGAGCGTCCAAGAGATGATCGACCCGGCGATGATGCCGGTCTTGGCGTTCGGAACGATCACCGTGAGGAACGTCCGCGGCCACGACGCGCCGAGCGAGCGCGCGCTCTCTTCGATCTGCTGGAGGTCCATCGATTGGAAACTCGACTGGACGGCCATCACCATATACGGCGCTTTCAACAGCGAATAGCCGATGACGAGGGCAATGCCCGACGTCGAGAGGTCGGGATACGTCCGGAGGAAGGCGACTCCGAGGATGATACCGGGTGCCAGCGGGAGAATTGCGAACACGTTGACCCAACTTCGCCCCCAGAACTCATAGCGGGCTACGGCGTAGGCGATCGGCACGCCGACGATCAGGTTGATAACGACGCCGGCGAGAGCGAGGCCGGTACTGTACGCCAGCGAGGACCCGACGGCGACGTCGGCTCCGACGCCGGTACCGACGATGACGTCCTGCCAGTTGCTCAGCGTGATGAAGCCGCTCGGGAACACGCCGAACCAGTCGCTCGCGAAGGAGCTGATGAACGTCATAGCGACAGGGAACGCCAAGAAAAACAGAGTCAACGCCAACACGGCTTTGACGGTCTGGCGACCGAACCGCGCTGAGAGGCTCCCCCGTTCGAACCGGTCGGCCATCAGATGCTCACCTCCGCGGAGGTGTAGCGTAACATCAGCACGGTGAATCCGAGGACGACGACGAACCACACGGTCGCCATCGCCGACGCCTGTGCGATGTTGAATCCCTGTGCCAACTCGCGGTCGATCTGCAGGGTCCAGACGAGGAGCCCCTTCAGGATCAGGACGGTCCCGAAGATGGCCAGTCCCGTTCTGAACACGAGGATGAAGGCGCCGATGAGCCCGGGTTTGATCTGTGGAAGGGTGACGTATCGGAACGTCTCTAGTGGAGTCGCGCCCAGCGACCGCGCGGCCTCCTCTGCGTCGGTATTTACTTCGGCGTACGTCCCGCGAAGCAACAGGAGCGCTCGCGGGATCATCGAGTAGATGTACGCGAAGAACAGCCCGCCGACGCTCGTTGCGATCGCAACGTCGATCCGCGACTGCCCCGAAAGGAACGCGATAACGTTGCTGAGAACGCCGGTGTTGCCGAACAGGATGATGATCATAAACGCTGCAACGATCCCCGGCAGACTGTTCGGGAACGACAGGACGGTGAGAATCACCGATTTCGCTGGAAGATCGTACTTTTCTAAGGCGTGTGCGACGGGCACCGCGACGCAGATCGACGTGACCGTCGTCGCCGCCGCGAACCAGACGGTGTTGAACGCGATCGTTCGGTAGTACGGATCAGCCGCGAGCGTCCGGTAAAATTCGAGTGTGAACCCTTCGGTCACCAGACGGCTCTCGGAGAAACTGATCCGAACCATCTCCGTCAACGGGAACACGCCGGAGAATACGAGGAGGACCGAAAACGGGAGACAAAGCGCGATAACTCGCCTGATTTCCCGTTGTCGCTCGGTCGCGGGTGACACCAACGATCCAACGGTGGTCTGAACGGCTTCTGCGACCCGCGCACCCGGCGATACGTGATCTGCCCCCATCGGTTAGATGTCAGCTCCGCGCGTGATATCTTGGATGATCGAATCTTGGTTCTCGATGAGCGTGGACTGGTCGACGGTGAACTGCGTCTCGTCGTACCGGCTCTGCGGCGGGAACTCGTCCGGCATTTCCATCTCTGGCGCGCGAATCGGCCGCGCGTAGGCGTCGAGGAAGTGCTGTTGACCCTCGATAGAGAGGACGTAATCCATGAACAGTTTCACGGCTTCGGGGTTCGGCGCGTCCGCCAGCATCGCGTAGCCGTACAGCGCGTTGAACGCCCCGGCGTTGCCGTCGGGGCCCTCCAAGAGCGCCACGCCGACTTGGTCTTCGTCGAGGTCCTCGACGTTGTACTTCAGGTCCAGCCCCGAGTAGTCATAGCGGATGAACGACGAGTATTCACCGCTCGTGAACTGCGCGAGGAAGTTGTCGGTGAACTCCGCCCCGCCCTCTTGGATCGTGTTGTAGTAGTCGATCACCGGCTGGACGTCGTCGAGGCCCCCGCCGTAGGCGTTGTTGATCGACAGTGCGGCCGCGAGACCGACCGCCGCCTGCGGCGTCTGGAGTGCGAGGTCCTGCATGATGTCGGGATGCTTGAGGTCCTCCCACGTCTGCGGCTCGTCGAGCCCGCGTTCCTCGAAGATGTCCTTCCGATAGGTCAACGCTGTCGTCACCTTTCGCGTCGACGTGCAGTGGCCGTTGTCGGTTTTCGCGTTGTCGGGGACTTTGTCCCAGTTCGCCGGCTTGTACGCCTGCGTCAGACCGTCGTTCATCGCTTGAATCGCGAAGGTGTACCCGCCGTTGAACGCCGAGTGCGTCGGGCTCTGCGCTTGCGATCGCGCGTCTTGGAGCGCTTCTCCGGAAGACCGATCGTTGTCGTTGAGCTCGACCCCGTACTCTTGGTTGAACGCTTCCATCACGGACGGCCAGTTCATCCAGCCGGACTGGACACAGTACACGTAGAGCTGTTCGTTCGTCGGGAAGGCGTCCGAACACACTGTCGTCTGCGAATCGCCGTAGCCGACGTCGTACGTCTCTCCGGAACAGCTCTCGCCGCTTCCGTCACCGCCGCTTCCGTCACCGCTATCACCGCTTCCGTCACCGCCGCCACCCATACAGCCGGCGAGGCTTCCGCCGATGACTGCTCCACTCGATGCGAGGACGCTGCGTCGCGTAGTCGGTTTGTTAATTTTCACCATAGCGAGCGACCGTAAACGACTTCGTGAGAAATTGTCATAAATTTGTTGGTGGTCAAAACTGTTTTATACGTCTTTTTCAACTCTTTCCGACACCAACGTCGTGTTCTACCGAAAATTCCGAATCAATACGGCTATCTGTCGGTATATAGCCCCGTATCGCTCGTTCGGACGTTCGATACGCACGTTGTGCGGTATTTGAACCGAACAAACGCGTATACGGAGCGGTATGTGAATTACGTACAACTACATATCTGTGAGTAAATCACGTTCGACGAGACCGTCACGCGGATTGATAGACGCTTGCGACCGCCTCGACGACCTCCCGCCAGTCCCGGTAGGCGTCGACGGCGACGTCGCTGTCACTCGACGGCCTGAAGGTCCGACCGGTCGGACGGCAGGCGTCGATGTCGTCGAGGTCGTCCCAGATATCTACTGCGAGCCCCGCCGCGAAGCACGCGCCGAGTGCGGCCGTCTGCGTCACGTCCGATCGGACGAGCGGTCGATCGATGAGATCGGCCTGACACTGTGCGAACACGTCGTCTTGGATCGCACCGCCGTCGACGAGCAGGCGGTCGTGTTCGACACCCGTCGCGTCCTCGGCGGCATCTACCACGGCTCGCGTCCCGAAAGCGATCGCCTCTACGGCCGCCCGAACGATGTCCTCGCCGCCGACATCCCTGTGCAGCCCGAACATCCCGCCCCGGGCGTCGGGCACCCAATCCGGAGCGCCCAGTCCGCCGAAGGCGGGGACGAGCTGTCCCGCCCCCGGCTGGCCGGTTCGGTCGGTCTGATCGAACCCACCGGCGTCTTCGAGCAACCCGATCTCTTGAAGCCACTCCAAGACGGCTCCGGTGGCGAACACCGGTCCTTCCAGCCCGTACTGCGGGTCCTCTCCGGCGCGCTGAAACCAGATCGTCGTCAACAGCTCCCCGTCGGCGTCGACCGGTTCGGTGCCCGTGTTCTGCAGGAAGAAGTTTCCCGTCCCGTAGGTGACTTTCGCGTCGGCGTCCGCGCAGGCGACGCGCCCGAGCAATGCCGCCTGCTGATCGCCCATCACGCCCGTCACCGGGATCGCCGCGTTGAGAATTCCGTCCGGATCGGTCATCCCGAATCCGTCGGGGTCGCTGGAGGCGTGAACCGTCGGCAGCGCCGCACGCGGCACGTCGAACAGGTCGAGCAGGTCGTCGTCCCACTCGCGCTTGCGGATGTCGAACAGCATCGTCTGTGCGGCGTTGGTGACGTCGGTCGCGTGCGTACCGGTGAGGTTGTAGAGCAACCACGCGTCGACGGTGCCGAGGAGAACCTCGCCTGCGGCCGCCCGCTCGCGGAGCGAGTCGCCACCGGCAGTCCGCTCGTGATGTGGCGTCCCTCTGACCGAGCGCTCGACGCCGTTGCACGGCTCGCCTCCGTTGTCGAGGAGCCACGTGGCGTTCGGGGCGGCGAAGTACGGATCTGGCTCCAGTCCCGTTCGCTCTCTGATAAGCCGTTTTTCCGCGGCGTCGAGTGCGCTGATCTGCGCCGCCGTCCGTCGGTCTCGCCAACTCAGCGCGCGGGTAACCGGACGACCGGATTCGGCGTCCCAGAGGAGCACCGTCTGTCGCTGACTCGAAATTCCGAGCGTCCGCAACTGTTCGGAGTCGACGTCGCCTCGGGCGAGCCCCCGGCGGATCGCGTCGGTCGCACAGCCCCACAGTTTCAGCGGATCGTACTCGACCCTATCCGGCGGCGTGGCCCGTTGGTGGTGGGCGGTGAACGCCGCCGAGACCGACTCACCGGCCGTGTTGAACACCACGAAGCGGGTCCCGCTGGTCCCCTGATCGAGTGCTCCGATATAGGTCTCGTCCGTCATTCGTCTCGCAGCGCCGCGAACAACCGTTCTGAGAAATTCAGTTCGACCCCGCTGGGACGGCGGCCGGTCGCCTGCGGGCCGACGGTCACTTCGCGCCGTTCGAGGACGCCACGCTGGGCCAGTTCGTACAGGAGTCGCTTGACCGTCCCGCCGGTCAAATTCGTTCGCTCGGCGATCCGTTCGGCCGCCGCTTCGATCGTGACCTCACTGTCCAGCGAGAGTTCGACGAGCTGTGCGACCACACGCTGCTCGTTGTCCGAGAGCGAGAGCACCGTCCCGGTGGGGATGCCACCGGTCGGAACGGACGCGGTACCGACGTCGACGTCTTCGTCCCGGAGCCGCGTTGCGCCGTCGGCCTCGGCGTTGATCGCCGCGACGAACAGCGCGGCCAACGCGTCGTGAGCGTCGCCGTCGGCCCACTCGGCGATCCGTTGGGCGTGGACGTGATCGAGCGTCTGTGATAGCCCGCGAGAGCCACGAACGGTGAGGATATCGACGAGTTCGTAAGTATAGGCGGGAACGTGGATCCGCTGCTCCGGAATCGGCAGCGAGAGCTCCT
This sequence comes from Halobellus sp. LT62, assembly GCF_037031285.1. Taxonomy (NCBI): domain Archaea; kingdom Methanobacteriati; phylum Methanobacteriota; class Halobacteria; order Halobacteriales; family Haloferacaceae; genus Halobellus; species Halobellus salinisoli. The sequence continues at coordinate 1,270,714 of NZ_JAYEZO010000002.1, forward strand.
CGGGAGGCGTCCGACCGACACCGATCCACGCGAGATCCTCGAACGGTTCGAAGAACGAGTAGAGATCGGCGAGGCTGATCGTCCCCGGCTCGCCGAGGTGGTCGACGGCGACGAGGACTGTCTCGTTGGCGTCCACCACCTCGGCGATCCGTTCTCTGAGCGCGTCGGTGCTCACCCCGCGCTCGGGGATCGTTTCCACGAGCAGACTGTCGAGGAGCTGTCGGTACAGCCGAAACCGACTCGTCGCTCGTCGCGCGTCCAAGTAGACGAACTGCACGTCGGGACGGTCGCTCCCGCCCCGCGTCGCGGTGTAGAAGGGATCGCTCGCGGTCACCTCCGCGTCGAGCGCCGAGATCAACGCGGTTATGATCGAGGATTTCCCGGATCCTCGCGGCCCCCAGACGTAGGCGTTCGGCGGAACGGATCGATCGAAAAGCGGGTCGATCGCGTTCAGCAGCGCCTCGAACAGCGTCTCTCTTCCCACCGGTTCCGAGGGGTGAACCGCGGGATTCAGCGAGTCGCGATCGACGACCAGTTCGTTCTTACTCCGCCGGGTACGCCGACGTTCGATGCGTTCTGTGAGGTCCATACGACTCCCGTGAGTTATGGAGTATACGGGAGAGTGGCCGTAAAACTCTTGTTGCTGATCTCGTGGTCGTCGGCATCGGCCGTGATGTCCGTGAACGAGGGCGTTTCACGACCAAGCGTCCGCTCGGTCTCGAACGTCCTCGAACGCGTGTTCGGCCCACGAGACGAACTCGTCGCTCGTCCCGTCAGCGCTCGCGACGAGGTTTCCGTGCTCGTCGTACGCGCCGAGGTACGCGTGGCCGTCGACGAGCATCAGGCCGGATTCGAGCGGTTCCCCGGAGACGTAGAGGGTGAATCCGTCCAGTTCGCTCGCCCGTTCGAGCGCTTCGGGGTACTCCTCGGCCGACGTACTCAACACGTCGCTATCGACGATCAGCTGAACGACCGTGTCGTCGCCGATGACCCGCCCCGCGGCCTGATTGAACACGCGGCTCACGATCGGCGTGATCCCGTAAAACTCGCCGACTGGCTCCTCGCCGACGACCGAGACAAACCGATCCAGCGGGGCGTGCGGGTTCTCCGCGGTCGCCTCCGTGTACGTCGCCTCAGCGAGCGTGTCGCAGTCGATTTTACCGGTCGTCGTCCCCAAGTTACGCAGAAGCGTCCGGAACCGATTCGAGACGACCATACACTCCTCGAACCGATCGTAGCTGTTCGCCACGAACTCGCCCGCCCGCGTGAGACGGTATCCTTCCTCAGTGGACACCTTCTTCGCCCACCCTCGCTCGACGAACGCCCCGACGGCCCGCTGTGCGGTTTCACGGGCGCACCCGCACTGGTCAGCCAGTTCACTCGGTCTGCTGGCTGTCGTCCGCAACGCTCGAAGGACGTCGATTCGGGTCTCCGATCCGGCCAAAAACGCGATGTCGTCCCGCGCGTTCATCCGTTCACACGTTCGCTTGGGTCGCTATTATCCTGTCGAACGAACTCCGATCCTTATCCCAGCAGGCCCAAGTCGTCGATCCGCTTGACGATCTCTTCGACCGCCGTCTTCGCATCGTCGGTCCGCTTGCCACCGGTGATGACGATCTTTCCGGAGCCGAACAGCAGAATGACGACTTCGGGCTCGTCCATCCGGTAGACGAGGCCGGGGAACTGTTCGGGCTCGTACTCGACGTCTTCGAGGCCCAGACCGATCGCGAGGGCGTTCAGGTTCAGGTTGTGACCCAGATCCGCGCTCGAAACGATGTTCTGGACGGTGATTTCGGGGTCTTCGTCGACAGGAATACTCAGTCCGCGGAGTTTGTCGAAGATGATTCCCAGCGCCTCGTGGACGTCGTCGATGCTCTTTGCGCCCGTACAGACGATCTTCCCGGAACGGAAGATGAGCGCCGCCGCCTTCGGCTCCTGCGTCCGATAGACGAGTCCGGGGAAGTTGTCTGGGTTGAAGTCCGCACCGGGAAGGTCCTCGGCGAGTGCCTCGAGGTCGAGCTCTTGGCCGATGCCGGTCGATGCGACTACGTTCTGAATCTCGATTGAATCTGCGGGCGCACTCATACTCTGTCGGACTATCTTCGCCCTCCCTTATAAAGCCCCGTTATAAATGAACGGTTCTCAGAGAGCGAACCCTCCCGGCGATCGCGATAGACGTCTCCGGTTCCCGTCGTCCCGTTTAGACGTTCGTGGGTGAGAAGCGGTCGCGTGAGAACGCACCCACTCCTCGGACGTTGGCGGCGATACGCCCGTCGTGAGTATCGTACGTCCGCAGAGACTTCTTACTGGACGGTGCGGCGAGAGACTCTGGGGCGACATCAGATTTCGAGTATACGGGGGTCGCCGGGTACGGTGCTCACAGTCAGTTGCCGCCGTTGTTGGTGGTCTCGTAGCCATCTCCGGCGGCCCGATCTCAGTGGAGTCGGTATCATCGTATAGTAGCGTTTGCAACTGATTTCTCATCCGGCCGCACGCTGTCGTGCGGTCGAGTGAGTGAAGACTTGCAAACGCTACTATAGCTACGCATCACTTAGTGCTCTATCGCGCGCCCGCGGGGGAGAACCGTCAATTGATCGAACGTTCAGCTGCAAGCCGATAACACACGTGTTGTTAGACGATCACACATATCTTCCACAATTTTTCGAAGATCGTTCGGGATCAACGGCGTTAAGTACAACCCTCCCATCAGACAGTAATGCGAAGAACACAACGCGACTGCGGGCGGTTGAACCCCGTCCGCGATCGTTCTCCGACTCCCGTGGCATCCGCCGCGGGGCGCGACGGATTCAACGGGTTTATACCCGTACACCGTTTCGCTAAAGTCGGACACGGAATGAGGATTCCACCCCTGCGGTCCGCCGTACAGATGGGATCTGATGTTAGCCTTGGTGGTTCGGTGACACCTGTCTGGTGTCCACTGAACCACTGAACGGACCACGCAATGATATTTGGTGATCTCCTCTCTTCACGGAGAGGAAATCCCGCCACACCCCCCTCCCTTCGGGGAGGGACCCATTCCGGTTGATCCTGCCGGAGGCCATTGCTATCGGAGTCCGATTTAGCCATGCTAGTCGCACGAGTTCACACTCGTGGCGAAAAGCTCAGTAACACGTGGCCAATCTACCCTACAGACGCGAATAACCTCGGGAAACTGAGGCTAATTCGTGATAGAACTCTCCTGTTTGAACACCGAGAGTGACAAA